>NZ_CP151961.1:3232500-4275685 GCF_038593085.1 Bacillus sp. FSL L8-0528
GGCTGCTTCTAAGCCAACATCCTGGTTGTCTAAGCAACTCCACATCCTTTTCCACTTAACGTATACTTTGGGACCTTAGCTGGCGGTCTGGGCTGTTTCCCTTTCGACTACGGATCTTATCACTCGCAGTCTGACTCCCAAGGATAAGTCTTTGGCATTCGGAGTTTGACTGAATTCGGTAACCCGGTAGGGGCCCCTAGTCCAATCAGTGCTCTACCTCCAAGACTCTTACCTTGAGGCTAGCCCTAAAGCTATTTCGGAGAGAACCAGCTATCTCCAGGTTCGATTGGCATTTCACCCCTACCCACACCTCATCCCCGCACTTTTCAACGTGCGTGGGTTCGGGCCTCCATTCAGTGTTACCTGAACTTCACCCTGGACATGGGTAGATCACCTGGTTTCGGGTCTACGACCACGTACTCATGCGCCCTATTCAGACTCGCTTTCGCTGCGGCTCCGTCTTTTCAAACTTAACCTTGCACGGGATCGTAACTCGCCGGTTCATTCTACAAAAGGCACGCCATCACCCGTTAACGGGCTCTGACTACTTGTAGGCACACGGTTTCAGGATCTCTTTCACTCCCCTTCCGGGGTGCTTTTCACCTTTCCCTCACGGTACTGGTTCACTATCGGTCACTAGGGAGTATTTAGCCTTGGGAGATGGTCCTCCCGGATTCCGACGGAATTTCACGTGTTCCGCCGTACTCAGGATCCACTCAGGAGAGAACGAAGTTTTGACTACAGGGCTGTTACCTCCTATGGCGGGCCTTTCCAGACCTCTTCATCTACCTCGTTCCTTTGTAACTCCGTACAGAGTGTCCTACAACCCCAAGAGGCAAGCCTCTTGGTTTGGGCTAATCCCGTTTCGCTCGCCGCTACTCAGGGAATCGCATTTGCTTTCTCTTCCTCCGGGTACTTAGATGTTTCAGTTCCCCGGGTCTGCCTTCTCATATCCTATGAATTCAGATATGGATACTGCTCCATTACGAGCAGTGGGTTTCCCCATTCGGAAATCTCCGGATCAAAGCTTGCTTACAGCTCCCCGAAGCATATCGGTGTTCGTCCCGTCCTTCATCGGCTCCTAGTGCCAAGGCATCCACCGTGCGCCCTTTCTAACTTAACCGTTAAAAAGAATCACTACGTGATATCTTGCATTACTAATTGAATGTGATGTCTACTGTTATCTAGTTTTCAAAGAACACGTTTTGAAGGAATGATCCTTCAAAACTAAACAAGATCTAAACGCACCTGTCTATAAGACCGCAAGGTCTTATATTCCGTATAATATCCTTAGAAAGGAGGTGATCCAGCCGCACCTTCCGATACGGCTACCTTGTTACGACTTCACCCCAATCATCTGTCCCACCTTCGGCGGCTGGCTCCAAAAGGTTACCTCACCGACTTCGGGTGTTACAAACTCTCGTGGTGTGACGGGCGGTGTGTACAAGGCCCGGGAACGTATTCACCGCGGCATGCTGATCCGCGATTACTAGCGATTCCAGCTTCACGCAGTCGAGTTGCAGACTGCGATCCGAACTGAGAACAGATTTGTGGGATTGGCTTAGCCTCGCGGCTTCGCTGCCCTTTGTTCTGCCCATTGTAGCACGTGTGTAGCCCAGGTCATAAGGGGCATGATGATTTGACGTCATCCCCACCTTCCTCCGGTTTGTCACCGGCAGTCACCTTAGAGTGCCCAACTGAATGCTGGCAACTAAGATCAAGGGTTGCGCTCGTTGCGGGACTTAACCCAACATCTCACGACACGAGCTGACGACAACCATGCACCACCTGTCACTCTGCCCCCGAAGGGGAAGCCCTATCTCTAGGGTTGTCAGAGGATGTCAAGACCTGGTAAGGTTCTTCGCGTTGCTTCGAATTAAACCACATGCTCCACCGCTTGTGCGGGCCCCCGTCAATTCCTTTGAGTTTCAGTCTTGCGACCGTACTCCCCAGGCGGAGTGCTTAATGCGTTTGCTGCAGCACTAAAGGGCGGAAACCCTCTAACACTTAGCACTCATCGTTTACGGCGTGGACTACCAGGGTATCTAATCCTGTTCGCTCCCCACGCTTTCGCGCCTCAGCGTCAGTTACAGACCAGAGAGTCGCCTTCGCCACTGGTGTTCCTCCACATCTCTACGCATTTCACCGCTACACGTGGAATTCCACTCTCCTCTTCTGCACTCAAGTTCCCCAGTTTCCAATGACCCTCCCCGGTTGAGCCGGGGGCTTTCACATCAGACTTAAGAAACCGCCTGCGCGCGCTTTACGCCCAATAATTCCGGACAACGCTTGCCACCTACGTATTACCGCGGCTGCTGGCACGTAGTTAGCCGTGGCTTTCTGGTTAGGTACCGTCAAGGTACCGCCCTATTCGAACGGTACTTGTTCTTCCCTAACAACAGAGTTTTACGATCCGAAAACCTTCATCACTCACGCGGCGTTGCTCCGTCAGACTTTCGTCCATTGCGGAAGATTCCCTACTGCTGCCTCCCGTAGGAGTCTGGGCCGTGTCTCAGTCCCAGTGTGGCCGATCACCCTCTCAGGTCGGCTACGCATCGTTGCCTTGGTGAGCCGTTACCTCACCAACTAGCTAATGCGCCGCGGGTCCATCTGTAAGTGGTAGCTAAAAGCCACCTTTTATAATTGAACCATGCGGTTCAATCAAGCATCCGGTATTAGCCCCGGTTTCCCGGAGTTATCCCAGTCTTACAGGCAGGTTACCCACGTGTTACTCACCCGTCCGCCGCTGACCTAAGGGAGCAAGCTCCCGTCGGTCCGCTCGACTTGCATGTATTAGGCACGCCGCCAGCGTTCGTCCTGAGCCAGGATCAAACTCTCCATGAAGTTTGATAATGACTACGCACAACATGTGTGCGATTTATTTAATGAATTAACAGGTACGTTTTGTCTTGTTTAGTTTTCAAAGATCATTTCCGCCTCTCGAAGAAGCGACTTTACTAATATAACATTCTATCACTGTGAATGTCAACAACTTTTTTTAAAAGATTTTCGAAGTTGTTTTTATAAAGCCTCCTTTTTAGGGGCGGATACAAATATAACATCTATTTTCGTTTTACACAATAGCTTTTTTAAAAAAATAATAATCAAATGATTTTGACTCCGATGATTCCTGATTATCTCGACCAGCCGGCAATTGACGCCATTTATTTCTCCTTACCGCTTTCTTCTATATAAAGGTATACAGCGGTCTTTAAAAATCGATTTGCTAAAGCTGCACATGGGCCGAAGCTTCGAGGATGACATTAAACTCTCCGCTATCAGCTTTCACTTGAATAAAAAGCTCCTCATTCCGGAGCTTTTTAACAGGATATATTTTCATTCACGCTGGTTGGCGGATAAAGCTTATACAGCCTACCTTTTCAGCTTGGCGGTCGAATGTCTGACAACCAGTTCAGGTTTGTAGACGGTGGAATGCTCAAGCTGATCCGTGTTGCGTCCCTCAACTTTGGCAATCATCCATCTTGCCGCCTCAATCCCCATCTGCATTTTCGGATGGGTGACTGACGTCAGCTTCACTTCAGATGCCTCGCTCAAGTGTGAGTCGTCATATCCCACAATCGATATGTCTTCCGGCACCTTCAAACCGAATTCCCTCACGACATCCAACACCATAAGCGCGATCTCGTCGTTATAGCAGAATATAGCAGTCGGACGGTCTGATGAAGAAAGCCGCTTCCTGGTTTCAGCTATCGTTTTTTGTTTTTTGTTCTCTGTTGTGTACGTCACGACCATTTCAGGGTAAAACGACAAGCCGTTTTCTCTGAAAGCACGGATAAATCCTTTCATCCGGTTGGCGCCCTGCATATCGTCCTGTTTAAAGAAACCGAACACTTTTTCATGGCCGAGCTTAATCAAATGCTCCGTGGCGATAAAACCGCCGTGTTCATCATCCAAAATGAAATGGGGCGGATTTAACTCCTGATAAAATTGGTTGATCATCAAATACGGAATATGATGTTGTTCAAGCGTCAAATAGTAACTTAAATTCGGGTTAAAGCTTCCTGTTTTCGTCGGCTCCACGATCAACCCGGCAATTTTTTTGTCAAGCATATTCACAAGGCATTGTTTTTCTTTTTCATTGTCATTATTGGTGCTCGCGACGACAAGGGTGTATCCTTCACTGGACAGGGACGATTCGATTCCTCTTATAATAGAAGGAAAAATGTAATCCGAAAGGTAAGTCGTCATGACCCCGATCATCTTATTTCTTTCCCTTCCTTTTTCAGAAAGCTGAAGACGGTGGGAGCAATACGTCCCTGAGCCCTGCTCTCTGTATAAAAGCCCTTCATGAACAAGGTCGCCAATCGCTTGCCGGATCGTATGCCTGCTTACACCAAATATTTTCATCAATTCGTTTTCCGAATGAATTTTTTCGCCCGGCTTCACTTTGCCTTCATATATCCACGATTTAATTTTATTTTTCACCATGCTGTATTTTGTAAGTTCACCCATCAGATCAACCCTTTACTGATCTTGTACGTACGAATAAGTTCTATTATAAAGGAAAAGATGTTTGCCTTGCTACATATTGGAGAAATTAAGCAAAATTTTTCGAAAAATCAGCTTGTCGTCCGTTTCTTTTTTTAGTATAGTAGAATATAACTAAATAACTTGATGACCACAAGGGGAGCCTCGAGGCTGAGAGTGAACGACCGTTCTGACCCTTTGAACCTGTTAGTTAACGCTGGCGTAGGGATGTGGCAAAGTCATTTCTAATTGCATCCAAAGCAGTGCGTGGAAAACTTTCCTACTCCTTCCCCGCATTGCTTTTTTTAATGGGAAAGAAGTCCAGTATCCCTTTGTTCATCAAAAGTGAGGGTTATGATGAATCAATCTAAACAACTTGTACAGCTGATTGAAATTGCGATTATGACAGCAATAGCACTTATACTTGATATGGTGTCCGGAATGTTTTTAAAAATGCCTCAAGGCGGTTCAATCGCCGTCATGATGATTCCGATCTTCCTGATCTCCTTTAGATGGGGGCTGAAGGCAGGGCTGGCAACCGGGTTTTTAGCCGGATTGCTTCAGTTTGTCACTGGAGGATATTACGTTGTTCATCCTCTGCAGCTTTTTCTTGATTACTTTATCGCGCCGACAGCCGCGGGAATCGGCGGCTTTTTTGCCGGATCGATCAGAAATGCTTCAATCGAGAAACAAAAAGGAAAGATCATTTTCTATGTTACGCTGGCCGTCTTTCTCGGAAGCGGACTGAAATTTCTCGCACATGTCATCAGCGGCGCTGTCTTTTTTGGAAACTATGCGCCTGAAGGCACTCCGGTATGGATTTATTCATTAGTATATAACGGAACATATATGCTACCGTCTTTCGTTGTCTGCACAATCGTCCTTTGTTTACTGCTGCTAACCGCGCCAAAACTCCTGGAAAACAGATCAAACATGAGGTAACACAAAAAACAGCGGACTCGCCCGAGATTCCGCTGTTTTTTTATGTTTTAATCAAATCTGCGACCAATATATACCGCTCCGGTGCTGAACCGATAAAGTCAAAAGGATAGCAGGTGGAAACCGTCAATGTCGCTCTCGGCTTTGGTACAATCACCGTCCTGTCATCCGCATCCACGATTCGGACCTTTTTCACTTTGTATGTAAAAGTTCCGTAGGAAGCTTCAACAATTAACTGATCGCCTTTCCCCACTCGGCCGAGTTTTCGGAAAACCGTATCCCGGTGCCCAGATAAAACCGAGTTGTCATCTTCTCCAGGCAGAACGGAACCCGCGAAATGGCCCACGCCTTTTTGCAGCTCGTCTTCATCTGTCCCGTGATATATAGGAATCCTTGCATTGATTTTCGGAATGACAAGATCACCGATTTTCTCCCCGGTTTTAAATGTTTGATCAATCACCGTCTTTTCTTTTTTCGCCGTCTGCATCGGAGGTTTTTCAGGCTTTTCTTCTTCTTTCATCTGCTGAAATGAAAAAAGAGCGTAGCCGTGCATTAACTTGAACACATTCGTTGTTGTAAAATAAGCGCCGCACACAACCATCGCAATAGCTGCGAGCCAGATGATCTTTTTTCGATGTGCCTTAATTTCCTTTCACTCCTTATAAAAACTTCCCATTCTCTACATAATTAGAATGGGAAGTGACATGTTAAGCCGCTTTGCGAAGCCTTCTGATCATGAAGAAGCCGCCAAACATCAGAACGGCGCCTAAGATCGACCATTCCGCGTAATGCCCGGCCGTTTTCGGAAGCTTTGCACCTTTAACCGTCTTTTTCACATGAGATGGCTTTGCATCATGTTTGACAGCCGTGTGGGTTTGCTTCACTTTTGACCCTGTGTCATGAATTAAATCAGATCCGATCATGTCAGGCGTCAGCAATACATCCAAAATGAAATTGCCTTGCAGATCGTATACTTCCACCAGAAGGCTTGCTCCCTTCACATCTTCCGCGCTGACAAGCGTTGTCAAAGACACTTCTTTTTTCTTTCCGTCTTTAACAAGATAGTATTTCGTTTTCACTTCAAGCGTCTTCTGAAGATCGTTTAAAATGGACAGCATTTCAGCGATATCCTGAGCTGACAGCTCTGATACAGACTCGAAATCGGCTACCGCTTCAAGACGTTCTCCAAGAGCCATCAAATCATTTTCAAGGTTCGGATTGTTATCGCGCACTTTTCGGAGATGATTCACGAGTCTTTCCCACTCCTGATCATCCACACCTAATTCTTGAAACATGTTCCCGATCTGAAAATCGTCTTCTCCTTCATATGTCACAGTGAAAAGCGCATCGTCCAATTCGTATTCAAACATAAACACGTCGAGAATGTTTTGGCCGCTTTCCATATAGCCATTTTCAACAAAAAGGTCAGCCGCTTCTTTTTCGCTCAATCCGTATTCTTTTAAATAGGATGCCAAAAGTTGTTTAGTCAGTCTTTGCCCTAAAAAATCTTTCAACTCTTCCACCGACTCAAAATCTTTTAAACTTTCATCATATGTATCCTGTAAATAAGATTCCAATTCTTTTTCTGTCATTCCTATTTCTCCAAGATACTCTTGAAGCTCGGCCTGTTTCGGAGCGGCAAAAGCCCCTGCTGCCGGCACTAAAACCAGGATGCAGACCAATAGTGACATCAGCCTTTTTTTCATTTCGTATGACCCCCTAAATTTATCTATCATCTTGATTATAGTGGAAATATTTTAAAAAACATGTATTGTAATTGAAAATCTTTTCGTCTATAATATTTTCTTCTTTTTCTTGTTTAAACAGGCATAATCTTCCCCTCTATTGAATGTAATATAGTAAAGCGAATAGAGGAGGTATGCAAATGAATCCTTACTATATGATGCTCTTATGTTACGTCCTATCGATCATCCACTTTTTAATAGGCTACCGGGAAGCCCTGAAAATAAGCGGAGCTGACGGGCTGGTCAACGGAACCGCAATGATCTCCTGTATTCCGCTTGGCGCGGTTTTCGCTTTTTTCGCGCACTTTTTTTGGAAAATGACGATTTAATTTCGGGAATGAATTTTTTCGCCAACAAACATGCATTTCCGTGTTATTCACAGACGGCGGCAGTTTATGCTATGATTAATAGAACTTCAATTTACAAAAAATTCACAAAGATTGGAGGGAAAAGAATGGCCAAAGCCGTGGCTTCTCAAGAAGTCGCCAATATGCTGAACGACTGGTACATACTGATGAAAAAACGAGACATTTCAGGTTCAATCGAAATGAAAGATGACATAGATAAAGCAATTGAAAAGATGGAAGAAGATCATGACGTTCTTCTCTATTATCAAATGCTGGATTTTCGCTTAAGGCTTCTTCTTGAAGATATCTCCCAATCTTCCACAGAAAAATTGGAAGCCATCAGTTTTAAGGACAAAGATCCAAAAAGTACGGACGATAAGCTGAATTATTATTTTTATCTGTTCAAAGGGATTTATGAAGACTACAAGCAAAACCATACAGAAGCGCTTAATTTTTTCAGAATAGCGGAAAAAAGGCTGAGCGTCATTCAAAATGAAATTGAAAAAGCCGAATTTCATTATAAAATCGGTGTTTTGTATTACAACTTAAAAGCGACATGGCTGTCGATTCACCACATCAACATTGCCTCAGGCATCTTCCAAGGGTATGACGGGTATGCCAAGCGGGTCATCAACTGCAAAATGCTGATCGGGCTCAATTATATTGACCAATTTAAGTTTGCCGAAAGTGAAGTATTGTTAAAGGAAGCAATTGAAAAAACCGAAAAAATCGGCGACCAATATCTTTTGCCTTATACCTACTATAATATGGGCTTTTTGAAGAGTAAGGAAGATAAACACGAAGAAGCGCTGAAGTATTATAATAAAGCTTTTGCAATCAAAGACTTTGAAACGAAAGCCAAGTATGCTTACCTTCTATGTGTATATGAAAACACAAGGTCTCTTTTCAAAACCAACGATCCCGACCAAGCTTTTAAATGGATCGACACAGGCTTTAAAAAAGCTCAAGAAGTGAATAGCGAAATTTTCGAATTAAAATTCAAAACTTTATATACATTACATTCCGATTGTCAGAATAAACTGGAAGTAATCAAGGACTTTATTCACCAATTAGAAGATAAAAAAGCATGGGTTGATCTGGAGGAATTGCTGATGGACGTAGCGAATTACTATAGGGAAAATAAGTTATACGAAGAAGCCATATATTTCTACATTAAAACAGACAAGGCAAGTAAACTTGCCGGAAGAGGAGGAGAATAGGATGAAAAAAGTGTTGTTAGCTGTATTTGTATTAGGCACTGTTTTCAGCTTTTCGTTTGCAAATCACGCTCCTGAAGCGGCTTCCCAAAGCAATGAGATACTTTTGGCTTCTCGTGGAGCAGGCGGGTGACTACATCCTCAAAATACCCATTCAGACATCTGCTGAATGGGTATTTTGCACTTTACATTCATATTCAGGAGTGATCGATATGGGAAAGAAAGTACTGCTGACAGGATCTGACCCCTTTGGGGGAGAAACAGTCAATCCGTCCTGGGAAGCTGTAAAACGGCTGAACGGAGAGGAAGCAGAAGGCGTCTCTATCGCAGCGGAGCAGATTCCGACCGTTTTTCATCATTCAGCGGCCGTTTTGAAAAAAGCGATCGAAAAGCACAAACCCGATGTCGTCATTTGCGCAGGGCAAGCAGGCGGCAGGGCTCATATTACGCCGGAACGCATCGCAATCAACATCGATGATGCTCGCATTCCGGATAATGAAGACCGGGAACCGATCGATGAACCCATCGCGGCAGACGGGCCTGCTGCTTACTGGTCCGCGCTTCCGATCAAGCTCATTGTGAAAGAGTTGAGAAAAAACGGAATACCGGCCTCCGTCTCCAATTCAGCGGGAACTTTCGTATGCAACCATCTCTTTTACCAGTTAATGCACCGTATAGACCGCACCTCGGCAAACATCCGCGGAGGGTTCATCCACATTCCGTTTCTCCCCGAACAAACAATCGATAAACCCGAGCCGAGTCTCAGCCTTGAAACGATCGTCGAAGGACTTAGAATAGCCGCCGTCGTCTCCGCCCTTCACGAACAAGACATTCGCGAAACCGGAGGCTCACTCAGCTGACACCGAAGCCGCCTCAAGGCGGCTCTCCGGCTTTGCACTCTTCCGGATTCTTGTACATCCCTGTGTGTTTTTCTTTTAAAAAAGTAAACACTATAAGAAAAACAGGTAAAAGGGTGAACACGGATGCAGAAATCTTATGCCGTTTTCGGGCTCGGCCAGTTCGGCGGCAGCCTTGTGAAAGCCTTCCACGCAAAAGGGGCGGAAGTCTTAGGCATCGACAAATCCGAAGAAAAAGTAAACGAATATTCTGCTTTTGCAACCTACACCATTTGCGCCAATGCCGTTGATGAAAATACATTGAAACAAATCGGGATACGCAACATCGATCACGCCTTTGTATCATTCGGCGATGACATTGAAGCAAGCATTCTGACCTCGCTTTTGCTGATTGAAATGGGCGTTCCCAAAGTATGGACGAAGGCGCAAAATGACTATCACCAAAAGGTTCTGCATAAAATCGGCGTCCATCGTATCATTCATCCCGAAAAAGATATGGCCAAGCGGATAGCCAGCCATATCACCTCGGAAAAGATGATCGATTTTGTTGAGCTGTCGCCAAACTACAGCATCGTCGAAATTGTGGCAACAAAAAAGCTGGACAAAAGAAGCCTGGGGGATATCGATGTACGCGCCAACTTCGGCTGCAACATCGTCGGCATAAAAAGAGACGGGCATTTCATCATCGCACCGAGCGCTGATGACATGATATATGAAAACGATATTTTGATTGTGATCGGGCAAAACAAAGATATTGAGACCTTTGAAAAAAAGGGCGATTAACCGTGAAGTTTAAACAGATTCAATTAAGCCCGTCCCAACTGCTCGTGCTGGTGTTTTTATTTTTCATCATATTAGGAACCCTTTTATTGAAGACGCCGGCAGCGACGTCTAAACCCATAGGCTGGATTGATACGCTTTTTACTTCGACCTCGGCGATGACTGTTACCGGTTTAGCCGTCGTTGATACAGGCACGGATTATACGTTGTTCGGTCAGCTCATGATCCTCGTTCTCATCCAGCTCGGGGGACTCGGCATCATGTCATTTGCGGTCCTCATTTTTATCATGCTCGGAAAAAAAATCGGCCTGAAAGAACGGCTGTTGATTCAACAGTCGCTCAATCAAACTTCTTTAGGTGGGATCATAAAGCTCATCAAAAGTTTGTTTATTTACTCCTTTGCGATTGAAATGCTGGCCATGCTGATACTGGCTGTCAAATGGGTTCCTGAATACGGTTTCGCACGCGGCGTCTACTACAGCCTGTTCCACGCGGTTTCCGCCTTTAACAATGCCGGATTTTCCATTTGGCCGGACAGTTTAATGTGGTATGAAGGCGATCCGCTCGTCAACCTGGTGATCAGTTTTTTGTTCATCATCGGCGGGATAGGGTTTACCGTATTGTCTGATCTATGGCATAAGCGGAGCTTTAAAAAGTTAAGCCTTCATTCGAAATTGATGATATACGGTACGTTTATCATCAATTTGTCAGCCATGATCTTTATCTTTCTGCTTGAGTATCAAAATCAAAAAACGCTCGGCATGCTTCCGCCAGCTGAAAAACTTTGGGGCGCCTATTTTCAGGCAGTGACCCCGCGAACAGCCGGGTTTAACACGACAGACATCGGGAGCCTGCACGAAAGCACGATCACACTTTTGCTCCTTCTTATGTTTGTCGGAGCGGGGAGCGCATCGACCGGCGGAGGAATCAAGCTGACGACGTTTCTTGTCATTCTCCTGTCGGTGATCACTTTTTTAAAAGGCAAAAAACATATTTCGATAGCAAAAAAAACGCTGAAAGACCAATTGATCATTCGTTCGCTCGCTATTTCGACTATCAGTGTGCTGTTGATTTTAGCGGCTGTCTTTATTTTAAATATGACAGAACCTAAGCCGTTTTTGGCGATTTTGTTTGAAGTCGTATCAGCCTTCGGCACGGTCGGCCTGTCAATGGGGATTACGGCAGACCTGACCCCTATCGGAAAGATCATGATTATTTTCATTATGTTTCTCGGAAAACTCGGGCCGCTCACATTGGCGTTTTCCCTGGCCAAACCTGAACAGGAAAACATCCGCTATTCAAGCGAAGATATTTTGACCGGATAAGGTGCAAACTTTAAAGGGCTTTATGCGTTTTCCCTTGCACGGCCGGGACGGTGTTTTTCCTCATGCTTTGCGAGGCCATGAACAGGATGATGCCTGAAAAAATCACCGCTCCGCCGATCACCTGCGTCATCATGACGGATTCGTCTAAAATCCAATACGCCAGCGCAACCGCTCCGACTGGTTCAAATAAAATCGCCACAGAAATCATATTTGTGCTCAGCCATTTCAGCACCCAGTTAAACAGCGAGTGACCGAGCAAAGTCGGAATGACGGCAAGCAGGAAGAAATATCCCCAATCTGACGCAGGATAAGAAAAAAAGGCGGCGCCCGAAAACAGACAGTACAGACATAAAGTGATGGCGCTGATTCCATACACAATAAAAGTGTAAACGGTCAAACTGTGGCGTTTTCTGACATGCTGGCCAAACAGCAGATATGCGGTCACAAGCGCACACGCCAACAGTGCAAGAATGTCGCCGTAGAGCGCCTGGCCGCTTACTTTGAAATCCCCCCAGCTGATGTACGCGCTTCCGCCGATCGCGAGAAGCGCACTGATGATTCCGGCGAACGAGACTCTTTCTTTAAATAAAAAGTATGTACCGATAAAAGAAAAAATCGGCTGCAGCGTAACAAGAACAACCGAGCTCGCCACTGAGGTGTATTCAAGCGAACGGAACCATAAAATAAAATGAAATGCCAAAAAGAACCCCGCTGCCGCTGAAAACAGCCAGTCTTTTTTCGAAAAACTCAAGACTTCTTTTCTTTTCCCCCAGAAAAAAGGAAAGATCAGCAAAGCGGAAAAAAAGAGACGATAAAAAGCGATGATTCCAGCGTCGGCCGTTGACAGTCTGACAAAGATGGCGGAGGAAGACACAGCCAGCACCCCGACCACTAATGCGATATACGGGTACAATGTTGTTCTCAAATAAATCCTTCCTTCTATTCATTTTTCTTAAGCATATCCGATGGCGATGCGAAAATCGAGTGTTTTTTGGTTATTTTACCAGCCTGCGATATGGTACAGTAAAAACAGGAGGGGATATGATGAGCATTTTTAATGAAGCGAGAAAAGAACTTTGGAGCGAGATCCAAGGCCTGTCAGACGAAACGCTGAATAAAAGGCCGGCGGAGGACGAATGGAGCATTCAAGAAGTGATCGACCACCTGAAAAGAATCGACCTGATGGCACTTCAAATCCTGAAGGAACAAATCAAGCATGCACCGGTCAAAACAATCGAAGATAAACCGGTGCATCAGTCGGAAGACAGAAGCTCCAAACGAAAGGCGCCTCCATATGCAGAGCCTGAAAGAAAAACGGCGGATGCTTTAACCCTCAAAGCTGAGCTCGACAATGTCAGAACACAATTAACTTCAGTCATCGCCGCCTTTCACGATGAAGATTTTCAAAGGGTGCTGCCGCATCCTGTTTTCGAAGAGCTTACGGTCAGGCAGTGGCTCGACTTCATCGGCCACCATGAAAGAAGGCATATTAAACAGATCAACGAAATTAAACAAAAACTATTGCAATAAGCGGAAAGCCCCGGTTTTAGAGACCGGGGCTTTTCATCCGCTCAGGCAAACGACCTGGCGTCTTTCATGGCAGCAGGCGAATACGCCCACACTTCTGCCTGGTCGCCTTGATGGATCAAGCCGGGGCGTTCGACGACGCAGACGATTCCCCTTCTTCCCATCGCATGGCGCACAAAGCGCGAAGCAAGCTTCGGTTTGTCGGGAAACTGCTCCTGAATGACTTCTCCGGGCTGAATGCACGGCTCATTTTCACCCTCGCTCAACAGAGAGGCGCCGCTTGGAAAAACGATTCTGCTTCCTTCTCTTAATGAGGTTAAATCAGGCAGACCGCTTAATGCGATATTGGCCCCGAGCCATTCCGGAAGGACCGCAGGAATGTTCAGCCGTCCGGCAATTTCAAGACACTCTTCGACTGAGACAATTGAAATCTGCCTCCTGTTGAAAATCTCCGTTCCTCTTTTATACATCGGCTCCCTTGCTCCCGCTTTTTTCGTCAGTCCAAAATGCAGATCACCCGGTATTCCCCCGTAATCGATCACAATCTTTTCCTGCTTCTCTGTCACAAATGACGGTGTGTCCGCTATGTATACGTTCTCTGCAACAGCCGTGTGCTTTTTCCACATGCAACCCATCCCCTTTAATTAAGATGTGATTTATTTTACAACGCTCCCCTTTTTTTCTCAAATGGAGAAAGCCCGCTGTGCGCTCACACAGCGGGCTTCATGCATTTCTTTATACAGTTTTCGGGGTTAGATTAAAGCAGCGTTTGTAAATCCAATTGTACGCTTTTTCGTTCAGGTCTCTCGGGTTTCCGACCGTTTGCGGATCTTTCATCGCTTCTTTTGAAAGGCGGTCGATCATGTCAGGTGATACGCCTTGCTCTTCAAGACTGGGAATCTCCAAGTCTTCCACAAGCTGATACATCCAGTTCACTGCAGCTTTAGCCGCTTCCACTGTAGACATGCCGCTTGTGTCAATGCCGAACGCTTTTGCAATGCGGGCGAATTTTTCAGGGTAGCCTTTCCAGTTGTATTCCATTACAGGCCCCATCATCGCCGCCACACATTGACCGTGCGCGACAGGAATGATTCCTCCTAGCGTCTGGCTCATCGCGTGAGCAGCGCCTGCAGATTCGCTTCCGTAAGAAAGACCTGCAAGCATAGCCGCCTGCGCCATGCCGTATCTCGCTTCAAGATCTTCCCCATCGGCAAACGCTCTGCGGATGTAATGTGCGCCGTATTCGATCGCAAGAAGGGCCACCGCGTCGGTTATCGGCTGGGCAAATTTCATCGTATAGCACTCGATGGCGTGAGCTAAAGCGTCAACGCCTGTCATCGCTGTGACATGCGGAGGCATTGATACATGCAATTCAGGATCGATAACGGTCAAGTGAGCAGCAATCAGCGGACCGCCCGTATTGAATTTAAATTCGCGTTCTTCATCTGTGATAACCGCCCATTGTGTCACTTCTGAGCCTGTTCCGGCAGTCGTCGGGATCGTTGTAAGCGGAGGAATCCGGTTTTCAAGCGGCTTCTTTCCTTCCGCCGCTTCATAGTCAAGAACCGAGCCTTCATGAGTGGCTTCGACTCCGATCGCTTTCGCCGTATCCATTGAACTTCCGCCCCCGACTGCTACAAGGCCGTCGCAGTTTTCTTCAGCATACAGCTTGGAACCTTCAGCGACAAGACGAACAGGCGGATTCGGCTCGACTTTATTAAAGACGACAACTTCAACGCCTGCTTCCTGAAGGGATTCAACGACCGGGTTTGTGACACCTGCCTTGTAGATGCCGGGGTCTGTGACAAGCAGCGCTTTTGAAACGCCAAGTTTTTTTACTTCTTCACCCACATGTTTAACGGCTCCGATTCCATGCTTAATGACGGTCGGGATTTCAAACGTGTGGAATTTGTTCATCGCTTCTACTTTCATATTTAAAGTCATGAATCATTTCCTCCTTCTTATGCTTTAAACCAATTGACAGCCGCCGGTTTCGTATTGCGGTAGACGTGCTTCACTTCTGTGTATTCTTCAAGGCCCATGCGGCCAAGCTCGCGGCCGATGCCTGACTGCTTGTAACCTCCCCAAGGCGCTTGTGCGAAATACGGGTGGAAATCATTGATCCAGACGGTTCCCATGCGCAGTTTGGAAGCAACGCGTCCCGCTTTTTCGATGTCTTTTGACCAAACGGCGCCGGCTAAGCCGTAAATCGTATCGTTTGCAAGTGAGACAACTTCTTCTTCTGTTTTGAATGATTCAACTGTTAATACAGGACCGAATACTTCTTCCTGAACGATTCTCATATCTGATGTACAGCCCGAGAAAATCGTCGGCAGATAGAAAAATCCATTTGCAAGTTCCGGATCCTCCGGACGCTTTCCTCCTGTTTCCAGCTTGGCGCCTTCTTGCAGGCCGATTTCCACATATTTTTCTACTTTGCTGCGGTGTTCAGCTGAAATGAGCGGACCGCTCTGCGTCTCCTCGTGGAATCCGTTGCCGAGCTTGATTTTTTTCGCACGTTTGACAAGCTCTGCGACAAACTCGTCATGAATGGATTCTTCAACGAGAAGACGAGCGCCCGCGGAGCAAACCTGTCCTGCGTGGAAGAATACCGCATTCAGCGCCTGGTCAACCGCTACGTCAAAATCTGCGTCTTTAAACACAATATTCGGATTTTTCCCGCCAAGCTCAAGCGCAATTTTTTTCACATTCGCACTTGCAGCCTGCATGATTTTCTTTCCGGTTTCAATTCCGCCGGTGAAAGAAATTAAGTCGACGTCTGTATTTCTGGCAAGTTCATCGCCGACAGTAGCTCCGGGACCGAGAACAAGGTTGGCAACCCCTTTAGGCACACCGGCTTCTTCCATCAGCTTGAAGATCTTAATGGTTGTCAGCGGTGTGATTTCACTTGGTTTGACAACGATTGTGTTGCCCGCCGCCAAAGCCGGAGCGATTTTCCAGCTGGCCTGCAGGAGCGGATAGTTCCATGGGGTGATCTGCCCGCAGACACCGACCGGCTCCCTGACAATTTCGCTTTTAGAATCGGGAATCGGTGAAGAAATGACTTCTCCTCCATCTTTATCCGCAAGCCCTGCATAATATTGAAATACGTTTGCAATATCATCCATATCGGCTCTGCTTTCTTCAAGCGTCTTGCCGGTGTCAAGCGATTCAAGCTCTGCCAGCTCTTCGTGGTCGCGTCTGATCAGTTCGGCGATCTTTAATACGATGTTGCCTCGTTCAAGACCCGGCGTATTCGCCCACTCGCCGTCGTCAAAGGCGCGGCGCGCTGCGGCAATCGCCCGAACAGCGTCTTCTCTGTCTCCTTCACTGACGGTTTCAATATGCTCTTGATTGTAAGGATTGATAATGTGGCGGGTCTCGCCTTTTTTGGCGCCCACCCACTTTCCGTCAATGAAAAGTGTTTGACTCATAAAAGCAGCCTCCTCATTACGCAAAGTTTGTTAAATAAAAATTTAACGTTTTGAACACTTTGAATTTATCATGTGCCATTTTTTGTGTCAAAGGAAATAAGGCTGATTATTTTTTTTGAATTTTATGTGAACGCAGTGCTCATACGGGCTGAGGCCATTTGAAAAAAAATTTTGATTTTGACATTTGAATTTCTTTCGTTAAGATAAAGAACATACAGAAATAACTTAACAAACTTAACGCGGATTTCAGACAATCCCCGATTTTTCGGGGGGCATTGAATCTGCAATGCTGATGTTCCGCTCCTGTGAAAGGAGGAAAGTAATGGACAATCCCCGTGATCTTTCAGCAAAAGAAGCGATCGCACAGGCAAAAGATCTTGTCATTGATTCAATCGCAGAAACGATGGATCTGTACGGCATTACCCGGAGTGCGGGTATTTTGTACGGAACGATGTACCTTTCGGATGAAATGACACTGGACGAAATGCGGGAAGAACTGCAAATGAGCAAGCCCAGCATGAGCACAGGCGTAAAAAAGCTCCAAGATTTAAACGTCGTCAAAAAGACATTCCATAGAGGAAGAAGAAAACACAGCTTTGTTGCTGAAAAGGATTTCTTCAAATTTTTCACAAGCTTTTTCCCGCAAAAATGGGAAAGGGAAGTCAAAGTGAATCTCATGGCTATTCAAGACGCTCAAAAAGCATTGGAGGACATCGTCGAAAGCGATGGGCTTGACGAAAGTATAAAAGCAGAAGCGAGAGCTCTTTATGACCAGCTGGAACAGTCAAAACCGTATTATGACTGGCTGCTGAGACTCGCGAAATCTGTCCAATCCGGAGAGATCTTTGAGTTTATACCGATTGATAACAAGAAATAAAAAGGTTTTATCCGCTCTGAAGTCAGCAATTTGCATACTTCCCAGAGTGGCGCAAAACCTTTTTTCACATTTTAATTTCAAGAAAATTCGAAAAATTATTATCGGAGGCGATGTGCATACATGAATTATGCTGAGAAGAAAAAAAACTGGATCAAATTAGGTATTTTTGCGCTGTTTGCGGGAGGCATACTCGCGTATATCGGCATATCGAATGCAGACATTCATTGGGGCGGCTTTATCTCCATGATGATATTCTTTGCTTTCACCTATTATTTAGGCGCTTTTTACGCAGCAAAGAAATCAAATTCTTTTTCTGATATGATCGTGGCAAAAAGGAGCATGCCGTTTTTCGTCGGAATGGTGACAATGGCCGCAACATGGGTCGGCGGCGGATATATTAACGGAACGGCTGAATCGGCTTACAGCGACGGCCTCATCTGGGCCCAGGCACCTTGGGGCTATGCATTGAGCCTGATTATCGGCGGTATTTTTTTCGCCAGAAAAATGCGCCGTCATCGATTTATGACCATTATCGATCCTCTCGAACAGCGCTTCGGTAAGCGGATGGCCGGCGTTTTGTATATACCGGCGCTGTTAGGAGAATTGTTTTGGAGCGCCGCGATCTTAACGGCATTGGGCACGACTTTCGGAATGATTCTGAATATCGATTTCCAAACGTCGATTATTCTTTCGGCGATGATCGCTATCGCTTATACAGTTGCCGGAGGCATGTGGGCAGTCGCTTTCACAGATGTCTTCCAAATGATCATCATTTTACTCGGGCTGTTTTTAGTCGTCCCATTTGTATTGTCAAATGTCGGTCCACTTGATAGCGTATGGGCCAATTACAGGCATGATTTCGGCAGCAGCGCCAACCTGTTTCCGCCGTTGGACGGCTGGAAAAATCCTGAATGGGGAAACCTGTTTTGGAACTGGTGGGATAATGCGCTCCTCTTAATTTTCGGGGGTATCGCATGGCAGGTGTACTTTCAGCGCGTGCTTTCTGCAAAATCGGAAAACGCCGCCATGTGGCAGTCGATTATTGCCGGAGTGATCTGCATCATTGCCGCCATTCCGTGCGTGATCATCGGAGCTGCCGGAAACAGTGCCGATTGGAGCCTGTTCGGAGCGAGCGCTCCGGATAACCCGGCGATGATTTTGCCGCAAACGCTTGCGTATTTAACGCCGGGAATCGTAGCAGGACTCGGCTTGGGTGCAATCGCAGCTGCCGTCATGTCAAGCATGGACTCATCGATTCTATCGGCATCATCAATGGCCGCATGGAATATTTACCGTCCGCTGATCAAGCCGAAGGCCACCCAAAAACAGCTGCAAAAAGTCGTCAAACGCTCAATCGTTTTGTTCGGCGCGGGAGCAGCGATCATCGCGCTGAATGTCAAAAGCGTTTATACTTTATGGTATTTGGCTTCAGATTTAGTTTATTGCATTCTTTTTCCCCAGTTAACAATGGCCCTCTTTTATAAAAGAGCAAACCTGTACGGGTCAATTGCCGGATTTGCAGTTGCGGTCATTCTGAGGCTGGGCGGCGGTGAACCCGCATTCGGCATCCCGCCGCTTCTGCCGTATCCGATGATTGAAGACGGCACAGTCCTCTTTCCTTTCCGGACGCTGGCTGCGGTTATATCATTTATGACGATCTTCGCTGTATCCGAATTGACGCAGCGCAAATGCCCTCCTAAACAGCTTGTACTCCCCCAAGAAAAACAGAAAGACGATCGCGCGGCTTAAAATAGGAAAAACGCCCGGCTCCCGGGCGTTTTTCTTGATTCGTGTTTATTTTTTCACGGCATGAATGTAGTGAATCGTTTCAAAAGCTGACAGATCATCTTTTCGATTGTTAAAATAACGCTCTTGAATATTTGACGGTGACAAATGTTCATAAATGAGCAGTCCGGATTGCTCCAGCATATGCTGGATTTCCTGATACGAATAGCATGACTTCATCGGTTCTCCGCCTGCCGCTGCCATTTTCACCATATTTTCCACCCTGTTGGAGAAACCTTTCTCTTTGAACAGGTTTTCATCCGCATAATCAAAAACGATCGAACTCCCTGAAGGAAGATCAGCCATTAATTGTCTCAGCAATTTTTCGGTTTCCTCCTTTGTTAAGTAGTAGGAAACGCCCAAAAAGCTAAAGAACGTTTTTTTGTTAAAATGAAAACCCTTATCAGCCAATTCTTGATAAGAAAACGCCTTGGCAAAGTCCAAAGGAATAAAATGAAGGTGGGCCGGGATGTGAAAACCGGCTTTGTCGAGCCTTTCCTTTTTCCATTTTTGTGTCGCCGGATGGTCAATTTCAAAGATATCAATTTTGTCTTTTAACTCCAGGTTCCGAAAACAAAAAGTATCAAGCCCTGCCCCAAGAATCACGTATTGTTCTGCTCCAAGACGAATCTCATGGTGCAGCACGCTTTCGCAATATGCGGCACGCGCGAGCGGTGTCGGAGAGAGCTGAATTTGTGTGATCCATTTTAATATTTCTTCATCGTCTCCCTCGTATTTTTCCGCTATATCTTTGTTGAAGAACTGTATACCTTGAATGAAGCTGTTTTTGATATCAGCAAATTCTTGTTGGGAAATGAGCGTTTTGGCTAGATTATCATCAAAAATTTTCGGTTCATCATATTGGCTGTGATAAGCTCTGCCAAAAGCCGAAATAAGAGACGTTACACTCGATTCATCTTTTTTCATGTCGTACACTCCTTCATCAAACGCAAAAAAATAGGATTCTCCCGGTCAGGAGAATCCTATTATACACACCAATATCCAATTATTAAATTATAGCATAAATAAATTTTTTTGTCAAGGATTTTAACTTTTTCCTATTTTGATCAATGATCGAGAAAACGGCCTGTGAGTATGGGAAAACTACACGTATAACAGCGGAGTCGACTTTTTAAAAATCTCGCCGTCTCTAATATAAAAACGAGGGACGCGCCAGCTTATTGTAGATACCACTTCATAGTTGATCGTATCAAGCATTTCCGCAACTTCATCAACGGAAATTTCAGCTCCCTTTTGCCTGCCGTAAATCACGACTTCCTCTCCTTGTTTACCTTCGCTCTCTCCCAGACTGACCATGATCATGTCCATTGTTACTCTTCCCGCCACCGGCACCCGTCTTCCGCGATGAAGAATAAATCCGCGATTGGAAAGTTCACGGGAATAACCGTCAGCATAGCCGACCGGAATCGTGGCAATCACTTCCCCGCGCTCCGCAACATATGTAGCGCCGTAACTAACGGTCCGCGGTTCTGTCAACATGGTTTTCACATAAGCGATGCGCGCCTTCAAGCTTAGTGCAGGCACAAGCTTAACGAGATTGAGCTGCCTGATATAATCGGAAGGATATAATCCATACATTCCGATACCTAAGCGAATCATATCAGCACTGAATTCCGGAAAAGCGATCGCCGCGGCCGTGTTGTTCATATGCACCGCAGGCAACTTAAAGCCTTGTTCTTTCAGAAAGCGGAGAAAGCTGATAAACTTTTCGTGTTGAATCATGGTTAGCTCAGTATCCGGTTCGTCAGCTGTGGAAAAATGCGTAAAAATTCCTTCCCATCTGAGGTTTTCACTTGCCGTCAGCGCTTCCACGATGGCTAAAAGCCTTCCTTTTGAGCGGACACCTAAACGCCCCATGCCGGTATCCACATTGATATGAACAGACAGCCGGTCAGGGGTTGCTTCTGTTTCCAATATCTCGTTCGCTTCTTTAATCCAGTCAACTTGAAATGCTGATAACGATATATTCCAAGCTGCCGCTTCTTTCACACAGCTAAGCGGGGTGAAACCGAGCACAAGGATCGGTGCGTCAATCCCCGCTTTTCGTATAACGACCGCTTCCTCCACCGAGGCAACGGCGAGCTCACTCGCGCCATGTTCAAGTGCATGGCGTGCCACTTCCACCGAGCCGTGCCCATAAGCGTTCGCTTTTACGACAGCCATAATCTTGCTCCTCTTCGGAATATGCCGCCGAAATGCGCGCAAATTTTTTTTAATCGCATCAAGGTTTACCTCTACCCAAACTTCCCGGCAAAGCTTTTTCATCAACGCTCCCTTCTTTCTTGTCACATAGTATTCATTTCATGTAGCCGTTCGAAAATGGCCCGGATGCTTTCTATCTTATTCAGCTTCGGGCGAAATCATTCAGTCAGTAATCATTGGATGATCGGTCGAAGAACGTCAGAAAAGAAATAAACTGGATGCTGCGCCGTGCAGACTATACTGCTGCCCTACGAAAAACGGCGCAGCGTTATTTTAAAGGAAGCGAAAATCTGTCTATCCCCTTTAAACTGCCTTATTAAGGCTTCGGTTTTTTTATCGAGTCGATATATTTTCAGCGTCCGTGTCATAAATTTCGGTATACACGATCTGTGAAGGGAGCTTTTCACATGAAAAGAACAGCCGGGACTCCAGCTTGGTACAATCGCGTGCCTCATCCAATAAGACACGATGGTGCGGGCGCGACAGATTTTGGTCCCCGCGACGTGATGCGGGATGTAGAGAATCCCGACATGTTCGTTCCTCCAAAAACAGATGCCGGAGCCATCCCCAATTTAAAGTTTTCTTTTTCAGACACACATATGCAGTTAAATCATGGCGGCTGGTCGCGTGAAATAACTGCCCGGGAGCTGCCCGTATCAACGACGATTGCCGGCGTCAATATGCGGCTGACGCCAGGCGGGGTGCGCGAGCTGCATTGGCATAAACAATCGGAATGGGCTTACATGATTTTGGGCCATGCGCGCATTACCGCCGTCGATCAGGACGGCAGAAACTTTATCGCCGATGTCGGCCCCGGGGATTTGTGGTTCTTTCCCGCCGGAATACCGCACTCGATTCAAGGGCTTGAGGATGGCTGCGAATTTCTCCTCGTTTTTGATGACGGGAACTTCTCCGAGTTCGATACCTTCACGATTACCGATTGGTTCGCACACACACCGAAAGATGTTCTGGCCGCGAATTTCGGTGTACACGAAAGCGCCTTCGCCCGCATCCCCGACAAACAGCGGTACATCTTCCAAGCAAAAGCGCCGGGACCGCTCGAAAACCAAAAAGTGCCGGACCCGTATGGAACCGTACCAAAAAGCTTCGCATACAGGCTGTTTGCACAAAAGCCTATTGTAACACCCGGCGGAACGGTGCGAATTGTTGATTCTTCAAACTTTCCGATTTCGACAGCGATCGCCGCCGCGCTTGTCGAAGTCAAGCCCGGCGGAATGAGGGAAATGCATTGGCACCCGAACAACGATGAATGGCAGTACTATATCTCAGGGACCGGGCGAATGACAGTATTCGCCGCAAACGGGACTGCCCGGACCTTTAATTACCGGGCGGGGGATGTCGGATATGTCCCGTTTGCCATGGGACATTACATTCAAAATACAGGCAGCGAAAGCCTGTGGTTTTTAGAAATATTCAAAAGCAGCCGCTTCGCAGACATTTCATTAAATCAGTGGATGGCGCTGACTCCGAGAGAACTGGTTGAAGAGCATTTGCATGCAGGCCCTGAGCTGATGAACGCTCTGCGAAAAGAAAAATGGCCAGTCGTCAAATACCGTACGGACAGCTAGGCCATAAACCTAGGAAAATGGCTCGCGAAAAAAGGCAACAAAAAAACCCTTGAATGATCAAGGGTTTTAAAGATGGAGCATAGCGGGCTCGAACCGCTGACCTCTACACTGCCAGTGTAGCGCTCTCCCAGCTGAGCTAATGCCCCGTATATTTGAGACATGATTTATTATAGATGGAATTTTGGAGAAAAGCAAGTGGTTTTTGATGTGAAAAAGAAAATGCTCTGTCAGCCGGCCATTTTCTTTTTCACATAGACAATCTATCGCTCCGATTTTTCAAAGCAGAACTGAATGAACCTTTCAGACAAATCCAGAATGTCTTCTTTCCTTGCCAAGGCAGCGATCCATTCTTCCGGGATGCTTTTCATTTGATCATACATTCCAGCCATCGTACCTGTAATAAAGGCAATTGTATCTGTGTCTTCCCCTAGGTTCACTGCTTCCAATACGGCATCAGAATAACGGTCTGAATTGAGGAAACACCACAATGCCGCTTCTAAAGAGTGCACAACATAGCCGTCTGACATAATGTCTTCTCTTTTAACTCTCGCAATGTCATCATTAAGTATCCTCTTATACGCAGAAAACTCATTTTCATACTCGGTTCCTCTCAAATTCTCCAGACAAGAATGAACAGCTTGTTTATATGCCTCTTCAGGAGAATGATCAAATAAGTTTATTAAAAATTCTATATAAATGAAGCATCCCAGCGTTGATCGGGGATGACGATGTGTAATAAAGGCCCACCGTTCGATCTCAGCTTGCCTTTTTGAAAAATCGGATTCGTTCCATAGTGTAAAAGCCAACGGAGATATTCTCATCAACGCTCCGTTTCCATTATCGAACTCAGTTGCTCCGCCGCATTGTTCAATCGGAACACCCCTTTTGAAACGCTCGATTGCATCATCAGTGGCTCTGCCAATATCAAACATGCTGCCGTATGGAGTCCAATACCCTTCCCGATACGCAGCAAACTTTTTCATCAATTCGGTCTCATCTTTTTCTTCGATCAGATTCTCCATTAAACACAAAGTGAGTGATGTATCATCTGACCATGTTCCAGGCGGCTGATTATATGTCCCGTACCCTGTCATTCCAGTTATATTTAAGTTTCTGGCTTTAAATTCCACAGGGACGCCCAGTGCATCACCGATAATTCCGCCAATGATAGTGGAGTACAGTCTTTTTCTAAAGTTAGATAAATGGTTATCTTCGTTCCACTGAAACGGTATTGTTCGTCTTTTCATTTGGCACACCTGCTTTGTTAGATAATCTTTAAAACGCATGGAGATCGATTTCCATGCGTTTTAGTTTTTTTGCTCTTCATTTTTCAAATTTCGGTTTAGAAAATCCATTTAATTAATTATTAAAAAATTCACTAACTATTCTATCTAACTTGTCGTTTCCTTTTTCATTTTCAGAAAGATATTAAATTAAAACAAAACCCTCTGTTATAGTGACCGATGAAAAATTCTACGAAAGAAAAGTATTTATGTCTCCTTCAGAGAAATTATTTGCTATTCCTTCAGTTTCCAACAAGTTTTTCACTTCATTTTCAAATTGATAAAGCAAATAAACTTTTTTGAACGCAATAAACAGTGCTCTTTGATTTTGGATTGCTACTGTAGATTGAATCACATTACCTTTATCGTTGACAAAAGAGACAATTGAACTTGTTTCGTCTTTCTTCTCTAGCATAATCGCTCTATTTTTTACTTGTGATTGTCCCAAAACAAATAAAGAAGCAGGGATCCCTAATATATACATGCCTTCAAAAAGTTTACTTTGATCGAATGTAGGTCCACCTATATCCAACTCTTCATGTTCCATCACAAAAAGCTGAAACTTTTCTAAAAAATAAAAAGAAGATAACCTATCCAATAAAAAGTGTTTTGCCCCTTCAACTTCATTGTCAAATTCTTTTGTTATTTGCAAATAAGGATTATTTTGTCTTTCAACCATAAACAAACCATAAACCCATTTATCTTTGTCTTTCTTCAATATATAAAAATTTTCATACGGAGCAACATTCTCTTTAATGCAACTATCTTCAAGAGTAGTTGATTTCCCCAACTTATTCAAAATTTTATGTGTTTGATTAATATTCACTAAAAGTCCACCCCTTTTATTTAATTTCCCTTATATAACCTAATTTCAATAAATTTTCGACGGTAGCTTCGAACAATTCACCCGTTTCTAAATGCTTAATTTTTGTATTTCCTGTGAAGTATTGAATGCCTCCTCCAGGCCTATCAAACCAAGGAGCAATTTTCCCACCTTCGACTTCAAATTCTATTAATATTTTGTATTTATGATAAGGTGCATCATCACTATGTAAAGCTAAAGCCCTTTGTTCGTATGGAATCCCCGCTGGAGAAACAAAGGTTCCATTCGGGCCTCCATATCTATCAATAATGGTTCCTTGTTCTAGTTTCATTTTCACAGGCTCACCATCAAATCCGTTATTTGGCGGCCAATTGATGTCTCCAGTCTCTTGATTATAGTATTTGGGATTATCATAAACCTCTTTGTATTTTAAATATTTTTCTTCACTTGGAGGATAAGACCAGCCTTCCAGTTTTGCCTTATCTGCTTTACTTATTTCTTTAACAGCTTTGCTGGATCCAGCCTCAATCTCCTTCTCAACCCGCTGAATCGAATCCTGAATCTTCGTTTTCGAAGCCTTATGGGCGTCGTTGACGTGGGCGGAGTAATTGGACCCTTTTCGGACGAGGGTGCCGCCTGCTCCTGCTTCCGCACCGCGGGCAATATCGCTCAAAGCGTCGGCGCTTTTGGCGAATTGTTTTTTAATGGCGAAGCCTGCGTCGTTGAGCCGGTCTTGAGCTTTCAGCCCATTCACCTTCATGCGGTTCGCCCAGATGTTTTTGCTGTCTTTAAGAGATTGTACCATATGTTCTGTTTTGCTTGAAATTTGGCCGATTGTGGCTGCGCTTTTAAATGAGCCTTTCGCCGCGGCAGCGCCTGGGATGATGTCAAGGGCGCCGAACACGCCTCTTTCAAACCTTTCGCCTGTGTTTAACTCCCGCTGCGTCATCCAGTCTTTTCCTGTTGCCGCGCTCGCGATATTGGCTCCTCCGTAGGCGACGGCCACCGTGAGACCTGCCGGTGCGCAAAAGATGGTGAGCACGATAATGCCTGCTCCGGCCAGAAGATCCCGCCATAATTCCTGATTCTTTTGGACATCGCCGATTGATTCGTATTCAAATCCGCGGGAAGAGGCAATCGCTTTCGTGTATTCTTCATACGATAACTCAATGTCGGGGTGGTTGATCTGGAATTCTTCAAATTCTTTGCTCAGTACGTGATCAAACGATTCCGAGTCTTTGAAGATATCATTTACGCTCACTTTCGCTTTGTCGGTTTCAACCGCTTGCTTGGACATGCCGTATCCGACGTAAGTGGTTTCCTTGGAGCCGATCCGGTTTACGGTGGTGTAATTATGTATGGTCAGTCCGCGCATTTTTTCGGCGAACGCGTCTATTTTTTTATAAAAAGGGCTGTCAATGTGGTCTGCCACCAAACTGCCGGCTTTCAGGCAAAAGTCGGCCAGCTTTTGATAATCCTTAAACAGTTCCTCGATCTTGCTTTTTTTGCTGGTGTGGGTAAAGCTGATCGACCTGTCGCTGTCCTTGTCTTTGATTTTGGATTCGATATCTTCCAAGAGATCATTGAGTTTTATAAGGCCGGATTTCATACCGCCGCCGTATTGGCCGCCCGTCAGCGCATCAAGACCGTCTTTCATGCCCTGCCATTCTTCCGGTACGTATTTCACATCCATTTAGATGATCGCCTCATTTCTATTTCTGAATCTTGTAGAGTTTTTGGAGCTCTTTATCTGTTTCATACATTTTCTCCATCGCATAACTGACAATGTGGGAAGCTATACAGTAATTATCAAACAGCTCCATCGTCTTTCCGAGAATATCCGCGTAGCTTTCAATCGCTTTTGATGCTTGTCCGGCTTTATAAAAATCGGATTCTGAGAGGTTTTTGATTTCCTTCTGAACCCCTTCTGTATAAATATCGCAGATGCTTTTCAGCTTATTGGAAATGGTGATCATTTCTTCAAACTCGAGATGGATGTTTGTACCGCCGCCTCCTGCTCCGCCTTCTGCATTCATATCATCGCCCTCCCTGCTCTGAAATTGATCTGCAGTGCATCATAGATCCGGTTGTTCATGATATAAAGGCTGATCCATTCATATCGATCATTTAAAGGATCAACCGAGATGAAGTCTTCGCCTTTTGTAAAGTAAAGTGTTGTCGTCTGGAAGCCGGGGTCTGCCGGTTTTTGCTGTGAGGCTAGCTTGAACGTTTCCACAGCAAGAACTTCTTTTTCATCAAGATTCATTGCCCTGACTTCCGCTTTTTCAGCGGCGCTCATCGGTTTTGTCAAAAAGGCGCGGTCTTGATCACGCGGCTCCCTTACTAAAAATGACACCTTTGAAATGAGCGATAAATAAACTTCGCGCTTTTCCACATAATCTAATGTGTACCCTTTGCCCGGGCTTATTTCAGTCAGGGCGATAACGCGCTCCTCGTCGTCCGGCAGAAATGCGCACATCACGTTATTAAAGCGCACGTATTCTCCGCTTTCTTGGTAATGTTGCAGCAGCTTAATCAGAAAAAAAGCGGTCTTGGTCAGCTTGCCTTCCTTTAAAAGAATGCCTTTTTCAATCAGGCTGTCCTTTGCTTTTATTGCACAATCCGGCTCGACCAAGGCCAGCTGTTCGCGTTCCGGAAGACCGAATATGTAGGAAACTCCGGCTGCTCCTGCTAAAACATACAGTTCTGCCGCCGACAGCGTATCTGCTTTCACCTGCATGTCATTCTCCTTCCCTGTTATAAGTTTTTGATCTCCTGCACTTCACTGAGCTTTGAAAAATCGTCGATGTGCATTTGCAGCGCATCTAATGCAGCCGTATGATCTTTCAAGGCGTCTTTCATGTCGGCATTCAATTCGATAATCAGCTCAAGGTAGCTTAAAAATGCGTCGCGGGTTTTTCCGCTCCATTTTCCGCTTTCGACATACGCTTTCAATTCCTTTGCTATTTTCAGCGAGTCGCCGACATGTTTTTCGATCGCTTTCGCATGGGAATGCGCTTTTATTGTTCCATTGTGTGAAATTTTCACAGTCTCTCCGCTTACTTTCGGATTCGCGGCTTGATAGTTATAGTATCCATATCCGTCCATGACTCGGCTGTTCCTCCTCTACGCCTTTTTCTCTTCAGCTTCAGCTTTTGCTTTATAATACTCCCACTTGCTTTGCGCCTTCGTCTTGGCGCTTTGAATGTCATCGACCATATCTTTAAAATGCTTGACCAATTCCTTCAGCTTGGCATCTTTTTCATGGCGTGTATCCTCAAATTCGTGGGAAGGGATTTTCAAGTCCGGGAGATTGCTGTGGTATGCCTTTAAACTTGCATCAATTTCTGCTAATTTCGTCTTGACATCGCTTTCTTTATCAGATAAAAAGTCGTATAAATTTTTATACTCGTCGCGTTTTCGTTCATTTTCCGTGTAGGATATGTGCAAAAAGTTGCCTACTGAATCCCAAAAACCTTCGCTCAAAGCAGCTTCCCCTTTCATTTATCCTAGTCAATAAAAACTATTTTCCTGTAGTGGATGATATTGTAATAGGTTTATCTTACAGGATGGTCCTAGACGATTGAATAGGTTAAAAGGATTGTTTTTTTCGACAGAAACATAAAATTACCGATCTTCGAGAGATTTTTATAAGCAAAAAGAATCAGTCTGTTTTCCCCCTCTTTTCCGGCCGGTCATTTCCTGAGAAATATTTTCTTTTGAAGAACATTCCATTATAATGAAGTTGGTTGGATTTTACATCGTGAAAGGAGAAGCGCTATGCGTGAACATAGAGGATGTATCAAGTGCGGAAGCACAGATGCGGGGCAAAAAGAAATCGCGACGACCGGCACCGGCCTGTCAAAATTTTTCGATGTGCAGCATAACCGTTTTCTCGTCGTTTATTGCAAAAACTGCGGGTATTCGGAGCTGTACAATAAACAATCTTCAACCGCCGGAAACATTCTCGACCTGTTCTTTGGAGGATGACGGCCCGAAAGGAGAAACGGTTATGAGAGAAAAATACGGATTATTGATTGCCATATTTATTTTGGCTTTATGTGTGCACTCCAATATCGTCGTAGAACATGCACTCTTACAGGCGATCATAAAAACAGTCTCACTATTTGTGATGATCGCTTCGGCGCTTGCAGCATTTGTCAAAGGCATCAGACAGCCGTCATAATCACTGGAGAGGGGGTTAGTTATTGCCCCGTTCCCAGTGATTTGACTAAATCGAGAATCCATTCTTTCACGTCGACAAGACGATTGTATGCCGGCTTTGTATCGGTTCCGGTGATGATCATGGATACGAGGGAGTCCTGCTTGTGCAATGCACCGTGGCTGGCTCCTCCGACATGCGTCGGCGACCCTTCGCCGATAAATTCGTATCCAGGCTTTGCATTGGCGATCAAATAGTCGCCTTCATGAGAAAAAAATGAAGTGTACAGTCTCGCCAGCGCATCAGGAAATTTCCCGTATGAAATGCAGTTCCGTTCGACTGTCAAATCGAGAATGTTTACATCCCCTTCCAGCGTCCACGTTTGTCCAAATTCGTCCGTGCATTTGCCTCCCGGCCGAAATGTGAGCTTCCCGTGCTGCTCCCCCGAAACGGCCTCAATTGAATCCGCTTCATTTTTCCAGCAGATGATGTCGATCCGTTCGTCCTTTTGCAGAATGTCCGCTATCCTCTTGAGCGGAAGCTTCGCTTTATCGAGCGAATAGATGAACGCCATTCTTTCGTTAACTGCAAGAACGATGTCGTCATCGGCCGTCACACCTTTCTTTAATTTCACAATGCGAAAGGCGTCCAAAAGGCTTCTCAAATCAATCAATGCTTCTTTTTTATTGCCGCTGATCCAGGCCTGTCCGTTGTCCCCCATCACGATCCAAATGTGATCCTTTAAAGCGGCTTCCCATGACGAAAAACTGTCTAAAATCCTTTGAACATGCCGGTCGGCTTTCGCCACCCCCGCTGCGTCGTTCCTCCCGTGTTTATGCACGTGCTGGTCGAGATCGGGAAAATAGACGAGCGCAAGAGGCGGTACTTTGTTTGTTTGAATCAGATAGACCAATTCATTGGTTGAAAATCGGTCGTTAAAACCGAATTTTTTGAAAAGCGAGCGGTTGGCCGGATTCACTTTGGAAAAACCGCCGTACGAAAACAGCTGGGATGCGTTGATTTTGACTGACCGGTTTAATCCGGAAATCATTGAAAAAAGAAAGGGAATCTGCAAATAGCCGTCCCGGCTCCCCCTGTGCAAGAGCGCATTGATCGAGCACGTTTCGATTCCTTTTTCGTCAAGCTCTTCGTGAAGCGTCTTCACCTGTTGGCTTAAATGAACCTGATTCAGATTGTAAAAGACGTCTCTGGAGGATTGTTTGATGCCTAATTTCAGAAGCTCTCGAATGTGGCTGCCATAATTGATAATCCGTTTTTCCTTCGCGTTGTACCACACAAGGCCAGGCACTTTGTGCTGGTCGCTGTACACCCCTGTAAGCAATGTGCTGTCGACATTGACAGACATCGTCGGAAAAGGGCTGATCATATCAGGCACATAACGCCCGTTTTCCAGTAAATATTGCAGTCCAGGAGCCTGTCCGTTTTTCACGGCTTCTTTGAGCGGTTCATCCATTAATGAATCGATCAGCAACATGACGACTGATTTCTTGCTGCTCTCAGACATCGTTCTTCCTCCTCCCTTATACGTGAGCATTCCCTAAACCGCTCCGGTTATGAATGATCCCGTCTAAAATATCGCTGAAATCACGGTCCGATTTTTCGCGCAAATATTGATCGACGCTCATTTGATAGCGCCTGATGTCTTCATCCGAACGGAAAAAGGAAAGCAGCTGCTGTTCAATCGGCTGCTGTTTTTGCTGATTCAGTTCGATGACAAGGTTTTTCTTTTTCAGAATATCGAGATTCATCTCTTCCTGTCCGGGCAGCGCATGATAGATGAAAACAGGGAGCTGTTTTTCAATGCACTCGCTGATCGTGACGCCGCCGGGCTTCGTAATAATGCCCGACGCCTCCCCGTATAAGCGGTTCATTTCTGCTTTGCTTTCGATATAAGGCAGCGCTGTAATGTATGGATTGTTTAAATCATGAACATACCGGTAGAGCTTTCGGTTTTTTCCGCATAGTATTTGGTATGCGACATCCCCATTCGGCGACAGCTCCTGCACGAGCTTAAAAATACCGCCCACCCCCATGCTTCCGCCGGTTATGAGGATGTTGCAAACCGCTTTTTTGTCCCCGTCCTGCTCAGGATTTCTCTCCGTTTTATAGGAACGGTGCACGGGTATTCCGGTCAGAAAAATCTTCTCTTCATCAACGCCTTCTGCGATCAGCTGTTCTTTGATATCTTTGATCGGCGCAAAATGATAATCAATCTTTTCTCTTCCCCAAATTCGGTTGACGAAAAAATCGGTATAGACATTGACCACTTTCATGTCGGGAAATTGGCCTTTTAAGCGGTTCAGCAAATAGGAGGGCAATGCATGCGTACAGAACACGATGTCAGGCTTTTTTTCTGCAATGATCTGCTGCATGTCTTTCAAAAAGATCACCTCATACAAGAGGTGGCGCTTCGCCGTTTGATGGCGCCCGCACGCCAGGAGATGATAGACCGAGCTGTAGACTTTCGGAAAATACTGAATCCATGACAAATACGCCGCAGAGGAGGCTTTTTCAAGCCGCCGATAAGCATGTGAAAAAATGTCGATTTTTTCACATTGATGGGATTTGAGAAGCAGTTCTGCCTGCAGCGAATCAGCAACGTGATGATGACCGGTGGAAATGCTTAAAAAAGGGAAAATCAGAATCTTTGTCATCTCCATCCTCCATTTCAGAAGAAAAATGTTTTCCATTTATATTTTTCAAATATCCAGCCAAAATATAAGTGTATTTTTTCAGGAAAGGAAAGTGGCGACTTGAGAAACTGTTTTTTGTCAATTTGGAGTGTAATTGACCCGTTTTATTATTTTTTTTCAAGACTGACACTCATTGACCAAACGAAATCGAGCATTTTTCGCGTCCGTCTCACAAGGTACAAAGGGATCGATGTGGTGTTAAGCGATGGGACGGTTATTAAGAATAACGATGTTCTGATCAAAATTCATCTGCATAATATTAAGCTGATTAAAGAGCTACAAAATATTGAGAGCGCTGTCAGAAGAGGCATCCTCATTTATCAAAAGGCGTACTTTTCAATGCCGATCCTGGCCGAATATGTTAAAAACCATCACCGGACAGACCAAATCAAAGGCATCATCGGCATTACCACACTGCATAAAGGCGTTGAAAGGCTCGGTTTTGAAGCCGTTGAGCCCGCAAACCAGTTTTACAGAGTCTTTAAAAAACTGACGCAGATTCCGATTTTATATTTAACAACAAAGCAATTTTCTCTTCGTAAAATCCCTCCTTCCCAATATTTGTTTATCTCGAAAGAAAAATTGTTCAAGTCCTATCTGCAGAAATAACAAAAAAAGAGACTGATCCCTCAAAACAGGAACAGCCTCTTCTTTTTATGAAATGTGATGGAACGTCATTTCCGGACGGCTTCCAATGCGGATATTCGCTCCCGTCTGGCCCAATCCCTCGCTGATATAAAACGGTTTGTCATGATGATAGTGAAGACCTTTAATCATATTCATTCGCACAAGCTTTCCCATCTTCAGAAGATGATAAGGCTTCGGCCAATGAATCTGACCGCCGTGAAAGTGTCCTGACAGAAGATAGTCAAAGTGAAATTCCTGCATATCAAGCACAACGTTCGGATCATGCGTCAATACAAGGTTGTACCCTTCCTTCAGCTCTTTATATGAAGCGGCAATATCGCTTCGCTTCGTGCTGTAATCATCAATCCCGATAATGTTGAGTGCCTCACCTTCCACTTCAATCGAGACATGCTGATTTCGAAGGGTGATGCATCCGTTATCTTCCAGCACACGTTTCAGCTTCCGAAAGTGTTCACCTTTCAATACGTAGTCATGGTTGCCGAATACAGCGTACATCCCGTATGCCGGCTTTAGTTTTTGCAAAGCTTTTAAGTAGTTTGCAAGCTTTGGTATATTTCGTTTCCTATCAAGAAAATCTCCTGTTAAAGCAATGAGATCCACTCGTTTTTTATTGGCAAGTTCAAGAATCTGTTCAGGTGAAATCGAAATGTTTTCTAAATGAAGATCAGACAGATGAAGAATGTTCAGCTTTTTCTTTAAAGCGGGAGCCTGGACGCGCTCGACCGAAATCGTGTTGGCTTTCACATCTTTTGTATTGTGGTTCGCTTTATAAAAAATAGGCATTAAACCTAAGATAATCAATAGACATGCGATAATAAACATTTCAATATCTCCTCCCTCTTACTAGTATAGTAAGTTGGCAGGCAATTTTATAGTGGGAAATAATAGGATATCATTCTTTTCACCTATAATAAAAACCGATTTCCAGCTGGAAATCGGTTCGTAATTTTACAGAAACAAAATGAACAGAAGAAGCCCTAAAATGATGCGATAGATGGCAAACGGGACAAGCTTGATCTTATTGATCAGCCTGAGGAAAAAGCGGACGACAAAAAGAGCGACAATAAAAGCGCTGATAAACCCTGTAATAAAGAAAGGAAGCAGGTCTGCACTTAAATATGCCCAGTTTTTAATTAAAGAGAGCAGGCTGGCTCCCATCATGATCGGAATCGCCATGATGAAGGTGAAATCGGCGGCCGCTCTGTGGTTCAAGCCGAGAATAACACCGCCCGAAATCGTCGAACCCGAGCGCGAGAAGCCCGGCCAGAGCGCCAGACATTGAAACAGCCCCATACCGAGCGCCTGCTTATACGTCATCCGGTCAACCGAATCTGTCGTCTCCGTGCGCCGGTTAATCCAGTCGGCCCCGAGCATCAGCACCGCGCCGGCGATGAGACCGACCGCAACGGTGTGTACGGAAAACAGGTACTGATCAATATAGTCTTCGAATAAAAAGCCGAGCACAGCGGCGGGAACAAGTCCTACAGCGATTTGGGCAATGGAAAGGCGGTTTCCCGATTTTTGCTCTTCCGTCATGTTTTTCTTCACACCTAAGAGGTTGAGAATCCGGTCTTTAAATACGATGGCGACAGCGAGGATGGAGCCGAGCTGAATCACGACTTTAAAGGTATTCGCCGCCTCAGGCGTGAGCAGTTCTTTCGATTTCAGCCAGACGTCGTCAACAATGATCATATGCCCTGTTGACGAAACAGGGGCATATTCTGTTAATCCTTCAACAATTCCGAGTATGATGGCGACAAAAATATCCCAAATATTCATATGTCATTCCTTTCGCTTCATAAAACTTGTCCTCTAATAAACTATTTATATCGCCTTTAAAAGCCGATTATGCAAGCGGGATTTAGACTTCTTCGTTTTTTTCATAAAGGTGTGAACGCTGTTTAAACCATTCAAACAAATGCGTGACCACCACTTTGATGACCGCGTATCCGGGGATGGCGAGAATGACGCCGATCACGCCGAACAGCTTGGCTGCCGTCAGCAGCACAAAGATGATCGTTACCGGATGGATGTGCAGGTTTTTTCCCATAATTTGCGGCGAAATAAATTTTCCTTCAAACAGCTGCACCACAGTCCATACGATGATCAGCTTCACAAGCATAAACGGGGAAGTAACCAGGGCAATAATGATTGCCGGCGTGATCGCAATCGTCGGTCCGAGATACGGAACGATGCTCGTACACGCCGCCACAAGGGCCAATAGAGAAGCGTAATCAAGACCGATGATCATATATCCGATAAACAATAGGCAGCCGATACAGAAGCTGACGATGATCTGCCCCCTGATATACGAACTGAGCCGGTGATTCATCTCGGACATCATCACATACGTCTGTTCCCGCAAGCGGACCGGTACGAGCTTCAATATAAAGAGCGGCAGTTTTTTACCATCTTTCAATAAGTAAAACAGGATAAACGGCACGGTCACAATTGAAATCACGACTTCTGTAACAGCGCCTATGAACGTTCCCACTCCGGTAAATGTGCTGTTTAAAATTGTGGTGGCCTGATCGGATAATTTGCTTGCCAAATCGGTCAGATTGATGTTCAGCGTCTGCTGGACCTGATTAAAAAACTGGCTTCCGATCAGCTGTTTAATTTGGTCTTCCACAATGTGGACATACCTTGGGAAATTATCGACAAGGCTTGTGATCTGTTCCCTTAATAGCGGGATAACGGAGACGATCAAAATCGTGATCAGACCGATGATCACAATATAGAGAAGAAGAATCGAATAAATCCTTTTCACATTTTTCCGCTCTAGAAAATCAACGATCGGATTTAACAAATAATAAACGACACCTGTCAGCACGACTGGCAGGGCGATGGTTTCTATAAGAACGATGAAAGGCGTGAAAATAAACGATGCTTTTGTAAATACAAGGATGTTCAATCCGATCAAGAGCAGAACGAGCAGAAACAGGACGAATTTATTGTCTAAAAAAAACTTCTTAAATCTGCCGCCCCACATATTCAAAGAGTCCATGGCGATCCTCCATTAACGTTGGTTTTATACATTAAATTGTACACTATTACTCCTCATACTAAAAATAAAATCATTGCTATTGGTCTTTTTTTCCGCTTGCAAACGTTTGTTGATGATATACATATACGCCGGTGTTTCCGGGTTTTTGTCTTTCACCGGCAAAAGCAAACACTGTATAATAAACATATCCTACATCTGAAAGGGGAAATAGTATGATACGGTTCGGGGTAGTCGGAACAAATTGGATCACCGACCGGTTTCTTGAAGCGGCCCGTTTGATCGGCGACTTTCAATTAACCGCGGTATATTCAAGGAGCGGGGAGCGCGGACGTGAATTCGCGCAAAAATACGGGGCCGAGGCGGTTTTTACCGATATCGGCGAAATGGCTGAGAGCGATGTTATTGATGCGGTATATATCGCAAGTCCCAACTCTTTACATAAAGAACAGGCCGTCACATTCATGAAAAGCGGAAAGCACGTCCTGTGCGAAAAACCGCTTGCGTCCCATGCCAAAGAAGCGGAAGAAATGGTAAAAACAGCGCAGGAACACCGCGTGACATTTATGGAAGCGATGAAAACGACGTTTCTTCCGAATTTTAAAAACATCGGACGCAACCTGCACAAAATCGGCAAAGTCCGCCGTTTTACAGCCAGCTACTGTCAATACTCTTCCCGCTATGACGCCTATAGAAACGGAACCGTCTTAAACGCATTTAATCCGACTTTATCGAACGGTTCCCTAATGGATATCGGCGTCTATTGCGTCCATCCCGCAATCGTCCTGTTCGGCAAGCCTCTCGAAATCAAAGCGAACGGGCTGATCCTTGAGTCGGGGGCGGACGGTGAAGGAACGGTGCTGTTAAAATACGAGGAGCACGAAGCCGTTTTGATGCACTCGAAAATCTCCAATTCCTTCACTCCTGCTGAAATACAAGGGGAGGAAGGCTCTATCGTCATCGATAAAATCCACCGCCCTGAAAAAGTCGACATCCGCTATCGGGACGGACGGGTTGAACATCTTACCCTGCCTGATGATAAACCGGCCATGTTTTATGAAACAGAGGAATTCATCAATTTAATGAAACAAGGGCGGATCGAGTCTTCGCTTAACACGTTTGAACGCTCTATAGACACCTTGGCGGTCATGGATGAAGCGCGCAAACAGATCGGTCTCGTTTTCCCCGCTGATCAAAAGTAACAAATGAGCCGCCTCGACTCGAATGAACGGGCGGCCCGTCTGTTTTAGGATTGCGCCAAAAGATCGGCAAAGGCTTTGACATAGATCGGCAAGTCCGGCGGGCGGCGGCTTGACACGATATGACCGTCGATGACCGCTGCTTCATTCACCCATACCGCTCCGGCATTTTCCATATCGTCTTTAATCCCCGGTGTGCTTGTAACCTTCCTGCCTTCCAATATTCCTGCAGAAATCAGCACCCAGCCGGCATGGCAGATTTGTCCGATGGGCTTCTTCCTTTCGTTGAACCACCGAATCATCTCCAGTACCTCGGGATATCTTCTGAGCTTGTCAGGCGCCCAGCCTCCCGGAACCAGAACTGCGTCGTATTCCTCAATGTTCACGCTTTTCAGCTCATAATCGGAGACAGCAGGCACGCCGTATTTGCCCTTATATTCATGATCCGCTTTTTCACCAATGAAATGTACGATCGCTCCTTCTTCCCTCAACCTTAAAACTGGATACCACAGTTCTAAATCTTCGAATTCATCGCTGACAAGCGCGATCACTTTCTTGCCTTCCAGTCGCATGATTTATCCCCTCCTGTACAACTAGTGTACGATAGATGACAGTCTGTTTAAACCTATTTATACCCTTCCCCGTTCATTTTTAAAAATGCTTTTCCCGCGCAAAAGGCTGCCGGATTGCCGGCAGCCTGATGTTTAGTCAATCTTAAATTTTTTCGTCAAATCGCGCAGTTCTTCAGCCATTTGTTCAAGCGTAGCCGCAGAAGAGCTGATTTCCTCCATTGAAGCGAGCTGTTCTTCAGCAGAAGCGGCGATGTCTTGAATGCTTCCTGAGCTTTCACGCGATACGTCTGCAATTTCTTCAACCGCTCCCGCGACTTGCTGTGATCCTTCTGACAGCTCTTCAACTGCCGCATTCATCGTCTGCAGCTTGCCCGCGATTTCGTTTGTCATGTCATAAATCTGTTTAAAGCTTGTATCTGTTTCATCTGTGATGGTAAGTCCCGACTGTACTTCACGGTTGACGTCCTGGAACATGTCCAGCGACTTTCCGATCTCATTGACGATTTCCTGAATGAGCGCCTCGATTTCTTTTGCCGATGACGCGGATTGCTCAGCCAGTTTGCGCACCTCTTCGGCAACTACTGAAAACCCTCTCCCGGCTTCACCGGCTCTTGCGGCTTCAATTGCAGCGTTCAACGCGAGCAGATTCGTCTGGTCTGCGATACCGTTGATCACCCGCAGGATTGCCGTTATGTCTTTTGATTTGCTTTCAAGTCCTTTCACGACGGATTCTGCTTGTTTAACGGAATGATCGATGGAATTCATTTGTCCGACCGTTTTTTGAACAAGCTCTCCGCCTGTACCGGCAATGTCCGTCGATTGAATAGATGATTCTGTAATCGATGCTGAGACTTTGGACATTTCATGCAATCGGCTGTTCATGTCAGCCAGTTGCTGCGCACTGATTTCCACTTTCTCATTTTGGCTTTCGTTTCCGTTTGAAAATTGTTCGATCGCAGATGTAATATGTTCTGTCGCCTTGCTTGTCTGATCCGCGCTCGCGGTCAGCTGCTCTGACGAAGAAGCGACGTTTTCAACCGATGTCTGAATGACGCTGATTAAAGAGCTCAGCGATTCGGCCATTTCGTTGAAGCTTGATCCGAGCTGTCCGATTTCATCTTTTGAACGGACAGTGATTTTTTGCGTCAAGTCGCCTCCGCTGATGCTTTTCGCAGAGGAAACGAGTTCGCGGAGAGGACCTGTGATCGATCTGATGATGAAAATCATAAGAAGCACACCGATGATGATGCTGACGCCCAACGTAATCAAAGCTGCATTCAACACAGGCTGTGATGCTTCTTTTAATTCAGTGATATACATGGTTCCGCCGATTTTCCAGCCGGTCAGTTTATTGGTCGCAAATGCCATCTGCTTTTCGCCGTCAAGCGTATATTTGATTGTTCCTTTGTCATTGGCGTATACTTTTTCAACCCAGCTGCCTTCGATATCTGAGCCCGCATCATGTTTCGGGTGGGCGACAAACTTTTTATCAGCGCTGGTGATAAAGGCAAAGCCTTTTTTCCCGATGGTCACGCGTTCTGTCGCTTTAATGAGCTCTTCGATTTTCATATTGACGGCGACCACGCCGGATCCGTCTTCATGCATCTTGGCGATGGTGATAACCATCGTTCCGGTTGACGCTGTTTTGTAAGGGTCTGTAATAATGACTTCGCCCTTGTGTTCGGCGGCTTTTTTATACCAGTCCCGCTCTACCGGATTATATCCGCTCGGCATTTCCTGATCCGGGTAGCGGATGAACTTTCCGTCCTTTGATCCGGTAAAGATCCCTTCAACATCGGGATGGAGCTTAGCGAACTGTTCGAATTTCACTTTTAAAGCGTCGCTTTCTTTTCCTTTAAAAGAGTTTTCTTTAATGAACCCGCTGAAATAGGACATGGCGTTTGTTTTCTGGCTGATATTCTGATTGATGATTTCGTTCAGCTGATTAACGTTTTCGCGCGCATTGTCCATGATTTCTCCGTCAAGCGTACTGCTTGCCGTTTGATACGCGCTATAGGAGAGGACGATGATTGGAACGGTTAAAATAAGCAAGAATGAAAGAATTAATTTCTTTGCAATAGAGGGACGTTTCACCCAATTTATAATATTTGACATAGAATTGTTGACTCCTCTTTTCTGTTATATTTCTAATATCGGATTCTTTTAAAAGTTTTTATACGCATTTTATAACTTTTTATAGTCTAAAATAACTAAAAAAACATCCGGAGGAAAACCGGATGTTTTAAAGCTATTCAATCTTAAATTTCCGTGTCAAATCACGCAGTTCTTCAGCCAGCTCCGCCAATGTGGTGGAGGAAGCGCTGATCTCTTCCATAGAAGCGAGCTGTTCCTCGGCTGAAGCAGCGATGTCCTGAATGCTTGCCGAACTTTCTTTCGATACATTAGCGATTTCTTCGACCGCGCCCGCGACTTGGCGGGAACCTTGCGTCAATTGTTCGACAGCGGCATTCATCGTCTGCAGCTTGCCTGCGATATCATTGGTCATATCGTAAATCGTTTTGAAGCTTGTCTCTGTTTCATCTGTGATTCGAAGTCCTGACTGTACTTCATGATTGACCGATTTGAACATGTTCAGGGAGTTGTCGATTTCCTTGACGATTTCCTGAATTAAATGTTCAATTTCCTTCGCCGAACCGGCGGATTGTGCGGCGAGCTTCCTGACTTCTTCAGCCACTACCGAGAAGCCGCGGCCCGATTCCCCGGCCCTTGCCGCTTCGATCGCGGCATTGAGCGCGAGCAGATTCGTTTGATCGGCGATTCCGTTAATCACGCGCAAAATGCTTGTGATGTCTTTTGATTTGGCTTCGAGCCCTTTGACAACCGCTTCCGCTTGCTTGACAGACCGATCGATCGAGTTCATTTGACCGACCGTCTTTTGAACAAGCTCTTCCCCTTTGCCTGCAATCTCAGTCGATTTCAGCGACGCATCGGTAATCGCGGCTGATGTTTTCGACATGTCATATAACCCGTCGTTCATTTCATTCAGCTGATGCGAGCTTGCTTCGACTTTTTCTTTCTGGCTTTCATTACCGTCAGAAAACTGTTCAATGGCCATTGTAATATGCTCAGTCGCTTTGCTTGTCTGCTCTGCGCTTGCATGAAGCTCTTCAGATGAAGAAGCTACATTGTCAACTGATGATTGAATGACGCTGATTAAAGAGCGCAGCGATTCGGCCATTTCATTAAAGCTTGTACCGAGCTGACCGAATTCGTCTTTTGAACGGACTGCGATTTTTTGCGTCAAGTCGCCGCCGCTGATGCTCTTTGCGGATGACACGAGCTCGCTTAACGGCTTGCTGATTCCGCGGATAATGAAGTAGATGAGAATCCCGCCGAGCACGATCGCGGCTGCCAAAATGATGATCGCCATGTGGAAGACAGGCTGAGCGGCCTCTGATATCTCATCAGTGAACATCGTTCCGCCGATTTTCCAGCCGGTCAGCTTGTTCGTCGTGAAGGCCATTCTCTTTTCTTTTCCTTCAAATGTATATTGAAAATCACCTTTTTCACTGCCGTACATTTGTGCAACCCAGTCGCCTTTGCCTTCGGTTCCGGCTTCGATCTTCGGATGGGCGACATATTTTTTATCATTGCTTGAGATAAACGCAAAGCCGCTTTTTCCGATGTTGACGCGTTCGGTCGCTTTGATAAGTTCATCGATTTTCATGTTAACGGCAACAACCCCTGAGCCGTCCTCCGTCTGCTTTGCAATCGTGATGACCATCGTTCCGGTTGACGCCGTTTTATAAGGGTTTGTGATGATCGCTTTTCCTTTATTTTCAACGGCTTGCTTATACCAGTCCCTATCCGCCGGGTTATAATCTTTCGCCATTTTTTCAGCGGGATAGCGGATGAACCTGCCGTCTTTTGAACCTGTGTAGATCGCTTCTACATCCTGGTTCAGCTTGGCGTACTGCTCGAATCTTTCGACAAGTGATGCGTTCCCTTTTCCTTGATAAAGCTTTTCATTCACCCAGCCGCTGAAAAAGGAGACGGCCTGCTCTTTCTTTCCGATATTCTGGTCTATGATCTCATTCAGCTGTTCGACATTATCGCGCGCGCTTCTCATGATTTCCGTTTCAAGAGAGCTTCCCGCCGTTTGGTACGCACTATAGGATAAGGCCAAAATCGGCAAAGTTAAAACCAATATAAAGCTGAAAAACAGCCTTTTTGAGATAGACGGACGTTTAAGCCAGTCCAATACCTTTTTCATTTGATATAACTCCTTTAGCTTCTAGATTATGAAACTAATATCGGAGCTTTCATTTACTTTTGCATATTAAAAAACTTTAAAAAGTATTTCTGAAGATTCTTAAAAAAAGGGCTGAAAAAAGAGGCTGACAAGCAGCCTCTTTTCATCAAATTGTAAACTTTTTCGTTAAGTCGCGCAGTTCTTCAGCCATTTGTTCGAGCGTCGCAGCGGATGAGCTGATTTCTTCCATGGAAGCCAGCTGTTCTTCCGCTGAAGCAGCGATGTCTTGAATGCCGGCAGAGCTTTCACGCGATACGTCGGCGATCTCTTCGACCGCGTCGGATATTTCGTGAGAACCTGTTGATAAATGCTCTACGGCGGCGTTCATCGTCTGCAGCTTGCCCGCGATTTCGTTTGTCATGTCGTAAATATGTTTAAAACTCGTTTCCGTTTCTTCCGTAATTTCGAGTCCTGACTGTACTTCTTGGTTGACCGATTTGAACATGTTGAGCGAATGTTCGATTTCCTTGACGATATCCTGAATCAGCGCTTCGATTTCTTTTGCCGATCCTGCTGATTGGGCCGCAAGCTTTCTGACTTCTTCAGCGACAACCGAGAATCCTCTGCCTGATTCGCCGGCCCGCGCTGCCTCGATGGCGGCGTTCAGCGCCAGCAAATTCGTTTGATCGGCGATTCCGTTTATGACGCGCAGGATCGCGGTGATATCTTTCGATTTCGCTTCAAGCCCTTTGACAACCTGTTCGGCCTGTCTGACGGACCTGTTGATCGAATTCATCTGCCCGACGGTTTGTTGGACGAGCTCTCCGCCTGTTTCGGCAATTTCCGTCGATTTACCCGAGGATTCTGTAATCGATTCTGACACGCCTGCAATTTCATTCAGCTTCTCATTCATTTGGCTGAGCCGCTGGGAGCTCGCTTCGACTTTTTCATTTTGACTTTCAGCGCCGCTTGAGAACCGCTCGATGGCTAATGTAATGTGCTCGGTCGCTTTGCTTGTCTGGTCCGCGCTTGCCGTCAGCTGCTCTGAAGAAGACGCCACATTGTCGACCGATTCTTGAATCGTGCTGATCAGAGAGCGCAATGAGTCAGCCATTTCATTGAAGCTTGTGCCCAGCTGGCCGAATTCGTCTCTTGAGCGGACATCGATTTTTTGTGTCAGATCTCCTTCGCTGATGCTTTTTGCAGAAGAGACGAGTTGATTTAAAGGCTTGCTGATCGCGCGGACGATAAAGTAAACAAGGATGCCGCCGAGAATAATCGCGCCTGCCAATGTCATGACTGCCATGTGAAGCACTGGCTGGGCAGCGTCTTTAATCTCCGCTGTGTTCATCTTTCCGCCGATTTTCCAGCCGGTTAGTTTGTTTGTCGTGAAGACCGTTTTCTTTTCTTTGCCTTTTTCATTGAAGGTGAACAAGCCGCTCTCTTTGCTGAACATTTGCTCTGTCAGATCAGCTTCTGCATCTGTGCCGGCTTTTATTTTCGGATGGGCGACATACGTTTTCCCTTCACCGATGATGAATGCATAGCCAGTTTTTCCGATGCTGATGCTGTTTGCCGATTTGATCAGCTTGTCAATGTTCAAGTCAAGGGCGACGACCCCAGAACCGTCTTTATTCTGCTTGGCTATCGTGACGACCATATGGCCTGTTGATGCAGACTTATAAGGTTCAGTTACAATCGTTTTTCCTTTTTCCTGGACAGCCTGTTTATACCAGTCACGTTCTACCGGGTCATACCCGTCAGGCAGTGGAGCATTCGGATATTGTGCGTAAACACTATCTTCCGATCCGGTGAAGACGAGTTCAACATCGGGATTCTGTTTTGCAAACTGCTCAAACCGTTGTTTAATGGCAGTCTGCCCTTTCTCTTTGTACGCTTTTTGATCAATCCATTCGCTGAAATACGCAATAGAAGTCTCCTTGCTGCCGATATCTTGTTGAATGATGTCGTTCAGTTCATCGATATTGTCTTTCGCACTTCTCAAAATCTCATCCTCGAGCGTGCTGCTGGCCGTAAAATATGAAGTAACCGAAAGAACCAAAATCGGAATTGTTAAAATGAATATAAATGAGAAAATTAATTTTTTAGAAATAGAAGGACGTTTCGTCCAATTTAAAAGCTTTTTCATGTGTGATTCCCCTTTCTCTACTTTTATCGGAGACGGGGTCTATTTTTTAAATAAAAAAAGCGGAAAATTAGACCGTTTTCCTGCCCAAGCATCAGGCATACGCTAATAAAAAAGGAAAAGGGTGTATCCTATGATAAGTGTTTCGGGCTACTGGCTCCGTCCTGAGGATATCGAAAAACTGAATGTCAGTCAGACGCAGAGAGGCATCGCCAACCGGATGCTGGCCATGCCGTCCGGATATAGATACGGTTCAATCTTAGAGCTGTTATTTGAGCTGAGATTCAGAGAGCATACCGTCAAATCGGCCAGAGAGCTGATCAACAGCGGAGCGAAGTTTGCCACCTTTTCAAAGACATACGGGAATGAAGAGTTTTGGAGGGTGACGCCTGAGGGGGCTTTGGAGTTGAAGTACAGGGCACCGGCTTCAAAGGCGATTCGAAATATTTTTGAAAGCGGCCCTTCTTATGCTTTTGAGTGCGCGACTGCGATTGTCATCATTTTTTATATGGCGCTTCTCAAAACGATCGGCGACCAGACATTTGACCGGAATTATCAAAGGATCATTTTATACGATTGGCATTATGAGCGGCTGCCGATTTATACGGATAAAGGAAACGACTACCTTCCGGGAGACTGCCTGTATTTCAAGAACCCTGAATTCGATCCCTCAAGACCGCAGTGGCGCGGAGAAAATGCTATTTTACTTGAAAATAATCTCTATGCGGCACACGGTCTGGGGATCTTAAGCGGCGAAACGATCATTGAAAAACTGAACGGGCTGAGAAAGCCTCATGCACAGACGTCCGCCTATCTGCTTTCCCAAGTGACGCGGGTTGATATTCCGGCATTAATTCAAATGATCAGATAGCACATCAGCCGGCACAAGCTGATCCATCAGCTCCTTGACCGTCGTTAGCCGGACGGAGGCCCGCACGCTCTGTCCGGCCCACAGTGACATGTTATCCGTATTCCCGTCAAGCTTCGCCTGTTTTCTCATCGGCTGTGTCAGCGTGTTTTGCAGAGGATAAGGCAGCGCTTCAGCTTCTTCATGGCGTCTGTCTTCCATCCACTGATTGACGATGCCTCTTGCCGGCTTCCCTGAGAACAAACGGGTCAGACTTGTGTCGGTTTCAACCGCTTCGAACAATTTTTGTTTGTAGGCAGGGTGTGTTCCGCTTTCTTCGCACGTCAAAAAAGCGGTACCGATTTGAACGCCCTGTGCGCCGAGGGCAAAAGCTGCAGCAACACCTCTTTTGTCAAAAATGCCGCCCGCTGCGATAACCGGAACCGACACATGATCTGCCGCTTGGGGAATTAAAGCCATCGAGCCGACAGCGGGCTCTCCCTTCGTTTTCAAGAAGGCCCCCCTGTGGCCGCCAGCTTCACTTCCTTGAACAACGATGACATCCATCCCCAATTCTTCAAGCATCAAGGCTTCTTCAACCGAAACGGCGGTGCCCATTAAACAGCAGTTTCGGTCTTTCAGTTCTTTGACGGCATCGGCCGGCGGCGGGCCAAACGTAAATGAAACGGCGCTGATCCCTTCCTTTAGTATGATTTCGATTTTCTCGTAAAAATCGTCCCAGTCGTGTTTCTCTTCTGGCACGGGTGAAGCCGACCGTGCCAAAGGTATCTTCTTTTGCCACCCTTCATATTTTTCCCGGCTGACATTTTCCCGTTTTTCAGGAATGAAGAGGTTGACTTGAAACCGGGCTGATGTCAGCTTTTTGGTTTCCAGAATCTGTTGTCGAAGAACTTCCGGCGTCAAATAGCCGGAGGCAAGGCTGCCTAAGCCGCCGCTGTCAGATACGGCTGCGGCGAGCCTTGGCGTTGTCGGTCCGCCCGCCATCGGCGCCTGGATCACAGGCTTTGACAAAGAGAGGCGTTCCATGAACTGATTCATTTTTATTTCCTCCTTTTAATCGGCTAAAATTTTAAAATAGCACGTCCGGTGCCTCGGGCCGTCGAACTCGCAGAAATATATGCCCTGCCAAGTCCCGAGGACAAGCCTGCCTCCTTCAATCAAAATATGCTGCGATGCGCCGACCGTGCTCGCTTTCAAATGCGCCGCTGTATTCCCTTCCATATGGCGGTCAAGCTCATGTTCCCACGGATACACTTCATCGAATCTTCTCAGCATATCGCGTTTGACATCGGGGTCGGCATTTTCATTGATCGTAATGCCTGCCGTTGTATGCGGACAGTAGACGATAACAGCGCCGCTGGAAACATCGTTTTCTGAGATGAATCTTTGGACGTCATTTGTAATATCAAGCATTTCATCGCGCCGGTTTGTTTGAATCTGTATTTTTTTCAACATACGAATCCGCTCCTTTCTTGGCACCCTTTCTCAATTCGTTACAAATCGCCGATTTCCTGTCTGATCAAATAAACACGCGCCTCATAAGGTCTCATCATGAAAGATGTAAGGTGCTTGTGCGCGTTGATATCCGCATTTGACAGCAGCAGTCCGTCCGTACATAGCGGGTATGCGGGATGATGGTAAAACGCCTGGCGCGCGCTAAGGTTGACGATCATGATGGCCGTTTCTTCCCGAAGCTTTCGCAAGTATGCAAAAATCTGCCGATCCTCAGGCAGAAGCAGTTTATATGATCCGTCGATGAAGACGTCATACCGCTTTCTGATTGCGATTAACCGTTTATAAAAGTGATAGACCGACCGTGGGTCATGCTGCTGATGAACGACATTGATCAGCTTGTAATTTTCGTTCATCAGCAGCCACGGCGCCCCTTTAGTAAAGCCGGCATTTGGCCGATCCGTCCATTGCATCGGCGTGCGCGCGTGATCCCTGCTCTTTTTCCATACCGCCTTCATGATGTCTTCGTGTGAGCAGCCCTTTTCTTTTTGAATCCGGTAATAATTTTTAATCGAGACGTCATCATAATCGTCTATATCGAAGAAAATCGCGTTTGTCATTCCGATTTCCTGCCCTTGATAAATAAACGGGGTGCCTTTCATCAAAAAATACATTGCAGCTAAGGCCTTTGCGCTGTCTATTCTGTATTTCCCGTCATCTCCCCAAACTGAAACGGCCCGGGGCTGATCATGATTTTCGATAAAAAGCGCGTTCCAGCCTTTTCCTTCAAGAGCAGATTGCCAGTTTGACAAAATCAGCTTGAGTTCGGGGATATCGGGTTCTCCGCCTTCAATATCCCAAAGCCCGAGGTGTTCAAATTGAAAAATCATGCTGAATATACCGTTTGGTTCTCCACCCCAGTCCTCCGCTTCTTCAGCGCTGACACCGTTTGCTTCGCCGACTGTCATGATATGTGGATACCCGGCGAACGTATTCTCTTTTACATCCTGCAATAACGCCATAATCCCGTCGACATTCATATGATAAGCAAATGAAGGCACAAAAGAGAGCCCTTCCGGATTCGGCAGATCCGGCAGCCCTTCTTTTTTCTTAATGTGTGAAATCGCGTCAACTCTGAACCCGTCGATTCCTTTTTGAAGCCACCAGTTGATCATGTCATAAAGAGCGCTTCGCATGTCACTGTTTTCCCAATTCAGATCAGGCTGCTTTTCGTGAAACAGATGCAGATAATATTGCTCTGTTTTTTCGTCATAAGTCCAGACTGAGCCGCCGAATATGCTTTCCCAGTTGTTCGGTTCGCTCCCGTCCTTTCCGTCTTGCCAAATATACCAGTCCCGCTTCCCGGAATTCCGCTCTGCCCTTGATTCGATAAACCATGGATGTTCATCGCTCGTATGATTGATGACGAGATCGATGATCAGTTTCATTCCGAGCTGATGCGCTTCAGTCAGCAGAGCGTCAAAGTCGTCCATCGTGCCAAATTCCGGCATGATGCTTTGATAATCCCTGATGTCATAGCCGTTATCGGCATTGGGAGAATCAAAGACCGGACAAATCCATATGGCATCTGCCCCGAGCTCCCTGATATACGGAAGTTTCTCTCTGATCCCGTTGATATCTCCGACGCCATCCCCGTTCGAATCCATAAAACTGCGCGGATATACTTGATAGACGACTGCCTCTTTCCACCATGCCCTTGCCATTCAAACACCCCTTGTTGTGAAGACATTATGATATATGAATAAAATATTTTTAGACTCCGAACATAAACATCCTATAAACTTTGATATACCAACGATTATACGTTTCTCAATACTAAATATGCTTTGCGGCTTATAAATCCTTTGAAGGCAGCAAGGGTAACGGCAAGAGTAGGTGAAAGAAGCTTTAATCCTTTTGAAACGGAGCATCTGTTAATACAGAATATGTAAAGCATAAATTACAGTTGCTTTTTTACCTATCGGTAAGTAAAATAAATATACAGATTATGCTAAGGATGATTTCAATGAAAAAGAAAATGAACACCCAAGATGCGATTGTTGAAGCAGCATTTACTCTTATTGCCCAACACGGCCTAAAAGGCACGAGCCTTTCAATGATTGCATCGGAAGTCGGCATTTCTAAACCGGCTATTTACTATTATTTCCCTTCTAAAGAAGAGCTGGTCGATTATCTATTTCACATTGTATTTGATGATCACAATTTCTCTGAATATTTTTCAATCAATGAGTACACGAAGGAGAACTTTAAAAAACGATTAATAACAGACGGCGTACGCTATTTTGAAGAGTATAAACATAACTCTCCTGCTTTAAAAGTGGTACACGAGTTTGTTTTAAGTGCAGCACAAAAACCAAGATATGAGAAAAAACTTAAATCTATCATGGAACAATTTTTAGAAGGTTTTGAAGCATTGCTTTCTTACGGTGTCGAACTCGGTGTCATCTCTTCTAAAAACACCAAAGTGAATGCACACTCCCTTGCCCTGATCATTGATAATTTGGGTAACTTTATGATTTTAGGAATCGAGATGGATTATAAAAAAATATGGGAAACAGCAGTCAGTCATGTAATGAAAGGCAGTGAAAGATTTTGAATCAGGAAACGATTATTGGATTGTCTAAAATAGAGAAAACCTTATATTGGATCATTCCACCGGTTTTAGGAGCTGTTCTTGGATGGTTTTTGCCTGTTATCGCCAATTGGGTACTGACCATTCCGATCGTTCCTTTTAAAGGGCCTTTGGAATTTATCACGTCACTAAACAGCTTCTGGGTTTCAATTATCGCTGCAGTTATCGGAATCGTTGCCGGCCTATTTTTTTCACAATATATTTTCACTGAAATTCTTCAGGTGTTCATTTCTGATCAAAACGTGAAGCTGTTGTTTAAAGAGAAAGAAGAAGTGATTGAGAAAAAAGACATTTCTGCAGTTTATCTTGAGAATAAGGATCTTGTTGTTCTTGGTCATAAGGGCACTGAATTGTACCGTGAACAACTTGAATCAAAGAGAGCGCTTGCAGAAAGTGCATTTAAACATCACGGCTATAAATGGGCAGACGAAGATCCCTTTAAGAATGAGTATCAACGCTGGGTTGCGGATCACCCCGATTTTCCCTCGCATATCAATACGCTACTTTTAGCCAGAGAACGAGCTTTACTGGATAATAAACATGAAGAGGCAAAAATTCTGCGCAAAGACCTGGCAAAGCTTGGAGTGGTTATTCAGGATGAAGATAAACGGCAATACGTAAGGATGGTATCGTAATATTTCAGTTGCGAACGCCTAAAAAAGAACATTTGGAATAAATTAAACACCGCCCTTTTTGAGAAAGAGCGGTGTAAATCCATCAGCGGACTGTTACGTCCCAATTGGAAATATTTATTTGTCCTGTGCCTCCGAAAACTTCCGTACCGAATTCCACACTGCTGACATACTTCGTTTTGGAAAACCAATGTTTGGAGTCGGCAAGATAATTCGTGAAATCCCGAATATTCAGGTTCGCACGTTGGGTGTTTGCCGTTCTGACAAATGAAAACACGTTCCACCCTTTGCCGCTTCCAGCATCAATATAGCCTTTATATACTTTCCAATTGTGCCCGCCAATCGAAACAGTTTCGACATAAGAACCGGCAGGTCCGGCATTTGTGTTATTGAGCCAGATCATAATCTCATCGGTTGGAGCCGAATCCCAGCTCGCCTTGTTTGTATTGTGGAGCCAAATGTCATATGCGGCATTGTAGGTGCCGTTCGCGCTGATCGAATAGCTGACTTTCGTGTTGATGTTTTTTTGATCTGACAATCGGGTCGGGAATCCGCTGCCCGCAGTATAGCCTTCAGTCCAATGCCAGCCGCTGACGATCGATGGATAAGCTTTTACCGTGCTTGTATTGCTCGGCCAATTCCATACCCAGCCCATATCTGAATCATTGTTATGATAAATGGTCTGCCACCAGCCGCTGACCTGGTCGGCTCCCCATACATTGTTGAATATGTAGTATTTTTTGTTTTTAAAATACAATTTATCCGACGGGTTTGATGACGAAGCAGCAAGCGCCGAGAGCGGCCCCGCCAGCAGCATGATGCATACGGCTCCCCATAGCAGGATGGCTTTTAGCAAATGGTTGTTTTTCACGTATTGAAAACCTCCTCATATTTATACACCATATTATAAAAAAGAACGAAACGGAGTACATTCGTAAAAAGTCATGAATTTCCATAGATATATCCTCTTATCTTTGAATAGATATCCATTTTATTGAAATAAAGAACGGCCATCGAACTAAAAAACAGCCGCGGTCGTCCGCAGCTGTCTTTTTAAAAATCCGTTTTTTTCACTTCGATGAAACGGATATGATGATCTTCAGCATCAAGAATTTTAAATTCGCATCCCTCAGTTTTGAGGATGTCACCGTTTTTCAGCTCCATCTTTTGCGTCAGAAGCCAGCCGGCAATCGTATCGACTTCTTCGTTTTCAATCGCGATATGAAGGAGGTCATTCACTTCGTCGATTAAAGCCTTTCCGTCCATAATATAATGGTGTTCGCCTTTTTTTATAATGTGCGGCATTTCGTCCTGATCAAACTCATCCCTGATTTCCCCGACGATTTCCTCCAATATGTCTTCAACCGTAACCAGTCCTGCCGTTCCGCCGTACTCATCCACTAGAATGGCCATATGGATCCGTTCCTTCTGCATGCGAATCAAGAGCTCCTGGATCGGTATGTTCTCAATCACCCTGATGACAGGCCTCATTAAGTCAGTTAAAGGAATCGTCTCGTCGAGAAAATACGATTTAAACAAGTCCTTGCTGTTGACAATTCCGATAATATGGTCTTTATCGTCCTTAATAACCGGATATCTCGTGTAGCGTTCATTAATGACGGTTTCAATCGCTTCTTTTATCGATTGATCGGCCAACAGGGTAGCCATCTCCGTTCTCGGCACCATGATTTCCCGGGCCAGCCTGTTGTCAAATTCAAAAATTTTGTTGACGTATTTATACTCAGACTGATTGATTTCTCCTTTTTTATAGCTTTCAGACAGCATAAGCCGCAGCTCTTCCTCACTGATTGCCACTTCATGCTCTTTAACCGAATGGAACCCGAACAGCTTCGTTAACAGCCGGGCCGAGCCATTCAGCAGTTTGATAAACGGAAACATGATTTTATAAAACAAAATGAGCGGCTTCGCCGTCCATAAGCTGACGGCTTCAGCTTTTTGAATCGCAATCGTTTTTGGCGCAAGCTCGCCGACCACAACGTGCAAAAATGTAATGATGACAAAGGCGGTAACAATCGAAGCCACTCTTAAAACGGATTCAGGCAGGCCAAATAATTCAAAAAGCGGGTGAATGATCCGTTCGAATGTCGATTCCCCGAGCCAGCCGAGCCCTAATGCTGTGATGGTAATGCCGAGCTGGCAGGCAGACAAATATTCATCAAGATTTGTCACCACTCTTTTGGCCGCAATCGCCCGCTTATCCCCGCTTTCAACGAGCTGATCGATTTTTGTGCCGCGGATTTTGACGATCGCAAATTCGGCGACAACGAAAAAAGCCGTAGCTGCAATTAAAAGTATGACGAGTATGAGATTCAGGATATTCAAAAAAAGCCCTTACCAAATATGGTAAGGGGCCACCTCCTTAAAACGAATGGTTAGTCATTACGACCAGACAGGAAAATTGCGACGAAGCGCAGCAGCTCAAACAGCGAAACAAGCGCTGCTGCGACATATGTCAGAGCCGCGGCATCCAGCACCTTGCTGACGCCTCTTTCCTCCGTGTTGCGGATCATTCCTTCTGAAACGATGATCCTTTTTGCCCGGGAGCTTGCGTTAAATTCAACAGGCAATGTCACAAGCTGAAAGAATACGGCTGCCGAAAACAATATGATGCCGAGTCCGATCAGATTCAGGCTTCCGAGCAGCATTCCGCCGATAAACAAAAACGGCGCCACTCCCGAAGAAAAGTTCACGACCGGAAACATCTTATGCCTCAAAACAAGTGCGCCGTATGACTCCTGGTGCTGCAGGGCATGTCCGCATTCATGGGAAGCAACGGAAACCGCTGCGATTGAACGGCCGTAGTATACGGGTTCGGACAGGCGCACAACGCGTGCTGTCGGGTCATAATGGTCTGTCAAGGTTCCTCTTACCGGTTCAACCGGGACATCGTAAAGGCCGTTTCGGTCGAGAATCTGTCTGGCCACTTCGGCTCCAGTTCTCCCGCTTGACGCCTCTACTTTTGAATATTTTTCAAAGTTGCTCTTCACTTTAAATTGTGCCCAAATCGATAAACCTAATGCAGCAAATGTTAACAAGTAAAAAATCATGCTCATGCAATCATCTTCCCTCTTGTGATAAGTTGTTTAAAAATTGTAATTGTAAATATATTTTAGCCCGAGGGATTTCCTTTTGTACAGAAAAGTGCACTATTTGTTTCTTCGCGGCAAACAAACCCCGATAAAGATCAGCACCATTCCTGAAATCATGAAGTATAAAGGCGGCCTTGTGGACAGCTCCTTGAAAAACTCCCTCCAGAACACCTCATCAGAGGAATGATACACGGCGTTTAAATCAAAAATGAATTGAATGGATGCCGCCGCCATCAGCTGGACTCCGACCAGTATGAAAAAGAGCCTCATTAAACAGGACATTCCGCTCACATCCCTCATTCGTTTATAAAAAGTGTATGGAAGGACGGGAACCGATATGACGCCGCAGCGAAAATCTTCAGCTCTACCGGTTATTGTCGGTTAACGAAGGTTTATTATTATCTGAAAAATTTTTGCAAAAGAGGGATATACTGATTAAAAAGGAAAACTCGGGTGGTGACACGGTGAAAGTAACGGATCAGGAAAAAGAACAGTTAAGCACGGCGATTGATAAAATGAATGAAGGACTTGATGCGTTCATTCTTCTCTATAACGAATCGGAAAAAGACGAGCAGCTGATCGAATTTGAAGAAGAAACGGCAGAAATGATCAGACAAGCCATTGAACAGCACGGGAAAGTAAGCACCAATCAAAAGTTAAATGCAATCATCAAAGAGATTTTATCATTTTCCCTGCGGAAAGACGGTGAAGAAACATGAAATCAAACCGTGTATTTATCGCATGGCTAAGGTGGCCGATATATGTCCGCATCGCAATCATTATCCTTTTATTGATCATCCTTTTCGGTCAGCTGATCACCTTCGTCGAGCCGCAGCAGTTTTCAAACGTTTTTGAAGGCGTATGGTGGGCGCTGATCACCGTCTCCACAGTCGGTTACGGCGATTTTGTCCCTGAAACCGCGCTCGGCAAAACCGTCGGCATGCTCCTTATTTTAATGGGGGCAGCGTTTGTCACGGCCTATTTTGCAACGATGGCGACGGCCGCTTTCAGCAAGCAGCAGCGCTACGCCGAAGGCAAGGTGAACTACAGAGGCAAGGGACATATGATCCTGATCGGCTGGAACGAGAAATCCAACAAGCTGATGAGGACGCTCCAGGCCGCCGATTCAAACAAAACGATCGTGCTCATTGATGAAACACTAAAGGAAGGCCCCCTGATGGAAAACATTCATTTCATCAGAGGACACGCTGCGGATGATGCCACACTGCAAAAAGCGAATATTGAAGAGGCTGAAATCGTCTTTATTACCGCCGATCAGCATAAAAGCGAAATATCTGCAGACATGCAGTCGGTCTTAACATTGCTGGCAGTTAAAGGCTTGAACCCGTCGGTCTATTGCGTTGTAGAAATCTTGACGGAAAAGCAGAAAAAAAATGCCGAGCGCGCCGGAGCGAACCAAATCATCAGTACGGCGGACCTTTTAAAAACAGCGATGCTGCAGCATTTTCTCATTAAAAATCAGCTTCCTGATCCGCTATTTAAGGAAGCCGATATTCATTTCAAAGTCCATCGGGTTCCGCTTCCGAAGACGATGGAAGGCGCGTCTTTTCAAGAAGTGATTCATCATTTCATGAAGGAAGACATTTTCGTCATCGGTGTCCAGCAAAAAGACGGGCCTGTGCTGTCTCCTTCATTTTCGTACAAGCTTCAGCCGACAGACCAGCTGCTGTCACTTTAAGAAAGAAGCGCCTTTTCGAGTTCTTTTACATACGATTGGCCAAGCTTTTCATAGACGCCGGGAATATCGGCGTCTTTTTCTTTCGGTTCGGCAAACTGGTCAAAAGATGCCCGAAAATTCCCCTGAACGACGTAGTCGTCCAGCGCTTCCTGATAGATGTGGCGAAGCAAAAATGGCGTGCCGAGCTTGACCGTCGCATTTTGCGAATCAAGCTGTCCGTCCTCCGCTTCAAACGGAATCCGCAAAAACAAGTATCCTTCCTCATCATCAATTTTATAGTCAAAAAAGCCGCGGTCATATTCCCAGCCGCCGCTGATCACATAGCCGAGAGGCTTGAGCGTCTGTTCGAGATGATAAAGAGAAAACGACCGGTTTTCCAGTTCAGAAGGTAAGCTTATCATGACAAAAACTCCTTTTTTCGTTTTTATACTTCAGGGCCCTAGCGCAATTGTTTATCAGGTTCGTGCAGGTGGCCTTCAGTGATTTCCTTAAACAGATTGTCCTCCGGCTGCTGCAGGTTGTTTTGCATGCGGAGGAATTTTTTATACTCTCCCATAGTAAAAGGCTTGGCGTCATCCGATAACTCGTAGCCGATCTGGCCGTTTGATTCGAGCGTTACGTTTTTCACGTCCGTTAACTTTGAAATCCCCTGTGTCCGGAGCCTCATTTCAGCTGGTCGACAGTCAGGCGGTGCTTTTTTAGGTTCTGCTCCTGAAGCTCGCCGTTTTCGATCAATACAACGGCTTTCCCCGCAATCAGGCTTTCAAAAAAATCAAACTTCATTTTAAAAAACTCGATCAACAGAAGGACGATGATAAAAATCGATGCAGCTGCCACCGTTTTAAAAATGCTGTCTTCAATGATCGGCTGAACGATGATCGTTCCGATGGAAATCATGACGACGGTGGTGGCTATTGTCATCTGCGAAATTGATTTCCTTCCCGAAATTCTCAGCAGAACAATACCCGTTAAGATGAGAAACAATGTTTCTAACACGAATAACATGACGTCACTCCAAACCGTTTTATTTTTTTAGTATGGATCAGAAGCTTGTGCGGTATGAGTATATTTGATCGAATTGGGAAAGACAAAGGTATGAGCTTATGACGGGGAGGAACTTCGAATGAGAAGAAAAAAATTAGCAACGGCTGTGATCGTGTTTATTGCTACATATGCACTGTTTTCACTGGCGGGCGTTTTATTTCCTGTAGACCGGGAATGGTATGAGTCATTGAACAAACCGGATTGGACACCGTCAGGCCGTTTGATCGGAACCATCTGGAGCGTGCTGTTCGCCTTCATTTCATTAGCGGCGGCGCTCGTGTATGCCGCATACGATCTGAGAAAAGCAGCGGCGTCATTTTGGATCATGCTGATCATTAACTATTTGTTTAACCAGGCATTCAGCTATTTTCAATTCACGGAAAAAAACGTACTTGCTGCCGCGGCCGACTCTTTTTTCGTAGCCATGACCGCTCTTGCGCTCGCCTTGATCACACGGCGCATTCATAAAACGGCAGCGATTCTCTTAGTCCCTTATGTGTTGTGGAGTTTTTTCGCGACTTATCTCGCATTTACGATTTACGGGATGAATCATTAGTTTAAAGAGCCCCCGCCGGCTATTGTCGTGATAAAATAAGGTAAACAGCTGTCACAGGGGGATCGGAATGGAATGAAGCACTACTTTCTGCAAACAACACGCATCGGCTTTTCTTTATGGGCTGAAGAGAATTTGAATTTGGCAAAGACATTGTGGGGAAATCGAGATGTGGCCAAATATCTGACAGCAGACGGAATCATGACCGATAGCGAAATAAGAAACCGTTTGCTGCTGGAGATCGAACAATACAATACACACGGGGTTCAATACTTCCCGATATTTAAAACAGGAAACAACGAATTTATCGGATGCTGCGGACTTCGCCCCTATGACCCGGAAAATGATGTGTACGAGCTTGGTTTTCATCTCGTCCGTTCGGCTTGGGGTAAAGGTTATGCATCTGAAGCGGCTGAGGGCATGATTGAATACGCATTTAACAAAATCCGGGCAAAAAAGCTGTTTGCGGGACATCACCCTGAAAATACAGCTTCACGAAAACGATTGGAAAAATTGAGATTCGTCTACACACATGACGAATTTTATCCGTCTACTGGACTTCAGCATCCGTCATACGAATTAAAACAGCCCCCCGGGACATTAAGTCCGGAGGCTGTTTTTTCGTTTATTGATCCAAACGTTTCTCAAGCTCTGCTTTTTTCTCTTCGAAGCCAGGCTTGCCGAGGAGGGCGAACATATTGACTTTGTACGCTTCCACTCCAGGCTGGTCAAACGGGTTGACGCCGAGCAGGTATCCGCTCATTGCGCAGGCTTTTTCAAAGAAGTACACAAGGTAGCCGAACGTGTAAGCGTTCATTTCAGGTACGTTCACGATCAAGTTCGGCACATTACCGTCCGTGTGCGCGAGCATTGTGCCTTGGAACGCTTTTTTATTGACGAAGTCGACCGTTTTGCCGGCAAGATAGTTCAAGCCGTCAAGATCATTGTCCGCTTCTTCGATTGTCAGCTCGTGTCTTGGCTTTTCAACGTTCAGCACCGTTTCGAACATATCTCTTCTTCCTTCTTGTACGTATTGTCCAAGAGAGTGAAGATCAGTCGAGAAGTTGGCTGAAGATGGATAAATGCCTTTTTCGTCTTTTCCTTCACTTTCGCCAAAGAGCTGCTTCCACCATTCTGCGAAGTACTGAAGGCCCGGCTCGTAGTTGATCAGCATTTCAATCGTTTTGCCTTTGTTATAAAGGACGTTTCTGACGACCGCGTATTGGTAAGCCGGATTGTCTTCAAGCTCTGATGTGGAAAAGTCTTTGCTCGCATCGCGGGCGCCCTTCATCATTTCATCGATATCGGCTCCGCTGACTGCGATTGGAAGCAAGCCGACCGCTGTGAGCACAGAAAAGCGGCCCCCGACATCGTCAGGAATGATAAATGATTCAAAGCCTTCCTCATTCGCAAGCGTTTTTAATGCGCCCCGCTCTTTATCAGTTGTTGCATAAATGCGGCGTTTCGCTTCTTCTTTTCCATACTTTTCTTCAAGAAGCTTGCGGAAGATCCGGAAAGCAATCGCCGGTTCTGTCGTTGTGCCTGATTTAGAAATCACGTTGATTGAAAAATCAGCGTCTTCAAGAAGATCCATCACGTCTCTCATGTAAGAAGAGCTGATGTTGTTGCCGATGAAAATCACTTGCGGCGTTTTCCGCTTTTCTTTCGGCAGCACATTATAAAATGAATGATTCAGCATTTCGATCGCTGCTCTTGCGCCGAGGTACGAACCGCCGATTCCGACAACAAGCAAAACATCGGAATCATTTTGAATTTTTTCAGCGCACTTTTTAATGCGGGCGAATTCTTCTTTGTCATAGTCAGTCGGAAGATCCACCCAGCCTAAAAAGTCGCTGCCCGCACCTGTTTTTTCGTGAATGGTATGGTGGGCGACTTTCACGAAGTCACGCAGATATGTAAGTTCATGTTCTTTAAAGAAAGGCAATGCTCTTGAGTAGTCAAAACGGACATGCGTCATATTATTAAACCTCCAGTACTAGCTGTTTTCTTTCAAATACCCGCCAGCGCTTTCATTTTCATGAGAGTGCGGGCCAAAGGGTTTTAAAACATGTCGATTTTCGGCGACAGCCTCTTCCCTTTTCACTTTATATGAACTCCTTCGTTAAATCAAGTGACGAAAAAAAGGAGGATGGGGGCTGGCGCGCCAAAAACGCATGTTTTTCAGCCGCCACCCGCAGTTTTGTCAAAAACATAACAATAAACAACGGCTCAAGGAATGGCGGTTCTCCTTGAGCCGTCAAGAAGTCTTATAAAGAAGCCTTCAAAATAGACAGAACATCGTCTTTATTCAGCGTTTTAAAGCGGCCGAATTCGCCGTTTGCCATCGCTTTGTCGGCAATGAGATCCAGCTTCTCATCTGTGATGTCATAATCGGCAAGACGATTTGGCGCGCCAAGGCTGGTCCAGAATTCAGACAGTTTCTCGATTCCAACAAGCGCCACTTCACGATCGGTTTTTCCTGTTTCATCTACGTCAAAAACACGGACGGCAAGCTGTTTAAAGCGGCCGACATTCTCGGAAAGCGTGTGCTTCATCCAATTCGGGAACAGGATCGCAAGCCCTCCCGCATGCGGAATATCGTAGACTGCTGAAACAGCGTGCTCGATATTGTGCGTCGCCCAGTCTCCGCGTGCGCCCATTGATAGCATGCCGTTCAGCGCAATGGTGCCTGTATACAGAATCGTTTCGCGCAGATCATAGTTTTCAAGGTCTTCAATGAGCTTAGGAGCTGTTTCAATCACCGTTTTGAGCAGGGATTCGCACATCCGGTCCTGATAAGGGGTATTTTCGGTATGGTGAAAATATTGCTCAAACACGTGGGACATCATGTCGACAATGCCGTAAATCGTGTGGTCTTTCGGTACGGTAAATGTGTTGACAGGATCAAGAATTGAAAATTTAGGGAATACGAGCGGGCTTCCCCAGCCGTATTTTTCATTGGTTTCCCAATTTGTGATGACAGATCCCGAGTTCATTTCCGATCCTGTCGCTGCCAACGTTAAAACCGTTCCAAACGGCAGCGCATCAGCCGGAATATGTTTTTTTGTCACAATATCCCACGCATCTCCGTCGTATTTCGCTCCGGCGGCGATCGCTTTCGTACAATCGATCACACTTCCGCCGCCGACTGCCAATAAAAAGTCAATATCGTTCTCTTTGCAGATCGCGACTCCTTTATTCACAGTGGCAACACGCGGATTCGGTTCGACGCCGGGCAGTTCATGGACGGCCGTGCCCGCCTTTTCAAGGATTGAAATGACTTGATCGTATAAACCGTTTCGTTTAATGCTGCCTCCGCCGTATACGAGCAGGACATTGCGGCCGTAGTGTTTCACCTCTTCTGCCAGCTTTTCAACTTCTCCCCGGCCAAATATCAGCTTCGTGGGATTCCAATATGTAAAATTATCCATCTGCATCTCCTCCTTTATTTACTATTATGAGAAACCGCAGAACGCTCTGTAAAGCGATCTGCTCCTAGGCGTATAATGTTTCCAAATCCGTCGCAATCTATAAATGTGAAATATAGGACTTCAAAAAGGAGGAAAAACAAATGAATGCACTTCAACGTATCGCATTGGTATTAACAATCATCGGAGCAATCAATTGGGGACTGATAGGATTTTTTCAATTTGACTTGGTTGCAGCCATTTTTGGCGGACAAGGGTCCGCTTTAGCCCGGACCGTTTACGCGCTTGTCGGAATCGCAGGCCTGATCAACCTCGGACTTTTATTTAAACCGGCTGAAGAGACTGCTGGCGAAGACGCCAAGCAGCCGGAAATGCGATAAAAAAAACTCCGGCTTTGGCCGGAGTTTTTTCAATTACTTCTTAATAAGATCTTTTCTGTTGGACTGCTCGATCCACTCTTCAAGTTTGTCTTTTAACGTGTTGAATCCTTGTGGAGCAGCTGTATCTTCGGCTTGAACAGCCTTTTGTCTTCTAGGCTTGCTTTCTTTTCGTTCAGGAGCTGCCTGTGTAGCGCGGATAGAAAGGCTGATTTTGCCTTTTTCCTCATCTACAGAAAGAACCTTCACTTGCACCTCATCACCGATCGCCAAGTGCTCATTAATATCTTTAACGAAACCGTGTGTTACTTCAGAAATATGCACGAGTCCCTGTGTTTCTTCATCTAATGCAACAAACGCTCCGTACGCCTGTAATCCAGTCACTTTTCCAGTGTAAACACTGCCTACTTCAAATTTTGCTGTCATAACTAACAACTCCTAAATCATATGAATTTAATCTCTTTTTATACGCAATAAAAAATTATATCATATAAGTCTTTATTAAGCAAAAAAACTTTTTTTATCATTGTATGTTTAAAACCGAGATGAAAGGGGAATACTAAAGAACAACTAAGGCTTTCTAGTATTCCCCCCTTATGTTGATGCGGACCTTTTAGGTGCGCATTTTTTTATTGAACTGCACCGGTCTTCTGCACAAAGCGTTTCATTCTGACGAGCGCTTCCTGAAGCTGCTCAAGCGAGGAAGCGTAGGAACATCTGATATAGCCTTCGCCGCTCGGCCCGAAAACATTGCCCGGGACGACGGCGACTTTTTCTGCCATGAGAAGCTCCTCAGCAAACTCTTCGGAGCTCATGCCCGTTTTTTTAACGGACGGAAACGCGTAAAAAGCGCCCCCAGGCTGATGGCAGTCAAGCCCGATTTCGTTCAGTGAATCCACAAACACATTTCTTCGGCGGCGGTAGCTTTTTTTCATCTTTTCGACGTCTTCGAGGCCGTTTTTAAGGGCTTCCTCCGCCGCAAATTGAGCCATGCTTGGCGCGCACATCATCGAGTACTGGTGAATTTTCAGCATAGGGTCTCTTAAATATGCAGGAGCTGCGACATATCCAAGGCGCCAGCCTGTCATGGCAAACCCTTTCGAAAAACCCGATATCAATATCGTCCGTTTTTTCATTCCGGCGATTTCCGCAAAGCTTGTATAAGCTTCATCGTATGTCAGCTCGGCGTATATTTCATCCGCTATTACAATCAGGTCATGCTTTTCAGCAAAAGCCGCGATCTCTTCCAGTTCTTTTTTTGAATAAACAGAGCCTGTCGGGTTAGACGGCGTGCAAAGGATGATGGCCTTCGTACGCTCAGTCAGAACGGCTTCAAAATCCGAAGCGCTCGCTTTAAATCCGCGCGCTGCGTTCGTGTGAATGTGAACCGCTTTTCCCCCCGCCAAAGAAACAAGCGCTTCATAAGCGACAAAACAAGGCTCTGGAATCAGCACTTCTTCTCCGGGATCAAGGATCGCCCTGACCGCAATATCAAGCGCCTGGCTTGCTCCGACTGTGACAATCAGCTCGTCATCAGGAGCATAATCCAGGTGAAAGCGTTTATTCAGATAAGCGCTGATCTCTTTCCGCAAAGAAAGAAGACCCGCGTTTGCCGTATATGACGTGTAGCCCTGTTCAAGGGAAAGGATGCTCGCTTCCCTGACATTCCACGCCGTTACAAAATCGGGCTCTCCGACGCCCAATGAAATCACGCCTTCCATTGTGGACGCAAGATCAAAAAATTTGCGGATGCCCGACGGTTTGATTTGCTGGGCTGCTTTAGAAATATAAGTTGTCCTCATTTAAGGAGACACCACGATTCTTTTGTCATCATCACCGGAGTCAAAAACTTTACCGTCATGCTTGTATTTCTTTAAAATAAAGTGGGTGGTTGTCGACACGACTGATTCGAGCGTCGATAATTTTTCGGACACGAAATGCGAAATATCCGACATCGTTCTGCCGCGGATGACAACAGACAGATCATATACGCCTGACATCAAGTAAACTGATTCAACTTCCTGAAAACGATAAATCCGCTCGGCCACTTCGTCAAATCCGACGCCGCGCTTCGGCGTTACTTTCACATCGATCATCGCTGTCACGCCTTCATGGCCGTCGACTTTTCGCCAGTCGATCATTGCCGAATAATCGATGATGACCTTTTCTTTTTCAAGCTTTTCGATAATCGCTTTTGTTTCTTCCTGTGAAATGTTCGCCATTTTAGCAATCGTTTCAGGTTCGAGTCGGCTGTTTTCCTCTAATATTTCCAATATTTCTGTTTCTTTTTCTGTTAGCTTCATCTCGTTATCACACCTTTTATATGTCAAGAAATCTTCTGAATATTATAGCACGTTTTTGAACGAATGTAAGGCGGTAAAAAAAGCGAAATCAAAGCGTGAAAAAAATTTTTTCGGGTACGATAAATAACGTACTCAGGACTTAGGCGACAACATGCGGCCAGATTGTTTGAACATGAAAGAAAAACATTCGGAGTGATTTTGATCATGCTGTTAACAAAACCTTCTATTGAGACCATTCAAGGGGTCAATATATATTATGAGCATTACGAGAATCCGGGCAGGACATCGCTCGTTTTAATACACGGCTTTCTTTCTTCCTCGTTTTGCTACAGAAAAATCATTCCTCTTCTGAAGGATGAGTTTAATTTAGTCGCCGTTGACCTGCCTCCCTTCGGCCAATCAGAAAAATCCAGCACCTTTGTGTATACTTATCAAAACATGGCCAGGGTGGTCATCGAACTGATCGAAAGGCTGAGAATTAGAGACGCCGTGCTTGTCGGGCATTCGATGGGCGGCCAGATTTCACTTTATGCGATAAAGGAAAGGCCTGAACTGTTCAAAAAAGTCGTCCTGTTGTGCAGCTCAGGCTATTTAAAACGTTCCCCCCGCCCGCTCATTTTCGGGAGCCATATTCCTTATTTTTATTTGTACATCAAGCGCTGGCTGTCAAAACAGGGCGTGCTGAAAAATCTCATGAATGTTGTCTACGACAGCTCTCTGATCGATCAGGAAATGATCAACGGCTACCTGAAACCGTTTCTCGACGATCAAATTTTCAGGGCGCTGGCGCGTCTCATCAGACACCGGGAAGGCGATTTATTACCGGACGATTTGAAGAAAATCGAGACGCCTTCCCTCTTAATCTGGGGCGAAGAGGACCGCATCGTCCCTGTACAGATCGGAAAAAGGCTTCATCAAGATCTGCCCAATTCCATTTTCTATTCCCTGCGGGATACCGGACACCTCGTCCCTGAAGAAAATCCGGATTATGTATCAGACAAAATTGCCGATTTCATTTTGACATGAATATAAATAAAACCGCCGATTGGCGGTTTTTAGATTTTGATCAGCACGAACTGCTGTCTTTGATCACAAGGAGCCGTTCAGCCAGCTGTTTGCATTTTGCCAGCGGCAGCGTCTGATCAAATGATACTTCAAAAACGGACTGGATCGCTTCGCCCAGCCGCTCTGCATCGTTTTCCGTGTATACGGCCTGAACGATCTCGGCCGCTTCCGTTTCATAAAAATCGAATCCGGCTTGAAACGGATCCCATTCCTTTATGATGTGGATGATTTGTGCTGCTGCCTGACTTTCTTTCATCATGATCACCGCTTCATTGTAATATTTCAAAAGCTATTGTATCATAACGCGCCGGCTTGTCGATAAGGAAAGCACCAGGCTATCGGCCGGCTTTTCTCCGCTTCCTCCGCCAGGCGATCAGCAGCAGCCCGATGCCGTTGACGAGAATCAATCCGAAGACGGTATTTCCGAGGGGCGCCCAGCCGTTTTCCCCCGTCAGCATCACTGACAGCACGACCTTGCCGATCAGCGTCACATTCAATACCGCAAGTCCCCACCCTAAGGAGCGTTTCCAAAATGCCGCGCCAATCAACACGAGAAACCCCATCATAAAAGCGAGCGTGACCACGGCAGAAAGCGGGTTGGACAAAAGCTTCAGCTCGTAATCCAAAACAGCCTGCATCTCCGGATTGATCCGCTCGGGGACGGGAAACCAAACCATGCTGCTCGTCATCAGCAAAAAAGTAACGATGACGCCTTTCCAAGTCCGCCTATAGCAAAAATACGCAAGCGCCAAGAGAAAAACCGGGCGAATATACCAGCTCATAGGGTTGAGATGACGCTGAAAGGCCCACTCAGGGCACACCGCTCCATTCCATCGGATGCCACTCCCTTTATTTTATAAAAGCTTTCATGGTTAAAACATTGCAATCTATCCTTATCACAGTTAATGTATAACATATGAAAAAGACATGAGGTGAGATCATGGATTTTAATACAGAACATAACAGACGCGGGACCCAGTCTGTGAAGTGGGACTTAACACAGGAATTATTCGGTGTAGATGACGCGCTTCCAATGTGGGTGGCTGATATGGATTTCCGCGCCCCTCAGCCCGTTATTGACGCTCTTCAGCAGCGTTTGGAGCACGGGGTTTTCGGCTATACATCTGCAAGCGCGGGCACGAAGGAAGCTGTCACCGATTGGCTCAGCCGCCGGCACGGATGGAATACTGAACCGGCGTTTATCACTTTCAGCCCGGGCATTGTAACAGCGCTAGCCCAAGCGGTGCAGGCGTACACAGAGCCCGGCGAGCGGGTGGTCGTACAGCCGCCTGTATATACGCCGTTCTTTGATATAGTTGAAAAAAACGGACGGGTTGTGTTACACAATCCATTAATCGAAAAAGACGGTCGCTATGAAATGGATTTTTCCGACCTTGAAAAAAAGCTTAGGGAACCGGATGTGAAGATGTTCATTCTTTGCAATCCGCACAATCCTTCCGGACGTTCATGGTCGAAAGAAGAGCTGACAACGCTGGGCGAACTCTGCCTTAAACACGGTGTCACAGTTGTTTCCGACGAAATCCATTCAGACCTGATGCTGAACGGACTGAACCATACGCCGTTCGCCTCTTTATCTCCGGAATTCGCGGATATTTCGATCACATGCATTGCACCGAGCAAAACGTTTAACTTGGCCGGGTTGCAGGCCTCAGCCATCATCATACCCGACAAGGTGAAGAGAACCGCCTTTGCAAAGGTCATGCAGCGTCAGGGACTGCATTCTTTAAATACATTTGCAGTTGCAGCAATCGAAGCGGCCTATTCAAAAGGCGAACCGTGGCTCGATCAGCTTATCCCTTACATCGAACGAAATATGGAAGAAGTCCGCCGCTTTTTGGCAGAGGAGCTGCCTGAGGTCCGCATGATGGAGCCTGACGCCTCTTACTTGGCATGGCTTGACTGCCGCAAGCTCGGATTGACGGATCAAGACATCAAACGTCTTCTCCTTCATAAAGGAAAGCTGATTCTAGAGCCGGGACCGAAGTACGGACCGGGCGGAGAAGGATTCGTCAGAATGAATGTCGGATGTTCGCTCTCTGTTGTAAAAGACGGGCTCAGACGTCTGAAGACCGCTTTTTCATAATCGTTCCCGAGCGCTTCTAAGAGCGCTTGTGGATGGTTTCATTCAATTCTCTTTCCAGCTTTTCCGCTTTTTCAGCTTCTTTTTTGGAATGCTTGATGATCAGCCGAAATACAACAATCGCGATGATAAAGAAAACGGCCAGCGTAATAAAAGAAGGGATATATTCTCTTTTGTCTTCAGGAAAATAGAGCATAAACTGAATCAGAAACGGCGCCATTTTTCTTCCTCCCTGAAATGATTTTTTTACCATTTATTTATTATGATACCATTAGGAGGCAGATGCAGTGAACAACCAATTTCAAGTCGGAGATCACGTAAAAGGGTTTTATAAGACAGGCGTCTACATCGGCGAAATTACGGATGTTAAACCGATGCACTACCTGGTCAAAATCCTCGCCGTGCTGACCCACCCGAAGCAAGGCGATCTTCATCATCCCAATAAGGCAGACGTCCCTTTTTTTCATGAACGAAAAGCGCTCGCTTTCGGTGAACAGACAAATATCCCGCACCGCATGGTGAAGCCGTTCGATGAAGCTGTACCGGATTATGCGGATTCGCTCCGCTCAGCTTTGAGCCGCTTAAAAACGGATCTGCAAAACGATTCGTCCGAATACGCGGCAAAATCGCTTGAGCTTATTCATGGGCTTGAAAAAGAATATTTCCCGCACAAATAACCCAATCTGTTTGTCAGATTGGGTTATTTATGTGGCATGCGGAAAGACTTTTGAGAGGTCAACCCGTTCGCCGATCGTCGTCGGTTTCGGATTTTCCAAATACTTCTTATCCCGTTCTACGAGCCGAAACAACTTATACGTTGTCATCGCGTCGTCAAGCGCTTTATGCTGTTTTCCCGTACCTGAATCGCCGTACTCTTCCGCTGCCTTCCACAAATTCGTCAATGTTTTGTCGCCGAAAAATTCCTTGTACTCCATGGAAAGATCCCTCATCTCCCCTTTAAACGGAAACGGAACATGGTTGAACATGCAATTTTGCTTCAGCACTTTCATATCCATGTTTCCCCATGTAATGATGACGCTGTTTCGGTCAGGATCAAGCTCCCGCAGCTTTTCAATCAGCGCGTTAAACGTGATGCCTTGGTCAACCTGTTCCTGCGTGATGCTGAGAAAATTTTTGCAGCGCCTCGTTAATTTAGGGAACTTCTTCGGCTTAATATAGCTTGAAAATGTCTCAACCACCTCATCATGAACCGCCTTTACAATCCCTGCTTCTATGATTTCCGGGAAAAAATTTTGCGGGTGATACTTTCCCTCAGGCATTGTAAATTCAAAATCAATAATCAGTAAGGTGCTCGCTTCCAACTTTCACACCTGCCTTTCTATCTCAATATAAAAAACTTATGGTGGTAACGCAGCGGATTGAAATCGTCCAAGCCTAAAGTCTTCTGAATGTTTTCCAAAGTACGCTCATATTTCTCTTATTATATCATTATATTTCTATATTTAAGGTTTTAATTTCTGAAAATGTTGAAAATTCCTTCAAATACCTAATTTCCGTTATTCCAATGAGCAGCGATTCCATACAGCTTACACATTTCATTTATAATGAAGGAAATTCAAATTTTTTAAGAAGGTGATTCGCATCTCTGTTTATAAGAAAAACCTTGTGATCATGTGGTTCGCGAATTTTTTCGTGGCCGCAAGCTCTACAATGGTTCTGCCGTTTCTTTCCCTTTATATTGAAACGCTCGGCAGCTATTCGGACGGATTTACGGCAAAATGGAGCGGATACGTTTTCGGCGTCACATTTTTGATGGCCTTTTTGGTTTCTCCTTTTTGGGGAAGGTTCGGAGATAAACACGGCTATAAAAAAATCCTCTTGATCACGGGTACCGGCATCGGCACTTGCATTCTTCTCATGTCCCTTGTTTCTTCCGTATACGAACTGTTTTTTTTGAGAATGGCGATGGGGCTCGTCACCGGGTTCATTCCCACTTCCCTTGCCATGATATCGGCTCAGACGCCGAAAAAAACGGCTGGCAAAGTGCTCGGCACGCTGCAGATGGGCACGGTCTCAGGAGGATTATTCGGCCCCTTGCTCGGCGGTCTTCTCGCCGATCGCGTCGGTTTTACATATACGTTTTTCATTACGGCATTTGCCATTTACAGCGCCGTTTTCCTCGTGTTTGCCGGAGTGCGTGAACGGCCCCTGAAGCCGAAGCGCGATGCCTCCGCCGGGTACACGAGAAAGCAGGTGCTGCAGACGATTCTGCACCAGCGCCCGCTGATTACGGCGATGATCCTCACCGCTGTGATTCAAGTGGGAAACTTCAGTGTTCAGCCGCTGCTCGCCTTATATGTCAGCGAACTGCACGGAACTGACAATCTCGCATTTTTCTCAGGGCTGGCTTTTTCTGCAACCGGCCTTGGAAGCCTTCTCGCCGCGAGAAAATGGGGCGCCTTAGGCGACCGGTTCGGCCACGGAAAAATATTGATGATTCTCGCGCTGGCTGCCGCGGTTTGCGTTATTCCGCAAGGACTTACATCTCAGTATGAAATGCTTGTGTTCTTCCGCTTTCTGTTCGGAATCGCGCTTGGCGGGATGATTCCCTGCATCACCGCCTTAATCCGAGTTGAATCTCCGGGGCCTATTCAAGGGGAAGTGCTTGGCTATAATGTAAGTTTCAGATTTTTGGGCAATGTCATCGGTCCGGTGCTCGGCGGCGTTCTTTCTAGCTTTTTCGGTATTTCTTCCGCTTTTTACGCAACTGCCGTTCTCTTTTTCGGCGGAGCATGCCTTCTGATGTTCCAAAGGTCCCAGCAAAAGAAATCAGAAGCAAAAGCAAGCTGAAATCGGATAAAAAACTGCCAATCTATCAAATTATCCTTCTCGATATCGAAAAAGAATGGTACGATATGGCTAGAATTTAGCGAAAAGAGAGTGACAAAGTTGCGTTCATTTTTTGGATGGATTTTTCTGTTGATGTTAATTCCTATATTTGTCTTTACCTTAATGGCCTCCGGCCGTGAAGCTCAGGATATGAAGCCTCTCGATCAGGTGCTCGATGAGAAGATCAATATAAAAGATATCGGCCTTGTACAAAACAGCTACATGTATGACAGGGACGGCGCCCTGATTTCCGAAATCGTTTCAGATCACCAAAACCGGGTATTTGTCCCCTATAAAAATATCCCTGATCATGTGAAGCAGCTGTTTCTGACTTCAGAGGATCGTCATTTCTTTCAGCATAAAGGCTTTGATTTTATCGGGATGGCCCGGGCCGCCGCAGCCAATGTCAAAAAAGGCGGCATTGATCAGGGGGCCAGCACGATTACACAGCAGCTTTCGAGAAACTTGTATTTGAACCATGAACGAACCTTCGACCGCAAGTTCACAGAGCTCTTGTATTCCTATCAGCTGGAAAAAAAGCTTTCAAAAGAAGAAATTTTTGAGAAATATTTAAACACGATCTATTTTAATCATGGGGTCTACGGAATTGGATCCGCGTCTTCTTTCTATTTCAGCAAGCCTTTGAAATCTCTCAACCTTGCCGAAACGGCATTTATTTGCGCGATCCCTAATAACCCTACATTATATGATCCTTTGAAACATTTTGACTACACAAAAACCCGCCAAAAGCGGCTGCTTGAAGGGCTGAAAAAAGCGGGCGTAATCACTGAAAAAGAATACAGCAAAGCCGTAAAGCAGAAAATTACGCTTAATGTAAAAGAAAAGAAAGACGCTTATCCCGACTATACGACTTATGTCAATGAGGAATTCACCAAATTGGTGTCTGCTTCGGAAGGGTTTAACGAACGGCTGAAAAAGGCAAAAACAAAAGAAGAAAAGAAAAAAATCGAAAAAGAGCTGTCTAACCGCATCAGCTCCCTCACGACCAGCGGAATCAAAATTTATACGGCACTCGATACCGGGATGCAAAACCGGGTCGTCCAGCAAGTGAATAATCGCCTCCCTTATGAAGGCGTACAAGGCGGAGCGGTAGTGATCAACCACCAAACCCATCAAATCGTCGCCATGTCCGGCGGGAAAAATTATAAAAAGTATGATTATAACCTGGCATTCCAAGCATACAGGCAGCCGGGATCATCGATTAAACCGCTCCTTGACTACGGCCCGTACATTGAAGAAACGGGTGCGACGGCAGGCAGCATGATTGACGCAAGCAAATTTTGCAGCAAAGAATACTGTCCGAACAACTTCAACGAAAGAACATACGGAACCGTGTCGATCAAGACAGCCTTTAAATATTCGTATAATACACCGGCCGTACGAATGCTGAACCGGGTCGGCGTGCAAAAAGGATTCAGCTATTTAAAACCGTTCGGATTTGATAAAATCGTTCAAAACGACTACCGTCTTCCTGCTGCACTGGGCGGATTTACATGGGGCTTCTCACCGCTGGAGATGGCCGATGCCTATACGACCTTCGGCAATAACGGCAGCTACACATCCAGCCATGCCATCACAAAGGTGACGGACTTAAAAGGCAAGACGCTTTACAAATGGAAAGACAAACCGCAGCAAGTATTCAGCATGCGGACAAACAGTCAAATGCGCGAGCTCTTATCAGCGGTTGTCAAAGAAGGAACCGGGAAAAAAGCGAATTTCAGCGGCGGATATGTAGGAGGCAAAACCGGAACATCCAATGGGTACAGAGACCTTTGGTTTGTCGGATTGACGGATACGTACACAATGAGTGTATGGGTCGGAAAAGAGGCAAAAGGCAATGTCGAGTACCTGCATCACGCGGGACCTCAACTTTTAATCTGGAGAGGAACGCTTGCATACGCATCTTAAATCAAAAAAGGGGTGGCTGAAAGTGACTGATATGCCTGAGCGAATCGTTCTGTTTGACGGCGTATGCAACTTTTGCGACGGAGCCGTTCAATTCATCATCAAGCATGATCCAGAAGGCTTATTTTCATTCGCTTCCCTGCAATCTGACACTGGAGGGAAGCTGCTCAAGCAATATCAGCTCCCCTCCGATCATTTTGACAGCTTTATTTTGATCGAAAACGGACGGGTATATCAGAAATCAACCGCGGCCTTGCACGTGGTGAAAAGTCTTCCTGGTCTTTGGCGGGCCGCTTCCGCCCTCTTGATCATTCCCAGACCGCTACGGGACGCCGTCTACAGCGTGATTGCGAAAAACCGTTACAAATGGTTTGGGCAAAAAAGCGAGTGCACCATTCCCGGTCCTGAGATCAGAAAACGATTTTTGTCATAAAAAAAACCGGAGCCGCCGGACAAACATCCGCGCTCCGGTTTTTTGCATGGCTCAAACGGGCAGGCTCGCCATGATGCTGTTATACAGCTTGATGACGATGTACACCGTGCCGATTAAAAACGTAAACCAAAACAGCAGCTCAAACATAATAAAGCCGATTAATGACATAAATGAAAGCGTGCTGTGGATCGCATAAACGATAAAAATTAAATATACGAGTGTTGCGAGTAAAAAAAGCGCTGCAATTCCAGCGGCATATTGGACAAAAATAAAGGATAAAAGGCTTGCTCCCAGATACACGGCAGAACCGATCCTGATTTTCCTCAGGTTCGAGCCTTCAGGATCTTTGGCGAAAAATAAAAGGGCAAGCTCTGTCACTGTATTGGCAATCAGCTTCAAAGCGGAAAATACCATGAAAAAAATCAGCGTAAACACAGCAAACAAAGCCATCCGGATGCCGCTCTCAGAGAAAAATTCGAGCATCCCTTTGTAAATGCCGAGAGAAGACAGCATCCCCATGGCATAGATAACGGAAGAAATCGCAAGAGATGAACTGAAAAGAAGAATTGCGATAAAAGGAAAAAAGCCTGTTACATACGTATTTTTCATAAAAAAAGTCCCTTTCTGATATGTTCCTCATTCATTATGTACGACTTATGACCTGTTGACAAGAATATTTTCCATATTTTTAATTTCTGCTGTTGCGGCAGAAAGGTGCAGGATTCTTCACAAATTCGCCATTTACTTGTAAAGTATTATGTGTTGACTAATCAATAGATCGCGAGGAATCGCCGTTGAAAAAAACATTAAAACTGCAGACACGATTAACGATATTTGTCTGCGTCGTCGTTTTGATTTCTTTATTGATCGCGTTTTTTATGGTCGGCTCTGAGACCGCAAGGAACATTCGGGAGCAGGAGCAGCAGATTGCCCTGCAGACGGCGGAGATGGTCGCCGAGGCTCCGATTACAGCGCAATCGCTGGAAAGCGGCGAATACGATGAGCTCCGAACATACACCGCCCGCGTTCAAAAAATCACCGAGACTGAATTCGTCGTGGTCATGGATATGAACAGCATCCGCAAAACCCACCCCGATCCGAATAAAATCGGAAAGAAATTCGCCGGCGGGGACGAAAAAGAAGTGTTGAAGGGCCGCCGCCACATTAGTACGGCAAAAGGCACGCTCGGTGAATCACTGAGGGCTTTTGTTCCCATCTATAATAAAACGGGCAGCCAGGTCGGAGCGGTAGCGGTCGGGATCACCCTTAACGAGATTGAGCAGATCACCCAGCAAAATCTCCGCCCTTTATATACGGTCATCGTCCTCAGCATCTTCGCCGGAATCATCGGAGCTGTCATCGTGGCGAGGAAAGTAAAAACGATTATGTTCGGTATGGAACCGTATGAAATTGCAACGCTTTTAAATGAACGCAGCGCAATGCTTGAGTCGACAAAAGAAGGGATTCTCGCCGTTGACCGAACAGGAAAAATCAAGCTCGCCAACGCTGAAGCGAAGCGCCTGTTTCAAAAAATGGGGATCGAAGAAAATCCGATAGACCGGGATGTCATCGACATCTTGCCAAACAGCCGCTTGAAACAAGTGATCGAAACACAGAAGCCCGTTCTGGACCGCGATGTCAGAATCAACGGGCTTGAACTTGTCTTTAATGAAGTTCCGATCCACTTAAAAAAGGGAAACATCGTCGGAGCGATTGCCACATTCCGCGACAAAACCGAAGTGAAGCACTTAGCTGAGCAGCTGTCCGGTGTTAAAATGTACGCAAACGCGCTCAGGGCGCAGTCGCACGAGTTTATGAACAAGCTCCACGTGATTCTCGGTCTCGTTCAATTAAAGAACTACGACGAGCTTGGAAACTATATAAAAGACATTGCGATCTATCAGCAGTCTGAAGCGAGCGAAATTATCAACCATATAAAAAACTCGGTACTCGCCGGCTTTTTGCTCGGCAAGCAGAGCTATATCCGGGAACAGGGGGCCTCGCTGGAGGTTCATTGCAGCACGAGGATTCCGGATACAGCCAACACAGCGGTGATACACGATTTGATCACCGTTATCGGGAACCTTCTCAACAATGCCCTTGATGCCGTTTCCGCAACTGAGAAGAAAAATATTTCGATTTCATTCCGCCACCATGACGGACAGCTTGATATTGAAGTCACGGATACGGGAGTCGGCATATCCAAGGAGGAACAGCAGAAAATGTTTGATCAAGGCTTTTCAACAAAGGGCTCCAACCGGGGGTTCGGGCTTTATTTCGTCGAACAAAGCCTTGAAAATTTAAATGGACATATCATCGTGACAAGCGAAAAGAATGAAGGAACGACATTCAGTCTCCGCATTCCGTATGAACCAAAGGAGGATGACCATGATTGATGTATTAATTGTTGAAGATGACCCGATGGTAAGAGAGCTGAATAAACGTTACCTCAGCCAGGTAGACGGATTTCAGCTGAAGGGAATTGCCGCTTCTTTTCAAGAGGCTCTCACCTTCCTCCGGGAAGAGCACATCGATCTGATCCTGCTCGATATTTATATGCCGGGCAGGAACGGCGTCGAGCTGCTCACTGAGATCAGACGCCAGAATCAAGCTGTCGACGTGATCGTCATCTCAGCGGCCAGTGAAATGGATGTTGTTCAAAAAACGCTGCGGTTCGGGGCTGTCGATTACTTAATCAAACCGTTCGAATTTGAGCGGTTTCAAAGCGCCCTCACCGATTACAAACGGAAGCAGCAGCTTTATGCAAGCAACCGGAATATCAGCCAAAAAGAGCTGGATTTCGAACTTTTTCAAAAAAAACGCGCGCCCGAAAAGGTGCATTTGCCAAAAGGGCTGACTAAAAGCACGCTGAAGCTCATTTGGTCAAGCATCAGATCATTTGACAGCTTGACGTTCACAACGGAAGATCTGGCCAATCACACAGAAATCTCTCAAGTTTCAATCCGCAAATACTTGAAGTTTCTGGAGGAAATCGAAGTTCTCAACGTAGAAATGGCCTACGGGACGATCGGCAGACCGGTTTTCCAATATAAATTAAATACAAATGACTTGAACGTGATTAACCAATATCTATAACATGTCCCCTCCCCGCCCGCTGCTTCCTAAAGACAGCGGGCGGTTTTTTGTGACGGTCACGCTTGACTTCTCGCATGCCGCCATTGCCGGACAAAGATTTATCGCGCTCGCTGCGCTTAGGTTCGGAAAATGGAACCCGATCGAATCCGCCCTGTTCTTCGGCTTCGCTCAAAGCTATAAACAGCATCGGGTCCACGCTTCCCTTCTTCAAAGAAATACCAAGCGTCTGCATGCTGATTGCGCCTTGCGTTTGATCATTCCCGCGCTGGCCGGATTTATCGGCTTATATTAAAGGAAAACGACAACCGAACGATAGAATAAGAGAGCGTCTGCTCTCTTATTCATTTTTTGTTACCTTAACAAAATATAAATTTTTTTGATGTCGCCAGTGTCTTTACCACTTTTATGGTATGATGAAAAAGTCTGGTTATCAATCATTTCAGGAATTTTATTGCAGACAGGAAGCAAATCGTATACAATTTAATATTGTTTAATTTCTATATAAAACGTTTTTATTTAAAGGATGCGAAAACATTGAATAAATCAGTCATACCTTCTTTAATTACGATTGGAAACTTTGTTTCGGGCATCTCTTCAATATTGCTTGCATTCAGAGGGTATTTATTCTTAGCCATTATATTTGTTCTGATCGGCGCTATCTTGGACAGCCTTGACGGCATGGCCGCGCGCAGATTAAATGCCGTCAGCCCGTTTGGAAAAGAATTAGATTCTTTGTCTGATATTATCACTTTCGGAGTCGCCCCGGCCATCATCACCTATTCAATCGTTTTTTATGATGCTCCGATCTTAGGCCTTCCTTCGACATTGTTATTCCCTGTTTGCGGAGCGCTTCGGCTGGCGCGATTTAATATTCAATCAGAGAACCAGGATTATTTTACAGGCCTTCCGATCACCGCAGCCGGAACAATTCTGGTTTGCTTAAACCTTTTATCAGAGATCCTTGGCAAAAAGCCGTACATTTTGATTATGCTGTTCCTGTCCTTTCTCATGGTCAGCAAAATCAAAGTCATCAGCCTGAAGGGGAAAAAACTATTGAAGAAAGTGAGCTAGTTTTTCATGGAGTTGGCAAAAGAATTGATTTCCCAATACGGGTATTTTGCGATATTCGGGATGCTTGTTCTCGGAATTGTAGGCCTGCCGATACCCGATGAAGTCATGATGACATTTGTCGGTTATCTGTCTTCTATTCATCTATTAAACTATGAGATGTCTCTTTTGATCAGTTTTTCAGGTGCGGTATCAGGGATGCTCATCAGTTACTTTCTAGGGAAGAAAATCGGGAAACCGCTGCTCGATAAGTTCGGGAAATGGATCGGTCTGACGCCGAAAAGACTGGACACCGTGCACCGCTGGTTTGAAAAATACGGCCCGTGGACGATTCTTTTCGGCTACTTTGTTCCCGGAATCCGCCATGTGACATGCTATCTGTCCGGCATGAACGAGATGGACATGAAAAGGTTCCTGATTTATGCCGGATCAGGGGCTTTTATTTGGTGTCTCGTTTTTATTACGATCGGATACACCATCGGCGTGATTTAAATACCGCTTCCATCCCGCGTGATCAGTAAAGGAGTGAACAGCTTGAAAAAGCGGCTTTACCGGTTTTTGATCGAGTTGACAAATAAAAAGGGCATGTCACGGATGCTGAAAAAGTTTGCTCAGTCAAAGCTCAGCAAACCTCTCATCCCCTCCTATATCAAAACCTTTCATATCAATACAGAAGAGATGCTTGAAGATGTCCGCTCTTTTAACAGCCTGCATGAGCTGTTCATCAGAAAATTAAAGAGCGGTGCACGCCCCCTTCCCGCTGATCCAAACAGCCTGGTCAGCCCTGTGGACGGAGTCATCGAAGAAATGGGCGCCATCACCCGTGACAAGCAATTTACCGTCAAACAAAAGCTCTATTCCGTAGAAGAAATGATCGGACGATCCGAGATCGTGAACCGCTATATCGGCGGAACCTATATCATTATCTATTTAAGCCCGAGGGACTACCACAGAATTCACAGCCCGGCTGACGGTACACTTGAAACGCAATATTCGCTGGGAAGCACGTCTTACCCCGTGAATCAAATCGGTTTGACATACGGGAAATCGCCGCTGACAAAAAACTACCGGATGATTTCCGAATTTAAGCACCAATATGGGTCCGCACTGCTTGTGAAGGTGGGGGCTATGTATATTAACTCGATCGTGATGCTCCAGGAGTCAAAAGAATGGCGCCAAGGCGACGAAATCGCATATTTCTCTTTCGGCTCGACCGTAATTCTGCTGTTTGAAAAGGATACCTTTATTCCTGATGAGCGCCTTCACCCCTCTCTTCAAGTGAAAATGGGAGAGGTGTTAGGATCTCTTGCCAAAAGAAAATCATAATGCAAAAACCCCCGAAAACAGCTTCGGGGTTTTTTTAATTGCTGCTTTAAAAAAGCTTTCTCCCCGGACAGAGAATTCCCTTTTTTCACCTGGATACAGCTTCCTAATAAACCAAAAAACCTATAAATTGATCGAAACCAAGCAGATTCCTCCTCTTTTTCCGCTCTCTTTCGCTTTAATTTAATTATCAATCGATTATTTTAATTTAAAAAACGCACAGAATTGACACTTTTCTTCTACAATTGAACACATACAAACATGGGGGTGTTTTTGATGGAAGCAGCAAAAGATTTGAAACCGATTACAAATCACGGTCATAAAGAAAATAAAAATTTTTTCCAGAAGTTGATCAATTGGAAAATCGGCGTGATTCCGTTTCCGCTATACATTGCGCTTGCGCTGATTATTTTTCTGGCAGCTTACTTTAACGAATTGCCGAATGACATGCTTGGCGGTTTCGCGGTCATTATGATTCTCGGTATTTTTCTCGGGGATGTCGGACAGCGTATTCCGATTTTAAAAGATATCGGCGGACCTGCCATTCTCTCGCTGTTTGTTCCGTCGTTTTTAGTCTTTTTCAAAGTGCTTAACCCCGCATCTATGGAAGCGGTTACGACTTTGATGAAAACGTCGAATTTTCTGTATTTCTACATCGCATGTTTAGTCGCGGGAAGTATTTTAGGGATGCATCGCACGGTTCTGATTCAAGGTTTTATGAGAATGTTCGTTCCGTTGTTGGCCGGGACGGTCGCAGCGGTTGCCGCCGGTATTCTCGTCGGTCTGTTGTTTGGCTACAGCCCTTATGAAGCTTTCTTCTTTATTATTGTACCGATTATTGCCGGAGGCATCGGCGAAGGAATCCTGCCGCTGTCACTCGCTTACTCGCAAATTTTGGGACAATCCACCGATGTATTTGTTTCACAGCTCATTCCGGCCGCTATTATCGGAAACGTCGTTGCCATCATCTCAGCCGGACTGATGAAAAAGCTTGGCGAAAAGCGTCCTGAACTGAACGGTAACGGCAGGCTCGTCAAATCGAAAAAAGACGATGAAATTTTCAACCAAAAAGAAGAGGAGCCGAAAATCGATTTAAAATTAATGGGTGCCGGCGTTTTAATCGCATGTTCCTTCTTCATTTTCGGCGGTTTGGTCTCCAAGTTCATCGCAATTCCGGGAGCGATCCTGATGATCATCGCGGCGGCTGCCGTAAAATATGCAAAGCTTCTGCCTGCAAGCATGGAAAAAGGCGCACACCAGCTTTACAAATTCATGTCATCAAGCTTCACTTGGCCGCTGATGGTCGGGCTCGGCATTCTTTACATCCCGCTTGATGATGTGGCGTCCGTTATTTCCCTGCGCTTCATCGCCGTCTGCGCTTCAGTCGTCATTGCCATGGTGACATCAGGCTACTTTGTCGGAAAATTAATGAACATGTACCCTGTTGAATCAGCGATTGTCACTGGCTGTCACAGCGGTCTCGGCGGTACGGGGGACGTGGCCATTCTTTCGGCTTCAGGCCGGATGGGGCTGATGCCGTTTGCGCAAATCTCAACGCGTCTCGGCGGGGCAGCAACCGTCATTATGGCGACCGTTTTACTAAGGTTCTTCACGTAAGGGCCGCATAAAAAAACAAAAAGGAGTCTGATCTATACGATCGGATTCCTTTTTTGTTTTCAGCGTTTCTCAACTCTGATATATTCTCTCGGTTTAAAGGGAGCTCTTTCTTTTCCCGTTAAGGACTGATCTTCCGCTCCCGTCTGGAGCGGCGTGTAATCCCCGCGGAATTGAGGGCCTTCGTCCGTTCCTATCCCCGGAGTCTGTTCACGCGTCATTTCCCTGTTGATCATAAACGCTCCCGCAAAAAGCGAACAAAATAAACTTAAGCTGACAAAAGCTTTCCTTCTCATCTTTCATCACCTCAAATTCATCTTGTTCAAAAAAACTTTCCATTATACAAATGCCGCATTTTTTGTTAAAATTGTTTTCAGGTTCATAAGACCGCATAAACCGCGGTTACCATGAGATCATGCAGCCGATTAAAATTTGAGTTATAATTTGTCTAGGTCACCAGTTCTAAAAAAGTACATAACGTTTGAAAATTTTAGTATGGAACAGAATGTATTTATACATGCTACTTTAAGGGAGGTTAATATGACGGCTTTACATATTGCAATTTTATCGCCTTTTGCACTCGCCTTTTTGATTCCGCTATTGGCGAAAAACGTCAGAAAGATTCATACAGGCTGGTTTGTCCTGGTTCTTCCTGTTCTATTATTTATTTATTTTTTCCGCATGATCAACATGACGGCGGATGGCGGAACATTAAAGGCTGTACTGGAATGGATTCCGTCTTTTGGCATTAACTTTACCGCATACGTTGACGGACTCGGATTGCTATTCGCCCTTCTGATTACAGGGATAGGGTCTTTGGTTGTCCTTTACAGCATCTATTATCTATCTAAAGAAAGAGAGCAGCTCGGACCGTTTTATGTTTATCTGCTCATGTTCATGGGGGCAATGCTCGGCGTTGTTCTCGTTGATAACGTCATTGTACTTTATTTATTTTGGGAATTGACCAGCATATCGTCTTTTTTGCTCATCGGCTATTGGTACAAGCGGGAAAAATCAAGATACGGCGCGACGAAATCGATGCTTATCACCATTTTCGGCGGTCTTTCCATGCTTGGAGGCTTCATTCTTCTTTACACGATTACGGGTTCATTCTCGATCAGAGAAATGATCAACCAAGTTGATTTAATTTCGGGTCACGGCTTTTTCATTCCGGCTCTCGTGCTGGTGTTAATCGGAGCCTTCACTAAATCTGCGCAGTTCCCTTTTTACATCTGGCTTCCGGACGCGATGGAAGCACCAACGCCTGTAAGTGCTTACCTGCACTCCGCCACGATGGTAAAAGCGGGAATTTATATCGTTGCAAGATTCACCCCTGTGTTCGCTTTTTCCGGGGAATGGTTTTGGATCGTGTCCCTCACGGGGATTGTCACACTTTTCTGGGGTTCATTCAACGCCGTCAAGCAGACTGATCTGAAATCGATACTTGCCTTTTCTACGGTCAGCCAGCTCGGAATGATCATGTCGATGCTCGGCGTCGGAGCCGCGGCTCTGCACTATCAAAATTTTGAATACTATATGGTTGCAGTAATCGCCGCCGTTTTTCACCTGATCAACCATGCGACATTCAAAGGCAGCCTGTTCATGGCGGTCGGAATCATCGATCATGAAACGGGAACGAGGGATATCCGCAAGCTCGGCGGACTGATGACGATCATGCCGATTACGTTTACGATTACGCTGATCGGCGCATTTTCAATGGCTGGTCTGCCGCCGTTCAACGGCTTTTTGAGCAAGGAAATGTTTTTCACAAGCATGCTCAGGATTACGAACTTTAACTTGTATAACGCCGACACATGGAGTTTTCTGCTTCCTGTTCTGGCTTGGATCGGAAGCGTGTTTACGTTCATTTACTGCATGGTTCTGCTGTTTAAAACGTTCGGGGGGAAATATCAGCCCGAAAAACTTGAAAAACAAGCGCATGAGGCTCCACTCGGTATGCTGATTTCGCCGATTGTCCTCGTCTCTCTCGTGGTGATTTTTTTCTTTTTCCCGAACATTCTGTCATACAGCATCATTGAACCTGCTGCATCGTCGATTATGCCGACTCTTTTGGACGGAGACGAAAAATTCAAGGTTCATATTTACATGTGGCACGGCTTTTCACCTGAACTCTACATGACAATCGGCGTCGTTGCTCTCGGAGTTCTCGCCTATTTGACCTTGTCAAAATGGCGGAAGGTCTACGGCCTCTTCCCGGAAAAACTGACGCTCAACAAACTGTACGACAGCTCGCTGTCTGGGCTTGAAAAAGGCTCCAACAAGATTACAAGAACATATATGACCGGGTTTCTTCGCGATTATCTCGTCTATGTTTTTGTCTTCTTTATCGTGATCATCGGCGGATCGCTCGCTGTTACCGGAGGTTTTTCTTACGATGTGAAAGGCAATGCTTCAATCGGCATCTATGAGCTTGTGCTTTCAGCCGTCATGATTGCCGCAACATTTACCACCGTTTTCGCAAGATCAAGACTGACGGCGATTATCGGGCTCGGCGTCATCGGCTACACGCTCGCGCTGTTCTTCGTCATTTTCAGAGCGCCGGATCTCGCGCTGACACAGCTGATCATTGAAACGATTTCAGTCGCATTGTTCCTGCTTTGCTTCTATCATTTGCCGAAGCTCAGATTCAAGCCGAAGTCGGCTAAGTTCAGGGTCACAAATGCGCTTGTCTCGGTCGGGGTCGGAACTGTTGTGACGCTGCTCGCACTTTCTGCAAACAGCCAGCGCTCCCTTGAAAGCATCGCATCGTATTTTATTGAAAACAGCTATAAACTCGCAGGCGGCCACAATATCGTCAACGTGATATTGGTCGACTTCAGGGGATTTGATACATTGTTTGAAATTACCGTACTTGTCATAGCCGCTTTAGGAATATACGGCATGATCAGGCTCAGAATGGGGAAAGGAGGGGAAGAGCATTGAAAAAGGTTCAGACGAATGATGTGATCCTGCAAACCGTTACAAAGATTGCATCCTTTATCATTCTGCTCTTTTCTTTCCATCTGTTTTTTGCCGGCCATAATAACCCGGGCGGCGGTTTTATCGGCGGATTGATGACGGCGTCTTCGCTCGTCCTTCTGCTGCTTGCCTATGATTTAAAAACGGTGCAGAACATTTTGCCCGTCAACTTTATCTATGTGGCGGCCGTCGGCTTATTCATTTCCGTTTCCACCGGAATCGGCTCATTTTTATTCGGCGCTCAGTTTCTTTCCCACGCGTTTGATTACTTTAACCTTCCGCTCTTGGGGAAAACGGAGCTTGCCACCGCGGTATTGTTTGATATCGGGGTTTATCTCGTAGTGGTCGGCGTGACCATGACCATTATTCAGACGATTGGGGAGAGAGAATAATGGAGATTTTAATGTCTTTTATTGTAGGAATTTTGTTTATGGCGGCGACATATCTCTTGCTTTCAAAAAGCCTTCTGAGGGTGATTATCGGAACTGCCGTTCTCAGCCATGGCGTCCACCTGCTTTTGCTGACAATGGGAGGGTTAAAAAAAGGAGCGCCCCCCATTTTAAATGAAGAGTCGTCATCCTATGTCGACCCTCTCCCTCAGGCGTTGATTTTAACGGCGATCGTCATTGCTTTCGGGGTCACCTCGTTTCTCCTGGTCATGGCTTTCCGCGCCTACCAAGAGCTGAAAATGGATGATATGGATCAAATGAGGGGAAATGATCAACATGAATAATCTTGTAATTCTGCCAATACTGATTCCTTTAATGGCCGCAGTTCTGCTCATCTTTATGAACAAGTCGATCGTGCTGATGCGTGCATTCAGCGCCATATCTTCCATTGCGGCGATCGCTGCGGCCGCTGTTCTTGTGCAGACCGTCTATACGGACGGAATCCAGACCTTGTATCTCGGCGGGTGGAAGCCGCCGTTCGGAATCAGCCTTGTCGCTGATCAATTCGCCAGCCTTCTGGCGTTAACGACAGCCATTATCGGATTTCTGACGATTCTTTATTCGTTTCGCTCCATCGGTGAAAAACGCGAGCGTTTCTTTTATTATCCCGCGGTCCAGTTCCTGCTTGCCGGAGTTAGCGGCGCTTTCTTGACCGGGGACTTGTTTAACCTGTTCGTATTTTTTGAGGTTCTCCTGATGGCTTCGTATGTGCTGATCGTCATTGGCGGCACGAAGATTCAGCTGCGGGAATCTCTGAAGTACATCGTCTTTAACATTATCTCTTCCGCCCTATTTGTCATCGGAGTCGCTTATTTATATGCGGTGACGGGCACATTAAACATGGCGGACTTGAGCGTTCGGATCAGTGAATCGGGCCAAACCGGACTGATCACGGTCATCGCTGTTTTATTTTTGATCGTCTTCGGTTTAAAAGGCGGCATTTTCCCGCTGTATTTCTGGATGCCTGGTTCTTATTATGCGCCGCCTGCCGCTGTGTCCGCACTGTTTGGCGCACTTCTGACCAAAGTCGGCCTGTACGCGATCACAAGGGTGTTTACATTAATTTTCACCCAAGACGCGGCTTTTACTCATCAATTAATGGTCTGGCTTGCGGCCCTTACGATCATCTTCGGTGTCATCGGCTCGATCGCCTACTGGGATGTTCAAAAAATCATTATCTACAATATTGTGACGGCGGTCGGTGTGATCTTGTTCGGTATCGCCGCCAATACGCCGGCTTCGATCGAAGGATCTGTCTACTATCTGATTCATGACATGATCATTAAAGGAGCGCTGTTTATGCTTGGCGGAGCGCTTTTTGCCCTGACAGGAACAAACAACCTGAAAAAAATGAGCGGCCTGATCAAAAACCATCCGGTGCTCGGCTGGATGTTTATGATTTCAGCCGTTTCATTGGCAGGGGTTCCTCCTTTCAGCGGATTCATCGGCAAGCTGAAAATTGCAGAGGGCGGCTTTCTAAGCGGTGAATTCGTGATTACGCTGCTGATGCTTTTATCCAGTCTGCTCGTCTTGTATTCCGTCATGAAAATATTTATCAACGGCTTCTGGGGGGATGAACAGGAAGATGCTCCGGCCAAAAGACCGCTAAAAGGCTATATGTATCCGGCAGCGGTACTGCTCTTTCTGTCGCTTGCCATCGGACTCGGAACCGAGCTTATCGCGCCGTATTTCCATCAGGCGGCTGATACACTCGTCAACCCCGAAAAATATATTGAAGCCGTTTTGAAGGAGTAGATCGCATGGCATTACAAATATTGTTGAATTTTATTCTTGCGTTGTGCTGGATGTTTCTGAACAATGACTACACCGCTGCCGGGTTTGTCGTCGGTTATGTGATCGGATTATTCTCGCTCTTTCTGATGAGGCGTTTTTTCCGCCGCCGCTTTTACTTGATTAACATTTGGGCGATCATCAAACTGCTGTTTATTTTTATTAAAGAGCTCGTTCTCGCAAACGTCAGCGTATTAAAGACGATCTTATCCCCAAGGTTAAAAAATAAGCCCGGCATATTCGCCTTCAAGACAGACCTTAAAGCAGACTGGGAAATCACGACATTGGCGAACCTGATTACGCTGACACCGGGCACATTGGTCGTCGATATCTCCGATGACCGTTCGATTCTTTATATTCATGCGGTCGATATCGATGATGCCGAGAAAGCCATCAATGATATCCGCATTTCGTTTGAAGAGGCGATTAAGGAGGTAAGCCGCTGATGTTTGAATTAATTTTGCAATTGTCACTCGGCATTTTGGCGGTCTCCACTTTTCTGTATGTCCTGAGGGTCATTAAAGGGCCGAGCATCCCGGACAGAGTGGTGGCGCTTGATGCGATCGGCATCAACCTGATCGGAATTACGGCTCTCGTGTCCATCCTGTTAAATACGACAGCATATTTGGAAGTCATCCTCTTGATCGGTATTCTGGCCTTTATCGGCACCGTCGCATTTTCTAAATTCCTTGAGAAAGGAGAGATTATCGAAAATGATCGAAGCCGCTAAATTGCTTATCGCCGTTTTGGTCCTTCTTGGCGCACTGATATCGTTAGCCGCTTCCTTTGGAACGCTGCGGCTGCCTGACGTATACTCAAGAATCCACGCCGCTTCTAAAGGAGCGACATTGGGGATCATCAGCGTGCTGCTCGGCGTATTCTTTTACTTCTGGTTTCTGCACGGCTTCATTACGGCCAAAGTGCTGCTCGGTATCGTCTTTGTATTTCTGACGTCTCCTGTAGGCGCCCACCTGATCGCAAGGGCCGCCTATAATACAGGCGTTAAAATGGAAAAGAAAAGCGTACAGGACGATTATGAAGGCTACAGAAATTTTCTGATTAAAAAGAAGGAAGATTCCTATTTATAAAAAGAAAACTCGCCCGTAAAAGGCGAGTTTTCTTTATGTTTACGATGAAGGACGGCTGATGACCGCCATCGTGCACCTGGACGTGCAAATCAGGCTGTCTTGCTCATCGCGTATTTCAATTTGAAACACCATTGTTGATTTGCCTACATGCAGAGGCGTTGCGACCGCTTTAACCGTTCCATCTTTCACCGATTTAATATGGTTGGCGTTGATCTCAAGCCCGAAGCATGCCTCCTCTTTTGGATCGATATGCTGATATGCCCCGATGCTTGCCACCGTTTCAGCAAGCGCAACGGACGCACCTCCATGCAGATAGCCGAATGGCTGACGCGTTCTTTCATCGACAGGCATGACCGCAACACACCGCTCTTTACTGCATTCCTTCAACTCGATTCCCAACGCTTCAAGAAGTGTATGTTTCGTTTCCATCACAATCGTCCCTTCATCAAAGTACGCCTTCAGATTTCGCGATTAAAACAGCTTCTGTTCGTGATCCTACATTCAGTTTGCTGAATACGGAAGTCAGACTGTATTCGATCGACCGCTTGCTTAAATGAAGCGCATCAGCAATTTCCTGATTTGTATAGCCTTTTTCGACTTCTTTTAAGATCAGGCATTCCCTTTCAGTCAAAAGATCGTGCTGGGTCTGCTGGCTGTTTGACTTCGATTTTTGCTGTGTAATCAGCTGCTTGAAATAATCAAAATCGACGACAATTTTATTATCCAGCACCTGATATATGTACTCTATAATCTTTTCCTTCGATTCCGTTTTGCTGATGGCGCCGTGCATGCCGGAACGAATCGCCTCTTCAAAATAATCTTCGACTTCATAGCCTGTGTAAACGATAATTTTGCATGATGAACACGTCTCAAGGATTTTCTTAGATAGGTCCATGCCGTTGATTTCACCCAAATTTAAATCCATTAAGATCAGGTCATACGCAGAAAAATCATGCTTCTTGAGAAATTGTTCGCTGGCTTCAGGGCTGAGGCAATCGACAACAAAGTCCTGGTTCGTTTCAAGAATTGCCTTCGTCCCCTCCATGACAGCCGGATGATCATCGATCACAAGTAATCTTCTCATAATTTCCTCCCTTTTGCGTAACCTTGCCCTATCACCATTTTATAGAAAAAACTTGGCGGATGCCAAGCAAAAATGTTAACTAAACATTACAATTCCATTTCAATGGCGACCCTGAAGCCTTTCCCTTCTGCTGTCTGTATATCCAGACTGCCGTTCAGCGCGCGGACGCGCTCGCGAATGCCCGACAGCCCCATGCTTGCGCTGTTTTGATAAAGCTTGTCCGGATCAAAACCGATGCCGTCATCTTCATAATGAAGAACCACTTTTTCTTTTATGCAGACAAGCATAATCAAAACCTCATGAGCTTTCGAGTGTTTAACCGCATTGCTTAAAAGCTCCTGCACAATTCTGTACAAATTCAGCTGCGTGTCCAGATCGAGCACCTTTGAGAACCTTTCCGTATTAAGGCGGATCTTATCGATCGATGAGGACTCCTGATGCTGCGCCGCCAGTTTCGAAAGGGCTTTGACCAGTCCGAGATCGTACAACAGCTGCGGCCTCAGCTCCTGGCACGTTTCCCTTGTCGTCTGGATGACGGTGGACATTTGCTCATTCATATTGATGAGCCTTTGCCTGATTTGATTCGTACAGACTTTATCTTTTTCAAAATCAGCCAGAAACATCTCGCTTTGATGCTTCAAGGAAATCATGTCCTGCAGCACAGAATCATGAAGATCACGGGCTAAATCAGATCTCTGCTTCTCTTCAATCGCAAACATCAATTTATTCAGCCACGCCGGATTCGGCCCTTCTTTTTTCACATGTTCCAGATGCTCCATCAGCTCGCCGATTTTCAAGACGTTCTCCAGGGAAACACTCGTATAAAACGCCAGCGTCTCAAGCCACGAAATCTCATCGCGCGTCAGCCTAGGCGTATTTAAAACCGACAAACACAGCATGACATAAGACGTCCCGCCCCGTTCACCGATCTTAATCAAAAATCCGCGGTCGACTTCGACGATTTTGCCGATGTCGGTGATGACCTTGGTTACTTCTTGTTCGTACGGGATCCAAGGTTTTTCTTCTGCATCATTCTCTAGCATCGATACCGATCCATCGTTTTTTACTTTGAGCATATAAATATTATTAACAAGAAGCACGTCCAAAACGATTTGTTTTAACTCCATTAAAACTTGATTTAAAGACGTAAATGTTCGAATGGTTTGAGTAAATTTAAAAATACTATCCTGGTAGTTAAATTTTTCTGAAAAGCGCTTTAGCCGAAAGCGGAAATCAATAATTTCTTTTAAATAGAAAACGCCTACCATGATAAGATATGTAAAGATTGTAACCTGTACTGTAAAAAATTCTCCTTCTTGATGCTTAACAATGGCTAAAATAGTAATAATTAAAGAAGTTGGAATTATAGCTAAAAAACTATAATATTTCAATCGACCAATTAAAAATTCAATATCATATATTTTATTAGACATAAATTGATATACCAAAGATAAAGGAATCAGCAACAGAAACGGGGATACAACAATGGCCGAAAAAATATAATCACCAAAGACCAGCATAGGAAGTACATAGAAAAACAAAAACGGTACCAATGCAATGAAGTTCATCAACATTAATATTTTCAATAAGTAGGACTGTTGAGAATACTTGAATTTAATTAAGGCATATGTAATCAGAATAAAAACAATAACCATCGAAATAAAGAACGACAATAAGTTTATGCTTTTCAGAATACTTCCCTCAAATTCAAATATGTATAAACCAGCTTCAAGTATGAGGTTTATAAATGGTATTAAATAAAGTAAAAAAACTTTATTACTGAAAAATGTTTTCCCTATCTCTTTAAAGTATTGATATATAAAATGTAAGTAGCTAGTTGGAACAGCTAAAAAAGTAAGTATATTTACAAATCTACTAAAAGTGTCACCTCTTGCAACAGCACCTGCACTGACATAAGCTATAGAAGTAATAAGTAGAAATAGGACTAATAAAAATGCTGAAAAGAGATTTTTAGATTTGTTTACTTTAAAAATAAAATACACACAAATTAAACATAAAAAGTAAAAAATCAACGGTATGATAAATATAAAAAAACTGTCATAACTGACTAAATCCAAATACATTAGAGAATCATTCTCAAATACTTTCCCATTTCTTTCAATTGTTAACGTTAAAACGTTTGACAATGTATATTCTTTATCTTTTTTAAATGGAACCTGCTGCCCATTTATTCTATGAATGATATCTCCTTCTTTTAATTCTACATAATCAGCGGCTAAAGTGTGTTTTTTCACTTCCACAACTTCTAGGCTGTGTTCATCAAGGTTTTTCACCTTTAACCCAACTAGATTATTATTAAAACTAAGATAGCAAACATAGAGAACATAAATAAAACTTAACAATATGAGAACTAGTAAAACCTTGTTATAATATGACTTCATTTAGAAATCCCTACTATTCATTATTTGAACCATAAATTAGGGTAAGGACCCCAACCTGCTTCAATTCTTTTAAAACCTTCAATTAAACCGAAAATTTGGTCTTTATCAACACCTATAAGACTGGCTTTACCAGCAATAACCTGTTCCAACACTTCTGGGTGTTCAACCAAAAAACTAACGATCTCCTGCATAAGACTCTCCTCGTATAGACTCGTTTAAAAGCGAAGCCATCAAACGTTCTTTCTCCATATTTCCCAACTTCAGCTCCTCGATTCCCTTCTTAAATTTCTGAATAGCGAGCTGATTCATAACATACATATACTGAGTGACGCCTGCTGCTTTCAATTTCTCTTTATAGCATTTTATTTCTTTATCGGCAATTTTATCCTCAGTTTCAAATGTTTTTAACAAATCAATCGACGGCTGGTTAAATTTTCTTGACAAATATAAGTACGCAAGCGTCCGCTTTTTCTTGGCAATATCGCTTTTTGAATCATAAAAAAGTGCTTTATAATCATTTTCAATTTGTGAAGCAATGCCCAGCTGGTAGGCGTACTTTTCAACCGCCGGGTCAAATTTACCCGTAGCAAGCATCGCTCCCAGCACGCATGGCAAGGCTGTCAGCGACCCGGATTTACGCTTGATCATGTCAAGACACTCATCTTCAGTGGCAGGGCGGTTGCTGAGATCGTCATGCTGTCCCTGCATCGATTGAAGTATATATTCCATCAATTTTTCAAAAAACACCGGTTCTTTCGACACCGAACTGATCACTTTAATGCTTATTGTATAAAGCGCAGTCGCCGCATTCATTGCGACTGAACGGTTGATTTTCATCCAAGGTTCATCGGGGCTGTCTTCATCCTCTAAATCATCGAATATATCAAACGCAAGAATCAAGAGTTCTATGCCCGCTCCAAGCGTTTCCGCCGCATCAGTGTCCGTGCCGCCGAAACTTTGGTAATGATAAAAAGCAAGCTCGCTGAAATGCAACTGGTCCTTTGCATCTAGAAAAGCGTGCAGCGTCCGATTTAAGTCCGCGTTGGGAATCTCAATGTCTATAAAATGATTCATTCTTTGCTTGATTTTACTGTGATCTAGACAAAAAAGCTTAGAGATGGTGCTCCCTCCTTTCTTAATATTTTACTAAATCAAATTCCCGATTGACAGAGCAATTTTTTTATTTAACAATTATATAATAATTTATCCTTTTTTTGGATTCGTTTGCACAAAAAAAAAAGACTTGTCTGAAACAAGTCTTTTTACGAGGTTTTTAGATATGTGTACTTATCGTATTGATCAATGCTTTTGTTAATCTTGCGCAAGGAGTCCTTTGTTTCTCTGATTTCATTTTCAAGCCGCCAAAGCAGTTGTTTTAATTCTTCAATTTGTTGCTTTTCCACCGGTTCCACACTCCTTTTGGAAGATCAATCAATTTGTGTATAGTGAACGAGTCATAGGTATTTGATCTGTTAATACAAGTTTAAAGGGAATTGGTCTATTTTTCACCGAAAAGTTGCATATAAATTCATGCGTTACACCGCAAACTTCAAATAGACCATAACACCCATTTTACACGATTTGCGATTAGTTCACAATTCCTAATGAAACATAAAATTTTAGTTTGTTTTTCAAGGAGTCAAATAAAGATCACTTATAAACCCCTTTAACATCACAAGTTCAGCTGTTTTTTGTTCGTTTTTTGACCTTGAGTCTAAAGTAATAACTAGCCGGGAATAGAAAAACTTGATTGTTCACGGAACGCAGATCGGGTATGCACCACCGAAAAACACGCAATAGACCGACACGCATTTCGGCCCTTTAAAAAAACCATCCCTTCGCCTTACACCGCAAAAACCGCAATTTGACCCGTAATAATTGAAAAGAGGTGTTCATATTGCTTCCGCCTTATTGCTTTTGGATGTATCCATATCAACATGTCCACCGCCGGCAGGTCTATCCCGAAGTTGAAGCCAGCGCCTTTTCACGTTCGGCAAAGGAAGCGGAGGGCTTGATGGCTGACGGACAGAGAATTTTAAGCCGGCTTTCAGCCTCGCGTGCTTTAGCTCACCAAATCATGACGGCTGCCCAAAGCAACCAAAAAAATACCGTCCTTGCCCTGCTCAGGCAAACCGGCGTCCGCAGCCAGCTTGATGCCTCTTTCGATCCCGACGGCATCCGCATCATACTCATCAGCCCCCGCAGCAGAATATTCCTGCTATTGCGTTGGTCTTAGCGCAAAAAAATTCCGGCCCCTAAAAAAGGAGCCGGAATTTTTTATAAAAGTTTTTGACACCAATCAACGGCTTCAAGATAGCATTGATACGCTCCATCTTTTGTTAAGCCTTCTGCTTCTGGCGTGTTGTCTTCCCATTCGTTTCGTTCGATCGATTTTGCAAGCCGCAAGATTTTTCGATAATCGTTTTCTTTGCCGAGCAGTGCTTGTCCTACTTCGTCCGTCAGCGGCAGTTCGCTGATGACTTCCGCCAGTTCTTTGTGCAGCAGTGTATCGATAAATGAAAACATGCCTGTCAGCATATAAGAAGCCGGCTGAGGGCGATTCGTTTTTTTCGCCAGCAATTCGCAAAGCTTCGCGCGGATCAGCGAAATCTTGACGACTTCGTTCTTGCTGGAGTTTTGCTTTTTCGTTAAATCCTTAAATGAGAGGATGAAGATCCACCTTTTGATTTCTTTAAATCCGAGAAGCACGATAGCCTGGCGGATGCTTTTAATCTTTTGAATCGGCCGGTTGGCCGGAGAGTTCAACAGCTTCAGCAGCTGGTAGGAAAGCGACAAATCGCGTTCTATAATATTTGTGACGTTTTCAATATCAGGCTGATCTTCGCTTAATTCATGCAGCAGCTCATAATAAGCATGGAAATGATATGTAATGTCCTGACCGTCAATCACAGCGGGCTCGCTGAAGAAATAGCCTTGAAACAGTTGAAATCCGTCTTTTGCAGCCTGCTCATAATCCTTTCGCGTCTCCACTTTTTCAGCGAGGAACGTCAGACGGTGGTTCCGGCATGATCGAAGGATGCTCTGTCTTTCCTGCCGCGTCGTTTTGAAAAAATCGATCTTCAAAATATCAATGGATGCCAAAAGCTGATGGAGCAAGTCCCTCTCCACTCGATGCTTTAAACAAAAATCATCAAGGGCAATCGTGTAGCCGAGGCTTTTCAAATGCCTGCACCTTTCGATAAGCTCAGGGGTGATCGGCACATCTTCAAGGATTTCTACAACGAGCTGGTCCGGATCAAAATAAGTCGGCAGCCCTGATGCCAAAAGACCTTCGGTAAAATTCACGTAATACCTTTTGCCTTCTGTCAATTTATCGATTCCAATGTTTAAAAAGCTGTTAATCATCAATTCTGTTGTCGCTTGATCACCGTCAATACCGGAAAAAAAGTTTTTCTCGCTTTCCCTGTATAAAAGCTCGTATGCGACAACTTGTTCTTTTCTGTTGAATATTGGCTGTCTGGCAACGAATACCCTCATTCTTCTTCCCCCTAGCGACTGAGGTGCCTTCGCTTTTAAGTATATCAAATAAATGAGCAAATCCCGTCTGCTTAAAAAATCCGCCCAAATATTGAACTTAAATAAAAACAGATAATCCCCGAAGAAATTATCTGTTTCAATCCCCAGTTATATTAAAAACTATCGTTTACAGAGTCAACCTTGATCCAGACCTTTTTTCGCCTTGATTTTCGCTTCGTGAATTTGCTGCATCTTGTTGTTCCAGCAAGCTTCGCTTAAATCGACAGGATATTCTTCGGGCTTGCTGATCCGCTTATACTCTTCCCAAAGCAAACTGAGATTTTCTTGAACATACCGCTTAATATCCTGAATGCTCGGATTCTCATAAACAAGCTCGCCTTTTTCAAAGATCGGCTGGTGAAGGTCTTTCGCATCAAAATTCGTCACAAACTTGCTGATAAACGTATGAACGGGGTGAAACATCTTCAGCCGCTCCTGTTCATTGACCTTTTCATAGTCCAAAGCGATATAATCGCCTTCTGAATGGTGGTTCAGCTGATTGATGATTCTGTACACCTTTTTCAAGCCTGGAGTCGTCACTTTTTCCGGATTCGAAGAAATTTTAATCGTGTCTGCCATCTTTCCGTCTTCTTCGATGGAAACGAGTTTGTAAACCGCGCCGAGAGCCGGCTGATCATAAGCGGTAATCAGCTTTGTGCCGACGCCCCAGACGTCGATTTTTGCGCCCTGGGCTTTCAGGTTCATAATCGTATACTCATCAAGATCGCTTGATGCGACGACTTTTGTATCTGTAAATCCGGCTTCATCCAGCATGGCTCTCGCTTTCTTCGACAAATAGGCGAGGTCTCCGCTGTCCAGGCGGATTCCCGAAAATTCAATTTGATCACCGAATTCCTTCGCCACTTTGATTGCATTTGGAATGCCGGAACGCACCGTATCATATGTATCGACCAAAAAGACACATTTTTTATGGGTTTCCGCATATTTTTTAAATGCCGTGTATTCGTCGCGGTAGGCTTGAACAAGCGCATGGGCGTGCGTGCCCGATACCGGAATGTCAAACCGCTTGCCGGCGCGGACATTGCTTGTCGCGTCGAATCCGCCGATAATCGCGGCCCTTGCTCCCCACATCGCCGCGTCCATTTCATGCGCGCGCCTTGTTCCAAATTCGAGCGCCGTCTCATCTCCGATCACACTTTTGATTCTCGCGGCTTTAGTCGCGATCAATGTTTGGTAATTCACAATGTTGAGCAGAGCCGTCTCAATCAGCTGCGCTTCGGCCAATGGCGCTTCGATCCTCATGATCGGTTCGTTTCCAAACACGATTTCGCCTTCCTGCATGGAATAAAGCGAACCGGTGAATCTCATATCTTTTAAAAAGCTGAGAAAGTCATCTTTGAAGCCCAGCTCTTCTTTTAAATAAACTAAATCGCTTTCAGTGAATCTGAAATCCCGCAAAAATTCAATCGCTTTTTCAAGACCGGCAAAAACGGCAAAACCGCTGTCAAAAGGGAGCTTTCTGAAAAACAGTTCAAATACGGCTTTCTTTTGATCAATGCCGTCGCGCCAATACGTTTCCGCCATATTAATTTGATATAGGTCTGTGTGTAGTGCTAGACTGTCGTCTGTAAAACGGTGTTCCAACCTTCATTTCTCCTTCCTCAATCTGACACTGAGGCTCCCAGGGTGTTTGCAAAATGAGAAAGAGCCCAGTCGTGCCCGTCCGGGTTAAAGCTAGCCACTGCGTTTTGATGAATGACAAGATTAAACCCTTTATTATAAGCGTCTACTGCGGTATGGAGCACGCATATATCTGTGCATACGCCAACGAGGTGCAGTTCTTTAATATCCCTTTCACGAAGCTTCAGCTCGAGGTTTGTCCCGGCAAAAGCAGAGTACCTTGTTTTTTCCATGTAATAGACATTCTGATCATGTTCGTGTTTTCGATAAAGCGCTTCAAGCTTTCCGTATAAATCCTGTCCTGATGTACCTTTTATATTATGTGGAGGAAACAAACGGGTTTCCGGATGATGCGAATCGCCGGCCTCGTGTGAATCGACTGCAAATACGACGTAATCGCCGTTTTGAATAAACGTTTCCGCGAGACGCGTCACGGCGTCTTCGATTTTCCGGCCTGGTTCTCCGCACGTCAGCTTTCCGTCAGCTGCGACAAAGTCATTTGTATAATCTATACATATAAGAGCTTTTTTCATTGCCGCCCTCCCCGCCTTTTGTATGATAGGTAACATTATAACTTATCTAAACGGACAAGTGAATGGCGAATCAAGCGGATATGGCTGCCAAGCCGCGCCAGCAGCGGTTTTTTCTTTTTCAGAAAAAAACAAAAACCGCGGGTTCACACGCCCTGTGGAAGACGCGTGCGAAAACCCGTGCCTCATCTCTTGTTTAAAACCGACTGCTCAAAGATGTCGTCCTGAACATAAATCGATTCTTTCTCTACGGCCTCGCGCGCCGCGAGGACAAGTCCAAGGGGAGTATCCGATTGCTGGTCGGACACGATGGAAAAAGGAACGCCTTGTTTATTGGACTCCTTGATGTAAGGAGATAAATGAGAGTAGTCGATTTCACCGTTCAGCAATAATGTCGCATCCGCTTTTGAGCCAAGCGCATCGATGACTTCGCGGTATGCCTGCGGACGCAGCACTTGTCCTTTAGTCAATGCGATGATGACCCGTTCCCTCAGCGAGCCTAAAAACAGTCTGCGTTCATCCGTCTTCGTTTCGCGTGGTCCATACATTCCCTGCTGTAAATATTGATCCATTGATTGGTCGCTCACGTCTTAGACCCTCCAGTTTATCTTGCTGGCAGCTTGTTTTAAGCTGCGTTTTTTTATCAGTATGCCCATGAAAACAGCGGGCATGAGCCCGGGTTACATTTCAGTCACCCATTGTACAATCTTTTTGGACAGCTCCCCGGCCGCATCCGCTTCAGCCACTTTCGACAATGACCGGTCAAGCTTTTCGGCGAGCTCTGCTTTTTCTTCCTCATAGGAAATCAGCTTACTCCACTCCAGTTGCGGCACAGCCACAAGCGTATGAAATTCCTTTTTATTTTCATGGAGGTAAACGTCTGTGATCATCTGATCTTTGTTCAAGATGTTTGCCTTCCTGATTTTCATCTTTGTCACCTGCCTTATCTATCTTTTTTCCCATTATACTATAAAAAAGAAACAGCCTCTTTAAAAGAGGCTGTTACAGGTTCAATGACTGGGAACCGTCCATCACATCCGCATCTGTGAAGGATGTTTTACTGCTATTGTTTTGAATCAAACCGTAGTCCCCTGTTAAAAATGCACCCGCTCCTCCTCCGGAAACATCCGTGCACTTCGGGGAAATGGCAAACACATCTCCAAAGAAGGCTGCGCTGTCATCAACGACTTGCCTGATAAAAATCGGTCCGACGATCGCCGGCATCTTCACACCTCCGCCATTCAATTTATAGCATCATATGTGAAAATGGGCAAAACGTTCAGACTTCAGCATTTTCTGCCGTTTCTTTTTTATACCTCTGCCTTAAACGGACAAGGCGGACGATATTCAATGTAAAAGCCTTGAGCAGGGCATAAGCCGGAACGGCCAGGATCATGCCGAGAATGCCCCCGAAGCTTCCGGCGCCGATTAATAAAAGGATGATCGTCAGCGGATGCGTATTCAAACGGCGGCCGATAATCAGCGGCGACAGCAGATTTCCGTCTGTCTGCTGAACGGCAACGACGATGATCAGCGCGATCAATGCTTTCGTCGGCGAGTCGAGAAAAGCGATAATGACAGCCGGTGTCGCTCCAAGAAACGGTCCGACATATGGAATAATATTCGTCACGGCAATGATCAAGCCGAGAATCAGCGCGTATTTCACACCGGCGATCCAAAAACCGATGAAGCACGCCGTTCCGACAAACATACAAACAATAAGCTGTCCTTGAATGTAAGCCGCCAGCGTTTCATACAAATCCTTAAAAATTTTCAGCCCTTCATTTTTGTACTTGTCAGGCAGAATCTTGACAGCCAAATTCGGGAAACGGTGGCCGTCCTTCAGCATATAAAACAGGATGAACGGCACGGTAACAGCCGTGAGCGCAATGTTGGTCACAACGCCGAATACAGAAGACAGGCTCCCTGTAATATTCTCAGGCAGGCTCGTCAGGTATTCACCGATTGAGCTTTCGATTTTGGCAACCGATACGAAGTCCTGATTCATTATCCAAGTGAACCACTGCGAATTCGACATTTGCTTAATGAAAATCTGGATCTGTTTCACGTAGGACGGGATGCTGTTAAACAGATCGGTCACCTGCTTTGTAAACACGGGACCGACAGATGACAACACAAACACGATCAATGCCACAAACGCCAAATAGATCAGCAGAATGGACAGCGTTCTCGGCAGCTTTTTCTCAAGAAACCGCACGATCGGATTGAATATAAAATACAAGATTCCCGCAATTAAAATCGGAGTAAATAAAGTCGATGCAAATACAATGATCGGTTCGAAAAGAAAAGACACTTTTGTCGATACATAAATAATAAGAAGAACCAATAAAATTTGCAGCGTCCAAAAATGGGTTTTTGATTTTAACAAGCTTTGTTTCCTCCCGGTTGTTTTCATTACTCTAAAAACTACTATTGACACCATCGTCTGTCAACTGTTTTTACATCATCAATACGGACGGCGGGGAAAAGAGTTTCATTTCCATGAAAAAACGCGCGGTTATGCCGAAGGTTGGAATATATCCTCATATTGAATACCGGTTTCGGTCTTCACTGTAAATATTCCTCCCGTTTATGAAGATTTTCTAAATTTTTTCAGTCCGATGGTATAAAGTTCACCTCAAGAAAATATGATGAAAACGCTTACAACAAAAACCATGAGGTGAACAACGATGAAAAAACTGGTGCTGCTCATGCTTGTTTTGCTGCTCGTGTATCCGCATGTATCGAAAGCGGGAGGATTTAAAGGAGGCGGCGGCGATCCGGGCCACTGGTTCGCGGGAGACCCTGTTGAACATCCTGATCCAGCAAAACCGCCGATTGTATTTGTCCATGGATTAAACGGCTCTTCAAGCGCTTGGTTTGACGGAAATGACATGGCGGAGCAGGCGTGGAAAAACGGATATGATGCGGCTTTTATCGATCTCCACCCCGATAAAGACATGCAGGATAACGGAGCGATGCTGGCCGCCAAACTGCGCGAAATCTACCAGCATTTCGGCCGCAAGGTCATTCTCGTTTCCTACAGCAAAGGCGGAATTGACAGTCAGTCGGCGCTGATTCATCACAACGCATACCATTATGTCGAGCGCGTGATTACGCTCGGAACCCCCCATCACGGCTCACAACTGGCAGACCTTGCCTACAGCAGCTGGGCAGGATGGCTCGCCGATATTTTAGGCCAAAAAAATGACGCCGTTTACTCGCTCCAAACAGGGTTTATGAAATCGTTCCGCGATCAGACCGACAATCATCCCAATCGATCGAAAACCAAATATTTCACCTTGGCAGGCAATAAAATCGGCGGGTTCGGCAGCGTTTTATTTTTTGGGGGCGTCTATTTAAACATGTTTGGCGAAAATGACGGAGCCGTCACCGAAAAAAACGCGAGACTCCCTTACGCCACAAATCTGAATACAGGGAAGTGGGATCACTTCTCGATTATTAAAGGAAACCTCACATTTCCTGTATTTATGCCTTTATTGACGGTTCAGGCATATGCAAATGAAACAGCTAACATCAAGGAAAACCTATCGTACCCTTTTATCAGAGGAGGGGAAAATCATGGGTTGAGAGAAGAGGAGTTCGCCGTTGAAAAAGGTGTCAAGGAAATAACCGTTCACTGGCTGAGCAATCATTCCTCGGGAAATATCAAATTGACAGATCCGCACGGCAAGCCGCTCAAAGACTTTTCAATAGCAAAGACGGCGGATGTTTTTGAAGGGGGATTCGTCCATTCCGCTGCCATTAAAAATCCGGCTGCAGGCACATGGAAGATCGCATCATCCGTCAAACAAAAAGAGGCGTTTTTGTTCATTGTGACGTACGATTCTCCTTTGAACGAGCAAATTAAAAACGCAGTCACCAGAGAATCGTCAAAGCTTGCGAATGTTAAGGCGTCCGTTCGTTCTATCCGCTACGAAAACGGAAAACAGGCCGAGAAAAAGTCGCTGAAAACAGCTTCCATCAATGCGCTGCAAAACAGCCTGTCATTCAAAAAAGCGGGCATGTATTCGGTGACGATCGACCTTTCAGGAAAAACGGCAGACAACTCGCCGTTTAACAGGACGATCATCCGCTCTATTTATGTAAATGACAAAGGGGAGAAGTTTGAAAACAGCCCTTTGTCCGATTAAACCGTTCTTTTCATGGGAGATAAAGATTCATCGACCATGCGGTCAAGCTTTCTGATCTTTTCAAGCGCCAGCTTATGATCGATTTTGCGGTAATGGTGGTTTCCGCCCGGCTCTTCGTCCAGCTCATCCGCTTTTTTGACGATTTCCTGCAGCTTGTTTTTATCGAGGTCCCCTTCTGGCAAATAGGAATCCGTATGAAGCAAAATTGCCAAAGCAATCTCTTTTGCCGCTTTCCGATCTTCGCCGAGGCGGATCAGAAGCTTGTGGGCGCGCTCGGCTCCCTTTATCGCGTGAATGTCGTTTTGCTTGTATTTTTCATAATCCCATTCCCCGTCGGTATACCATTCATAATGGCCGATATCGTGCAGCAAAGCCGCTTTTGTCGCAATATCAGGGTCTACTCCCGCCCGCACCGCCAGGCGGTATGCGTGGTAAGCGCAGGCTACGGCATGAGCTACACCGGAGCGTGTTAAATATTTTTGTGCGATTGGATGGGTGAATACATCCACTAATGTTACGTTTCTCATGTAAACCCCTCCTTTATATATTTTTAGAATCCTAACATATTTTCATGCAAATCTCAATTGATCTGACACATCATATTCAAAATTCCGCTATATGAGCTGGCGCAATAATAAAATAAAAACAAGCACAATCGATTTGATGTGCTTGTTTTTTTATTTTTCACAAAAACTCTTTAATGTCATACACTCTGCCGTTTTCAAAGTCGGTCTCAAGCAGGTCGAGCAGAACGCCGGCGACATAAGGCGTGCTTCTCAGCTTTCCTTCTGTTTGATAGGTTTTGAATCGTTCAATTTCATGAAAGTCCTTTTTCGATGATGAACGGATAACCTCTTGCATACCGGTATCCATGATCCCCGGTGAGAAAGAAATCATCTTCACCGGATCAGACTCATCTTCCTGTTCAAAGCCGAATGTTTTTGTGAACATATCGAGCCCCGCTTTTGAACTGCAGTAGGCGCTCCATCCTTTATAAGGGTTTTTGGCTGCGCCTGATGATATATTGACAATCGATTTCTTGCCTTTGTATGGCTTGAGCCATTTGGTAAACAGCTGGCTGAGAATCACCGGCGCTAACAAATTCAAGTCATAATGCAGCCTCAGCTCTTCCGGTTCAGCTTCAACGGCGCGCTTGATCGGCGTCACCATGCCCGCATTGTTGATTAAAGTGATCGAAGCAAAATCGCGGGCTTGGACAGATTCTGTCAATTGCCGAAACCATTTTTCTGTTTCAGCGAGCTGTGTCAGATCGGCCTCATGCTGGATCAGCCTGTCATGACTGACTTCAGACTTGGTCCTTGAGACAGCGTGAACAATATGGCCTTTTTGCAAAAGTCCTTCGGCAATCGCGGCGCCAAGCCCTTTTGACGCTCCGGTAACAATGGATAAATGCATACGGCGTCCCTCCTTATCCATTATTGTACTGATTCATCAGCCTGCTTCTCAAGTGCAGCGGTTTTCTGTTCCGGAAGAAATGCGGCGAGCACGTAAAAAACCGCCGTCAGTAAACTGAACCATTCGAACACAACCAGCTGAAGAGCGGCCCCAAAAACAAGCAAACCTTGCGTCCATGAACCGCATTTCCCTTTTAAAACGCGAATCAAAGCAAAGATCATGATGGCAAGTGCCACACTCGAGCCTAGCAAGCCATAACCGTAGTGGAAAAAGTCCACCATTGCCTGATCGTGTTCCTCCCTCAGCGATGGGTATATCAGTAAAATGATGCCTAATGTGCCGATGACCACAATGTAATAGAAAATGGATTCTAATATTAGCAGCCCGTGTACTGCCACAAGCATTAATAACCAAATCGCCGCCAATGCAAAAGCTAACCATGCAGACAGCACCTTATAGAACCTCGGATTTTTCATTGTTGAGCGCTCCTATTTTTTCTGCTGACCGCTGACTTTCGGAATCAAAAAGAACAGACCGGCGATGCATAAGAGGATCAGCAGACCGTACAAGATGGGCAGGAAGATGGATTGCCGGCTTTCAGCAGCGTCATCTTCCCGTCCTGATAAGGACGGATTTGCCGAGAATGACAGGTCAAGCTGCTTCAGCTTTGACGCCACGGAATTGCTCTCATTCGTGAAGCTTCCGGACAGGCTTTTCAGCTTTTCGATGGCATCTTCTTTTTTCGAATCTGTAAATGAGAATTCCTTCAGTTCTTCTGGAATTGATATTTTTTCTTTGTATTCCGTCTCTTCTTCCTGAAGATAGTCCGTCTCGATTTTAATATCCTGCTTTTCATACTCGTTTGGCTTTACATCGACTTTATCGGTTTCCTCCGCCTTCACGATCGGAGTGAAAAGAAAGAAGGAGAGCATGACTGCCATGATCCCCTTCTTTCCCCATTTCGCATTAAGCATCATGGTCAGTCTCGCTTTCTTCTGTTCTTGATTTTGCAAAATCGATAATAAAAGGAACAGCAATCGCGATGATCGTGATTAAAATTAATGCTCCGATTCCGAGTGCAAACTGGCTTCCAGTTCCGTACTGAATCGACATATATACGGCTGATACCGGATTGTTAAAGCTGAAATTCGGCATCGCCAAGTCAAGCAGCGGCGCTACATAGAACAGCACCATAGCGGCTGTTGCGATTCCGCCTGCAATCGATCCCAGCATAAACGCCGTCCGGATGATGGCTGAACTTGCGACCAGCAGCAAGATCGTAAAGACCGACCACATGACGGCCTGATCGTCTGCGAGTGAGTAAATGTTCAAACCGAACAGGCTGATCATCAGTCCGACAATAATATTCAAAATGCCAAACAGCGCGCCTCTGACTAAGAGCGGAGCATTTTGATAATGGTGGCTGAAATATCCGATCAGCAAGCTGGAAAGCATCACAATCACGAGAATGACGACCGGCGGTACGTTTTGCGCTTTCGACTCTGGAACATCCCCGCTGATTTTCACCGGACTTGCCAGATGATCGTATACATATCCGTCGTTTCCTCCGAACGCATTGCCGAGAATGCCGTACACGTCTCCGCGGATCAGTTTTGTCGTCGCGACATTTTGACCCCAGTTTGAATTCAGGGTATCCGCTTTTTTCTGAACATCGTTTACACTTTCCTGAATATTGCCCGTGTACTCGATGACGCCTGATTGCGTTTCCGACAAGGAACCGAGCATGTTAGACAGCTGCAAAATGTCATTTCCAAGCGTATCCTGCATGCTGATGACCATCGTTCCATCTGTCGCGTCTCCCTGCATGACCGCCGTTCCGGCGCCTTCCGGATTGCGCAGCTGTTCAGATACGGCATTTGCTCGTTCTGAAATGTTGCTGAGCTCATTCAGCACGTCGGTCTGCTTCTCATTAATGAAATCGCCGTAGCTTTTGACGAAATCGGTCATGTCTGTTGTGTAATTTTCAATGTCTTCATTTGTAGACAGCATGTTATTTTTTAAATTGCTCCATTTTTCCGCTTCGGTTTCACCGATTTTAAGGACGGTATCCACACTGTCTTTTTTCGCGGAGATGACATTGTTCTTAATTGAATAATCTACTGATCCGTATAGCGTTGTTCTATATACAGACAACGTATTATGATATCTAAGAAGGTCGCGGACATCTCTTGTATTGATTTTAGAAGCAAAAGCCTCTTTTAATGCTTCTTTTCTCTCAGCACCCATCGGGTAGCTTAATATCTCGTTTTCAAGCGTTTCGATTTGGCTGTAAATCGTCTTAAAGTCTTCATTCTGGCTCTCTTCAAGCTTTGTAATTCGCCCGTTCAGCTTTTCGATATTTTGATTTAAGTCTTTAATCGTATTCGTTAATTCAGCGACTTTATCATCAAATTTTTCTAGCTGTTTTTTCAACTCTTCATTATGCGTTTCCTGTTTTTCGCGAAGATCTGTTTCCACCTTTTCAATTCTAGCGGCGGCTTCATTGAGCTGTGCTTTTAACTTGGCAATTTCGTCATCAGGCTCGTCTCCCGGGTTCTCCGTTTGGCCGTCTTCGCCCGTTCCCTTATCGCCATCATCAGCAGCAGAAGTTGTTCCGTCCTGCTGACCGTTTTCCCCGGTTTCAGGAGAAGGTTCTTGACCTTGATTCGGCTCTCCGGCAGATGGGTCTTTATCTCCTGAATTGTCGCCATCATTCCCTGAGGAATCCTTTAGCCCGTCCGATAATTCTTTTAGATCAGCCGCAATGCTCTTCAATTCATCTTGCTGTTCTTGAAGATCAATTTTTAAATCTTTCGGCTGTTCTTCGTCGTCATTTTGATCTTCATCATCGTTATCTTGATCATCACCAGGATTTGTGGTTCCTGGATCTTCCTGTGGAACGGTTAACACTGAGCGCCTCTCTATTAATTTAGGTTGCAGCACGCTCAGATTATAGCTTCTCGTTTGGGCCTGATACTCATCGATCAACTCACTCTCGATAGTCTTAATACCGTCTATTTGGATCGGTACCTGTTCTTCCCGCGTCGTTTGCAGGTACTTAAAAGAGTTCGCGGTCAGGCCGAATTGATTTTGCAAACCGTTGAATGAAGCGGCCATGCCGCTCATTTGTTCATTGAAACGGCTCGTGGCGCTGGACTGCTTTTCCTTAATGACCGTAAGGCCGTCTTGGATCTGGCCTTCACTGTCCGCTTGTGCAGCCATCAGCAGTTCCGACTGCTTTTCTTGATATTGTTTGTACTGATTGACGTTGTCGACGAAGCTGTCCAATTGTTTTTTGGATTCTTCGACGCTTGCGTTGCGCTCTTTTGATGTGCCTTCTGTTTCATTGATCGACTCTTTCAGTCTGTCGATCATCTCTTTTTGTCTCTCTACTTCGCCCGCTAAATTGTTGGAGCTCGGCTTATAAAAATTGTACATCGCGTTTTGGAACTCTGATTCTTTGTTTACGATGCTGTCAAACTCTTTTCTGACCTTTTTGACTCCCTGTTTGACAAAGCGCCAGTACAGGGAAGACATTTTTTTGCTCACCGTTTTTTGCGCGTCTTGAAGTTCGCGCTGGACTTTTTCCTTGTTGACGGCGTCAAGCTGGTCCTGGATTTTAAATTCTAGCTCCGCTTTTTGCGGACGCTCATGGTTGTAGCTTAAAATGTTTTGCGAAAAGTCCGACGGAATGTAGACAATCGCATCGTATTGCTTCTCCGAAAGTCCGCTTTCTGCTGCGCTCCGGTTGACGACCGTCCATTTATAGTCCGGACGGTCAACCAGGGAAGCCGAGATTTCGTTCCCCAGCAGCGCATCTTCATCAACGGTTCCGTCATCTTTCAAAATGCCGGTATCTTCATTGACGACAGCGATTTCCCTTGTCGCGTTCGATACCTTTTTCGTCGGGTTCTCACCGATGAAATGAAAGAACAAGACGGGCAGCAAGATGACCGTGACGATGGCGCTGATAATTTTCAGCGTGCTTTTTTGTTGTTCCGTCATTTCGTTTTCTTCCTTTCTACGGCACATAAAGGAATTTGAATTTTCCTCTCTTTGCCGTTTTCAACGATATAGCCAAAGCCCGGGAGAATTTCCGGCTCCTGGCGTTCATATGGGAGCTGAATCAAGTTCTGCTCGGATTTTTTCATCAATAGCATGGCGTGTCTGACCTGCTTGACTTCGCTTGTCAGCGAATCATAGCCTTTTGTGAACTCGCTGTGGTTTCCTGCAGGTATAAAGTGGAAGCCTAAATGGGCGTATGACTTCATAAACATCGCCATTTTGTCCTGAATCGATGCGTCGATCGTCTGCTGGAACCGTGAAAGTCCGTCGACGATAAAGACCATCGGTGAAAAATCAAGGTTGGCGATTTCGCCTTGTTTAACGGCTTCCAAATACATCGCTTCTCTTGTCCGGCAAATTTCTTCCGTCTCAGCCAGCCAGAGCATAATGTCGTCTTTTGTTTCAAGATAGCTGATTTGATCCTCTGTCGCATATTGAGAAAGCCCTCTGTCTATCGAATCAAACACGGCAATTTTTTTCGTGTCATGGTCAAGCAGGTGCTCGAGCATGATCTTGATGACGTTTGTTTTTCCGCGCTGCGTCTGACCCATGATGAGGCAGTGCTTATTTTTCTCAAGGTTAAAGTATACGGGTTCGACAGATTCTTCATCGAGCCCCATTGGAATAAGGCCTCTTTCAGGCTGCAGCGGATAATCTCTCACAAACTGCGTGACGGAAAGCTCGAGCGGCAGCATCGGCACAGGCGCCGGCTTTCTCATGCCTTCCGAGCGTTCTGCGATCGCCTGAATGTCGGCTTTGATCCCTTCAAACAGCTCGATATCGTTGTCCGCTTTCACAGGCATAAACATTTGTGCGAAGTATTGGTTTTCTTTATTGATAATGACGCGTCCAGGGATCGGTTCAAGGCTGAATTCCGGCCTTCCGATGATCGAATATGCTTCAGACTGATCCATCAGGTAGTGAACAACCCTCGTTTTCAGGTTGTTCAAGAGCGACTGTCTGATCGCATTGACCCTTGTCGCGGTCAGGATTAAATAAATTCCAAGCGACTGGCCGTCGCGTGAAAACTGGATAAATTCGCTTTCAAGTTCATGCATTTCGTCTTTAATGATGTCAAAGTTGTCGACCGTTATGAAAATAAACGGCAGCTTTTCCTCATTCAGCGCATTGTACATCTTGATATGGCTGATTTCTTTTGCACGGAAGAGATTTTTCCGGTGCTCGATTTCCGCCTTGATCCGGACCATGAATTTCTCGATTTTTCTCGTTTGGTCCATCAGGAAATAATCCGCGGTATGCGGAAGCCTTGCAAGCGGAAGCAGTGTTCCGTTGCCAAAGTCGAAAATGTAGTAATGCAATTCTTCCGGTGTATATTGTTCGGCAAAGCTCATCATGAACGTCGTGGCGGTCAGGGATTTTCCGTAGCCTGACGAACCGACGATGCCGATATTGCCGTCATCCATCATGCGATAGCTGATCGGCTCCTGGCTTTGCTTTTCAGGTTCATCGATATAAGCAAAGTTAAAGGCATCCGCTTCCTCAGACGGGTAGCGCGTTTTAGGTATGCGCTCTTCAAGCGGCGGCAGCCAAGGGCTCGGAAGCTTCTCGATTCCCATTTCCGCTTGAATCCGTTCAATTTGTTCGACGACGGCGGAAATTTCCGTCACGGCCTCTTTTTTCGCCGTATGATCGGCATCAACATCTGACAAAGGAATTAACCCGGTGTCTGTGACGATCGCCACTTCATCCTCTGTGCCGTAGCCGTCCTCCATGTAAGGGGCGCCGCTCCATGCAGACTGGAACAGTTCATACACCTCATTGTTGCCGACTTGCAAATAACCGCGGCCCGTTACCGTGATGGTAGACGCATCCCCGTTTTTAAGGATTTCTTTACTGTCATTCGCATCCTGAACCTTCAAGGCGACCTTGAATCTGGAGTTGCTCCAAATCTGGTCGTCGATGATGCCGCCCGGCTTTTGCGTCGCCAAGATTAAGTGCACCCCAAGGCTTCGGCCGATCCTTGCCGCGCTGACAAGCTCGCGGATAAATTCCGGTTCTTCGCTTTTCAGCTCGGCAAATTCGTCTGAAATTAAGAAAAGGTGCGGCATCGCCGTTTTCGCTTTTTTCTGTTTGTAAAGCTTTGTATAGTCATTGATATGGTTGACTTTGTACTGGTCAAAGAGCCGCTGCCTTTTCTTCAGCTCGCTCTTAATGGACGCCAGCGCCCGGTTGCTGAAGTTCTTGCTGCCTTCAATGTTAGTAATCGTTCCGAGCAGATGCGGAATGTTCCGGAACGGCTGCGCCATTCCGCCCCCTTTGTAGTCGATTAACAAAAATGCGACTTCATGCGGGTGAAAGTGAACGGCCAAAGACAAAATATAAGTCTGCAAAAATTCACTTTTACCCGAACCGGTCGTTCCGGCAAGCAGCCCGTGGGGGCCGTGTGCTTTTTCGTGAAGGTTCAAATAGACAATGTCGTCTTTTCCTTTATAGCCGATCGGTACGGCCAAAGATTTGGCCGATTCGCTTGTCAGCCATTTTTGGCCGATTCCGATGTCATCGACTTCCTTCACTTGGAACAGTTCGAGAAATGATACGGTATCAGGAATCGAATTCGTCATGCCCGTCTGGTGGTCAAGCGTTCTCAGCGTCCGGGAAAACAGTTCATTGTCTTCCCTGTTGTGGTGATCCAGCTGAAACGGGATCTGGACGGCTTTCTTTTGCTTGATCAAAATGTCGCCTTCCTGTTCAGTAATATAACGAACAAGGGTATGAATGTTTTCGGACAGGCTTTCTTTCGTCTCTGCCGCCACGATTGTCGACACTCCGAGGTTTTTCTGCTTGCCTTCCAAATATTCTAAAATGACGTGTTCTGCGATGAGCTGCTGATTTGTGATGATAAACACAAAGTGCGGCTTGTACAATGTTTTCTTTTTATTTTCATCTAAATCCCGTTCTCTCAATATCTCATATATGCTTGAAAGGAGCTGATCTCTCGTCTGTTCGTTGTAAATAAACCCTTTCGCATAAATATGAGGCATCTGAAAATGCGGGAGCCACTTCATCCATTCCCATTCTTGATACTCGGCTTCGTCAAAAATAAAGACAAAGCGCAAATCATGATAGCTGTGGAAAAATGCGAGCTGGCCGACAAGCTGATGAATTTCATTTTTGACGACGGACAATTTTCCGACGACGCCCATCGGGCCTTCGGCGAGATTCACGGTGATCGGCGCATTTTTCAGCTCTCTGTAGACCTCTTCCATTTTTTGCGTTTGTTCGAGGAGATGGTCTGTATCGCGATTGGCCAAATCTCCGCCGTTCAAATTGATTTGGTATGAAGATGCAACATTTCCCGTTCCAAGGCGGATTTGCAGAAAATCGGCGCTTTCAATCGATTTTTCCCAAATCCGTCCGCTGATCTCCTTTGTTAAATATTTCATTCTCTCAAATGTAGGAAAATGGAAATCAAGGACGAACTTTTGCCTTTCTGCAAGTTCATGCAGCTCTTTCTTTTTGTTTTCAAGGTAAAGGGTGTAGACCCGCTCTCTTTTTTCTTCTCTTTTTTTACGCTGATTTTTATCGCGGAAGTACTGCACGGTTGACGTAATCAGCGTCATCATAAACATCGCAAGGGAGACGATGATAAAGATTCCCCGCGGCTGAATGAGCGCCACGATCCCCATGACGAGCAGCATGACGATCGGAGGCAGAATCATCAGCCATAAGCCTCTGTTGTCTCCGTCGCTTTCCTGTGCCGGGAAGCTGAAGGATATCTTTTCATCCGGCAGGTCGTAAATCATTCTCGGCGGCCTGCGGTATTGCGGATATTTATTTTTTGTCTCGGAGCTCGGCTTGAGAATGTTCTCCAAAGACGTATCATACTGCCCGAACCCCTCGATTTCCAAGAGATCATCTTCAACGATGCGAAGAATATTCAGTCCAAATGCGATTTCGTCTCCATTTTGCACGGAGACCGAAGCGGACACTTCTTCTCCGTTCAAATAAATTTTGGCGCCATTCGGCAGGACATTCCATCGCCCGTCGAGGCGGATGAAGGAGAATGTACCTTTTTCTCCAAAGAATGAATCCGTTTCATGGAAATAAACATCCGCTTCTTGATCGAGGGAAGAAATGACGACTTCCTGCCTCTCTCCCAAATAGTGGGCGGGAACGCTGTCGGATTCTTCGGCTAAAAAAAGCGTCAGCTGTTCAGCGCCGCTTTGGACGGACGCCTTTCCGCCAAGCTTTAAAGAAGAAACAGTCTCCCCTCCCAGCTGCACGTTGAAAGCGTCTGAGTCCTTCTGCTTTTCCAGTACCACCGGGCCTTTTTCAAACGAAAAATGCTTGATCGTGACAGAATGTTTCAAATCCGGCCCGATTGTGAGCGTGCGGCTGTTCTGATCATCCAGTTTTATTTTTTGATAGTTTTTATGATAAAAAATCCATAACAGACTCATTTCTCCGCCTCCTGCCAACAACAGGTGTTTTCGCTTTTATTTATCATCTTTTTTCTTTTTGTCTTCCTTTTCTTTATTTTCTTTTTTCGCCTGCTCTTGCTCGGCCTTCTCCTTTTCAGCCTTTGCGGCCTCTACGTCCGCCTGGCTTTGCTCGGTGTTTGCCTGCTGGTTTTCATCAGTTTTAGCTTTCTGTTCATCTGCTGTCCGCTTCAATTCTTCAAGTTCTTTTTCGAGCGGTTCCAGCTGTTTCTGCCTCTCATCACTGGACAATTTATCATCAGCTTTAATGTCATCTGTATATTTCATAAGTGCCAACATAATCTGTGCATTGTTTTCCAGCTTACGGGCCGTCTCAAGCGCTTCTTTATTGGCGCCGCGTCCGATCTGAATCCAGTAAAGGAAGTTATTCGGATCGACTTGAAGCGTCAGGCTCTTCATAGCATCTTCCTGTAAATCCGCTTCCTTCAGTACATTGTCAACGATGATATACGAATAAGCAAGCTGATATTGAACAGAATCAGGCATCTCGCCGGCATCATATTTATCAAGCGTACTGATGACTTTGCTGTACTGTTTATTTAAGAAGTAGCGGTTGCTTTCGATAAACGCCTGCTGTTTCGGTTGTGCAAAGAATAATGAGTAGAAGGAAAATAAAACAGCCGGTATTAAGCATAAAATAAGTCCTAACCCTATGTACCTTTGAATCTTCCATTTCTTCTTCGGAAGATGGACAAGCGTTTTTTCTTCGGCATCCAGTTCATCGATCCTCTTTTGAATGACGGCTTTCAAATCGCCGTACGTCCCGCTTGTGATGATGTCTTTTACCTGATCTGAAAACTTGATGGTTTCGCTGTATTTTAAATACTCTTCAAAAGTAAACTGCCCGTCGACAGCAAGCGCAGCGGCCGCTTTCACTTCATTGAAAAGTCTTTCTTCGTCGTGTTCATATGGCGGAATGCTTTCTTTCACTCCATAATGTAAAAATTTAGGTGTTAACCCTTTATCAAAAACAATGTTTTCAGGCGCAGCGATCAGGTGCAGCCTTTTAATTGAATGTTCTTCAACGGCTTTCACGAGCTGGTACGCAAAAAGCCATTTGCTTTTTTTATTTTTTCCTTTTATATAACGAAATTCTTTATATTCGGAAGGAGGCTGAATCAAAATTTGGACTTCATCATCGGTCATGACGGTTTCTTTATTAAAGGAAGGATCGACTTCTTTAATGACGTTTGCTTCCAAGCCGTTCACAAGATTGATCTTTTCTCTTTGAAAACGAAAGATATATGCACCGTCTTCTTTCGTCATGACGGCCTCTAATTGGTCTTCGAGATACGTTTTCTTTTTCTCTGCCATTCATCCAGATCCTTTCATAAAATTTCCAGGCGATCACCTGTCGTAATTCCGCATTGCGATAATGTATATTCGCCTGAAAAAACGGCATCTTTATTTGTCACCCTTACCCAGTAGCCTTCCCGGGGAGGTACCGGTATGCTTTTGGCTTGCCACGCGATGTCGATTACCTTTTTAACAGAATGGTAATCCGACAGTCTGAGGTCAAAGGCGCTGCCGTCGTAATGTTTTAAATCGATGGTAATGTCAACATACACCAGTTCATCACCTCTCAATAGAAAAAGCGCCGTCATCTTCTTTTGAATTAGGCGCTTCTCTCATTCTTCTAATCTGTAAATTAGCCGCGGATTTGGCTAGCGATGTCTTGGTCAGTGCTTTCAAGAGTGTTAGCAGTCTGATGAAGCTGTTTAGAAACGTCGCTTAGAAGTTCAGCCATTTTAATAAAAGAAGGTCTTAGCTCTTGATATTGCTCTGAGAACGCACGGCTTGATTCACCTTCCCACATATCTTGAAGCTGGTTGATCATTTGATCAAGACGCTGATTGACCTGTTCAGTCACATCTCCGCTTTCTTTTTGATATCTGTCAGCCATTTGCCGCAATTCAGCCGGCGTAACACGAATGATTCCTGACATATTCCTTATACCTCCTGCGCTATTCGCCCTAGATATGGGCTAAATAACTTATTTTTTTGAACGCTTTTATTATAAAAACAAGATTGAGGCACAGTCAAACAAATCTGTTGTTATTTTACAAAATGAGTCTAAAGGTTTATCATTCCTCTATTTCCACCCAGCAAAAATTATAGAAATCTAGTAAAAATATCTCAATTTTCTTCTTTCGGAACATTTGAATCAAATGGCATGGTTCTGTATACCCACTTGAGTCTGAAGTGTTTCCATAGGATAAAGGAAGGATTGCATAAGCGCAAAAAAGCCCGCCTCTAAGAGAGGCAGGCTTGTCTCGATCAGCCCGCTTTCAAGCCGGCTGACTTTTGTTTTTCCTTATTATAATGGTGCAAAAAGAAATCGTCAGTTTCCGCCCGAATGACTTTCCATAAGAGCACAAGGGCGATCAAGTTCGGGATCATCATTAATGCGTTTGCCGCGTCGGCAAAAGCCCATACAGTATTCAGGCTTGCGACTGCACCGTAATATGCAGCAATGACATAAACGACACGGTAAACCGGCACCCATTTTAAACCAACTAAATATTCCAGACATTTTTCTCCATATACATACCAACCGACAATGGTTGAGTAGCCAAAGAAAATCACCGAAAACGTAACGATGTATTTGCCCGCGGCTCCCAGCGAAGAAGCAAACGCGGCGTTTGTCAGCGCGCCGGCATCAAGCGATGTATCATGGGCAACACCAGAAAGCAGACCGCCTGAAGGATCCCAGAATCCCGTGATAATGAGGACGAGTCCGGTCATTGTACATACGATCAATGTAACGATGAAAGTTCCCGTCATCGCAACCAAAGCGGCCTTGACGGGGTGATCGGATTTCGCGTTTCCTGCGATTAAAGCAGCGGTACCAAGACCCGCTTCATTTGAAAAGATTCCTTTCGACATTCCGTTTCTGATCGCCTCAGACACGACCACACCAGTAAAGCCCCCCGCGGCTGACACCGGGTTGAAGGCGTGATAAAAAATCAGCTGGAACGCCGGAATGATTTGATCATAATGAAGGAAAATAATGATCAGTGAGCCGCCGATATAAAGTATCGCCATGACCGGCACAAAAATGCTCGCAACCGTGCTGACACGCTGAAAACCGCCGAAGATGATCGCAGCCGTCAATACTGCGAGCACAAGGCCGATGATCCAGCCGGGAATCCCGAAGCTGTGTGTAACGACTTCCGAAATCGTGTTGGACTGGACGGAATCCCCGATTCCAAAAGAGGCAAGCACACCTGACAATGCAAATAAAACGGCAAGCGGCTTCCACTTCTTCCCGAGCCCTTTTTCGACATAGTACATCGGCCCGCCCGAATATTCGCCCCGCTCATTTTTGACGCGGTATTTCGTGGCGAGCAATGCTTCGCTGTATTTCGTAGCCATCCCTAAAAGACCGACGAGCCACATCCAAAACAAAGCCCCCGGACCTCCAACCGTAATCGCCGTGGCTACACCGGCAATATTCCCGTTTCCGATCGTTCCGGCAAGCGTCGTCATCAGCGCCTTGAAATTGCTGACATCACCGTCTGCTCCGGCTGATTCTTTCTCTTTCCCGAATGCAAGTTTGAATGCATATATCAATCTTTTAAATTGAAGTCCCCGCAGGATGAACGTCAGAAATAAACCGGTTCCCACAAGCAGTATGATGCCCGGGACTCCCCATAAAAAGCCGTTGATTTTCTCTAGAATCGCCAATGTTCCTACTCCTCTTATTTCAGAATAATTAAATTTGGTTTAATACATCGCCGTGTTTATGAAAAATAATAAATCATCAGCGACTTTTTTGTTGATTTTAACAAACAACTATATTCATAATAAAAGTAAGATGGGTATATGTCAAAATTTTTTCATGCAAACATAAAAAGTAGGGGTTTTTTATGAACAATCGAAACAATCCTTTTAAATATCAATATGACCGTTTAGAAGATGTGGCAGATCATATCAGCGAGGTGCTGGATTGTCCGATTACGATAGAAGACATCAATCACCGCCTCCTTGCTTACAGCACCCACAGCGACTACACGGACCCGGCGAGAACGTCAACAATCATCGGAAGGCGCGTGCCGGAAAAAGTCATCAACAAGCTTTGGAAGGATGGAACGATTCCCGCCTTGATGAAAACCGACGAACCGATCAGGGTCGAGCAAATCGATGAAGTCGGCTTGTCGAGCCGCGTGGCGATATCAATCTGGAAAAACAGCGAGGTTATCGGTTTTATCTGGGCGCTGGAAAGCCAAAAAACGCTGTCGGAAGACGAGCTTCACCTTTTGAAGCTGGCCGCGGATTCCGTAAAGAACAAGCTGCTGCCTTATCAAGTCCGAAAAAGAAAAAATGAACAGCGCAGTCAGGAATTTTTCTGGAAGCTTTTGACCGGGCACATTTCGGAAGATCAGGAAATCTCCGACGGCTTTCACCAGCTTGGTATCGGAGTTCCTTCAACTTATTCGGTCATCATCATCCGGCTGAAAGACGAAATCGAAGAAAAAACCGAAAAGCAGCTCCATTACTTGCTGGAAACGACGCAGCAGGTGCAAATCCTTCTGGCTACTATCGACTATAATGAGCTGATTGTCCTCGCTTCGCCAAAAACGGGGCAAAAAGGGCAGCCGTTCAATGATTTAAAGCAATTTGCCGCAAATATACAAAAGCAGCTTGAAGAGCGCTATAAACTGAATAACTGCACGATCGCGATCGGCGGAATGTACAGCTTGATCACCCTTGTGCACCAGTCTTATCAGGAAGCGCTCTCGGCGCTGAAGGTCAAGGAGCGTTTTCCCGATGAGACAAGGCAGCTCGTCAGCTTTTCAGAGCTCGGCATCTATCAGTATCTCGACGTGCTAAGCGAAAAACGGAAACATGCAAGCTATCCAAACTATTCTTTAATGCAGCTTGAAGCATATGATAAAGAGCACCACTCCAATCTTGTCGAGACGCTTGAACAGTTCATCGAATGCGACAGCAACGTCAACACCGCCGCAAAAAAGCTGAACATTCACGTCAACACGCTGAATTACAGGCTGAAACGCATCAGCAAAATCGCCGAAATCGATTTAAAGAACATCAATGAAAAATTTACGATTTATCTTGAAATCAAGCTTCGCAACATGCATTTGTGAAATTCCACAAATGCATGTTTTTTTATTTTTCGATTCAAACAAAGAAAATTCTAAAAAGTCAGTATAAACTAAAGCAACAGCATTTTTACAGAAAAAGGAGGAATGATCGGATGATTATCGGCGTACCGAAAGAAATCAAAAACAATGAAAACCGTGTTGCCTTGACTCCCGGTGCGGCTTCTCAATTGATCGCGGCAGGACACCGCGTCATCATGGAAAAAGACGCGGGGACTGGAAGCGGGTTTGAAAATGAGGATTACGTCTCAGTCGGAGCGGAGATCTCCGAACAGGCGAAAGCCGTCTGGGAAGCGGCTGATATGGTGATGAAAGTCAAAGAGCCGCTCCCTGAAGAATACCCGTATTTTAGAGAAGGTCTCATCTTGTTCACCTATCTGCATCTGGCCGCAGAGCCTTCCCTGGCTGAAGCATTAAAGCAAAAAGGCGTGACAGCCATTGCCTATGAAACGGTCAGCGACGGCCGCTCCCTTCCTTTGCTGACGCCGATGTCAGAGGTAGCCGGGCGGATGGCCGCTCAAATCGGCGCGCAGTTCCTTGAAAAGCCGAAAGGCGGAAAAGGCATACTACTGGCCGGTGTACCCGGAGTCGCGCGCGGGAAAGTGACGATCATCGGCGGAGGCGTTGTCGGCACAAATGCGGCAAAAATCGCGGCGGGCCTCGGAGCCGATGTGACGATGATCGATTTAAGCGCGGAACGTCTGCGCCAGCTTGATGATCAATTCGGCAACCAAATCAAAACATTGATGTCCAATCCGGTCAACATCGCCGATGCCGTAGCGGAAGCCGACCTCCTCATCTGCGCGGTTCTGATCCCGGGTGCCAAAGCGCCGACTTTAGTGACGGAAGAGATGGTCAAACAGATGAAACCGGGCTCTGTGATCGTTGACGTCGCAATCGATCAAGGCGGCATCGTCGAGACGGTGGATCACATCACAACCCACGACAATCCGACCTATGTCAAACACGGAATCGTCCATTACGCCGTTGCCAACATGCCGGGCGCCGTTCCGCGGACATCCACAGTCGCACTGACGAATGTAACGGTTCCGTACGCGCTTGAAATCGCAAATAAGGGCGCGGAAAAAGCGATACTTGAAAACCGAGCGCTAAAAGCCGGCGTAAACACAGCAAACGGCCATATCACTTATGAAGCCGTAGCCAGGGACTTAAACTATGATTACGTTCCGGCAGAGCTTGCGATCGAAAATTCGTCGTCAGCTGCCGGCGCCTAGCATCAAAAAGACAGAGCCTCAGGAAATATCTCCGAGACTCTGTCTTTTCCTATTATTCCGTTTTCCGCCAATCCTGAAACAACTTTGCCGCGATTGCAGAAACAGGGATCGCCGCAAACAGAACGATTCCCCACAGCGTCCTGTTTGAGGAATCGCAGGCTGCGGCAAACAGCAGCAAAACCGCCGCAGCTGTCAGCGCTAATAAAACAGCAAAAGCCTTTTTCTTGAATGATGCGATAAAAAGCCAAAAACAGACGGTCAGCATGAAAAATATGAGCAGCTGTACGAAAAACATTTCATTCTCCCCCGCTAATCAAAGCTGTACCTTTCTTCTTTCCAAGGATTTCCCCTCATATGGTAGCCGTTTTTCTCCCAAAAGCCCGGATGGTTTTCCTTTGTAAACTGAATGCCCCTCAGCCATTTGGCGCTTTTCCAAAAATACAGATGCGGCATGACCGCTCTGAGCGGAAAACCGTGCTCCGGCGTGAGCGGGGCGCCGTTGTGGGAATGGGCCAAAAGAGACGAGTCCTTTAAGAAGTCTTCGAGCGGAACATTCGTCGTCCAGCCTTCCTCTGCATGCAAAATGACAAATTTGGCTTCCGGAAGCGGCTTTACTCTTTCAGCGATCTCCCTTGTTTTGATCCCTTCCCAGACATTATCGAGCCTGGACCAGCCTGTTACACAATGAATGTCATTGGACACTTCGCTTTGCGGCATGTCATGCAGATCATTCAAAGTCAGCAGGAGCGGCTGTTCGACAAGTCCGTAAACTTGCAAATTCCATTTTGACAGGTCTTCGTATTCCGGAACATCGCCTGCATGAAGAACAGGAAAAGATGTCGTGACATTTTGGTTTGGAGGCACCCTGTCGGACTTGTGCGCTTTTGTTTTTCCAAAAAACACGAAAGAACCTCCTTTGTTAACTTTGGTTAAAAAGTGGTTGACAAACTATTTTACGATCTCTTACGATAAGGTTGTGGTGAATCACTGAGGAGGAACAAAGCTCATGAATAAAAAGAAACTTCGCGCCGCTGATATGGCGCTTGTCGGAATGTTTGCCGCCCTGATGGGGATCGGCGCTAATATCACTTCGTTTGCCCCGTTTCTGCAAATCGGCGGTATTCCGCTTACGATGCAGCCTTTCTTTTGTCTGCTTGCCGGGCTTCTGCTCGGCCGCAAATTAGGTGCGCTGTCCATGATCGTCTATGCGTTAGTCGGCTTTGCAGGCACTCCTGTATTCGCTTCTTTTTCAGGCGGTATTTCCGTTCTTTTCAAAGGAAGCGCCGGATTTATTCTATCCTACATTCCTGCCGCATATGCCGCGGGCTGGATCACGGACAAAGTATCACAACCGAAAACAGGCCATTTTTTCACAGCTTCATTGATCGGTACACTGATCATTTATCTGATTGGCGTCAATTATACGTATCTCGCGTTTTCAACTTGGCTCAATACACCGTTGTCTTATTCAGCCGTTTGGAAGATGATGGCCTGGTTCTTCGTGAAAGACTTGGCATTCTCCGTTCTGCTCGCCGCGCTCGCCTCAAAGGTTTTCCGGGCCGTTCAAAAAGGCGCAGGCTTCAGAAGAAACCCGACTTATTAATAAAGAGCCGGCGGTGCGGTTCTCTTTTTATTTTACCAAACATAGAAAAAAATTCCCCTCAAAGCGAGGGGAATTTTTTTAAAGAACAATCGCCGCGATCCAGCCAAACAAAATCAGCGGAATATTATAAAAGATGAATGTCGGAACACAAGTGTCCCAAATGTGGTGGTGCTGTCCGTCTGCATTTAAGCCGGATGTCGGGCCAAGCGTGCTGTCGCTCGCAGGTGAACCGGCGTCTCCGAGAGCCGCCGCCGTTCCGATAATGGCGATGGTCGCCATCGGACTGAAGCCAAGCTGCATGCAAAGCGGCACAAATATCGTTGCGATAATCGGAATCGTCGCAAATGATGAACCGATCCCCATTGTAATCAATAAACCGACAATCAGCATCAGCAATGCGCCGATCAATTGATTATTGCTGATGAAACCGGTTGACGCTTCAACAAGAGCTTTGACATCGCCCGTTTTCTCAAGCACATTGGCAAAACCGGCTGCAGCCAGCATCACAAATCCAATAAACGCCATCATGTTCATGCCGTTTGTGATCAATTCGTCCGCTTCGCCGCGCTTCATCGCTCCGCTTAAAAACAAGACTGTCAAACCGCTGAGCGCGCCGAAGATCATTCCGTCGACGTCTAAACTCTGAGACAAATAAAGCTGTACGCTTAGTGATACAGCGATGGCCAAACCGGCAATCGAAAGGCTTTTTTTCGTATAAACCGCCGATTTTTGACCGGCGATTTCCTTCATTTCGTATGTGCGCGGTTTGCGGTACACAAAAACAGCGGCAGCCAAACCGGCAATCATCCCGGCGATCGGGATGATCATGGCGATCGGAATATCAGCCAATGTGACCGAAAGACCGGCGTCTTTCATATTGTCTTTCAAAATCCCCTGGAAAATCTGGCCGAAGCCGACGGGAAGCAAAATATACGGAGCTGTCAGTCCGAATGTCATCGCACACGCAATCAGGCGGCGGTCCACTTGCAGCTCATTCAAAATTTTCAATAACGGCGGAATTAAAACAGGGATAAATGCGATATGAACTGGAACGATATTTTGAGACATACAAGAAATGATTAAAATCACGAAGACGATCAGCGCTTTTGAAAGGGTTTTGCGCCTTGCATCGCCTTCTTTGCCGATCAGCTTGACAGCAGCTTCAACCATGGCATCAGGAAGACCCGTTTTCGTCAAAGCGACCGCAAATGCGCCGAGAAGCGCGTAACTGACAGCGACGGTTGCGTTCCCTCCGAGTCCTTCCGTGAATATGCTGACCGTCTGGCCGAGGCCGAGACCGCCCGTCAGACCTCCGGCAAGTGCGCCCACAATCAAGGCAAGAACAACATTGACCCGCAGCAGGCTTAATATAAGCATGACAATAACAGCAATCACAACTGCATTCATATTTGAAACCTCCGAACAAACGCTTTAGTTTGCTAATGTAGTAGATAATTAAAGTAATGAACGTATAGTACCACATATTTTATGAATGCGTCAATGAGGCTCCTCTGTATTTTCCATAAAAAAATCCCCTTCTGTCAAAGGGGATAAAAGCCTACAATTGATCTGAAAACCGCTCGACAAACGTGACAAGCGTCCTTACCATCACGCCTGTTCCGCCTTTCGGTCCAAAGCATGAGCTTTGAGCTGTCGTTGCCGTTCCGGCGATGTCAAGGTGAACCCATGGCGTCCGCTCGGCGAATTCGCCGAGGAACGTTCCGGCCATAATCGCATGGCCTTCCCTGCCCGGTGAATTGTTAAGATCGGCCATTTGGCTGTTTTTCACTCTTTTTTTGTCTTTTTCTGTAATCGGAAGCTGCCAAATCGCTTCTCCCGCTTCTTCAGCCGCCTGTCTCACCTGCTGATAAAGCGGATCATGATTTGTCATCGCGCCCGTCGTTTCCGTTCCCAGAGCTACGACGACACCTCCGGTCAGTGTCGCGACATCGATCAACACGGAAGCTCCGTGGTGCTTCGCATATGTCAGTCCGTCAGCGAGCGCCAGCCTTCCTTCGGCGTCCGTATTCAAGATCTCAATCGTCTTGCCGCTCAAGGAAACGATGACATCGTCCGGCTTCATTGCGCTTCCCGAAATCATGTTATCAGTCGACGGGATCACGGCAAGCACGTTTTGTTCCGGCCTTAATTCTCCGATGGCTTCCATCGCTCCCAAAACGCTGGCGGCTCCGCCCATATCTGACTTCATGCCGACAATGCCGCTCTTCGTCTTAATCGAATAGCCGCCGGTATCAAACGTGATCCCTTTGCCGACTAACCCGATGACATCATCCCATGTTTCTTTTCCCTGATATTTTAAGACGATCATTTTCGGCGGCTCTTCTGATCCTTGGTTGACCGCGAGGAGACCGCCCATCCCGAGCTCTTCCATTTCAGCCTTTTCGAGAATTTCACATTCAAATTCGTATTTTGCTGCCAATTCAGCGGCGTATGACGCGAGATCCGCCGCTGTCAGCATGTTCCCCGGCATGTTCACGAGGGTTCTCGCCGAATTCGTCGCATTTCCGTACACCTGCCCGACGTGCAAACTCGCCTGAATTTCTTTCAGGTCATGGTCTGTCAAAACATAGACGCTTTGCAGGCATTGATCAGGCACATTTGCTCTGTGCTTGTAATCCTGCACTTCATAGCATGACAGCATGCACGATTCAGCCAATGCATGCGCGGCGTCAGCGGCTGGGACCTCTTCAGATACGAAGCTGTCGAGCATGACGGTTAACTCCTGCTTTCGATCTTTGTGAATCTGCTGAACAGCTTCGGCAAAGCACTGCTTCGCATCCTCGAAGGTAAATTCCGCTTCACGGCCCAATCCGACGATATAGATGCGTTTGACTCCCTGAAGGGAAGGGGTAAATATTTTAGACACTTTCGTTTTTTTGGAAGATACATCCCCGTCTTTCAGCAGCTGAGAAAGCTGGCCGTCCAAAAGGCGGTCGATTTCTTCCGCCTTCCCGTACAGCCGGCTTTTTTTAAACAGTCCGATTAAAAGTGTTTCTTTTTTTTCGAAGTCTTTAAAGGCATAAAACATGCGTTCACAGCTCCTTATCAGCAAAGTGAGTAAAATTGAAACAACAATGTTATAATAGGAAAAACATTTTTCCCCGTTGGGGTTTCATATTATATATTTTAGCAAATAACTGCGTGCTTTTTTGAATTCATCTCTATTTTCTTTATAGAAAGGATGTTCTGCAAAATGGAAATCCTCACAAACTTTCCTTTACTGGCGAGCTTTGCCGCGATCTTTTTCGCTCAGTTTATCAAGGTTCCCATTTACTTTGTCGTCTCGAAAAAATGGGATTGGCGGCTCGTCACAAGCACTGGCGGAATGCCGAGCTCACACTCAGCAGCCGTTACGGCGCTTTCAACCGGCGTGGCTCTTGATCACGGGATGGATTCTTCTTTGTTCGCCGTTTCCGCAATATTCGCCGTTATTACGATGTTTGATGCAACCGGAGTGAGAAGACATGCCGGAGAACAAGCAACAGTGATCAACCGGCTTGTCCGCGATTTCAACCGCTTTGTCAACGAAGCGAAAGATTTCCCTAAAAGTCATCAGGAAGAAAAACAGAAGAAGCTGAAGGAACTGCTCGGCCATCAGCCGATTGAAGTGTTTTTCGGCGGTTTGACCGGCATTGCCCTGACGCTGCTTCTCGATTATTTATTGATGTAGAGCAAAAAAACGTTTAAGACGCACAGGTCTTAAACGTTTTTTCTTATTCTTTCGCCATTTTATATTTTTGTCTGAATACTTGCATCGATTTATTTTCATTCAGCTTCAAGAGATCCTCTTCGGTAATGGTGCCGTTTCCTTTCTTAATGACATAAACATCAAGTGTTTTTTTGCCCCACTCTTTATAAACGTCCTCAACCGTCTCATAGTACAAATCGAGCCGGTTCCCTTTAATGGCTGATCCGGTATCCGCAACAACGCCATAGCCGTAGTCCGGTATGAACAATATCGTGCCGATCGGAAAGACCGACGGGTCGGCAGCAACGGTTGAATATAAATCTCTTTTGACTTTGACTCCCGAATATGTAATCCCGTAATCTGGATGATGAGGCTGTTTTCCCGTCGATTCCGCCCCTGCTGTATATCCGGTCGCGGTGACTTTTTGCTTCGGATACTTGGTCCAGTCAAAGGCATCTTCAAGCGATTTCGGTTTGTTTTTAATTTGTTCTGCGGCAGACAGAGACGTTTTTTCCGCTTTTTCTTTCGGAAGTGATTTAAAGGTGAGCATCAGCTGTTTCAAGGACAGATCGCGTTCTTTCGCCCAGCTGGATATGTCCTGTGCTTCCACGCCTGAAACGGCAAAGAAGGTCGTCATAAAAGCAAGGACAAACAAAACTGTCATCAAGAAACGCCGGAACATTGTCATCACTTTTCTCAAATCTTCCACTCCTCTCACCATCTAGTTGTTTCCAAGCGGAAACAGAAATATTCAGATGGCGGAAAAGTTTTGAGAAAAGTGAAAAAATTAAATCCAAAAAACCCTCTCCCTTGAAGAAGAAGGCTTAAAACATTTGATATCCCCTTTTTCGCAGCGCTTTAATCGTAACGCCCGACAACAGGGCCCCGGCCATTCCGCTGGCTAAAATGATGATATCGGCAGCAGCCAATGAAGCCACTCTGTCAAAAAGGCCGGAAAATGCCTCTCCCGGCGCCTCTACATAGCGAATAAGCTTTTCTTTATTCACAATGAAAAGGCATACAATTGGATAAATGACAGCCATGATCCATGACATCCTGAGCAGCATATTCAGCAGAAAACCGATACCGAAAAACAGGACGAAAAATAAGACAACTGAAATGATGACAACTGGTAAACTAATCAAAGCCTCCACCCCCAATTCACCTCTTTTAGTGTACATTGGGGAAGGAACTTGAGTCAATCATTGGAAAGCGGCGATCAGCGGTCTTTTCCCGTTCCCTTGCAGTTGCTGCACGTTTCCGAACCGCCAAGCAGAAGCTGAAAATAGCCTTTTCCCGAACAGAAAGTACAGGTTGATTCAAGGCGATGGGTTGACGTCGTCTTCATTAGATACACACCTTTTTTCTTAATTTTCTGATAATATATCATGAACATTGTCAATAATAAAGTCAGAAAATATAACAGATCATTTGATGTAAGCGCTTAAAAACTAAGCTTTCTTCCTTTTTCTTTCGTTTTTGAAGTTTTTAACCCCGAATAAAAAGCCCGCAGCTTCCGCTGCAGGCTTTGATTCTGATTAGAAAAATTTAAACTTTCCTTTTTTCAGAACAAGCCCCGGCCCGCCGATCAGGAACAGCGAGCGGTTGTCGATGATTTTTTTCATCATGGACGCCGTCGTTCCCGTCATCTTTCTCCCGAATGCGACGCCGATTGCATCATGTTCGCCGAGAGAAGCGACAGAGCCTTTATTATCGAATGAGAACGTTTCCGTTTCTTTGCCGTGAATCAGTGCGGCCAGATTGTTTGCGCACGTTTCGCCCTGCTGCATGGAAATCTGCGCAGTCGGCGGATAAGGCCTTTCGGTTTCTTCATTTATGATCAGCGAGCAGTCTCCGATAACAAATATATCATCATGGCCTTCAACACGCAGATCAGGTTTTACCTTCACACGGCCGCGCATGTTTTCAAAGCCTGATTCTTCTATGATCGGGTTGCCGCGGACACCTGCGGCCCATACGACAGTGCCTGCTTTGATTTCTTCGGTCTGATCGTCTTTTCCGCAAATGATTCCGTCAGGCGTGCATTCTTTCACAGCCGTGCCGATTTTGAATTCAACGCCCTTTCCTTCAAGGTAGTTGACCGCATAATCGACAAGCTCCGGATCAAAGCCCGGGAGAACGGACGGCGCGGCTTCCACGCATATTAAACGAACCTGCTGGCGGTCGATATCGTATTCGCGGCACAGCTCAGGAATGCGGTTGCCCAATTCGCCCAAAAATTCAATGCCGGTAAAACCCGCTCCTCCGACAACGATCGTCAGGCGTTCCGGGCGCTTCTCGGCTTCTGTATTATACGTTGCAAACTGATATTCAATGTGCTCGCGAAGCTGCCGGGACGAATTGATGTTTGAAATGGAGAAAGCATACTCTTTCAATCCAGAAATTCCGAAAGTTTCAGGGACGGCCCCCAGCGCCACGACAAGATAGTCGTAACTAAGCTCGCCGGTTTCAAGGACGACTTTCTTTCCTTCTTTATCGATTTTCTTTACCGTATCCTGAACGAAATTGACACGGGATGTATTGATGACATCTTTAATTTGGTAGCGGCATCTGTCATGATGAAGCGTACCTGCGCTCGCTTCGTGCATCCAGGTTGTCTCATAATGATAATTGTGCTTGTTGACAAGCGTAACATCCGCTTCATTGACGCCGATTTTTTTAACAAGTCTCGTCACGGTCATTAATCCACCATAACCTGCACCTAATACTACTACTTTTGGCTTATTCAACGGAATCACATCCACCTTTTCTGTATTTTACTGCTAAGCCGGATTAAAAATAGCCTTTGGGTTATCTTCTGCCGGCTTCAGGCTTTTTATGAAAAAAAGTTTGTGAAACCCTTCACTTTAGTTTGCCGAACAACGGAATGTTTTTCGGCTGTGCGTCGAAAAATATTCACGAATCTTTAACAAATTGTTCACAACTACATCATAGCCGCTCGCTTTTGCTTTTTCAAGGTTAAATATGCTCGGGCGGCAGACTTTAGATCAGACAGTAATATTTTCCGCGCCTAAAAAAACAGACGCGCTCGTATTTATTTTATGTGATATGATATCATTAAGAACAATTTTCATTTAGGGGGCATTATTTTCATGCGTGAAGACACAAAAGTATATGACATCACAATTATCGGGGGCGGCCCTGTCGGCTTGTTTACCGCATTTTACGGCGGAATGCGGCAAGCGAGCGTCAAAATTATTGAAAGCCTGCCGCAGCTCGGCGGTCAGCTGTCCGCTTTGTATCCCGAAAAATACATATACGATGTAGCCGGGTTCCCTAAAATCCGCGCTCAGGAGCTGGTCGACAATTTAAAAGAGCAAATGGCGAAATTCGATCAGACCGTTTGTTTGGAACAAGCCGTCGAAAGCGTTGAAAAACAAGCAGACGGTATTTTCAAACTCGTCACCAACAAAGAAATCCACTATTCTAAAACGGTGATTATTACAGCCGGAAACGGAGCATTCCAGCCGAGAAAGCTCGAGCTTGAATCTGCGGCACAATTCGAGAATGCAAACCTTCATTACTTTATAGATGATCTGAATCAATTTGCGGGCAAGCGCGTTGCGGTATTGGGCGGCGGCGACTCCGCCGTCGACTGGGCGCTCATGCTGGAACCGATCGCAAAAGAGGTGTCAATTATTCATCGCCGCGATAAATTCCGCGCACACGAGCACAGCGTCGAAAACTTGCGCAATTCTAAAGTCAATGTATTGACACCGTTTGTTCCGACCGAGCTGATCGGCAGCGAGCGAATCGAACAGATCGTCATTGAGGAAGTGAAAGGCGAGAGAAAAGAAATCATCGATGTCGACGATGTGATCGTCAACTTCGGTTTTGTTTCATCTCTCGGACCAATCAAAAACTGGGGGCTTGAAATCGAGAAAAATTCGATCGTCGTCAAGTCCACAATGGAAACGAACATCGAGGGATTCTATGCAGCCGGCGATATCTGCACATATGAAGGGAAAGTCAAGCTGATTGCGAGCGGATTTGGTGAAGCGCCGACCGCTGTCAACAATGCAAAAGCTTATATGGATCCTAAAGCGCGTGTGCAGCCGCTGCACTCTACAAGCATGTTTGAAAACAAATAAAAATGAAAAGGAGCCTGACACCGGCTCCTTTTCATTATATGATATTCAAATATGAGAAGATCGTTCCCAATATCAGCACAATTGTTAAGATGCCGACGACTCCCGCCGCAGTCAAGACAATCCGGTCCGTAATTTTCTGTGATTTTGGAAGCGGTTTTTCGCATCCGCATGCCTCGCAGACTTTTGAATCGTACGGCGTAAGCCCGCCGCAGCTTCTGCAGTTGATTTTTTCCATGGTTGAACCCCTTTTCTTTACTGGGCTTGGACACTAAATAAACCTGTCCAGTATAGAATAACAAATTGACGAATAGAATGTCTTAAGATTCACAAAATATTCTTAAATGAACTCCAAAAAACCCTTGTTAGGAAGTGACGATATGTCTTACTACAACAATCGCAATCAAGAGCCTCTGCCAAAGGAAGATATCAGTACGTGGGAATGTACGGCTGAGGACTGCAACGGATGGATGAGAAAAAATTTCACGAGCAGCGACCGCCCTTTATGCCCTCTGTGCAACAAGGAAATGATAAGCGGAAGCCGCTATATCACCTCTATCACCAACAACACGAGCAATCTGAATCGCATCTTTAACCAGAAATAAACACGGTTGTGTTCCGGAAGCCCATTGCAAAAACCTTGCTCAACACTTTGAGCGGGGTGGCTGCATTGCTCCTCTTCGCGAAGAAGCAGAAAAACTATGCTAAATCTTTCACCAATAGAATCTCATCCCGAATCGGAATGCCGTTATCAGCGACAAAGGGAATTTCCGGCTTTACTTTTCTTGCTTTGTCAACTGCGTTTACATACAACTCGGCCAAAGTATAGCCCCTCTTTTGATAAAACATAAGCGCCCGCATATTATCGTTCGTCGTGATCAGTTTAATCGATTTACACTGTTTTCGCTTTGAAACACGCTCCACTTCTTGTAAAAGGAGTGAGCCGATCCCTTTGTTTTCGACAACACTGTCCAAAGAGACGACTTCACATTCGTTTCCAGCGATGAAGTACGTAATCAAGCCTTTAATGTCGCTTTTTTCATCTGTTACAGCGAATCCTTCCAATTCATCGCAGCGGAATGTTCCGTGTGAATTGACCATTTCCGGACTTCCCCAATGTGTATGAAAAAACGCGGTAACGTCCGCTTTTGACAAGGCGTGCGTTGATACGAGTTTCATTTCTTTTTCCCCCAGACCATAATAAAACGCCTTTTCATCACGATGAAGCATCGAGATGAAAGGCGTTTTTTTCATTGCATATCGTTGACCTTATGTCAGCACTCTTCAGGCTTCCCCGCATTCGCTGCGGTTCTGAATGATGATCCGCAGCCGCATGAAGCGATGGCGTTTGGATTATCGATGGTGAAGCCTCCGCCCATCATCGATTGTTTAAAATCAATGACCGTACCGTTCATGATATCCAGACTTTCTTGGTCTACAAGCACTGTGATTCCATGCTGGACGAATTCATTGTCGTCTTCGTTTTTTTCATGTTCAAAACCCATGCCGTATGACAGGCCGCTGCATCCGCCGCCTTTTACTCCGATTCTCAAAAATGCGTTCTCCTCTTCATGCTCTTTCATCATATCCTTGATATGAAGAGCAGCCGCTTCCGTAACCGTGACCGTTTTTTCGCTCATGAGATTACACCTCCTAAAAGCTCATGTGTACCTTTATTATAAAGTCGCACGTCCGATTTCTCAAACAGACCGACTTATGATATAAAAAACTCGCCTTCACATACCGTTTCAGCGGGTCCCGTCATCATGACGCGTCCGTCGTTTTTCCAATTAATGATCAAATCGCCGCCGGCGAGATGGACGGTAATGTCCGTGTCCCGTTTGGAATAGCCGTTGAGCACCGAACTCACTGCGGCTGCGCAGGCGCCTGTTCCGCAAGCCTGGGTAATTCCTGATCCCCTTTCCCAAACGCGGAAATGGAGTTCATTTTCGTTTTCAACTTCAACAAATTCTACATTAACCCCTTCCGGAAACCTTTCATCTTTTTCAATGAGCGGTCCCATCGTCGTCAGCGGGGCTTTTTCAATATCGTCTAAATAAAAGACGATGTGGGGATTGCCCATGGATACAGCGGTACCCTTCATTTCACGGCCGCCGAATATCATCTTTTCATTGATCGTCTCTGAACCCTGTTCACCCCGCATCGGCATATCTGATTTGAGAAGTCGCGGTTCGCCCATATCGACCGTAGCCGATACAACTTTTCCTTCATCCACCTCAACCTGAGCCTTTACCAAGCCTGAAAGGGTTTCAATTAAAAAGGACGTTTCCTCTACCAGTTTATGTTCATACGCGTATTTTGCAACGCAGCGCAAACCGTTTCCGCAGTTTTTGCCTTCAGATCCGTCGCTGTTGAAAATCCGCATTTTAACCGGCGCTCGATCTGAAGGACAGATCAGAATCATTCCGTCTGAACCGATTCCGGTGTAAACGGAAGACACTTTGACGGCCAAATCCGACAACAGCTCCTCAGGGAGATGTTCTTCAAACTGATTGACGTATATATAGCTGTTTCCTAAGCCGTGCATTTTAGTAAAACGAAAAGAATTCATAGCCGCCTCCACATTTTTTTCTTTCTTCTAGTATAAAAGCTGAAAGGGATGGATACAATATGGCTATCCCCCGTTTTTCATACATAAAAGCTCCCTGCATTCATTTGCAGGGAGCTTTTATCATGTTATCCGATAAACATTCCGGCGATCGCCGCGCTTAAAAGGTTGGCCAATGTTCCGGCCGCAACGGCTTTCAAGCCGAGACGGGCGATATCGGAACGGCGGTTCGGCGCCATTCCTCCAAGTCCTCCAAGCAAAATCGCCACAGAAGACAAGTTTGCGAAACCGCACAGCGCAAAGCTGATAATCGAAGCTGTTTTGACGGAAAGCTGATCAAACATCGGAGCAAAATTGGAATAAGCGACAAATTCGTTCAGAACGAGCTTTTGACCGATAAAGCTTCCGGCCTGGACCGCTTCATCCCATGGCACGCCGATGACAAAGGCGAGCGGGGCAAATACATAGCCGAGAATATATTCGAGTGAAAGGTCTTTAAAGCCGAACCATCCGCCGACTCCTCCAAGAATTCCGTTTAAAACGGCAATCAAAGCAACAAAAGCAAGCAGCATCGCGCCGACATTCAACGCAAGAGAGAGACCCGTTGATGCCCCTTTTGCCGCGGCATCGATGACATTTGCTGCGTCTTCGTCTTCAGCCATTTGAATATCTTTTTCTTCAATTTTCGGTTTTTCCGTTTCGGGAATGAGCATTTTTGCCATAATCAAGCCCGCAGGTGCGGCCATAAAGCTCGCTGCAAGCAAATATTCGAGAGGAACCCCGAGAAGGGCGTAACCGAACAAAACAGAACCGGCCACTGATGCGAGTCCGCCTGTCATAACGGCAAACAGCTCCGACTTTGTTAAGTTTGCAATAAACGGCTTAATCACAAGCGGCGCTTCAGTTTGTCCGACAAAGATATTGGCAGCTGCAGAAAGAGATTCCGTTTTGCTTGTTCCAAGCAGTTTTGCCAATCCGCCGCCGATAAAGCGGATGATGACTTGCATGATCCGTAAGTGGTAAAGAACCGCAATCAGCGATGAAAAGAAGATGATAACAGGAAGAACGCTTAAAGCGAAGGCAGCGCTGTCGCCTACTTGCAAGAGAGGCCCAAAGAGAAAGCTGATTCCTTCATTCGCATAATTGACGAGATGCTGAACGGCTTTCGTAAACGAAAGAAACACTTCCCGCCCCATTTCCCATTTGAGAACGATGAATCCGAACAGGAGCTGGATCGCCAAACCGATTAAAATCGTTCTTATGTTAATTTTACTCTTATGCTCAGAAAGCAGAAAAGCAATCGCGAAAATCGCCAGAATACCAAGAAGTCCCCATAAAATGTTCATGACCACACCTCTTATTATTTTTTAAACTTTTATTAAGATAACAATTAATGATTGGCCTGTCCACAAAAATTTTTAAGAATTTTTTCTCTTTTTATGTAAACCCTTTCAAACAAAGGCTTTGCATGAAAAAACGAGATCACCAAGATGACCCCGTTTTTAAATAAGTTCATTTTCATCAATGAACTTGTATATATTTTCGACCAATTCAGCCGGATTATTCGCTGTCACCATTTCTCCGTTTACAAGAGCATACATGGTCTGCATGCATTGTCCGCAGTAACTCAGGCAGCCGTATTCGACGACGTCCAGATTCGGATCTTTCTCCAATATTTCTTTTGCTTCCTGAGAACCTTGGGCAAGATTGCTGACGCAAAACTCAACGATTGGAAACACTTTATTTCACCTCACATCGCTTTTTTATCGTACCCTATTTACGTTTCAATAGTCAAAGTTTAAGGCTGAGGAATAAAGCATTTGTAACATATTAATACCTTAAAGGGTTTTACTAATTATCGATTCAAAGCGGATATGTAGGTTATTTTCCCGAGAAATATTGTGATTTTACATCAAATTAGATATAATTCTAGAGGGTATTTACATAGTTTTTTAATTTTGCAATGAAAAAGGTTAGTTTCTTAATCTGAGGGGAAAAGGGGAATTACCAATGAGAAATTTAGTCTTGCTCGGCGGCGGGTACGGAAATATGCGGATCATTCATCGTTTGCTGCCTAACCAGCTGCCAGATGATGTGATGATCACTTTAATCGACAAAAACCCTTACCATTGTTTAAAAACGGAGTACTACGCACTGGCTGCGGGGACGATTTCCGATCATCATATCAGAGTGTCCTTCCCGGATCACCCGAAGTTAAAGATTGAATACGGGACGATTTCATCTGTTGATTTGGAAGGGAAAAAAGTTTTGTTTCATGACAGGGAGCCGATATCTTATGATGACGCCGTCATCGGACTCGGCTGTGAAGATAAATATCACAACGTTCCCGGTGCGCCTGAACATACCTACAGCATTCAGACAATTGATCAATCACGCAGCACGTACCAGGCGCTCAACAATTTAAATGCGGAAGCCACCGTTGCGATCGTCGGGGCAGGACTGAGCGGCGTTGAGCTTGCGAGCGAGCTGAGGGAAAGCCGAAAAGATTTGAACATCGTCCTTTTTGACCGGGGAGAATTAATTTTGTCGAGCTTCCCGAAGCGTTTGAGCAAATATGTTCAAAGCTGGTTTGAAGAGCACGGCGTCAAGATTATCAATTGCGCCAACATCACAAAGGTGGAAGAAGGCATCGTCTATAATCATGACGACCCGATACAAGCTGACGCCATCGTCTGGACAGCGGGGATACAGCCGAACCAAATCGTTCGGGATCTCGATGTGGAAAAAGATCCACAAGGGCGCGTCGTCCTGACGCCGCACCATAACCTGCCGGGAGACGAACACGTGTATGTTGTCGGCGACTGCGCAAGCCTGCCTCACGCGCCGAGCGCACAGCTGGCCGAAGCTCAGGCGGAACAAATCGTCCAAGTGCTTGAACTGCGCTGGAAAGGCGAACCTCTTCCTGAAACGATGCCGAAATTCAAGCTGAAAGGCGTGCTCGGTTCACTCGGCAAAAAAGCCGGCTTCGGTTTAGTCGCCGAACGGCCGTTGATCGGCAGAGTGCCTCGCCTGCTGAAATCGGGCTTGCTGTGGATGTATAAGCATCATAACGGGTAAGATTGCGTGAAACCTTAGCGTTTTAGAACAGCAGCGTTTTTAATTAGGGGCGCTCTCTCGCCTTCATGAGAGAACGCCCTTATTTTTATTTCCGCCAAAAAGTTGAACAGTCCGCCTTATCATCAATATTAAACTCGATCATTTTTTTAAGTAATGAGAAATCAAACGGACGATCCCACCGGAAACGGACAAGCTGCTTCGTATGATCATAGCCGGCCTGCACGATTTCTTCAGAAAAACGATCAATTCCCGCGCTTTCAGGGGCAACAGCCAAGTGATTTTTCGCTGTGCTGAAACCGATAATAAAAGTGCCGTGATCGGTAAACATAGGCTGATTCCAGGCGATTTTCGGCGTTAAATTTGGAAATGTCTCCGCTGTCCAACTCAACACTTCCTCCATCCGGGCCCGATGTTCCGGGTGATCAATTCCCTCTAAATATTCTGCAAAAGCTTCCATGTTGTTCCCTCCTAAAATTACAATGATGTTAGAACTTTGTTTCTTAAATGAAGCTTTTGTAAGAAGTCTATCCTTGGAACAGTTTAGTTCGAATTCCCTCAGATAAGATTTTACTCAAAAAAGCCCCCTTGTCATCGGCGAGCTTTCTTGAATTGAGCGTCATACCTATTATACCGTTTCCATGCCTGTCCCGCTTTTTATAAAGCTATTAAAAACTCCATCATCATTTCATAAGCAATTTGCGAGGACTGCCGGTTGTATTTTACGGAATACGGGTCGCTAAATCCATGCTCTCCCTTCAGCTTCACCGTTTTGACATTCTTTGATTCCAATTGGGACATACATGAGCCAACGTCAAAGGACTGCTCTTTTTCAGGGAAAAAAAGCAGTGCCGGACACGAAGGCGATATGTTCAGATAGTCCCTTATCCGGGAGCCGTAGTATCCGGCGATCCTATCGACACGCTCATCTTCGCCGCAGAGCCAGGCAGCGGTTGCTCCGACGCTGAACCCGAGTAAGATGATCTTGCGATATTGACGATCCAGCTTGGATATGATTGTATTTATTTTGCGCAAAACGCCGGGAAAACCGACGTTTTCCATAAAAAAAAGATAAGCCGCTTTTTCTTCAGCGTAATCAAACGGTTGATCCCGATTTAACAAATTGGGGCAAATAACATCAAAGCCCTGCTCAGCTATCAATCGGCAAACATCGTGCATGTGCCGGTTAATCCCGTATATTTCGTGCAGCACGATAACCGCTGTATCGGATTTATTTTGAATATGTATCATGTTCTGACTCCTTGTCTCTCATTGCTGCATAAAAAAAGGGCGCCGGCTTCGGCGCCAGTTTAACAGCTTGTACAGCAACAAATCAGCTTATGCAGTCTTTTGCAAAGCTGCAGGCGCTTTTCCGTCAAAGCTGTCGAGAAAGATCGCTCTGCCCGCCATCAGCTGGGCCGGCTTATCGTCAAGAAAAATGGCGCGACCGGCAAACTCGGCATTTCCCTTCGGCTGAGACGAAAAACTTAAAACGACAAGGCTGGCAAAGACGGCAGTCAACGCAACGGCAATCATCTTTTTCACTTTAACTCCTCCGTTCTTTTAAGAATTTGGTCTCTTGCATGATGAGATTCTTCAAAATATTCGGCAGCTTTGTCTGCATCTCCATTTTCTTTATAGTAAAGTGCGATATCAAATGTTAATTCCGCTACATCCGTCCAGAGATTGATCGTTTTAAGATATTCTAAAGCATGTTCAACTGTAAGTGGATCCTGTTCATCATACAGAGCATGAATAAGTTTAAATTTCGACAAATATTCCCTTTCTCCTGCTTTTTCCGCGCGGAAAAATCCTGTTTCATACAATTTGCGGGCTTCTTTGACAACATTTGATTTGTATAGCACATGTGTCAGTTCAAACATGGAGTGGATGCCGTAAACCGATTCTTCATGCTCTTTAATAAGCAGCGCTTCTTTGAAATGCTGTTCGGCCAAGGTGAGGAGATTGCGATTGACATAGCTCAATCCTAAGTTGTGGTGAGCCATGCCGAGGAGAACGTGGTGCTTGATCAGCGCCGCGTCTTTTAGGGCTTGCTTGTAATGCTGTTCGGCTTCATCAAAACGAAATAAATCGAGTTTATTTGCTCCGATCAGCATATCGTTGCTGATCGCTTTTTGAATATAATCATCATGTGCTTTGAAGGTTTTTAGAGCTGTTTTTGCATGGTTTAAGGAGAGGAAATTCTGTTTGATTTGATAGTAGGCGATAGCCAGTTTGTAATGGAATTCGGCGATTTCGATTTGATCGGGGATTGTCCTGAGCTTTTCCTCGGCTAGTTTATAATAATTGATGGCATTTGTATAATCCTTTTTATGAAATTCGTACATGCCTGCGAAAAAGAAATAATAATATTCGATCATGTCATCTGTGCTTTGCATATCTGCTTTTTGCTCCTGAATATCCTCGAACAATTTGGTGGAAGCGGCAAACTCTTCTGTCAGCAGTTTGTGCCGATAGTCTAAAAGATTAAAATAAAGAAGCAGATCTTGATTTTCTTCCATATTCGGCAGCCGGTGCTCAATGTCGTATTTAATCGAGACCGCTTGTGCTACTTCATGGCGCTTGATCATGACATACCATTGATTAAGCATTCCCGCGACTTCCTCATAAGCAATTTTTGTCTTCAATCGTTTATCCTTCCTTTCCTCCCATGTCTCTTCCTTTTTATGGGTTGTTTTTCATTTTACAGAATCGCTTATTTTTTGACAATCACTTTTCTAAATATTGGCTTAATTTCCTAAAATAACTCAAAATTCTGACATCAATCGTAACCATTTTCTGTATTCTTGCAAATCTCTCAGGAAGTATTTTCGTTTGACATTGTTTTTGATGACATTTTATAATTATATATGTAAATATAAACATGTTTGATTTTACAATAAACAAATAAGGGAGCGGTTCATATGAATCAAGATGTCAAAGAGTTTGTCGGAAGCCATATGATCTATACGTATGAAAACGGATGGGAATATGAAATCTACATTAAAAATGACCATACCATTGATTACCGCATTCACAGCGGAATGGTTGGGGGACGCTGGGTTCGCGATCAAAAAGCCGATATCGTCAAGCTGACTGAAGGCGTCTATAAAGTATCATGGACAGAACCGACAGGGACTGACGTTTCCTTGAACTTCATGCCGAATGAAAAGCGGATGCACGGCATCATCTTCTTCCCTAAATGGGTTCATGAACGCCCTGATATTACAGTCTGCTATCAAAATGACCATATCGACTTAATGGAGGAATCGCGCGAAAAATATGAGACGTATCCAAAATATGTCGTACCGGAATTCGCCGATATCACATTTATTGAAAATGCCGGAATCGATAATGAAGATCTGATTTCAAAAGCCCCTTATCCCGGAATGACGGATGACATCAGGGCAGGAAAGCGGGTATAAAAGGGAAAGTTAATGATATAATGACTGGACTTTTGTTAAGTCATCCAGCAGCGCTTTTATATCATCTTGCGACAAAGGTACAAGCATTTGGTCGTAGAGGGTGATGATCTGTCCGTCCTCATCGTGCTCATGCTGCCTTAAATAGTGCTGTAAAGCCTTGAGCTGGTTTTCTTTCAGACTGGTCTGCGTTTGAAACTGCTTGATTTTCTTTAATGAAAAAACATTCATTTCGTCATCAAAATCGCCTGACATGATTTGTCCTTCAATGCTTGACATGCTTGCTGTCCCTCCTAATTGATCTGGCTGATAGTTAGTCTGTCCGGTTTAAGAAAGGTGCAATCATAAAAAATAAAACAGCAAGGGGCATGTCTGTCCCTTGCTGTTTATCATGCAGGCTTATATCCTTGCTTTTCCATTTCTTTATACACGTCTTTCAGCTTCGGATTTCCTTCGCCGACCACTTGATCACCGACCATGACGAGCGGATAAAAATATTCGTCGTTCAGGATTTTTTCGGAGATTTCCTGTTTTTCAGGGTCGTTTTCCGGCGGCTGATGGATATCAATGTACGTGATTGAGAAAGGCTGGTCGGGATATTTTCTTTTCAGGGCGGCTTCTAGCCACTCATACGTTTCTTTTGATGACGGAAGGTTCACACAGCTTGGACAAAGAACGTCGGCACCGTAAACAAAAAGCTCGGCTTGTTTTTTCATCAGCGGCAGCTCCTTTCTCTTTATCTTTATTTTATTCTATTTTGTCCATCTGCTCCATATTGAAATGAAAATCGTTTTTTGTCTTTGCCGGCAAATATGATATAATATGTGGGAAAACGATTGAAACCAAACAATAGCTTTTTATTGTTCGACTGAATATAATGGTTGTATGATTTGAAAGGAGCGATACGAATGACGACAGAGGTCGAAATGAAAGAACAAGTACAGGAAGTGCTGGACAAACTTCGTCCGTTTTTACTCCGTGACGGCGGTGACTGTGAACTCGTCGATGTTGAAGACGGCATCGTCAAGCTTCGCCTGCTCGGCGCATGCGGAAGCTGCCCAAGTTCCACCATCACCCTTAAAGCTGGAATTGAGCGCGCCCTTTTAGAAGAAGTTCCGGGCGTCATTGAAGTAGAGCAAGTATTTTAATTTGAGAAGGCTGCCGTAACGGCAGCCTAAATTGTTGACAAAATCCTAAAACGGTTTTCAGTTTAGGATTTTGTCATCCTCTCAGCGTGATTGAAAACCCTTGCAGTCTAGGAAGGTCGAGCATCGGAGCGGAGCGAATGTTGGAATTCGTGAGCACCGACGCGCAGCCCTGACAACGAATGCGAGGGTTTGTCGACACGCTGAGGCTGCCGTAGTGTACGGCAGCCTTTTCTTTTTTATAGATAAGCTTCAAACCAGCCTGCAATATACTCAAGCCGCCTGATCCGCTGCTTCGGATGCCCGCTTCTTGATAAATCGTGTGACGCGTTCGGAAATCTGACGAGTTTTACTTCTTTCCCCATTTTTTTCAGCGCCGTGAACAGCTGTTCCGCCTGTTCAATCGGGCACCTGTCGTCCCGTTCGCCATGCAGAATGAGAAGAGGGGTCTCCACCTTGTCCGCGTATTTGAGCGGCGAATGCTCCCACAGTTTGCCTGGATCTTCAAAAAGGTCTGCACCGAGCTGCCAGTCTGTGAAAAAATAGCCGATGTCGCTTACCCCGTAAAAACTGATCCAGTTGGAAATGGACCTCTGTGTCACTGCGGCCTTGAAGCGCTTCGTGTGGCCGACAGCCCAGTTTGTCATAAAGCCCCCGTAGCTTCCTCCGGTGATGCCGAGCCTTTCTTGATCGACGAAATCATAATGTTCAAGCACGTGGTCAACAGCCGCCATTACATCCTTAAAATCTCCACCGCCGTAGTCGCCCCTCACCCGGTTGACAAAATCCTGTCCGTAGCCGTGGCTTCCCCGCGGGTTAACATATACGACGGCGCTTCCCTTTGCGGCCAGCACTTGAAATTCATGAAAATAAGCATTCGCATACATGGCGTGAGGTCCGCCGTGCACTTCCAGAATGAGCGGATACGTGTTTCCTTTTTCATATTGGGCGGGCTTTATCAGCCATCCGTGAATTGTCAGACCGTCCGCTGCCTGAAATTGAAGCTCCTCCGGTTCCGATATGATATGTTCTTCCGTAAACGCTTGGTTGGCATCTGTTAGTCGCTCCGCTTTTTCTTCACCCAATTGGAGATGGTAAAGTTCGCTCGGCCGGACGGGCAGGGCTATGGATGCCGCAAAGCCACTTTCGTCCGGATGCAGGCTGAATCCGTTCACATGCTCTTTTTCCAACCGGACCGGATAAGCAAGACCTTCGATTGATATGTAGTAAATGCCTGTAGAACCCTGGTCAGATCCGATGACATAAAAGCCGTTTCCGTCTTTGGTCCAGGCCGGTTTCGGAAGAACGCCTCCGACAAGGCTGTCTCCTGCCACCGCATCGCTGAGATGGACGTCAAGCATTTCCGTCAGACACGTTAGTTTTCCTGTTTCAATATCATACAGCCATGCTTTATCGAGCGTGGCGTTTTGATATTCTTTCTCGTTTCCGATAAATGCAAGGTGTTTGCCGTCAGGAGAAAACGATAGTGAAGAAAAAATGCCGTTTTGACCTGTGAGGCGCTTCAAATCACCTGTCGAAAGGTTCATCAAGTAGACATCGTTCACACGCATATCCGTTTGATTGGCGCAAAATGCAATCTGATCTCCGCACGGTGAAAATGCATGGCTGAAATGGTCGCGTTCAAGATCGGTCAGCTGTTTCATTTCCCCGGTTTCCACTTGAACGAGGACAAGCTGCGTATACTTTCCCCTTTTAAACCCTTGGCCGTCTGCTTTATATGACAAAGAATCGACTTCCAGCGGTTCGTGGTCTTCAATCTCGGTTTTCTTCTCATCGTCGACGCTTTCCTCTTTTGTCAGCTTCACTGAACAAAGCAATGACTTGCCGTCCGGCGACCATTCAGGCTGTGATACATCATAGGGAATATCGGTCACTTTTCTCGCTTCTCCCCCGGCGGCGCTTATCACGTAAATTTGTGCGGTTTCCTCGCGATTGGACGTAAATGCAAGGTATTTGCCGTCCGGCGACCAGCGGGGATGCTGGTTTCTGCCTTTCCCAAACGTCCATTGCACCGAAGCTTGTTTTTCGCGGTCGTAGATCATGATATGCGAATCATATGAGTCCTGTTTTTCGTTTACTTTTGTTTGGACGTAGGCGATTTTTGCACCATCGGGCGAATACTGGGGATCGGTAATGGATACAAGCTTGATGAGGTCTTTTTCGGTTATCAGCTGCTTCATGTCGTTTCTCCTCCTCATGTCTGTTTGCCATACTACTTCGACTTCCTAAATAAAAATCCTTGTTTTGAAGGCAAACAAAAAAAGAGCCGAAAAAGCTCTTTTTTCGTTAAACACTGTTTACTGACTTTCTTTCAACGATAATGCCTGTATCCGGGACATAAAGGCAGTCGACCTCACAGTGCGGAAACTTGGACGCAAGCTGGTTTCTCAGCGCCTCTCCTTTTCCTTTTTCAATAAAGGAAAGGATCGTCGGGCCGGCTCCGCTTAAAGCCGTCCCGAACGCGCCGTTTTGGCCTGCTTCATGCTCCACTTTCGAAAGCTCAGGGACGAGCGCCCTTCGGTATGGCTGGTGAAAGAGGTCTTTTTGCATCATGCGGCCGACAAGCTTCCAATCTTTCGCCATCAGTCCGGCGACGAGCATATTGCTGACCGCGCTTGCTTCCACGGCTTTCGGATAAGAGAGGCTTTCGGGAAGAACATCCCGCGCATCTTTTGTCAGCACTTCATAAAAAGGAATGACGACGACGACATCCAAATCGATGTCTTTCATAGAAACCATCTCTGTTTCATCTTCCTCATGAAGTCCGATGACAAGCCCGCCGAAAAGCGATGCTCCGGCATTGTCAGGATGGCCTTCTTCAAGGCTCGCAAAATGGAGTTTCTCGCGGTCAGAGAGCTTTAAATCGGCAAGTTCGTTCGCCAGCTCAATCGCAGCGGCAATTGCGGCTGCGCTGCTGCCGAGACCGCGCGCCAGCGGAATATCGCTCCACACTTTGACAAGGCTTGGCGGAAGGTCTTTTCCGAAGTGTGCGGCGGTCCGTTTGGCCACCTGGAAAATTAAATTATCCGTTCCTTCAGGTATTCCCGCTACGACTTCTGTTTCAGCCTCAAAACGCCACTCATCATGAGGAAAAACAGACAGTTTCAAATAACGGGACAGCGCCATGCCGACTGAATCAAAGCCCGGACCCAGATTGGCCGTGCTTCCGGGAACCGTAACGGAAAACAGCATGTCAGCCTCAGTCATACACGAGCGGCTCCTTTTAAGTGTTCGAGAATTGCTTCTTCATCTGTCGGCAGTGTGACAGGTTTAATCTGCGACACATCAACAGCTGTGTTCGGATCTTTCAAGCCGTTTCCGGTTAAGACGGCGACAACTTTCGCCCCCGGCTGAATCTCTTTCGTTTGCAGCTGTTTCAGCACGCCGGCAAAGGATGCGCACGATCCCGGTTCTGCAAATACGCCTTCTTCTCTTGCCAGGAGCTGATAAGCGTGCAGGATCTCTTCGTCTGACACTGCATCGATTTTTCCGTTCGATTCTTTTGCAGCATTGACCGCTTTGTCCCAGCTTGCCGGGTTTCCGATTCTGATCGCTGTCGCAACGGTTTCCGGCTTTTCAATTACCTTATTTTTGACAATCGGGGCCGCGCCTTCCGCCTGAAAACCCCTCATGACCGGCAGGCCTGTGCCGTTTTTCTCATGATATTCTTTAAAGCCTTTCCAGTAAGCCGTAATATTTCCGGCATTCCCGACAGGAATCGCAAGGATGTCAGGCGCTTCGCCCAGCTGTTCACAAATTTCAAAGGAAGCGGTTTTCTGTCCTTCAATCCGGTAAGGATTCACAGAGTTAACGAGCGCAATCGGCTCTTTCTCGCAAATGCTTCGCACCATTTTCAGGGCATCGTCGAAGTTTCCGTCGATCGCAATGATTTTGGCGCCGTACATGACGGCTTGAGCCAACTTTCCGAAGGCGATTTTGCCGTCTGGAATAATGACGATGCACTTCATGTTGGCGCGGGCCGCATAAGCCGCAGCAGCAGCCGACGTATTGCCGGTCGAAGCGCACATGATCGTGTCATTGCCTTCTTCTTTCGCCTTGGCGACCGCCATGACCATCCCGCGGTCTTTAAAGGAGCCTGTAGGATTGACACCCTCCGTTTTGACATAAAGCTCGATTCCGAGCTTTTTCGAAAGATTTTGCAGATAAATGAGCGGAGTATTTCCTTCGTTCAGCGTCAATTCCGGTGTTTTGTCCGTTACTGGCAAATATTCTTTATATTGATGGATGAGTCCTTTCCACATTAGCTCCAACCGTTCCCTTCTACTCGATAAGTGCTTTTCACCTGATCAACAACCTCAAGATCATTCAACTTTTGCAAAATATCCGTAAAATCCTCTTCAGACGTATGATGTGTCACAATGACAATCTCAGCCAGGTCATCATGGCCTTTAATCGGAAGCTGCAGAATTTTTTCAAAACTGACGCCTCTTTCCGAAAAAATCGATGTGATTTTTGAAAACGAACCGACCTGGTCTTTGACATGAATTCTTAAAAACTGCTGGGCGAAGATTTCAGACGGCGCCTTGATCTTCTTTTCAAACTGCGGATCGACAAAGCTGCTGCCGTTCACGCCGAGACGCATGTTTTTCATGACAGAGACCAAATCTGATACGACGGCGGTCGCAGTCGGCATGCTTCCTGCGCCAGGCCCGTAAAACATCGTTTCCCCTACGGCTTCGCCGTATACGTAAACCGCATTGAATTCATTATGGACGGAAGACAGCGGATGATGCTCCGGCAGCAATGTCGGCTGGACGCTCACTTCGACTTTTTGTCCGTCGCGCTGAGCGATGCCGATCAGCTTCATCGTATAGCCGAGCCGTTTGCTGAAATTGATGTCTTCATCAGACACTTGGGAAATGCCTTTCACTTTGACATCGTCAAGGTCGACATTCATTGAGAAACCGAGCCTGGCCAAAATCGCCATCTTTCTCGCGGCATCAAGACCTTCAACATCAGCTGTCGGGTCTGCTTCTGCGAAGCCGAGCTCCTGCGCTTCTTTCAGCACCTCGTCATAAGGCGCGTTTTCTTTGTTCATCTTCGTTAAAATAAAGTTGGTCGTTCCATTGACGATGCCCATCATCTTCGTAATCCGGTCTGAAGCCAGCCCGTCTTCAAGGCTTCGCAAAATCGGAATTCCGCCGGCGACGCTCGCTTCAAAATAAAGGTCGCAGCCGTTTTCTTTCGCGGCAGCCGTCAGTTCCGATCCATAGAGGGCGATCAAATCTTTATTCGCTGTCACAACATGTTTTTTCGCCTGAAGCGCGTCAAGCAAATAGCGTCTTGTCTCCTCGATCCCCCCGATGACTTCGATGATGACATCCACATCCGGATCTTGAATGACATCATAAGCTTCCGTCGTCAGAACATCTTTGGAAAGTTCGACATCCCTCTTCTTATCTTTATCTTTTACAAGAACTTTTTGAATCGTAACAGGGCATCCGACTTGGTGTGTCAGCTTATCCTGGTGATCCTGAATAATCTTCACCACACCGCTCCCGACTGTTCCTAATCCTAGCAGCCCCACTCGTATCGCCTTCAATGAAATTCCACCTTTCTCTCTCTTATCGTCCTCTCTGTGAGGACATTTGTAAACACAACGCAGACATTTAAGTTACAAACATTATAATGGGGGATTCTTTTTTTGACAAGATGACATTTGCTGAAAAACAAATCATGAAAACGCTTTATACATTGATATAATAAGATTCTATATATTCAGAAATATTTTTGTAAGAAAATCTTCCGACCCGCTCAGGCCGGAAGAAACGTCAAATCTCGGTCTTTACCGGCTTCCCTCCCAGGACAAGCGCAATATTTTCCGCACAAAGCCTCATCATGGCTTCTCTCGTTTCGACAGTGGCGCTGCCGATGTGAGGCAGTGCGGTCACTTGCGGCAGACTGGCGAGCGGGTGATCCTGTTGCACGGGTTCTTCCGCAAAGACGTCGAGTCCTGCGCCGGCAATATCTTTTTCGATCAAGGCTTCATATAAATCGCCTTCATTCACAACCTGTCCTCTTGAGACGTTGATAAAAATAGCGGAGCGCTTCATCCTTTTGAAAGCGCTGCGGTTAAACAAATGCTTCGTTTCATCAGTCAAAGGCGTCAGGCATACAACAAAATCCGCCTGTTCAAGCAGTTCGCCAAAGGACAGATAAGTTGCCCCCAGTTCGGCTTCCGCCTCGGGATTGCGGGTGCGGTTATGATATAAAATCTCCATGCCAAAGCCTTTCGCCCGCCGGGCGACGGCTTGTCCAATGCTCCCCATCCCGACGATGCCAATCGTTTTATGATGGACATCCGCTCCGGCCAAAAGCAGCGGCCCCCAGCCCGTCCAGTTGCCTTGTCTAATCCAGTCGCTTGCCTCGACGATTCTGCGCGCGGATGCCATCAGCAGAGCAAACGTCAAATCTGCCGTTGACTCTGTCAGCACGCCGGGCGTGTTACAGCAGATGACGCGATGCTTTTTCGCAGCCGCCACATCGAGGTTGTCATAACCCACCGCCAAATTGGCCACCACTTTTAAATGCGGCGCGCCTTTTAAAAGCTCCTCATCAACCGTGTCGGAAAGCATCGTCAACAGTCCGTGCGCCTTTTTTGCTTTTTCCGCCAGAACGGCGCGCGGGCACGGTTCTTCTTCCTTTTCCCACATCTCAATACGCGCTTCTTCTTTTAACGCAGAAAGCTGTTCTTCGGGTAATTTTCTCGTTACATATACAAACGGTTTGTCCATGCTGCCTCGTTCCTTTCTAAGAGTAGCTTCCAATCTAAGCATATCGAAAAAATCCGGAAATGTTAACATGAAGAAAAGAACACCGCGGCGTCTATGGTGTCCTTTTCAGCCAATTGACAGGCGGCATGCTCATCAATCCTGCGGCTCTCATGCCCGCCATTTCTTGAAAGACGTTCAGAAATTGCTCATATGCCGGCGCTTGAGACAATAAATGGTCGAGTCTGCTTTCAAAATAATGGTGCTCAGATTCAGGAGAAATATAGTACCCTTCAACCGTCTCAAAATAGTGGAGCGGAAACAGCAGCCTGCTGTACACCAGCCGCTTAGAAAATGAGGAAAGCGGCGCGGCTTGTTCGTATTGCTGAAAAAACAATGCGATTTCATTGAAGTTTTTCCTTTCGTGAAACAAGCTTCTGGCATATTCCGCAAGATCCCTGGCCGCATGATCAAACACCCATTCCATCGGGATTTTTATAAGCGGTTCGCGCCTTAAAGCCTCACAGGTGAGCCGCTGCTGGCAAATCGTCCCGGAGTCGGCGGCCTGCGGCTGATCATCCAATTCGGTATCGGCCAAATATTGAATCGCATTTTCGGTTAAACCGAGATAATAAGGAAACGATTCGATAAAATGTTTTTCAAAAGGCTGCAGCTGTCTTGCCTGCGTTTTTTGAATCCAGAATTGTTCCAGCTGGTCGAGCCGTTTCCCCCACAGTTCTTTCCACTGCCCGATCCGCGAGGTTTCTTTTACCTCGTAAGGGTATCCCCTTCCCTTCTGATGAAATTCGGCCAGCTCCGCCCCAAATGAAACAGACCTGTTTGTCATGCGGGGAGCAGCTTGAAGCAGCACATATGAGACGCTATTTTCCTCAAATGTCATCTCCCCGTCCTTTGTCAATATAAAAGATGAAACGTATGGGTCGCGCTGTTCTTGCAAATACTGACTCATACTAAACAATTCCGCCAGCTCATCCTGACTCAAGTGGGAAACCGGGACGATCAAAAACATCGAATTCGGGGTATGAAAAGCCTGATAAGACAAGTATGAAGTAAGATCGCGAATATGGATTCCGAATTTTTCTTTGATCAGCTCCTTCACGGACATCACTTCCTGATAAATTTTTCCCCTTCTACACATCGTAATCATGAAGGGATTCGATTATGAATCGATCCGGAAAAAGAGTTCTAAAATCGTTACATTTTTAAGGTTGTTTGTATACACTAAGTAAAAAAAGATTGGGTGAAAATGATGCCGGAAAACAACAGCATGCATCAAATCGAAACAGCAGCAAAAGAATGGCTTGAGAAACGGGGCGTCAAGATTTCGGATATTGCCGATCTTGTCTACGTACTTCAGAAGAAATATCATCCAAACTTGACAAAAGAAGAATGTGAAGAGAATGTCAACCGGGTCATGAAAAAACGCGAAGTTCAAAACGCCGTGATCACAGGGATTCAATTGGATATGCTGGGTGAGCAAAGAAAGCTCATGGAACCGCTCCAAACCTTAATCGAGACAGATGAAAGCCTGTACGGCGTCGATGAAATCTTATCCTTCTCCATTGTGAATTTGTATGGATCAATCGGTTATACAAACTATGGATATATCGATAAAATCAAACCGGGAGTGCTCGCACGTTTAAACGATAAATCAACAGGCGAATGCCACACATTTTTGGATGATATCGTCGGAGCGATTGCTGCAGCCGCATCCAGCAGACTGGCGCATCGAGCAAAAGATGCGGAATAAGCCATTAAAAAAACACTTGTCCTTAAAAGACAAGTGTTTTTTTTCGGTTTAGATGCGATCCATCCAGTCTGTCAATGAATCAATGACATATGTCGGCTTTTCCTGATAGGCTTCAAGGTGTTCTTTTTTGGTCACGCCCGTATGAACGAGAAGCGTGTCCATCCCGGAATTCATTCCCGCCATAATATCCGTATCATAATTGTCACCGACCATCAGCGTTTCACTGATATCTGTACCGAGCACCTTCATCGCCTGCTCCATGATGATCGGCTCCGGCTTGCCGATAAAAATAGGCTCTGTCTGCGTAGAAACGGTTAATACTGACGTGAGAGAACCATTGCCTGGCAAGAGTCCTCTTTCTGTAGGTATGGCGATATCGCCGTTAGTCGAGATGAATGTAGCGCCGTTGCGGATGGCAAGGCAACCGACGGCTAGCTTTTCGTATGTAATGCCGCGGTCGATGCCGACGACGACGAAGTCGGCGTCTTCTTCGCCGAATGCCAGTCCTTTTTCCTCAATGGCCTGCCGGATGCCTTCTTCACCGATCACATATACGGAAGCATCTCGTTTTTGTTCGGCGATAAAATTGGCGGTCGCCATGCTGGTTGTGAATACCTGGCTCTCTTCGGCCGGAATATCAAATGAAACAAGCTTGTCCGCCACTTGCTTCGGCGTGCGCGACGAGTTGTTCGTGACGAACAGATACGGGATGTTCCGGTCTTTCAGCTTTCTCACGAATTCGCATGCTTCTTCGATTTTTTCCGTCCCTTTGTACATTGTTCCATCAAGATCAATTAAGTATCCTTTGTATGTTTTCATGTTGTACACTCCAGTTCGTTTAGTGCGGTTTGAATGCGGATACCGGACCGAGTTCATGGTTTAAATAATCGCGGATCCGCGCCGGAAATTTCTCGAGCGTTTCCGCATGCCTGCTGAGCAGCTCTTCCAATTCTTCATGGTTGACGTTCAGGTAGTCTTGGACCAATGTCTTCCGATAGGCGATCAAATGTTTCAAACTGTCGCCTTCCGCTTGGCTGACAACCTTTTCATCGGTCAGTATATCCATAATGTCGTCATAGCTTCCCGGATCTCTCATAATAAAGCCGTCAATCATATCGTTCCCTATATCCAATATACATTCGATCAGCGTGTGGCCGATTCGTTCAAGCGCTTTTTTTTCGACGTCGGAAGTCCATTCTTCCTGCATTTGATAAAGCCGCAGCTCCTCTTCCAGGAAGTTGAGCGTGTTTTCGATTTTGTGTCGATCGACAAAATACATCATCAGTGCATCCCCTTTTATGATCGCTTATTTTCGCAGACGTTTTAAAACAAAGTAGGCACATCCGAAATTGCAGTACTCGTAAATATATTCATCAAGCGTGCTGATCTTCGTATCAAATGTGGCCTTTTGATTTTGATCGTCAAAAAAGCCTTTCAGCCTCAGCTGGCTGTATCCCCAATCCCCGACGATGTAGTCGTATTTATTTAAAATGTCGGAGTATCTGGCTTTAAACGCTTCTTCGTTAAAACCGTTTTTCACATCTTTGACGACTTCAAATGCAGCGTTCTGAACGACAATCATTCTTTTCACCTCTTTTATATGATAATTCAAACCCGGGCCGCCATCAATTGCTAAGAATAAATCCTCCCCTTTGGAAAAGCTATAAATGAGGAGGAAAAGCAGATGAATAAAAAAATTCTTTTAGCAGGGCTGCTGGCGGTGCCTCTAGCAGGATGCCAGACGGCCTTAAACGATACCGAACACAATATATATGACGAAGACGGAAATACCGTTCACGTTGCAGACAAGAACCCTCAATATCATGAAAAGTTCAGAAATGACAACCGAAAAGGCAGATTCGGATATGCGCGACATCAGGCAACACCTGTTGCAAACAAAGAAGAAATGCAGGCGCCCCAAATCGACCGGGAAGAAATGGCGCATATTATATCTAGTTTAACGGTTCAGCTTCCCAATATTCAAGATGCGTCAGCGCTTGTGACAGACGAAGAAGCGCTTGTCGTGTACAAAACGGACTCCGGGCAGCGCAAACAGACGGCTGATCAAGTCAAAAAGACGGCGGCATCCGTCGTTCCGAGATATTACCATATCTATATTTCCGATGATCCGGACATGATGCAATCCGTCGCCAATTTCAGCCGGCTTGGAGCCAATTCGAGAAACGTCGATCAGCTGATGGCCGATACAATTAAGGAAATGCAAAAATCGCCGCAAGGCAAAACCACGACAGGTACAGATGAAAACGGAAACGACCTTGACGGAAAAGGAAAGGCGACCGAATCCTGACCTGAAAATAAGAAAAACGCCAGCGCATATGGCTGGCGTTTTTTCATCCAATGTTATGCCTGCGCCTGGCGTTTTTTAGACGCTTCATTCACCTGTTCATCGGCATGGTATGAAGAACGGACGAGCGGTCCTGCTTCACAGTGGCTGAAGCCTTTTTCCATGGCGATTTCTTTCAGTTCGGCAAACTCGTCAGGATGGTAATATTTCTGTACTTTAATGTGTTTTTTGGACGGCTGCAGATACTGGCCGATTGCCATGATGTCGACATTGTTCGCAAGAAGGTCGTCCATTGTTTCGATGATTTCTTCTTTTGTTTCGCCAAGACCGATCATAATGCTGGATTTCGTCGGGATGTCCGGCTGCATCTCTTTGGCGCGGCGCAAAAATTCCAATGATCTTTCATATGTAGCTCTCGCACGGACTCTCGGCGTCAGGCGGCGGACCGTTTCAATATTATGGTTTAAAATGTCCGGACGCGTATCCATCAGCGTTTTCAAATTATTATAGTCTCCGCCCATATCAGACGGGAGAACTTCAATTGTTGTAAACGGGCTTTTTCTCCGGACGGCGCGTACGGTTTCAGCGAATACCCCCGCTCCTCCGTCTTTTAAATCGTCGCGGGCAACGGCTGTAATGACCGCGTGTTTCAGGTTCATGATGCTCACAGAATCTGCGACTCTTTCCGGCTCATTCAAGTCAAGCTCTGTCGGCAGCCCCGTCTTCACCGCACAGAAGCGGCAGGCTCTCGTACAGACAGATCCGAGAATCATAAAGGTCGCGGTACGTCTGACGGCCCAGCATTCGTGGATGTTCGGGCATTTTGCCTCTTCGCAGACCGTATGGAGGTTGTTTTCCCGCATTAATTTTTTTAAGCCCGTATAGTTTTCATTTGTGTTCAGCTTGATTTTAAGCCATTCGGGCTTTCTTAGGTGCTCGTCTTTCTTTGCCAATTCCATCATCTCCATTGTGGATTGTAGTCAAGTTCAATACGAAAACATAGCGCCGGATGTGTCCCCCTGCTTTGGAACCGCTTAAATTAAAAATGCTAAATCTTCATCTTTAGTCACTTTAACATAGTACAGATTTGTGAACAAGAGCTTGATTAGTCAAGATAGAATTTCTAACATTTTCTTATTATCGATTTCTGCAGATGTCACAAACTAACCGTATTCAAACTGAAAGGAGCTAAGGACACTGTGAAAGCTGTATTATCCGTTCTCATCCTCCTTTTGCTCATATCGCAGCCGTGCGCTCTTGCAAAGGAGAAAAAAGAGCCCGATCTGCAAAAGAGAATGGCCCTTTATCATAAAACAGAAGCTGCAACCCATATTCCTTGGTATGTTTTCGCGGCTGTCGACCAATACGAAATCAATATCCGCAAAAACCGTAAGGACTTGCCGAAGCAAAAAGGGCACACCGGGATATATATTCCGCAAAGCGTGTGGAGCGGACCTGAAAACCCCAACCCGAAAGATACATCACCGCTCAGCATCAAGGTTTTTGACGGAATTGGAATGGACGGAAACGGAGACGGACTGGCGGAACCGGATCAGGATGAAGACGTCCTTTATACGTTTGGACAATACTTGTTGACATACGGAAGAGACATAGAAAATATCCGCATCGGCCTGTGGGAGTTTTACGAAAGGGATCAGACGGTCGGCATCATATCAGGCTTTATCAGGCTATTTCAAAAATACGGCCACATTGATTTGGGCAAGCACGCCTTTCCTCTTCCCGTAAGATCAGATTACAGCTATAGAAGCACATGGGGAGATGCCCGCGGATTCGGGGGCAGGCGCATTCACGAAGGGACGGATTTGTTCGCCCATTACGGCCTCCCCGTCCGGTCGACATGCTACGGCATTGTGGAAATGAAAGGCTGGAACCGTTTCGGCGGATGGCGGATCGGAATCAGAGACATCAACAATACGTACCATTATTTCGCCCATTTGAACGGATTCACAAAAGGCTTGAAAGTGGGAGAAATCGTCGAGCCCGGCCAAGTGATCGGCTCAGTCGGAGCGACGGGATACGGGCCGCCGGGAACATCGGGAAAATTCCCGCCCCATCTTCACTACGGCATGTATAAAGACAATGGAAGAACAGAGTGGTCTTTTGACCCTTATCCTCATTTAAGGGCATGGGAACGGAAGGAGCTTCGAAAGAAAAAATAAAAGACATCCCTATTTCAGAAGAATAGGGATGTCTTGCTTTAAGAGGTTAGCCGGCCTGGCTTTTCTTGCTTTTCACAACCGCATTGATAATGCTTGCGGCCAATCCTCCCCAAATAATGACGATGCCGATCACCATCATTGCTATAGATGCGCCGTTCATGAGGAAACCTCCTTGTCATGTTGAAATGGCGTATAATTCAGTTCGTTCTTCCATTTTGAAAGCGAAAGGATAAATCCGGCTGCGATCGCTCCAAAAGCGACGCACCATCCCCATTTCAGGAGAAACTCTACCGGCAGATCACCGTAGGCTGTTGTGATATTCGTCTTGATATTATCAAACATCATATACCCCAGAACAATCGGGGTGACGACGCTCAGGCAGATTCTCCACCAGGCGCCGAGCTGAATGTCGGAAACCGAATTGGCGTGAGCCTGCAGAGCTTTCAGTTCTTTCGCAAACCATGCAATCGCAACGACTTCGATCAATCCGGCAAGCGCCACTCCGAAATTGTTGATAAAGTAATCTGCCGCATCGAGGAAGAACAGCCCGCCTTTCGTCGCAAATACGAGCGAACACAATGCAGCAGCCCCTCCGCCGAACAGGACAGCTTTCCGCCGCGGAACGTTGAATTTATCCTGAATCGCGGCAACATATGTTTCAGAGATAGAAATGAGAGATGTCAGACCTGCCAAAACGAGCGAGCCAAAGAATAAAATTCCGAAAAACGCATTAAACGCCGGAAACTCATTGATGATTTGCGGGAAGACGACGAACGCCAAACCGATTCCCGAAGAGACGACTTCTTTGACTGGAACGCCTTGCTGCGCCGCCATAAAGCCCAGCGCACTGAATACCCCGATTCCGGCCAGCAGTTCAAATGAGGAGTTCCCAAAGCCGGTGATAAACGCATTGTTTGTAATATCGGATTTCTTCGGCAAATAGCTGGAATACGTAATCATGATGGCAAACGCAATCGACAGACTGAAGAAAATTTGGCCGTAGGCCGCCACCCACACCTTTCCGTTTGTAATCTGGCTCCAATCAGGCGTGAAAAAGGCATTCAGTCCTTGTGCAGCCCCGTCAAGTGTTATCGAATAAATGACAATGATTAAGAATAAGACCACAAGCAGCGGAATGAAAATGCGGTTCGCGATTTCGATTCCTTTTTTGACTCCGGCAAATAAAATCCCCAATGAAACAATCCAGACAATTGCGAGCGGAATCAGGACGCCCGGCACGAAGCCGCCGAATTGGCCGATGGCTCCTCCCCCGATATCAATTCTGTTTAAATATTCATTCATCAGGAAATTTTCTGTATTTTTTCCCCAGCCTAAATTGAAAGAAAAGACAGTGTAAGAAATGGCCCATGCCACGATAACGGCATAATACGTCGAGATGACAAATGAGATGGCGACCTGCCACCAGCCGATCCATTCCTTCCCTTTCCCCATCCGGGCATAGGACAGCGGGGCTGAGCCTCTGTATTTATGACCGATTGTAAATTCCATGATGAGAAGAGGGATTCCTGCTGTCAAGAGCGCGAACAAATATGGCAGAAAGAACGCGCCTCCTCCGTTTTCATAAGCTACAGCCGGGAACCTCCAAATATTCCCCAAACCGATCGCAGAACCGACAGCTGCTAAAATAAAACCCGCTCTTGTTCCCCATTGCGGACGATTATCCATAAGCTTCCTCCTTTATCTTTTCGAAACATCTGAAAACATTGAATTTTCTAATAATTATTATTATTGAATAGTATATACAGTCTTTTTGCCTAAGTCAAAGTATTTTTTTAAGAAAATAGACGCATGCCGTTTCTAAGCCATGAAAAAAAGCATTCTGCCTGATGTTTGCAGAACGCCTGGAAATCATTGCTTATTCTGTTCCTTTTTTTGCTCTGTTTTTTCATCCTTTGAAGGAATTTGAATCGATGGCGCCGTCTGGCTGCCGCTGCCGCTGTAGAAGTCGGGTACTTCGCCGTGCACGGCTTGAATCGTTGCCGGAATCGTATTTTTGACAACCGCCGTTTTTGTCGCAAACGGTATGACGACACGGACCTTGACTTCGACAAGCACACCGACATTAATTAAAGCATTATTAATTCCATATGGTTCGACACTATGCTTAAAATCTGTAAAGACATCCCCCACAACATTAAGCCGTACAGGTATTTTCGGCCCTAGGTTTCCAAGAAGCGTGTTTCCAGTTGCCTGACCTAGTGGAATATTATAGATTACACCATCATTCTTACCTTCGGGAGTTTTCGCAGAAGAATTAAATTCTTCGGTTTCTGTTTCCTTCAGCTTTTCGTGAAGTTGTTTCGTAATTTTCGAATGCATACCACGAAGACCATGAGAGTTGAAATCAATTGTTGTTACTTTTCCATTTTCATTCGTCTTCATTTCTACTAGATTTTGCACATTTTCATCTTGGCTCATATAATCCTCGACGGCTTCCTGGATGACGTGCGTCGCAATCCGGTTCGTTTCCATTTCAGCAATGTTCAGAAGCGTCGGTTTGATGGATGAGTTGATGATCAACAGACTGACGGCCGTTGAAAAAATAAAAAATACAAACGAAAGCAGCATGACATATCGAAAAGGCAAAGGTCCTCTTTTTGACAGAGGGCCGCGAAATCTTCGCAAGCAAAATCCCCCCTTACATCACAAGTGTATGCTTGTAAGAGGGGATATACGATTCAATCAGACAACTTTATTTCACCATTTTTAAAAGGGCTTCTTTTCCGCTCATTCCGGGATGGATGCCGAGCTCTCCGGCCGCATCGGTTACAGATTCGAGCGGGGCTTCGAGAAGCTGATCGATCGTCCGCACGCCGACGGCTCTGGCGGCGACGATCTTCCGTTCTTTTAATTTATCGTTCAGCAGGGCGACGTCAAGCGCTCCGCACATAATATATCCATGGTCATTGGTTACCGCCATAAAGTTCGTTTTCGGCAGTTTGACCGTTACAGCCGTAAACGGCTGATCTTCTATCATAATCGGAGTTAAATTTACCATCGAGATCCCTCCTTTACCATTAATGTATGATAAAGCGGGAGACATGTTCCGGTTTGCCCCGAATCTTAAACCATCTGTATTAGAACCGGTTTGCTTTTTTAAGCTTCCAGGCGAGCAGATCGCGCAGGAATTCAGGCATAAAGTACTCGATATCTTCCGCATCGCGGATCGCCGGAAACAGCGTTCCGAGTGTAAACATATCAATCGTGGCTATCGTGTAGAACACATCATCTTCAATGTCCGCTCCGTTGACAGAGAGCTTTTCCGGGTCAAGGCCGGCATACAGCATTTTTCCCATCACTTCGCCGCGAAAACCGAGCCCTTTAATGCGCAGTTTCTCGGTTTCTTCCGATGATGCATGAAGGATGACCTCTTTCAGCTCACGTCCCGTCAGCTTCAGTTTGACCGGATTAATCGGATGCGGACAGATGCGGTGAACATCCGCTTTCGTCACCGCGCCTTGTGAAAGAGATTCCAGTACAATGCCTGAGTTGACCATTCCGATTTCCGCCTCACACCATTCCTTTAAGGCGTCTGCCAGCATTTGCGGAAGGGCGCTTCTGCGGAACCAGGCGGTTTCAAGGGTGTTGTCCAATGTCGCAATTTCTTCTTCAAGGAGATGTCCAGCTTCTTTCTCTTTTTCCTTCAGAAAACGAATCGTCTCCTCTGATTCTTCGTTCCACTCTGCCGTCTTCATAACGGTTGCTGTGATGTTCTCAAGCGTTCCGTTATACGTCAGTTCAACATGACCGACATAGTTCCCATATTTTTCGGCGCAGGCCAGCATAACACCGTCTATCATCATCCCTTCTTCAAGCAGGTGATGGGTATGCGAGCCGAGGATCAGGTCGATTTCGGGAAAAGCCTCCGCGACGCGCTGATCATCCAAAATGCCGAGGTGTGAAAGAAGGATGACAGTATCGGCTTTTCCTTTGATTTCACTGAGCATCTCGCCGATGCTTTCAAATGCGTCTGCAACCGTCCAGCCAAGCTGTCGATAGATCGGATAATACGGGACTGTCACACCGAGAATGGCAAGAGTCGCGCCGTTCTTCACCTTTTTGAGCACATACGGCACTGCCCAGCCGGGCCTCTTCCCTTTTTCGTCAAATAAATTGGAAACAACGACAGGAAACTGAGCGTTGTCATAAAGTGTATCCAGCTCCTGATGCGGCAGTGTAATTCCTTCATTATTTCCGATCGTTGCAGCATCATACTGCAGACGGTTCAACAGCTCCACATTCGCTTTTCCGAAGGTGGCCTCAGATATCGGATGGAATCTGTCGACATGATCGCCGAGGTCGAACAAAAGCACTTCTTCCCCCCGCTCTTCATGTTTTTGTCTTTGTGTCTGAATATAATCAACGATTTTCGGCCAGTTTTCAAAATGGCTGTGCAAATCGTTCGTATGGTAAATATGGAGCTTTTCCGTCATGCAAATCTCTCCCTAACGTTTAACTAAACACGCCTTGATAGATTAATCTGATTCCGATGATGATCAATACGAACCTCATGATCAATACGATCGTCTTTGTCTGCATCTTTTTATTAATGTAGGCGCCGAGCTGTCCGCCAAACCAGGCGCCCGGGATCAATGCGAGCGCATAAAGCCAGTTGACATGGCCCGCGATGACATGGCCGGCAGAGCCCGCGACAGATGAAAGGAAAATAATAAACATCGATGTCGCAACGGCGACCCTTGTCGGAAATAAAAACAGAAGAATCATCGCCGGCACCATCAGCGAGCCGCCCCCGATGCCGAAAAGCCCGCCGAGGAAGCCGACAACAAAGGCGATCGCGATTCCGGCTAAAGGATGATATGAATACGTATATTCCTGTCCTTCATCTCCTGTGAACGTTCTGATAACGCCCGTATGCTTTTTCTCGGCAGGTTTCACCCTTTTCTTTATCATTAAGGAAAGGGAAATGAGAATCATAAAAATCCCGAACCATAGAGAAAACGAGTCTGAGCTGAAATATGTCGATACATGGGCACCTGCGATGCTGCCCGGCCCCGAGCCGATGAAAAAAATAAGACCGCTTTTATAATCTACGGTTTTATACTTCATATACGCAAGCGTTGAAGAAAGCCCTGTAAATATGATGACAACCAGCGATGTGCCGACCGCCATTTGCGGTGTCACATGGTCAAACAGCGTCGGCAACCCCGCCAGAAAAAGGAGCGAGGGAACGATGACGATCCCTCCGCCGAGCCCGACAAGACTGCCGATGGTTCCCGCGATAAATCCGAGTATGATCAAGATAAGATATTCCATAAAATAAGTCCTCTTTTCTAGCTGAATAAATCGAGCTGCCTTGGCGTAAGCCCTTTATATTCAATATCGAGCAGCTCCTTCATTTGCTTCCCGTTTTGAGCCGCATCACCGCCTGAATTGTTATTAAACAGCACGTAAACGTTTTTCGACTGCTGTTCAAGCAGCTCAAGGTTTTTCTTCCAGTCTTTTAATTCTTGTTCATTATATAAATATAAATATCTGACCTCACGCCAATTTTGCCCGGAAGACGGCCTTAACCAGCCTTCCTTGTTGCGGCCGTGAAAACGGACGAGCGTTTTTTGACTGTCAGTCGCATGAAGAACCGTCGGTATGCTGCCTTCGCCCGCCTGGGGTTCATCGCAAATGCTGTGAATCCATTGCTGTTCCTCCATAAAAGCGAGCGTTTTGTCGTAAAACTGGGGCATAAACCATGACCGATGCCTGAATTCAAGCGCACACGGTATATCTCCCATTTTCTCTTTTACCCATCTTAAGTAATTGACGTTTTCTTTTTTGCAATCAAACCATGGCGGAAACTGAAAGAGAACCATCGCCAGCTTGCCCGCTTTTATGTATGGCGTTAACGAAAGCTTAAAAGCAGCAAACATGTCGTCTTTCGTTTCAAAGGGGATTTCCCCGCGCTGATGCCCCGTCATTCCCTGATATGCCTTAATGATAAACTGAAAGGTTTCCGGCGTCTCCTTCACCCATTTTTCATTGTTCCGCTCGGGCTGAATCGCGTAAAAGCTCGCATCAAGCTCGACGATCGGAAAATGCGCCGAATAGTGGGTCAGCTTGTTTTGACTGCTTGTCTTGGGCGGATACAGGCTGTCATGATCCCCCCATCCTGTTAATCCAATATAAATCAATGCAGTTCACCTCTTCTTTTAGTTTATCACAGGTTTTTTTCGAAAACTTGATCCAGGTCTGCTTGTAGCATTTCCTTTTTCAGCGGCGGGATACTTGAACATGAAAAAGAAGCCGGACATCCGGCTTCTTTTAACGGGCTTTCTTCGGAAAAAGGGTAAAGCTGAAACTGTACAGAAAATCGATGGCAAGGATGATCGACCATAAAGAAGCGATGCGGATTAACGGTTCCGTTCTTTCCGGGTCGCCGATGAACAGATGCATCCCGGCCAGCAGCGCCGCCCCGATCAGCCATGCGATAAAATGCCGCAACCAGCCTTTGCGCTCTTTTTTGGCGTGTTCCTTGCCGTACTGCGGGCCTTTGTCAGGCTTCGGACCGCCGGCAAAGCGATAGGCGAACCTTTCATCCGCCCATTTGATCATGCGGCTCCCGAACGCGATACTGACGCCGATATAAACAGCGGCGATGCCGTGCAAAACATCCGCTTGCGCCCCATTGTACAGATCAAGCGCCGTTGCAGCCAAAAGCAGCAAATCCAAAACCGGTGTGCATGCAAACATGATCAAACCAGCCTTTTTCCAGCCTGCCATATAGCGAAAAATAAGGCCAAGCAAAATAAAAATCCAAAAACCGATCTCACAAGCTATAATCAATAAACCAATCACCTTTTATCCGCCTCTCTTTTTAACACATTTGTACTAAAAAATTATAACACAGATGTATTAAATAATACACCCGTGTTATAATGTGTGTATGCCAAAAATAGTTGATCACGAAAAACAAAAAGAAAAAATTGCCGAAGCGGTGTGGAAGGTGATTCACAGAGATGGACTTGAACAGTGCACCGTCAGAAATGTCGCTAAGGAAGCCGGACTTTCGGCCGGATCGATGCGCCATTATTTTCCCCAACAGTCTGAGCTTTTCATTTATTCAATGAGGCTTGTGGCAAACCGGGTCAAAACGCGGATCGAGAGCATGACATTTAACGGTACACCGGCTGAGAACGTCAAACAGCTTCTTTTTCAGCTTATGCCTCTTGATGAGGAGCGAAAACTGGAAATGGAGGCATGGTATGCATTTACGGCCAAATCGCTCAGCGATCCGGAGCTCAAACCGTTAAGAAAGGAGATGAATGAAGGCATTTATTCAGCCTGTAAATCGGCTGTAGAAATGCTGGTGAATACCGGCGCCCAACCGGGGATCGATGTTCTAAAGGAAACCGAGCACCTGTACGCCCTTGTCGACGGGCTGGCGCTTCATTTGATCATGGACCCCGAAAGGCTGACGGCTGAAAGGATCGATTCTGTATTGGCGGGTTATTTAAAATCGTTGGAATAGGCACAGATCGATCGCATTGCACCAGAAGAGACTTACACAAACCACGGAAAAGCAGGCCTCTCAGCCTGCTTTTTTTGATTAGTTCTCTTGTTTTTGATTCTCACGGATTTCCTTCTTCATTTCTTCAACGTTTCTTTTAATAATTTCAATTTCGTATTTCTCTTTTGCCTCTGGAGGTAAGTTCTCATCTAAGTATTCTCGGAGTTTTTCTTCGCTTCTAGTATCATCAAGACCTATTGATATAACTGGGTCTGTTTTTCCAATCACAGAACTAACTAAACCAAACTTATCAAAGGCGTCGAGGAGTACTTCTTCAGTTGTTTTTTGATTTGGATCAGCCGCTTGTGAAGCTGTATTAAACAGTAACAAGAAAAGAGCTAAGAACAAAATTCCGAACCGTTTTTGCTTCATTATTCTCTCCTTAAAATAAATTTTTCTAAGCACAGCATTGAGTTCCTATTTTTATGTATTCCGGCTTTTCGGGACAACCGTTTATTCACCGAACCTGAAGGCGTTCACGAGATAGATAATCTTTATTTTCTGAGGAAGCAGGCTCATGAGGTTGATCAGTGTAAGTTTAATCTTATGTTTCTCGCTAAAGAATAAACGGAGAAGGGGATAATTGTCTGTTTTGCAATATCTTCTTTTGCTAGCGGTTGGAGGCGCTGTCATTATTTCCTTCTCTTCTACCTTGATACCTCCTATCATTTATTCACAAGTCTAATATAGCATAAACCTCTGCAAAAATTTTCAAATTATAATTGAAAATTTGATGTCGCAAAATTATTTTTTCTGGTCATCACAAAAAAAAACAGCATAATCACATGCTGTTTTTTGCGCTTTAGTGAACCGCTTTTGCTTCTCTTTCGTTTAGCCGTGTTCCGCCTTAAAAATGTATTGACGCCCGCCGTCATGCACGCCAAACTTCAGCAATCATCCCGTTTTTGACGCCTATCGGTTTTCCTTACGCCTTCTGAGCACACGACGGAAGCGCCGTTCAAGTCAAACGTTTTCATGAGATTAGCCTACTCATGATAGAAATCCAGAGCCGCCTGAAGCGCGTTTCCCGGCGATACAGAAGCACCTGTGCGAATGAGAATCGCTTCGAGAGCTGCCAATGTAAAAAGAACATTTTCTTTCCGGCAGCTGTACCCCATCGTTCCGATTCTCCATATCTTTCCGGCCAACGGCCCGAAAGAGCTGGCGATTTCGACGCCGAAGTCGTCGAGCATCATCTTCCTGACAAGATCCGCGTCAACCCGATCAGGCACTTTCACACAAGTGACGGTCGGCAGCTTTTTATGGCCTTCCGCAAACAATTCGAGTCCCATCGCTTTGATGCCCTTGATTAGCGCTGCTTCATGCAGCCGGTGTCTTGAGAATCGCTCGCGGAGACCCTCCTCAAGAACGACCCGCGCTCCTTCGCGCAAACCGTACAGCATCGAAGTCGCTTCTGTATGATGATTGAGGCGCCTCGGGCTCCAATAATCCATCAGCATGCCGAGGTCAAAATAATTGCTGGAAATCGGCAAGCGTCCTGTTTCAAGCTCGATATCTTCTCTTGTAGCAATGCCCCGTTCTACCTTTTTCCTTTCATTGATGCGCTTTTCAACCCGGCTGTTAAATGTGATCGGCGCCATACCAGAAGGAACGGATAAACACTTTTGCGTACCTCCGACGACCGCGTCAAGGCACCATTCATCCGTATTGACATCCGTCCCCCCGATAGTAGCCACCGCGTCGACTACACAAAGCACATCAAGCTCCCGGCAGGCCCGGCCGATTTCTTCGAGCGGCTGAATGCATCCAGTCGATGTCTCGCCGTGCACAACCGCGACAATCTCCGGTTTCGTCCGTTTGATTTCAGAGATGATCTCTTTCGGTTCAAAAACGTCTCCCCACGGGCATTCCATTGTATAAACATCAGCCCGGTACCGTTCGCAAATCTCTTCCAGCAGATAGCCGAACCGTCCGAAAATGGGAATGAGCACCCGGTCCCCCGGTTTGATGAGACTGGCAAGGACGGCTTCAAGCCCGGCCCGCGATGTCCCGTCTATCGGAAATGCCCATTTATTTGTCGTTCGGAAAATCTGCCGGAGCAGCGCCATGACGTCGTTCATCATGTCTGTAAATGCAGGATCGAATTGTCCCAGTACAGGTGAGGAAAGCGCCCTCAGCACTCTCGGATGAACCTCAACAGGACCGGGAGTCATAATTGTTCGTTTCGGAATATTCATTTCGCCAATTGTCATGATCTTTTTCTCCTTTCATTCATATGCCAGCCTGTATAATAAATCGGTCAAGAGCTCAACGCCGGCTGCAAGATCAGTCGGTTTTGTCCATTCTTCCGGCGAATGGCTGATGCCGTTCCGGCTCGGAACGAACAAGAGCGACGTCGGGCAATGCGTGCCGAAAACCTGGGCATCGTGCCCCGCCCCGCTGACCATCTCCTGATAGGACACGTCAAGCTCCTCGGCCGACTGCTTCGAGAGTTGGATCAAGTCCTGATCCATCCTCACAGGCTTCGCTTCCGTCGTCTGCTCAACTGTGATCTGAACGTTCCATTCGCCGGCCAGCTCTGTGAAATAAGCAAAAATATCGTCGCAGTACCGGTCCAACACCGCTTCTTGATGATGGCGGAGATCAAGAGAAAAAACAGCTTCTCCTGATATGACATTCGGCACATTCGGCTTTGCTTCAATCCTGCCGACCGTTGCCGTTAAATGCGGATAAGCGGCTTTAGCTTTGTTCGTCAAATAGGAAATGCACAATGCCGAGACGGCCACCGCGTCTTTTCTGGCATTCATCGGCGTCGTTCCGGCATGGTTGCTTTCTCCTTTGACCATAACCGTAAACCGCCTTTGTCCGACGATGTCTGTGACAATGCCGATTTGACGGCCGCTCTCCTCAAGAATGCTCCCCTGTTCAATATGAAGCTCAATAAAGCACTTCGCGTCACGCCTGAACGGGCGCCTGTACTGCCGTTTTCCGAAACCGCAATCTTTCATCGCCTGCTCGATCGATACTCCGTTCTGATCGTGCACAGCCGGCGTCTTTTGACAGTCAAACAAGCCCGTTAAATTCCCCGATCCCCAAAAAGTCAAGGGGAAACGGCTTCCCTCTTCCTCGCACAAAGACACGACTTCGATCGACGTTTTCGGCCGGCCGTACGTATCCAGAAGGTGTTTGGCAGACAAAAGACTTGCTAAAATCCCGTATGCTCCGTCGAATTTCCCTCCGTTGATGACCGTGTCAATGTGTGAACCGGTCAGGATCGCTTTCGCATGATTCTCTGTACCTTCTATTCTCCCAAACAGATTTCCGGCATCATCGAAGTACGGCTCTATTCCCCAGCCCTCCATCTTTTCCTTTAACGACTGCTGGGCGCTGAGCCATGGCTTTGAATAAAGGAGCCGTGTCACCCCTCCTTCTCCGCTTTCTCCGAATGATGCCAGCCAATTGATCATGTCTTCGATATTGCGGGCTGTATTTTCTCCGGTCTTATGAATACCAATGGTCATGTAAAGAAACTTCCTTTCTATTTTCTTGTTATATTTCTTTACAACTCTCTATATAAATACAAGTTTACTGGTAACATGAAAAATAAACATCGGCATAAATGTCACAAATCCGCTCATTTTTTGTTGATAATGACTAAAATGACAAAGGAGGTCTGTACAGATCAATGAATATCTATGACATGATGAAACTCCCCGTGTTTAAAGGCGCAACGCTTGCCGCCGGAAAAACGGGAGGGACCCGGAACATCGAACACATCAATATGATGGATGCGCCAGATATTGCCGATTATCTGCATCATGGCGAGCTCCTCGTCACGACCGCATACCATTTAAAAGACCGGCCTTTTTTATTGAAGGAATTGATTGAAAGGATGATCAGGCGGGGCTGCGCCGGACTCGGCATCAAAACGCGCTTTTTGCAGAAAATACCCGACGAGGTGATCAAGCTTGCCGACGAGCGGTCCTTTCCGATCATCGAGCTAAATGAAGATGTCCGCCTCGGTGATATTGTCAATCATACACTGAGCCATATTTTAGACAAACGGACGGCAGAACTCGAACAGGCCATCGCCGCCCAAAAAAAATTCACAACCCATATTATGAGCGGAAAAAGCATTCAATCGCTCTTGCATAACGTCTCTGCTGTTTTGAAGCTTCCCGTTCTTCTATTCAATCAGCATCTCAAGCCGATCGCCTCCTCAAAAGCGGATGCCGCCGGGACGCTGTCGCATTATGAAGGAATATTTCAAAAAGGAAACAGAACGGGGCTCACCTGTTTTTCAACGCTTCCCGACAAACAAACTTATTCGGTATTTCCGATCTATACTCATGAAAAAAAATGCGGCTTCCTCGTTGTCTGCGGGATGATTTCCGCTTCAGACAAAGGCTTGCTGTTAACCCTCGAACAAGCCGCCAATGTCATCGCCTTTGAGCTGCTGAAGGAAAATGCGCTCAAACAATATTTGCGAAGAGCGCGGAACGAGTTTTTCAGCAATTTTTTGGACGGCGCCTTTTCCTCCGCTGAAGAAATTAAAAACCGAGCCAAAGAATTTCAGCTCAAGTGGGATCAAAAATATGTGTGCATTGCGGGCAAATTGGACCGCCGCGAAAAATCGCTCAGCTTCACGGAAAATCAGCTAGAATCAGATTCCGTGTTCGAACGCCTGGAAGAAGAGCTGGTTTACTTCCCGTTTCCTCCGCACCTTTTCACAAAGGGAAACGTATGCTTCCTGCTGGCCGAGGCGACGGACAGCTGGGCTGAACTGAATGCAGCCGTCGGCGGATTTTTAAAGACGTTTCAGCGCCATGCAGCGGAACACTTCCAGCGGACGATCTCTTTCGGAATCAGCAACCTCAGCCATCAGCTGAGCGACATTCCGCACATTTGCAAAGAAGCCGTCGACGCGCTCCACTCCGGCCATTTGTCCGGCAGCACCGAGTTCATCCAGACGTACCATATGAAAGACGTCTCTGAGCTTTTGCGCATGATTCCGGCTGATGATTTGAAGACATTTTACACGCATGCGCTGCATCAGCTTGCCAGCCTGCCGAAGGATGACCAGGGGCTCCTGCAAACATTGTCCGTCTATCTGGAAACGCACTGCCAGATTTCCGAAACGGCCAAACGCCTGTACGTCCACAGAAACACCGTCATCTACAGGCTTGAAAAATGCGAAGAATTGCTCGGGAAAAGCCTGAAAGACGCGGACACGACCCTGCGCTTGAGACTGGCGCTCAGAATTCAAATGCTGCTTGGATTGTGAGAAACTCCAACAGCGGCAATCGAGAAAGTTAAGCCATACCGGCTGATGATTAGACATTCACCATAGAAAAAAGCCGGCATATGTGCCGGCTCCCTTATACTTTTTCGGGAATTGCGCGCGCCTGCTGCTTCCGCCCCCAGCTGACTGCCGCCAAAAAGCTGAGCACGAGAACGACCGCACCAAAAATATATGGAATTTCCACGTTCACATCGAATAACAGACCGGCCACCGTCGGTCCGACAATGTTGGCAAGGCTCATAAACGCATTGTTCATGCCTGCGGCAAAGCCCTGTTCATCACCGGCCATTTTTGAAATCAGCGTGTTAATCGCCGGACGGAGGATGGACGTCAGCATGAAGAAAACAATCGTTGCTCCGAAAACGAGCCAGTACGAACCGGCAATCGAGCAGACGGCTAGCGCTGCGGCTGAACCGATCAGCGTCATGTTCATCAGCTTTTTTTCGCCGAAGCGGTTCGTCAGCATCCCGAGGGCCACCGCCTGGACGAACACGCCGATCAAGCTTGCCGCTGTAATGACAAAGGCAATGTCTCCCGGTGTAAAGCCGTGCTTATGATCGACATAAAGGCTGAATACCGCCTCGAAATTCATGATCCCGAAGTTCAGGATGAACACGAGGACAAACAGAAAAGCATACGGTGATCGCAGCGCGCGCGCCATTTGCTTAGGAAGCGGTTCGCGCTTTTGAGCGGAGCGGCGCTTTTCAAGCATCTTTTCTTGACTGAGCGTTTCCGGAAGGACAAGAAGCGATAAAACCGTCGCCAAGCCGGCTAATCCGGCTGACACGTAAAACGGGAAAGTGAGCCCGAACGCAGCCAAATATCCGCCTGCTCCCGGACCGATGACAAAGCCGAGAGACATCGCGGCGCTGATCAGCCCCATCCCTTTGCTTCGATCCTTTTCCGATGTGATATCAGCGATGTAGGCAAACATGGCCGGCACCAAAAACGCCGCCCCCGCTCCGCCGAGAAGGCGGGAAACAAACAGCAGCCACATCTGGCTCGCCAAGGCGAAAAGCAGCTGGGAAACCGCAAACGCCCCAATGCCTAAAATGATCATTTTCCGTCTTCCGTATTTATCGGTCATTTCCCCGGCAACGGGCGAAAACAGCAGCTGGGTAATCCCCGAAGCCGCAATCAGCAATCCGAGTGTGCTGCCTGACGCGCCGAATTCTTCTATAAACGTAGGCATGAGTGGAATAATCAAGCCTATACCAAGCATAACGATGAACACATTCAGCATGAGAATATACAATCTGGCCATCTTTTTCATCCGCGGATACCTTCCTTAAAGCCCGAAAATATCGGACAATCTTAAATTCGAACAATTACTAAATTAGTATATCCACAGATAGGTTCAAAGTCTAGTTTTTTCATATTTTTGCATATTTTTTCTTCTGAAGGAATGATGGGAAAATAAAAAAGCGGAGGATTCCCCCGCCTTTTTATCTATTTACGACCAGCCGACAGCGTTAGCAAACATCAGGAAAAGCACGGCCGCTCCCATCCAGAGGCAAAACAGCGGAAGGATGAATCGCAGCCACTTGTTCCAGGCAATCCGGCTGATCGCAAGCGTCGCCATAAAGTAACCCGATGTCGGAAAGACGATGTTTGAAAAACCGTCGCCGAATTGGAAAGCCAGAATCGCCGTCTGCCGAGTAATTCCGACAATATCAGCCAAAGGCGCCATAATCGGCATCATAATTAAAGCCTGTCCGCTTCCGCTTGGAACAAAAAAGTTAAACAGCATCTGTGTAAAAAGCATCGCTGTAACCGTTAAATAAGAAGGAAGCTGTGAGACCGCATGGGACAAGCCGTAAACAATCGTATCCATGATCTGCCCGTCGGCCATAACGACGGCAGCAGCTCTTGCAATGCCGCAAATCATCGCCCCGACGAGCACTTCTTTAAAGCCCTCATTAAAGGACTCGGCAATGTCTCTCGAGCTCATGCCGGCAATGTAAGCAGGAATGATGCCGAGCGCTAGGAAATAGCCCGCCATTGTCAGCATATCCCACCTGAAATAAATGACACAGCCAATCAAGCCGGCAAACAACCCAAGCGCCGCGATGCCGGCCCATTTCACCCGTCCGCTTGCTTTAAAAGCAGGCACCGCTTCGACTGCTTCTTTCCCCGTCAGGCTTTTTTCAGGGTACGCCCTGACCTTTTCCGCATATTTGAGCACATATACCGCGGCAATCGCCGTAATGACAACAAAGATGACCGCCCTGTACCCCATCCCTGAATAAAGCGGGAGACCGGAAATCATTTGTGAGGTCCCCACGGTAAAAGGGTTTGTCAAAGCGCTTGTAAAGCCGGCGATCGTCCCGCACAACGCAATTGCTGCTGCTGTCATCCGGTCATATCCGAAAGACAGCAGCAGAGGAAGAATGACAGGGACGTAAACGATGGAAAGCTCAGGCGTCCCGATAAAACAGGAAATGCCGGAAAAAACAAATATTAAGACAGGCGTAACGAAAACCGGTTTGTTCCTGAACTGATCAGCCAGCAGACGGACGCCGAGCTCAATGACAGACGCTTTCCGCAGAACGGCAAAAGCGCCGCCAATCACAAATGTAAACACGATAATCGGAGCCGCTTCTGTCATCCCTTTCGGAACCGCCGTAAGCAATCCCAAGATATCAACCGGCGTCTGTTCGATCCGTTTGTAGGACGCCGGATCAATCATTTCCCTGCCGTCCGGACTTTTCACCCGTTCATATTCGCCTGCCGGAATCACATATGTCATAAGCGCCATTAGACCAATCATGACAGCCAGAATAACATAAATATGCGGAAATTCTTTTTTGCGTTTTTCATTCTTGTTCACGTCTTCTGTTTTGTAAGCCGGCATTCCCATTTTTGATCATCCCCTTTTTCATGTTAACTTTTTTAACATATTAAATGATTACAGCATTGATGGCATTGAAAAATCCTCTAAATTTCAGCATGTTTTCAGTTAAAATACCTAAATCTACACGGCCAATCCAGAAAATCGTCATATTTTCTATCAATCATTAAGCCGACAATCTCGGCTGTTCCTTTTCTCCATTTTCATGTAAAGTCATAAGAAAGATCAGCATGTAAAGGAGAGCGTTCACATTGCAACAGTGGATTAAAGAAGTCGCAAGAGGAAAAAGGGGCGCCCGCGATTTAACTTATGAAGAGGCCAAACAGGCTGCAGAAGCGATCGTTACGGGAAATGCCAGCCCCGTCCAGACCGCCGCATTCTTAATAGCGGAGCGGATGAAAACAGAGTCCCCTGAGGAATTGCTCGCGTTTACCGAAGCATTGCGGAAAAGCTCGAAAACACTGAACCTTTCCAAAGCTGTAAAAGATGCGGTCATCGATTTTGCAGGACCTTACACAGGAAGACATTCTTTTTTAGCAACCATTCCCGTCTCGCTCCTTCTCGCAGGAAACGGGATCCCCGCGTTTCTCCACGGCAGTGATGCATTGCCGCCCAAATATGGAACGAGCGTAAAAGATGTCCTGGACAAACTCGGAATCCCCTCTGAGACTGATCCTGCGCAAACGGCACACACACTGGAAGAGGCCTCAATCGGATTCGCGGCCGCTGAAACATTTTGCAAACCGTTTGTTCGCATGAGGAAAATCCGCGAAGAGATCGGCGTCCGCACCGTGCTGAATACAGCAGAAAAACTGGTCAACTTCTCTGATGCCGACAGGCTCATGCTGGGCGCATTTCACCGGACGGCCATTCAGAAAATGCATCCCGTTTTTCAGCGCTTGACGTACAAAGAAGTGTTCATTGTCCAGGGGGCGGAAGGCTCGGAAGACGTGCCGGTCCACAGAGGCAGCTTTGTGTTTACGATAAAAAGCGGCGCGATCGATTCCTTTATATTAAAACCGGAAAAATACGGACTTTACGCAGATGAAGCAAAGCTCAACAAACCGCTGTCTGCTGAGGAACAGGCGGAAAAAATAACAGCCGTTCTCGCCGGAGACGAATCGGCAGATACTGAATACGAAAGAAAACAAGTCATCATGAATGCCGCATTGCGCTATTATTTATTCGGATACTGCGCGGCCATTGAAGAAGGCATCCGAACGGCGGAAAAACAGCTGAAAGAAAAAGCCGGCCTGGAAGCTCTCGAGAGGTGGAAAGCTTCATTTACAAGACCGTAAGAAAACCGTAACGAAAATGATATTTCCTTTTCATGAAAAGATTGGATAATGAAAGAAATGAAAAGGAGGCGATCGAAAGATGAACCGAAAATGTCTCATACCGTTTATTTTGATGTTGTCAGCGATGTGCGCGCCCACCCAAAACGCAGAAGCCTTCCAATTGTTTTCCTTACACGTCCAGCCCTATCAGTCCTCGGCTCCGGCGGATTACTATGAACAGGCGCAAGGCAAAACAGGCGAAGCTTTAAAACAAGCGCTTCACGACACGATCGACGATCATAGAGAGCTGTCTTACAGTGAGGTATGGGAAGCGCTGAAAGCAACGGATGAAGATCCGGCCAATCGAAACAACGTGATTCTCTTATATTCCAGAGAGTCGCGCTCTAAACAGGCGAACGGGGGGCAAACGGGCGATTGGAACCGCGAGCACGTATGGGCAAAATCGCACGGCGATTTCGGAACAAGCAAAGGGCCCGGAACAGATTTGCATCACCTCAGGCCCAGCGATGTGCAAGTAAACGCCGCCCGCGGAAACCTTGATTTCGACGAAGGCGGCAGCCCTTATCCCGGTTCCCCCGGAAACCGCTATGACGGCGATTCCTGGGAACCTGACAAAAGCATTAAAGGCGATGTCGCCAGAATGATTTTCTATATGGCGGTCCGCTATGAAGGGGACGACGGTCATCCGGATCTTGAAATGAACGACACAACGAACAACGGATCTAAACCATACCACGGAAAAATGTCGGTTTTATTGAAATGGCACCATGAAGACCCTGTCGATACCCTCGAAAGAAAGCGGAACGACATCATCTATCAGCAATACCAGCATAACCGCAATCCATTCATTGATCACCCTGAATGGGCGGAGGATATTTGGGGCTCAGGCGTTTTGAATTGAACAAAAAAAGCGCCTGCCCGGCGCTCTTTTTTAAAACCTCTGTTTTTTTGTTCAGCACCGATTTTACGGCCAGTTCAAATTCATGTATCCCCGTGCACCTGCAAATATTGGATTCAAGCGCTTGGTCATAGTGGCCCCTTTTTCAGCATGCCGAGAATGTCAAACAGCGTATGTTTGATGACAAATTTGCGATACTCAGCGGAACCTTGCGCATCGTCCAAAACAGGGCCGGGAAAGCGGCTGATCGCCTCTTCCACCCTTTGATCGACAGGGAGCGCTTCGTCATTCAACGCAGATTCCACTTCTGCGGAACGAAACGGAAAAGGGCAGACACCGCTGAATGCACAGCGGACGCGTCCGTCTATTTCGAGAGCTGAAATCGTCGCCAAAGGATATCCCGTATCCCATTGCTGCCTCACTTTTATGCTTGCAAAAGGCTGATGAAGATAGCGTTCTTCAATTAAAAGCGAAATGAGGATTTCTCCCTTGTTCAGCTTCAGCTGCTGATCGAATACGTCGTGAATCAAATAGCGCTTTTCCCCCTCGTCTCCGATCGTCACCACTTTGCTGTCGGTTAATAAGAAAGGCAGCACTGCTTCACGGTAAAAGATCTGCCCGCAAATATTGCCCCCAAGCGTAATCTTATTGCGCGCCGTATGGTCAGCCACATCCCTCACCGCTTTACTCAACAGCGGAAAGCCGCCGTTTTCCGTGACCTCCGTCAATGTTAATGCTGAGCCTAAAGCGAGGTGACTCCGTTCAAATTGCAGAGTTCTGCACTCAGGTATGTCTTTAATATCGATAACGGCATTTGTATGGATCACATTCAGCCGTCCGGGCGTCAAATGTTCTGTTCCGCCGGAACAATACGCCGGCTTTTTCCCCTCCCGCTCCAAGCTTTGAAAGAGCTTTACCGCTTCCTGCGCAGATTGGGGCCTGTAATACTCAAAGTCAAACTGGATCATGGCGACCCTCCTTCATTTCCCAAATTTGTTTAGGAATCAGAGGCAGCCGATTCAAAAAACCGGCATGCCTTCAAATAAAATTAGATTTTTTTCTAAATTTTCCTCCATGAATTTATATTGAAAAATTTTCTATTTTAAAACTGTAAACAAGAAAAAAGTTCACTTTAGCTTCGAGTGAACTTTTTTCTGCATGATAATTTAACTTTCAAGCGCGCCGGCCGGATCATATAAAGCGATATCTAGCTCAGGCTCTTCTCCTAAGGCGAGCCTTGCCAATTCTGCGCCAAGGTACGGACCTGACGTAAGCCCTGAAGCGCCGAGACCGTTGGCAACAAGCAGCCCGCAAATGTTCGGCAATGAGCCGATCACGGGGAGAAAGCCCGGTGTAAATGGCCTGAAGCCTACGCGCGTCTCAAGCAGCTCGCTCAATTCCAAACCCGGCGCAACGGCAAGCGCCTTTGAGAAAATTTCGTGAAGGCCGCCGGCCGTTACCCGAAGATCATCAAGCTCCGCTTCATTTTCGTGAGTAGCGCCGGCAACGATCCGGCCGTCTTCAAATGCCAATATGTATTGGTCATTCGGAGGCATCACAACGGGCCAGCTGCCGGTATCCGCATCTGGAAGACGAAGATGAACGATCTGCGCTTTTTGGTGGCTGACTGAAAAACGCACGCCGAGCGGCTTCAAAAGCTCGTCCGCCCAAGCGCCCGCTGTGACCAGCACCTGATCAGCGTATATTTTTTTGTCCGCTGTGGAGATCCCTGTTACCAGGTTTCCTTCATAGAGCAATGAAGCGTTTCCGGCAACAACTGAAGCGCCGTATTTTTGTGCGGCGTTCACAAGTGAGCGGCGGAGCAATTTTCCGTTTACGCGCGCGGCTCCGCTGATATGAACCGAGCTGTATCCCTCTGCCAAAGGCGGAAATAAACGCTTCGTTTCCTCATAGGATAAACGGGTGATCTCGCCGATTTCAGGCGCATCCTTGCGCCTGAGATGCGCCCGTTCTTCCATTTTCTCCAGCTTTCGCTCGTCTGTATGCAAGCTGATAGCGCCTGTCCGTTTATACCCCGTATCCGATTCTCCGTCAGCTTCAAGCCGCTTGATTAAATCGGCGTAGTACGCCGCTCCGCCTTTTGCAAGCTTGTACCATGCCTGGTTTCTGCGCTGTGAAAGCCAGGGGCAGACGATTCCAGCCGCGGCATCTGTAGCCCTTCCCCGCTCTCCGCGGTCAATCAATGTCACATCCGCGCCCTTTTTTGCAAGATGATAAGCGGCAGAAGCGCCGAGGACGCCCGCTCCGACTACAATAAAAGATTTCATGACTAACACCTTTTTCATTTCTGTTTATTCTACAAATATAACGGATCACATCGATGGAACACAACCTAACCAACGGCTACCGATATGACGCCAAGCACCATAAAGACAGCCGCGACAATTCTAAGCCGTCCGAAACCTTCAGACAAAAGAACCGCCCCCATCACCGTTCCGATTAAAATGCTGATTTCCCGAACCGGTGCCACATAGCTGACCGGCGCAAATACCATGACACTCAGCGCCAAAATATAAGCCAAAGAGTTAAAAACCCCGACCCCGACAGCTTCCATCCGGTGATGCTTCCACTCAAACCGGACTTCGCTCCAGCTTTTCGCGGCAAAAGGAGTCAATATGATCAGACGGCCGAGCGTATTGCAATAATCCAGCAGCAACGGCGGAATAAGAAACCGGCTGACCGCTGCTTTATCAAGGAGGGTATATGCGGCAATAATACCGCCGACCGCCAGCCCGTAAAGAACCGGTGTGAGCGAGCCTGATTCTTTTAACCGCTTGACTCCCCCTGTGAAAAAAAGAATGCTGATCACAATCAAAAGAATCCCTATAATAGCGGGCAGCGTCAATGTCTCGCCAAAAAAGGCGACCGCCAGCACACAGGTGAGCAGCGGGCCAGTTCCTCTCGCGATAGGGTAGACGAGGGAAAGATCGCCCTTTTTGTACCCTTTTTGAAGAACAAGAAAAAAGCCCAAGTGGGCAAGGATGCTCGCCATGATGATGGCAAGCTGCCAGCTGCCGATTTCAGGCTTTTCATATATGACAACACCTATGGCCAACGGCGTGTAGACAACGGCTGCAATCGCTGTGAACAACCAGATAAACGGAACGCCTCCATCGGCTTTTTTAGAAAGATAGTTCCACGATGCATGGATAAATGCAGAACATAATAATACACAAAAACCCACGGCAGTCATTACACAGCCCTCCGTTCATCATAATGGAGCTCAATGTTTGATGACAATGTAGCGCTTCAATTCCCCGTGCCATTTCTTTCCTTTGACGGCATCCACCCAGACGTCATACTTGCCCGGTTTCAGCTTTTTCGTCGGAAAGCTCACCCGAAAATGAGGTTTTCCGCGTGTTAAATGAACATCTCGATAGATCAGGACAGTCCCTTTTTTATTGATCAGCCTGACGGCGACCATCGTCCCCGTAACAGGACTTTTTCCCGTCACAACGATCGAAGTGGCTGATTTCGTATATGTATTGGCATCCGTCCTGAATTTCACCGCCCCTTTGGAAGGCATAGCAAAGGCTTCTGTACTCCCTGCAAATGCGGCCAGCAAGAAAATAACGGCTGTCAACACAGCCTTTTTCAACATTTTCACTGGTCATATCCTTTCTTATACAGTATGAATGTCACATGATATACTCTTCATTATACATGACAATATGATCTAATAAAGATATTTGACAAGAAGATCATGTTCTTCTTTTAATGGACAAATACTGTATAAGTGGGTGAAAGGGGATGATTTACATGTATGAAGCAAAGCTGAAATGATTAAGACAGGTATAAAAATTGTTGATGAAGATGGATATTTTCATGATGATCTTTTTCTCGCAGGCAACCTTGTGGAGCTGCTGGACAACCGAATTGCTGTTGAATTTCTTTAATAGGGCTCAACGATGGACACTAAGCTATAATGACAAAGAACGCGTGAGCCGTTTCTTCATCATCCGAAATTTGAAATTGTTAGTGGACTGGAATAAATAAAGCCCTGCTGGAAGAAGGGCTTTACTGACTGAGTATCATATTTTAGACTGGGATTTATATCAGATAAAATCATTCCTTGGTATAGTTAGTTTAAGAAGCGAACCTGTCGGCTACTTTGTAGGTGGGAGTTTCTGCTTTAAAGGAAGACGATCCTGCTACTCCAATAGCTCCTAGCAACAGAACAAAACAAATCAATAATTTAGTTTTCATGTAGAAAAGCACTCCTTTGAATTTGTCTTCTCGCATTAACTGTAATCCGGTAAAATTCAACAGCGTCCCGAATTTTTTCTTGTTTTTCTAAAAGGTCTGCTGTGACGAAACCATATTCCTCCATATCTGCATACATACCTTTTTCTTCGAAGAACTTGAACGACTCCCGAACCATGTCTAGATCAAATGAAAGATAAAGCCCTTTTATTAAGTCAAACTTCGCAAGCATATCTGAATTTTTGTTCTTTTCAGCCAGTTCTTTCCCCTCAAAGTACAAGTCATCAGTAATCGACAACTTACCTTGCTTCGCCCTAACATGCGCGAGGTTAAATAACGTTTTAGGCAAGAAACCGTGTTTCTCCTCATTATACAAATTAAGAGCCTCTTGAAAATGATCAGTTGCTTTATCAAGTTCTTCCAGTTGATTATAACATATTCCGATATTTAAATGTGATGAACCCATAAGGTGATGGATTCTTTGTTTCTCTGACTCTTCAAGTGCTTTATTTAAATTATGTAGAGCCTTTTCAGGATACATCTGATCTAACCAGTTACCCGCAATGATAAACTGACTTTGCACTCGACGCTCACCGTAAGTTTCGTACTTTTTGTATATGTTATACGCACGACTTGCGTAATTCATTGAAAAGAACGTTTGCTTCATATGGTAATACACTTCAGATGCTTTGAAATAAAATTCAGCTTTTTCCAGTTCATCACAATCAAAAGAATCTAGTTTTTTCTCGGCATCCCTATAAAAATTCAACGCAAGTATTAATTCTTTTTGTCTGAAATGATACATCCCAGCAAAAAAATGATAATAATAATCCAACATCCCTTCCAGGTTATTCTGATCGCGAATTTTTTTAAACTCATCAAACCGACTATCTAAATTAACACCGGGATTTGAATACATATAATCAAGTTGAAGATTGTGCCGAAAGAGCAGTAAGTTATAATAAACAATCACATCCTGGTTTTCTTCCATTTGTTCTAGTTCTTTTTCAACTTCTTTTTTTGTATCCTCGGCCTTGCCTGTCCAATTGTTTTTTAATGCTGTATACCAAAAATTCATTTTCGTCGCAACTAAATCAAATGGTATTACGCTCACATATCCTCGTCCTTTCTCGTAAGATTATAATTTTTCAGAAAAATTAAATAGGTTTTTCCTTTTTCTTCATAGTCATCATTTTACATAAAAGAATAATTTTTCACAACAACATTGTATGAAATCTTTAAAAGTTAGGGGTTTTTTGACCTAATCAATATGATTCGTTTTCCGTGTTCGGGTGAATTTTAGAAGTATAGCAAGGAAGGCAGAACAGATCAAGGATTATATTTTCCTGTTGATATGCAATTTGGTATAACTAATCGTTACGATTATCGTTTAATCTATTCAAGAAAAAACCGCAGATACATTTCTACGCCTTTTAGAAAATCGATAGGCAATAGATTATAGCTGCGGTACACAAACATATAAAATTATGCGGGTGCAATCAAATCGAAATCTGATTACACCCTTTCTTTCCAATTATTATCCAATAGACCCTTCCATTTCGAACTTGATCAAACGGTTCATCTCAACCGCGTATTCCATCGGCAGTTCTTTTGTGAACGGCTCGATGAAGCCCATGACGATCATTTCTGTTGCTTCTTCTTCAGAAATGCCGCGGCTCATCAAGTAGAAGAGCTGCTCTTCAGATACTTTTGATACTTTCGCTTCGTGCTCCAATGAAATGTTGTCGTTCAAAATTTCATTGTATGGGATTGTATCAGAAGTTGATTTGTTGTCCATGATCAGCGTGTCGCATTCGATGTTTGAGCGGGCGCCTTCGGCTTTGCGTCCGAAGTGGACGATTCCGCGGTATGTGACTTTTCCGCCTTGTTTTGAGATCGATTTTGAAACGATTGTGGATGACGTATTCGGTGCAAGGTGAATCATTTTCGCACCGGCATCCTGATGCTGTCCTTTTCCTGCAAGAGCGATAGAAAGCGTCATGCCGCGCGCGCCTTCGCCTTTCAGGATAACGGCAGGATATTTCATTGTCAGCTTGGAGCCGATGTTTCCGTCGATCCATTCCATTGTCGCGTTTTCTTCGCAGACCGCACGCTTTGTCACAAGGTTGAAGACGTTGTTCGCCCAGTTTTGAATCGTTGTATAGCGGCAGTATCCGCCTTTTTTAACGATGATCTCAACAACCGCGCTGTGAAGGGAGTTCGTTGTATAAACAGGTGCTGTACATCCCTCTACATAGTGAACGTGAGCGCCTTCGTCGACGATGATCAGCGTCCGTTCGAACTGTCCCATGTTTTCTGAGTTGATGCGGAAGTATGCTTGCAGCGGAGTATCAACTTTTACGCCTTTTGGCACGTAGATGAATGATCCGCCGGACCATACCGCAGAGTTCAAGGCCGCAAACTTGTTGTCAGTCGGCGGGATGACTTTTGCCCAATGCTCGCGGAAAATGTCTTCATTTTCTTTGAGGGCGCTGTCTGTGTCTTTGAAGACGATCCCTTGAGACTCAAGGTCTTCTTTCATGTTATGGTAAACGACTTCTGACTCATATTGCGCGGATACACCGGCCAAATATTTTTGCTCAGCTTCTGGGATTCCGAGCTTGTCAAATGTCTGTTTGATTTCCTCAGGCACTTCGTCCCATGATCTTTCTGAACGCTCAGAAGGCTTTACATAGTATGTGATTTCATCAAAGTTTAATGAGTTTAAATCTCCGCCCCATTGCGGCATTGGCATATTGTAGAAGTGTTCAAGAGATTTCAAGCGAAAGTCGAGCATCCACTGTGGCTCTTCTTTCATGCGTGAAATTTCTTCAACGATTTCTTTTGTCAATCCCCGCTCTGAACGGAAAATGGAAACGTCTTTGTCGGCAAAACCGTATTTATATTCGCCGATATCCGGCATTTTCTTAGCCATCCATTTTCACTCCAATCTTTATTCGTTATCGCTGTTTTCTTTGGAAACGCCTTTTTCGAGGGCTTTCCATGACAATGTTGCGCATTTAATTCGGGCCGGAAATTTTGAAACGCCTTGCAGAGCTTCAATATCTCCTAAATCAATCGAATCGTCGTAGTCTTTGCCCTGCATCATATCTGAAAAGATCCGTGACATTTGAAGGGCGGTCTCCACGTCTTTCCCTTTGATCGCCTGTGTCATCATAGACGCAGAAGCCATTGAGATTGAGCATCCTTCGCCTTCAAATTTTGCATCTTCTACTTTACCGTCCGTTATCTTCATCGTCAGCCTGATCCGGTCACCGCATGTCGGGTTGTTCATGTCAACGACGATGCTGTCATTCAAAACCCCTTTATTTCTCGGGTTTTTATAGTGATCCATAATCACCTGGCGATACAGTGTATCCAAGTTCACATTAAAAGACATTTGTGAAATACTCCTTTGTCTTCTGAAGAGCTTCAATCAGTTTGTCGATGTCTTCTTCCGTATTATACAGATAAAAGCTCGCTCTTGCAGTGGCGGAGACGTTCAGCCATTTCATTAAAGGCTGCGCGCAGTGATGGCCGGCTCTGACGGCGACCCCTTCTGCATCCAGCACGGTTGCCACATCGTGCGGATGAACGTCTTCAAGGTTGAACGTCACGAGTCCTGCACGTTCGGCCGGACCATAGACAACAGCGCCTTCAAGCTCTTTAAAGCGCTCCAGCGCGTATGCCGCCAAACGGTGTTCATGCGCTAATATTTCATCAAGTCCGATGTCTTCAAGGAAGTCAATCGCCGCTCCCAATCCGATCGCGCCGGCAATGATCGGTGTGCCGGCTTCGAATTTCCAAGGCAGCTCCTTCCAAGTCGATTCGTAAAGACCGACAAAATCGATCATTTCTCCGCCGAATTCTGCGGGTTCCATGTTTTCAAGCAATGCTCTTTTTCCATACAATACCCCGATCCCGGTCGGACCACACATTTTGTGGGCTGAAAACGTGTAGAAATCGCAGTCCAAATCCTGGACGTCAATTTTCATGTGAGGCGTGCTTTGCGCACCGTCTACGACCATAACCGCGCCGTTGTCATGCGCGATTTTGGCTATTTCCTTAATCGGGTTGATTGTACCGAGAACGTTTGAAACATGCGCAGCCGAGACGATTTTTGTATTTTCCGTCACCGTTTCCCTGACATCGTCCAAGGAAATGGTTCCGTCTTCCTGAAGCGGAATGTACTTCAGCGTGGCGCCGGTTGCTTTGACAGCCTGCTGCCACGGAATAATATTCGCATGGTGCTCCATCGGTGTAATGACGATTTCATCACCGGGCTTGAGGTTTGCGCGGGCATAGCTGAGCGCAATCGTGTTCAGGGCCGTTGTCGTACCCCTTGTAAAAATAATTTCCTGCATCGATTTCGCGTTTATAAACTTCCTGACCTTCTCACGTGCTCCTTCATATCCATCCGTTGCTTTCGTTCCTAATGTATGGACGCCGCGATGGACATTGGAATTGTAAGAGTTGTAATACTCATCAAGCGTCTCAATGACGACGCGCGGCTTTTGCGAGGTGGCCGCGCTGTCCAAATAAACGAGATCGTGTCCGTTGACCTGTTGGCTGAGAATCGGAAACTGTTCGCGAATATCTTTAGCATTCATTATTTTACTTTCCTTTCAATCACAGAGACCAGCTGCTTCTTCACGCCTTCAATCGGAAGTTCATTGACAACCGGTGCGAGGAAGCCGTAAATGACGAGGCGCTCTGCTTCTTCTTTAGGAATTCCGCGGCTCATCAAATAGTAGAGCTGAACCGGATCGACGCGGCCGACAGATGCAGCGTGTCCTGCCGTTACATCGTCTTCATCGATTAATAGGATCGGGTTTGCGTCGCCGCGCGCTTTTTCACTCAGCATAAGAACGCGTGACTCCTGCTCTGCATTTGATTTTGACGCGCCGTGCTCGATTTTTCCGATACCGTTGAAGATCGAAGATGCGGAATCTTTCATAACGCCGTGTTTTAAAATATAGCCTTCTGAATGCTTTCCGTGATGAATGATTTGCGTTGTAAAGTTTTGAGTCTGTTCTCCTCTGCCGACGACAACCGTTTTCGTATCGCCGAATGTGCCGTCTCCATGCAGATTTGTCGTGTTTTCAGAAACGGTGTCTCCGTCATTCATCAAACCGAGCGCCCATTCAATTTTGCTGTCGCGTCCGAGTGCAGTTCCGCGGCGGCTGACATAAGCCGTCACCCCTGCGGAAAGGTTGTCGACCGCACCGTATTGCACGCGGGCATTCGCGCCTGTGATCACTTCTGACACGATGTTAAAGACCGCTTCCTTAGGGTTCACAGTGCTGATGTAGTTTTCTACATATGTGACTGCACTGTTGTCATCAGCAACAACAAGTACATGGTTGAAAAGCGTTGTATCATTGCTTTCATGGACATAAACAGCTTGCACAGGCGCTTCCAGTTCGACGTTTTTCGGAACGTAAAGGAAGGCTCCGCCGTTCAGGAGGGCTGCATGCAATGCCGTTAATTTATGCTCATCGACTTTAACGCCGTCTTTCATAAAGTATTTTTTGACTAGCTCGCCGTGTTCGCGGAACGCAGTATGAATATCTGTAAAGATGACGCCTTTATCCTGCAGCTCCTTTGAAAGAGAAAGGTAAGCCGGCGTCTGGTCTCTTTGGACATAAAGCGTTTTGTCTTCATTTCCAAGATCGATCAGCGATTTGACCTCATCTGAAAGATCATCCAAAGAATCAAGCGGTTTATTTTCTACAGTATGCTTATCAAACCGTGTAAAATTCCAATTTGTAATTTTCGTTTTATCAGGTTTCGGCAGCGGCAGATCTTCGGCTTTTTCAAGCGCTTCTAAGCGTAGATCTTGCAGCCATGCCGGTTCCTGGTGCTTCTCAGAGAAGCTTTTGACATATTCCCGATCTACAGATAGTTTTGTTTCCAATGTCATGTTTATCCCCCTAACGCTTACGCTTCTTGACCGACAGTTTCGTCTTCGATTCCAAGCTCATGCTTAATCCAGTCATATCCTTCAGCCTCAAGGCGCTGCGCCAGCTCAGGTCCGCCGGATTTCACAACGCGGCCCTGCATCATGACGTGCACGTGGTCAGGCGTAATGTAGTTCAAGAGGCGCTGATAGTGCGTGATGATCAGGCAGCCGAAGTCCTCGCCGCGCATTTTGTTGATTCCTTTTGAAACGACTTTAAGGGCGTCGATATCCAAACCTGAATCGATTTCGTCAAGAATCGCGATTTTCGGTTCGATCATCATCAGCTGAAGAATTTCGTTGCGTTTTTTCTCACCGCCTGAGAAACCTTCGTTCAGGTAGCGCTGCGCCATATCAGGGTCCATTTCAAGAAATTCCATGTTTTCGTCCATTTTGCGGATGAATTTCATTAAAGAAATCTCGTCGCCTTCTTCTCTGCGCGCGTTGATCGCTGAACGGAGAAAATCGGCGTTTGTAACACCGCTGATTTCACTCGGATACTGCATAGCCAAAAACAGGCCGGCCTGAGCGCGCTCGTCCACTTCCATTTCCAGAACGTCCTTGCCGTCAAGCGTGATGCTTCCTTTTGTTACTTCGTATTTAGGATGACCCATAATCGCCGCGGATAAAGTTGATTTACCCGTTCCGTTCGGTCCCATTACAGCGTGGAATTCCCCGCCTTTTATTTCAAGGTTTACACCTTTTAAAATCTCTTTTCCTTCAATCTCAACGTGAAGATCTTTGATTGTTAATGTCGAAGCAGCCATGAAATATACCTCCAATATATATAATCATCATTCTCAATTTATTCTCATTCTAATTTTATAACAAATGAAAAGTGAATACAACAATAGTCTTCCTATCTTTTCGTGTACATGTTCTCAAGTTTAACAAAAAACGTTTTGTTCTTAAAGAGATTGGGGTAAGAAAACTTCCCGGACGAGAGATGCGCACCTTGCAATCAACAAGCTATCGACAAACAGCGCGAATTACGAGCGGGAACGATTTGATCCCAGGCTGCACGATTCATGACGGGAACAGCGCTCCCCTTCTATTTGGACCGTCACATGCTCCACGTTGCATTCTTTCCTTAGATATTTTGATACTTGTTTTAAGATTCTATCCCTGTCACTGTTTTCGTCTGCCACGATATGGCAGCTTAATGACGGCATATCAGATGAGATCGACCAAATGTGGAGATCGTGAACCTCCTTTACTGACGGAATGGAAAGCAAGCCGTTTTTAAGCGCTTCCGCATCAATGTCTTTCGGTTTTCCTTCCATTAATATGTGCACCGAGTCTTTCGTCACCCGCCACCCGCTAACAAGAACCAAAGCCGCGACGGCGGTGCTTGCGATTGGATCGGCGATATTCCAATTGAAGAAAATCATGAGGAGGCCTGCGATAATCGCGCCGAAAGATCCCAGCATATCGCCGATGACGTGCAATAAAGCGCTCCGCATGTTTAAATTCCCGCTTGTGTCGCCTTTCATTAATATCCAGGCTGCAGCAATGTTGATGAACAGACCAACCGTTGCAATTGCGAGCATGCCACTGCCGGCGACTTCCGGCGGGCTGAAAAAGCGGTTGTACGCTTCCCAAAAAATATAAAGTGAAATCAAAAGCAAGGTGATCCCATTGATAAACGCAGCCAAAATTTCAAAGCGCCTGTAGCCGAATGTTTTGCTCGCAGTTGCAGCCTTTTCCCCAATTTTAAACGCCAAGAGGCTGAATCCAAGCGCTGCAGCGTCGCTGAGCATATGTCCCGCATCTGACAACAAAGCGAGGCTGTTCGTCAATATCCCGCCTATCACTTCAATTATCATAAAAGTAAAAATCAAACCGAAGCTGATGAACAGCGCTTTTTGATTTGCTGATCGGCTGCCATGGTGGCTGTGACCTGTATGTCCGTGAGAATGAGCCATTTTAAATCCCCCTCTTAAATCAGTATATGATCATGTATTCATATTTAAATTTTACCTTTTCCTTTAATTATGGTCAAGCGGCTTTTAAGAACATGGAGAAGGACGGATCGACACATCCGCCCCCCTCGCGTTTTATCCGATCATGGGTAAGTCTGATACGATCTGCTTGCTTTTTTGATACTGCTTTTCACGTCTTTTCTCAACTTCAAGCCGGTTCACATGGCTTCTGCTGTACTCTTCGTACCCCATTCCATGCGACTTGTGCATCGCTTTTTCCATTTCGGCCGTGAATTCAAGGTCAAGCTGATCTTGGCTTGAACAAATAATGAATCATCCTTTCAGAGATTTTCTTACATAGTACCAGTTATATACAAACTCTGCAAAAATGTGTGTGCTTTCAATATGCTTTCACGGACGAAAAATCAATGCTTCATTTGCTGGAATTCTTCCATCGCCTGCAGAACGAGTGTGACAGCTTGGCTCATGGCCGCGCCTCCGCCAAATGCCGCAGTTACGCCGACTGCTTCAAGAATTTCTTCCTCCGACGCTCCGCAATCCAGGCAGCCCTTGATATGATAAATAATGCAATATTCATCCTGAGTATTCACACTGATGCCCAGTGCGATCAGCTGCTTATCCTTTTCGCTGAGCGCGCCTTTTTTAAAGCATTCCTCGGTAAATTCGTTGTATTTGGCGGCAATTCCGGGCATTTTTTCGGAAAAGATGCCGATCCCTGCTTTATATTCATGCAGTGCAGATTCGATAATGCTTTCTGATTCATGCTGATTCACGTTTTGTTCCTCCATTTTCAGTTGGTAGTCTTTTTTTATTATGAGCCTCTTTTCAAAAAATACGCGAAAAAACCCCGGTTTTCTTCGAAACCGGGGTGTTCTTTCATTTACTCAGAAACAGAAATGACAGAGCCTTCATATTTTTTGTCGATGAACTTTTTGATGTCATCAGAGCGCAATACGTCCATCAGAGCTTTCACTTTGTCAGAATCTTCGTCGCCTTTTCGGACGGCGATGATGTTAGCGTAAGGATTGTCTTTTGGAGACTCAAGTTCGATTGAATCAGTTTTCGGATTCAGCTTGTTTTGGATCGCGTAGTTCACATTGATGAACACTGCGTCAGCTTCATTGGCTTCGTATGCTTTTGCTGTCATTTCAGGCGCCACATCATTTTTGATTTTGAGGTTTTTCTTGTTTTCTGCAATGTCTTTTACTGTCGCATCCACTTTTTCAATGCCTGATTTCAGCTTGATCAGTCCGGCATTTTCAAGCATTGCAAGCATGCGGCCCTGTTCAGCTGCGTTGTTGCTCATAATAATTTTTGCACCGTCAGGAAGGTCTTTTAAAGATTTATACTTTTTAGAGTAAATGCCGAATGGCTCAAGGTGTACCGCGCCGACGTTAACAAGATCATAATCTTTATTTTCTTTCATTTCCTGTTCAAGATACGGGACGTGCTGGAAATAGTTCGCATCGAGATCTTTCGTTGCAAGCGCTTTGTTGATCAGTTTGTAGTCCGTGAAATTTTTGATTTTAAGCTCATAGCCTTTTTCTTTCAAAAGCGGCTTTGCTTCTTCAAGGATTTCAGCGTGAGGCGTCGGCGTCGCTCCGACTGTGATGACTTTGCTGTCTTTATCCCCTTCGCTGCTGGAAGATCCGCAAGCGGCCAAAACGCCTGCAAAAATGATGAATAAAGCTGTTAATAAACCTTTTTTCATGTTGATGTCCTCCCTAACGTTTGTCTAATTTATTTGTTATAAAATCCCCGATAAACTGGATGATGAACACAATAGCTAAGATGAAAATAGTGGCGATCAGTATAATATCGGGATTGTTCATCTGAAAACCGTTTACATAGGCAAGGTTCCCGAGTCCGCCTGACCCGATTGCTCCGGCCATCGCCGTCGAACCGATCAGTGCAATCGCCGTAACCGTAATGCCAGAGATCAAGGCCGGCATCGATTCGGGCAGGAGCACTTTAAATATGATCGTCGATGTTTTGGCTCCCATCGATTTCGCCGCTTCAATCACGCCCTTATCAACTTCGCGCAAAGCGATTTCAACCAGGCGGGCATAGAAGGGAGCGGATGCGATAATCAAAGCCGGAAGTGCGGCATTCGGTCCCAGGATCGTGTTCATTAAAAACTTTGTGAAACCGAGCAGCAAAATAATCAATATGATAAAAGGAATAGACCTGAACACATTGACGATTGCCGAGATGACACCGTTCACGACCCGATTCTGCCAAATGTTTCCTTTTGAAGTCAAATACAGCAGCATACCGAGAATCACTCCGATGATAAAAGCAAACAATAGGGAAATTCCTGTCATATATATCGTTTCATACGTTGCTTCCCACAGCTGCTCCATATCTACGTTTGGAAACAGTTTTTCAAACATTCGTGATCACCTCTGCTTCTACCTGGCGGCTCTTGATGAAATCGACCACGTCATTGACCTCGTTTTCACGTCCGTCGACATGTATGAACAATGAACCGTATGCACCGTCCTGAGTCTGCGAGATTTTGCCTTGAAGGATGTTGACTTCAACATCGAACTTCCGAATGATCTGCGTGATCAGCGGCGATTCGGCCGCTTCGCCGACGAAAGTGAGCTTGATCGTCCGCCCGGATGTCGTTTCTTCGAGGAAATGCTTCAGCGTTTCCTTTGTTTCCACCGGTTCTGTTACCTGCTGAACAAAGCGCTTTGTCATTTCTTCCTTCGGCTTGATGAAGACGTTCAGTACATCGCCTTCTTCTACGACCTTTCCGTTTTCCATGACGGCCACTCTGTGGCAGATTTTCCTGATGACATGCATTTCATGAGTGATCAGGACAATGGTCAGTCCGAGCCTTTCATTGATATCGGACAGAAGACCCAGAATCGAATCAGTCGTCTGCGGATCAAGCGCTGATGTCGCTTCATCGCATAACAGAACTTTCGGATTGTTTGCGAGCGCCCGTGCGATGCCGACGCGCTGCTTTTGGCCTCCGCTCAGCTGTGAAGGGTAGGCGTTTTCCTTGCCTTCAAGACCGACAAGCTTAATCAGTTCAGCGACTCTTTCCAGACGTTTTGCTTTGCTGACACCGGCGATCTCCAGCGGAAACGCAATATTGTCGCGCACCGTTCTCGACCATAACAGGTTGAAATGCTGGAAAATCACGCTGATTTCCTGCCTTGCTTTCCTCAGCTTCTTCCCTTTGATCTCGCTGATTTTTCTGCCGGCTACTTCAACCGTGCCTGAAGTCGGCTGTTCAAGTCCGTTCAAGAGACGGATCAAGGAGCTTTTTCCGGCTCCGCTATATCCAATAATTCCGAAGATTTCACCTTTTTTAATCGTAAGGGTGACATCTTGGACAGCATTGACATCTCCATGCTTTGACCGATAAATCTTTGAAACATTTTGAAGATTTATCAAAAGCCATCACCTGCTTTCTTGCTCAATTCTCATAGTTGTCTAAATTCCTGATCAATCAACGAAAAAAGCCTTTCTGCACACATGAGCAGAAAGGCTTTGGAAAAGTCTGGGCCTTTCTCTCATCTTTCAAAGCATAACGCTTCGCGTGAATTGGCACCATTTCAACACGTGTTGATGGTTGCCGGGTTTCATAGGGCACTTCCCTCCACCTCTCTGGATAAGAGAAACATATATTTATTTTTTGATTATTATGATCGGAATTCTTAAAGTAGGATATCATGCGAAAAAATAGTTGTCAACTATTTTTCGTAAGACAATCGTCCTACGGCGAAAAGAGACGAGCGTAAACGCCCGTCCCTGTCTGACTAATACACGGAATGTGCCGATTTTTTGAATTTTTAAAAAGTCTATGAATAAAGATCGCTGTTTTTAAAGAAGCCGTCCGTCAGCCATAAAATCGCTTCAAGCTTCAATAAAGCTCTAAAAGAGCCTTTTACTTTAACAGTGCCGCGCTGTACGAGATGCTGCAATGAAATGTCGCCATGAAGAAGGTCAATAATCTCGCTTTGCTCTCCAAAAAAGGTCAAATGAGCTTTTTCTACAGGAGAATATTTTTCCATTTCCCCTTTTTCGTTGATTGCTAACGTAAAAGCTTCTTTCTCTCCTTGAAACGTAATCAGCAAAGCCGTTGTAGATAATAGAGGTTTTAAAAAAAGAGCCTTGCCCTCTCTTTCTATCAATCCCATTTTCTCCAACTGTATAACCTCCTGTAAATTGGTCATACTTACAGATTCTCTGTCTGCTGCAGGAGTTCCTTTAGGAATTGCTCGACAAGTTTTTGCTGGTTATTTCCCGAGAAATATGTCAAAACCGCCCTTAATCCACAACATTTTGTTTAATCGTATCATATAAGTAGGAAACGGAGTGAAAAGCGTATTCTTTTTTGACGACTCGCCCTTTTTTGTAAAGGATAAAACACGGGACGCTTTCTATTTCCTGCTGTTTGGCAAATGACGGGGAGTAATTGAGATTGTTTTTATAAAAAGGAATGTCCTTCATCATTTCATCAACGACCTCCAGCATTCTTCCGGCCAGCTGACACGTTCCGCAGAACGGCGTGTATACATATAGAAGACAGGTCTCATGTTCAAGCCGTGTCAGCTCTTTTTCTTGAAGTTCTTGCATCTGTTAAACCGCACCTCAATACGTTTTATAATAAATATTTTGTATGTACCCGGATGTTTGAACGAAATAATACTTCTGCAACATGCTGACTCGGGGCGGAAGCGACTTCTTTGTATACCCTATCGATGTATAGATGCGAAGCTTGGGGGAGCTCCCTCATCAGCTGACGGCGGAGCTTTTCCCCTGATTCATCGGCATCCACCAGGATATAAACGTCTTTATCAAACAGCGTCTCGGCGAATTCATCGAGTTTTGCCTGGCTGATCGTTCCGTTTGTGCAAATGATGTCCACGGGCTCTTCGATGACATGCTTCACTTTTTGCTTATCTGATTTCCCTTCGACGATCATGACTTTTTCATTTTCCGGCATATGATCACCTTTAATGATTTACTTGTAAAAAAAGGCAGTGAATATTCACCGCCTGACTCGATTAACACCAGCCTTGGTGGTCATCACAGTCTACATATTTAGCATCCGGACCGCTTACGGTATCCGCCGTTTTGTAAAATCTTTCGTCTTGGAATGAATATCCAGATTTCAACTCGTATTGATCCTTGCCGGTCATTCGGCCGATCAGCTCATTCTCATGGTACAGCTGCATTCCGCCGTTTTTCAATCGGCTTTCCACATGTTCTGTAATATCAATACGTTCTTTTTTCAGCGTCAATTTGGACACCCCCTCTTGATATAGAGTATCCAAACGACACATGGCTATCCTGAATAATCCTTAGTCTTCTTTTATCATGTCCTCATATTGCTCGGCTGTCATCAGATTTTCGATTTCAGAAGCATCTGACGGCTCGACGATAATCATCCATGCCTTTTCATACGGAGACTCGTTGACGAATTCAGGGCTGTCTTCCAGATCTTCGTTCACTTCGACCACTTTTCCGTTGATCGGGGCATACAGCTCAGAAACGGTCTTTACGGATTCAACGCTGCCAAAAGGCTCGTCCGCTTTGATTTCGTCTCCCACTTCAGGAAGCTCGACAAATACGATGTCTCCAAGTTCGGATTGGGCGAAGTCTGTAATGCCGATTCTGACTTTATCTCCTTCTGTTTTCACCCATTCGTGTTCTTCTGAATAACGCAACTCTTTCGGTGTGCTCATGCTAACCCCTCCATAAAGTGTTTTAATCGATCCTACATTGAAGATATCATATTTTGATGTGTTATAACCAGTATGTCTTAAACTGATCTTCTTTAAAACCGACCGTTACTTTACTGCCGTCTGTCGTAATCGGGCGTTTGATCAGCATACCGTCCGAAGCCAGCAGTTCCAGCTGCTCATCTTCAGACATGCTTTGCAGCTTGTCTTTTAAACCGAGTTCGCGGTATTTTTGGCCGCTCGTGTTGAAAAACTTCTTCAATTCAAGCCCGCTTTTCTCGTAGAGTTCTTTCAGTTTTTCCTTGCTTGGCGGCTGTTCTGCGATATGTATCCCATTGATTTCTTTGCCGTGGTCTTCAAGCCATTTTTTCGCTTTGCGGCATGTCCCGCATTTCGGATACCAGTAAAAATCCAAAGCCATACATACACCCCTCTCATTTAATCGAGGTAATTTTAACACAGATCGAATGAAAAACCTAAAACCGTGCTCGATTCTATAACAGCTTAAAAGCCCCGCCTAAAGCAGGGCTTTTCGTTTAAACGATATATTTCTCAGCTTCAAAGACTCCCTTGGCTGCCTGGCGCTTTTTCTCAATGACGTTGACAGGCGTAAAGCGCGTCAATTTGCGGAGCGCGGACAGCATCATGCGCAGCGAATCGCCTGATTCCATCGCAATGAGCGACTCCTTGGCATGGCTTTCAATTTCCTGAAAAGCTTCCTGCGCAAAAATCTGTGTATAGAGAATTTTCTGGGCGTTTTTGTCTTCGCCGGTTGCCTGGATGGCTTTTTCAGTACGCAAAATAGCTGCTTCCATCGCGTAGACCTGGCTGACAATGTCGGCGATGTTAACGAGGATTTCCTGCTCATGGTCGAGCGCTTTTCCGTATTTTTGCGCGGCGAGTCCCGCGATCATGAGCGCGGTCTTTTTGGCGTTTCTCAGCAGATACTTTTCCTGTTCGAGAACGCCGTCACCTGGTTCTTCAGGCATGAGCATCATCAGTTCTTCCTGAAGCGCCTTTGCTTTCCCAAACAGAGGAAGCTCGCCTTTCATCGCTTTTTTCAAGTAGGTGCCCGGGACGATGAGACGATTGATTTCGTTTGTGCCTTCAAAAATCCGGTTGATCCGTGAATCGCGGTAAGCCCGCTCCACTTCGTATTCCTGCATGAATCCGTAACCGCCATGGATTTGGACGCCTTCATCAACGATATAATCAAGCGTTTCAGATCCGAATACTTTGTTAAGGGAGCATTCGATTGCATATTCAGCGATCGATTTTGCGACCTGGCGCCCGTCTTTTTGCTCTTCTTCGCTCAAGGTGCCCATTTTGTCTTCAAACAGCCCGACCGTACGATAGACAGAGCTTTCCATCGCATAAAGTTTGGCTGACATATTGGCGATTTTTTCCCCGATTAAGCTGAACTTTGAGATCGGCGTCTTAAATTGCTGGCGCTGATTGGCGTATGAAGCGGACAGCTCGATGACCCGTTTGGAAGCGCCGATTGTCCCGACAGCGAGCTTATAGCGGCCGATATTTAAAATATTGAAGGCGATGACATGCCCTTTTCCCGGTTCGCCTAAAAGGTTTTCTTTCGGAACTTGAACCTGGTCTAAGATGAGCGTGCGGGTCGAAGAGCCTTTGATGCCCATCTTTTTCTCTTCAGGCCCTGTGGAAACACCTGCGTAATCTTTTTCCACAATGAAGGCCGAAAAATGTTCGCCGTCTATTTTCGCATAGACGATGAAAACATCGGCAAAAGCTGAGTTTGTAATCCATTGCTTTTCACCGTTTAATATATAGTGGGTTCCCGCCTCATTCAAAACGGCCGTTGTTTTTGCCCCTAATGCATCAGATCCGGAGCCCGGCTCTGTTAAGGCATAGGCTGCAAATTTTTCCCCTGTTGCAAGGGACGGCAGATACTTTTTCTTTTGCTCCTCGGTTCCGAAAAATACGATCGGAAGCGTGCCGATCCCTACGTGCGCCCCGTACGATAACGAAAAGCTCCCCGCTCTTGAAAATTTTTCGGTGATTAACGCCGAGCTGATTTTATCAAGTCCGAGTCCGCCATACTCCTCAGGAACGTCAGCACCGAGAAGCCCGAGTTCGCCGGCTTTTTTCAGAAGCCTGACAGAGTGTTCGAAATTGTGCTCTTCAATTTCGTCGATGTATGGCAAAACATCTCCGAGAATATAATCTTCAGTCGTTTTGGCGATCATTTTATGTTCATCCGTGAAATCTTCCGGTGTAAACAGCTGATCAGCCGTCACCTCTTCGATCAGAAAGGCTCCGCCTTTTTTCATATGATCTTTTGTTTGTTCCATTGTTCCATCCCCCTTGTGATTAAACTAATTCGAATACCCCTGCTGCTCCCATGCCTCCGCCGATGCACATCGTCACAACGCCGAATTGCTCGCTTCTCCGCCGCATTTCGTGGATCAATGTCAGCGTCAGCTTTGTTCCCGTGCAGCCGAGCGGATGTCCGAGCGCAATCGCTCCGCCGTTGACATTGACTTTCTCTTCATCGATTCCAAGCGACCTGATAACCTGGATCGCTTGCGATGCAAACGCCTCATTTAATTCGAATAAACCGATATCCGACAGCTCAAGTCCCGCCATCTTCAGCGCCCTTGGGACTGCTTCCACAGGGCCGATGCCCATCACTTCCGGCGGAACGCCGCCGACTGCGAACGAACGAAATTTTGCGAGGGGCTTTAACCCGAGTGCGTCCGCTTTTTCTCTGTCCATGATCATCACTGCGGCAGCCCCGTCGCTCGTCTGCGAGGAATTCCCTGCCGTAACCGAGCCGTTTGCCGAAAACGCCGGTTTCAACGTTGACAGAACGTCTTTGGTTGTCCCCGGGCGTACACCTTCATCGGCAGAGAAAGTAAACGTCCGCTCCTTCAGGTTATGATGTTCATCCACTTCTCTGACGGTGACGTCCACCGGGACGATTTCATCTTCGAACTTTCCTTCCGCGATCGCCTTGGCTGCTTTTTGATGGCTGTTGACGGCAAATGCATCTTGGTCCTCCCTGGAAACGCCGTATTTGACGGCAACCTGTTCAGCTGTATGGCCCATTCCCATATAATATTCAGGAGCCGTTTCCGCCAGAGCCGCGTTCGGTCTGACGATATGACCCATCATCGGCACGATGCTCATCGATTCGGCGCCGCCTGCAATGATCGTGTCAGCAGCTCCAAGCATGATTTTTTCGGCCCCGTAAGCGATTGATTGAAGTCCTGATGAACAATATCTGTTGATCGTAACGGCCGGAACTGTGTGCGGCAGACCGGCAAGCGCGCCGATATTGCGCGCCATATTCAAGCCTTGTTCGGCTTCCGGCGTAGCGCAGCCGATGATTAAATCATCGATATTCCCTTCATAACCGCCCGCTCTTTTCAGCGTCTCTCTCACCGCATATGCGCCTAAATCATCGGGACGGACAGTCCTCAATGAGCCTTTTTTTGCTTTTCCGATCGGGGTTCTCGCCCCCGATACAATAACTGCCTCTTTCATTATTTTCCCTCCTAATTACGCAAAGGTTTGCCTTTCACAAGCATATGCTGCATTCTCGCCTGCGATTTCGGTTCGCTCACAAGGCTCAGAAACGCTTCTCTTTCCAAATTGAGCAAGTATTCTTCCGTTACTTCGGCGCCGAATGGAACTCGGCCGCCCGCGATGACAAACGCCAGTTTTTTCGCAATCTTCATGTCGTGTTCAGAGATGGCGCCGGAAAGTTTTAACGATTCAGCACCGAGCAGGAGCGCCGCATAGCCGGTTTCGCCCGTCACCGGAACTTTCTCTTTCACCGGCGGACGGTAGCCGCTTTCGGAAAGCGTCAGGACGAGTTTTTTAGCATCGTATAACAAGTGATCCTGGTTGATGCTGATTTGATCCTCTGCGGTTAAGATGTTCAGCTCTTTCGCTTCTTGAGCCGAAGTCGACGTTTTTGCAAGGGCAATTGTCTCAAACGTCTTGATGGCGGCCTCCTGGATGTCCGGTTTAACGCCTTCAGGCAGCCCCTTCAAGTAGTTTAAATAAAGCTCTTTATTGCCTCCGCCGCCCGGAATCAGACCGACGCCTGTTTCAACGAGGCCCATGTATGACTCGCTTGAAGCTTGAACACGGGCTGCAGGCAGACAAAGCTCAGTCCCACCACCAAGCGTCATTCCGAACGGAGCGGCGACGACCGGCCTGGTACTGTATTTCACTTTCATCATCGTCTCCTGGAACTGACGGATGATCATGTCAATTTCCATATAGTTGTCGTCTTGAGCTTCCATCAGCATCATCGCAAGATTGGCTCCGACACAGAAATTTTTGCCCTGGTTGCCGATCACAAGTCCTTTATAATTGGCGTCTACTTCCTCAAGAGCGAATTTCAGCATTTGGATGATATCGAAGCCGATTGCATTGCTTTTCGAATGAAATTCGAGCAGTGCAACATCATCGCCTAAATCGATCAAACTTGCCCCGCTGTTTTTCTTGATGACGCCTTTTGTTTCTTTGAGTGATGACAAATGGATCGTTTTCTTGTTTTCTTGAAGCGCCCTGTATTCGCCGCTTTCAAAACAGTAATAGAACGTCTTTCCGTTTTCCTTAATGTAGAAGGTCTCATGTCCTTTTGCGAGCATTTCCTTCACCCAGTCCGCGACTTTCCAGCCCTCAGCTTCAAGCTTTTGCACCGCGTTTTTCACACCGATGCTGTCCCACATTTCAAACGGCCCTTCCGACCAGCCGAACCCCCATTTCATCGCCTGATCAATCGCCGTTATGCTGTCAGCGATTTCCCCTGTCAGCTCAGCCGAATAGACAAGCGTCGGAGCTGTCATGTTCCAAAGAAGGCTTCCCGCTCTGTCATCTGAATAAATAAGCGCTTTCAATCTCGCTCCTGTGCCTTTCATTTGCTTGGCCGCTTCAAGTCCCGATGTTTTTAATGTTTGGCGTTTGCTGTAGGTCATCGTCATCGGATCGAGCTCAAGGATGTCTTTTCCTTCTTTTTTGTAAAAACCTTGTTTCGCTTTGCTTCCGATCCAGCCTTTTTCGAGCATTTGTTCAATAAATTCAGGCAGCCGGAAAACGTTTTTTTCTTCATCAGTGACTTGGTTATAAACATTTTTGGCAACGTGCGAAAATGTATCAAGCCCGACGACATCGAGCGTTCTGAAAGTTGCGCTTTTCGGGCGCCCGATCAGCGGACCTGTAATCGAATCGACTTCGCCTATCGTGTAGCCGCCTTTCAGCATTTCCTGAACCGTCACAAGCAAGCCATAGGTTCCGATGCGGTTGGCGATAAAGTTTGGTGTGTCTTTCGCTTCAACAACCCCTTTGCCAAGGACGTCTTCGCCGAATTTCTTCATAAAAGCCAGCACTTCGGGATCCGTTTCGTCAATCGGAATCACCTCAAGCAGCTTTAAATAGCGGGCCGGGTTAAAAAAGTGCGTTCCTAAAAAGTGCTTTTTGAAATCAGCGGACCTTCCCTCCGCCATCTGCCTGACGGAGATGCCTGATGTATTGCTGCTGACGATGCTTCCGTGTTTTCTGTATTGATCGACCTTTGAAAACACTTGCTTCTTGATCTCCAGTTTTTCGACAACAACTTCAATAATCCAGTCGGCATCTTTAATTTTTTCAAAATCGTCTTCCATGTTCCCTGTGGTGATACGGCTGATATTCTTCTTCGAAGTCAGCGGAGCCGGTTTTTGCTTTAGCAGCTTTTGTACGGCTGACTGTGCCAGCCGGTTGCGCACATCCGGGTCTTCAAGGGTGCGGCCTTTTTTTCTTTCCTCATCTGTTAATTCACGCGGCACCATATCGAGCAGTAACACAGGAATCCCGATATTGGCTAAGTGAGCCGCGATTCCGGAACCCATTACACCGGAACCGATAACGGCGGCTTTACGAATATGCTTGACCATGAAAAGATCCTCCTCCGCTTTGAATGAATACTCATTCATTTTTGCTCCAAAAAAATAAACTCTCCTGTCTTCTTTCATCTTAAAAGATTTTGGAAGCGAGTTCAATAACTTGGTGCAAAATTTCTGAAATTTTTTCAGCGGGTATTATTTTGCCGCGGTTACATGTTTCCCCGCTTTTGGGACAAACCAATAGAGAGGAGGTGAAGGCCTTGGTACGTGAAAGAAAAAATCCATCCTCTGCCGCAGTCAGCGCCGCAAGCATAAAAGGCAATGCAGGTCCGGATTATAAAAAGGCGAATGCGGGCGGAAAACGAACAAGCCAAAACCAGCAATATAAAAAGCATAATATGGATGTTCCTGAAGATCACTAAGCCCCCTTTAAGCATCCGGTATAAATTTCCGATGTGTTAGGAAATCTAAAAATAAACGCTAAAAGGAGGCAGACGCATGCAGCAACAGCAAGGAATGACAACACCGCCGCCGGTCATTTCAACAAAGGATCATCTGTATTTGACGGATATGCTGAACTGGAACTTGCTCGCGATGAAAAAAGCACATTTTATGGCGGAGCAGTGCCAGGATCAGTCTCTTAAAACAGAACTCGACAGGGTCGGCCAAATGCACCATCACCATTACAATGTGATATTGGAGCAGCTTCGTCAAAATCAAACGCAAAACCCGTCAGCATACATGCAATAGGAGGTCAATGATGAATCAGCAAAACCAACAGAAAATCGGCAATCAGGAAACTCCTGTCCCGAAAACGAGCGCGATGAATGACAGGGATTTTGTCAACGAACTGCTGACAACTGAAAAATACATGACGGCAGCATACTCGACAGCGCTTAATGAATTAAGCCATGAATCGCTTTACCAGGCTGTTCAGCCGCTGTTTAACGAGGCGCAAAACGTTCAGCGCAGATTGTACCAGGTGATGTTTCAAAACGGATGGTACAAGGTGGAGGCAGAAGATGCTCAGAAAATCCAGCAGTCTTATCAGCAGTTCCATTCTACATTGCAAGACCAGTCGCCATATCAGCAAAACCAATAAACAAAAAATAAGCAGAGGAGTCTCCCTGCTTATTTTTTTTGATTAGCCGCACGGTGCGCTTCATTTCGTTCTTTAATCTGGCGGATGACTTCTTTTATCTCCTGCTTCGCATCCGGATAAGCTCCGTTCCAATGCTTGGCGAGGGACGGCATGCTTTTGGCGATATGGCTGTAGATGATCCACATCTTCACCTGTTCTTTCAGTTCTTCGTCCGTTTTGCCTAAAAGCAGCTCCGTATATTTCTCAACAAGTCCGTCCAGCTGCTCCTTTAGTTTTTCCACTCACGACACCCTTTCTTTACGTTTATTTCTCGGGCATGTCCTGCATTTGACGCCGTTTTTGTCTGTTGCATAATACAGACAGCAAGTCGTGCGTGTCCGATCCTCCGCGTGCTGTCCGTGATAAAACCTTTTGAGAGGGTTTTCGTCAGCCCCTTCTTCAAAAAGGCCGGGCTCAGCTTCATAAAGAAGAAAATGAAAATCTTGCGCCGCCCGCGCCTTGAGCTTCGGATCTTCCAGAAGCGTGTCATACATCCAATACAGATAAACCGCAATATTTTCCCAAAGAATATGCTTTGAAATCGAAAATGTCCGCCGACAGGCTGCGATCAGGGCGCCAAGATGGCGCCTGAAGATATCCTCGGTCAATTTTTTCAGTTCTTCGGTGCGATCCGCTTCGATAAGCTCAGCACCTTTGTGAAAATAAAACGACGGCGTCCACCCTTGATCATCGGCTTCTATCTCCCATGACACGGAAGCGGGAGCGGCTGGCAAGCGTTTTCCGCAAACCGTAAACAGATAGAAATGCAGCGCAGCAAGCATCCCGCTGCGCTTGACGAGCATTGAAGCCGCAACTTTTTGATTCGGAGCGTTCAGCCAGTCTTTCATATCTTCTACATAACGTTCTAAAAAATCCTCATCAAGAAGCATGTTTCCTTTAACAGAGAATAAGGAGCCGGTCTGCTTCGTTCCAAGGCGAAAACGAAGAAATGACTCAAGCTCCTCTTTTGTTAAATTAAGCATGGGACTGAACCACCTGCTGGACGATGCATCTTCCTCTTCCGTACGGGATGCAGTGCGGGGTGCCGAAAAGCGGATCTTTCGTCACTTCGCAGTCCATTTCAAAAACGTCCTGCACAAGCTTGCAGTTGATAATGGATTCAGGCCGGCCTTCGGCATATATCTTTTTGTCTTTAATCGCGACGAGGTGGTGGGCGTAGCGGCAGGCGAGGTTCAAATCGTGCAGCACCATCACGATCGTGCGCTTTTCGTGTTCATTTAATTCAAACAAAAGGTCCAGAATTTCAATTTGATGCGTCATATCCAAATATGTCGTCGGTTCATCCAGTAAAATGATATCCGTTTCCTGAGCGAGCGTCATCGCGATCCAGGCGCGCTGCCGCTGGCCTCCGGACAAGGAATCGACTGTGCGCTCGGCCAGTTCTTCCATTCTTGTCGCTTTCAAAGCCTTTTGCACGGCCTCTTCATCTTCCGCCGACCATTGCTTCAGCCAGTTTTGATAAGGATACCGCCCCTGCTTAACGAGCTGGAGAACGGTCAGGCCTTCCGGAGCCGAAGGGCCTTGAGGCAGAATGGCCAGCTCCTTTGCCACTTCTTTCGTCGGAAGTTTGGCGATGGAACTTCCTTCGAGAAGCACTGAACCGCCCTTTGGCTTCATCAAACGTGCGAGAGACCGAAGGAGAGTCGACTTACCGCAGCCGTTGCTGCCGATAAATACGGTGATTTCACCTTTTGGGATCGTTAAGTTTAACTCATCAATAATGATTGTTTCTCCATAACCTAAGCTTAACGTTTCTGTTGAAATGGCACTCATAAATGAAATCTCTCCTTTTATTGGTTTCTGCTTTTATACAGCAAGTAGATAAAGTAAGGGGCGCCGATCGCTGCAGTAAACACACCGGCAGGCACTTCAACGGGAGAAAAAAGCGTGCGTCCGATGATGTCGGCAATCAGCACAAGCAATCCTCCGATCAGCGCGGCAACCGGCAAGAGGGCGCCGAATGATGAACCGACAAGCCTTCTTGCGATATGAGGGGCCATCAAACCGACAAATCCGACGGTTCCGGCAAAGGCAACGGCAATTCCGGCAAAAGCCGTACTCAGCAGAAGGAGCAAAAAGCGGTTCCGCTGAACCGAGCTGCCCGCTCCTGTCGCCAGTTCTTCGCCAAGCGTCTGAATGTTGACGTTTCTGGCGGCGGCTGCGGATATCAGCAAAAGGACAAGCGCAGCCGGCATTAAAATGTTCACATCCTGCCAGTTCGATCCATATACTGATCCGGTAATCCAGACGTTCGCCTGAGACATTCTGTATATCGGTCCTTTTATCATAAACAATGTCGTCAGCGACTGGGCAAGCATCGAAAATCCGATTCCGATCAAAACGAGCCTGAAAGTCGAAGAGCCGTTTTTATATGAAAGAAAATAAACGAGCATTCCGGCGAGAGCCGCGCCGATAAATGCGGCGACCGGGAGCCAGCTGATGCTGACCGTAAGCGCATTATTTTTATTGGAAAACAGCATTAAAAACAAGACAACGGCGACTGAAGCCCCGCCGGTCACGCCGATAATATCCGGCGAAGCGAGCGGATTGCGGATCAGACCCTGGAGGATCGACCCGGCTGCCGCCAGACAGATTCCGGCAAACAGAGCGACCAAAATCCGCGGCATCCTGAAGGACATGATGATCAGGTCATCGCCCGGATCCCCCATGCCCAAAAACGTTTTCGCGACGGCGCCCGGAGAAATAAAACGTTCACCGATGCCGGCGCTGAGGATGACTGCACAAGCCGTCAACACCAATAGGATCACGAATGAAAACAGCGCTTTTCTGCCGATCAACAATGAAATGCCGCCTTTTCCGATTCTCAGCGTGCGGTAATTTTTCATTTTTGGAACCCCCTTCTCGCGATATAGACAAAAATGGGTGTCCCAATGATGGCTGTCATGACGCCAACAGGCACTTCTTCAGGCATAATCAGGTACCTTGCGCCAATGTCTGCGGTTACGAGCAGGATGGCTCCCAGCACGGCGCAGTACGGAAGAACCCAGCGATGGTCGTGGCCGACGATAAATTTTGCAAAATGCGGGATGACAATACCGATAAAACCGATCGGCCCGGCGACGGCGACAGATCCCCCGGCAAGCAGGATAATCGAAACCGCCATCAGCGCTTTAATCAGCCACGTTTTCTGGCCGAGGCTTTTTGCCACTTCCTCCCCCATCGTTAAGACATTGATTTTCGATCCGAGTAAAAAGCTGATGATGAATGCCGGCACGATATATGGAAGGACGGAGACCAAGAGGCTGAGGTCGCGCCCCTGGACAGAGCCCGCAAGCCAAAACAGCGCCTGCTCAAGGGCTGCTTCATTAACGGAAAGCATGCCTTGCGTCAATGATGAGAACAGCGCTGACATCGCCGCCCCTGCAAGCGTCAGCTTGACCGGCGTCAGCCCTTCCCTTCCGAGAGAGCCGACAAAATAGACGACAAGCGCGGCAAACGCTGCACCGAAAAACGAGATCCATGCAATCGTCTGAAGCGAACCGACATGAAAGAAAAACAGCGCTCCAACAACAAAGAAACCGGCACCCGCGTTCACACCGAAAATTCCCGGGGAAGCAAGCGGGTTTTTTGTCATCGCCTGCATTAAAGCGCCGGCAACCCCGAGGGAAGCGCCGACAGTTGCAGCAATCAGCGCGCGCGGCAAACGCACGTTTTTGATGACCAGATGTTCATTAGAGCCGCTGAAGCCGGTAAAAGCCTTGTAGGCCACCGACCATGACGTATTCGTATAACCGTATACGATACTGGCGCAAACGGCGGCAACCAGCACCAAAATAAAAGACAGTAGTGCGATCGTTCTATATTTATTCGTTCTTAAGAGCATAAATTAAAATTCTCCTAGTTTGACTGAAACATCTACTGGTCATTGTATCAGATAACATTGATCTTGAAAATCATTTTCAATTAACAATTGACAAAATTCTGATCAAAAATTATGATCAGGATGAATGACTTACATACCTAAGGAGGACACACATGAAGAGATGGTCAATTGTTGGATTTATCGCTTTGTTAGCGATTTCAATTCTTGCAGCCTGCGGCGGAGGCAAGGATGACTCTGCAAAGGGCGGAGAGAATAAAGATACGATCACCGTTAAACACGCAATGGGTACGGAAGACCAAGTGCCTTCAGACCCAAAAAGAGTCGTCGTCCTGACAAATGAAGGAACCGAAGCGCTTTTGGAACTCGGAATCAAACCTGTGGGTGCAGTCAAATCCTGGACAGGCGATCCTTGGTATAAGCATATTCAAGCCGATATGAAAGGCGTTAAGCAAGTCGGACTCGAAGGCGAACCGAATATCGAAGCGATTGCCGAGCTGAAGCCTGATTTAATCATCGGGAATAAAATGAGACATGAAAAAATCTACGACAAGCTTGAAAAAATTGCTCCGACTGTCTTCTCTGAAACGCTGCGCGGCGAATGGAAAGACAACTTCTCCCTCTACGCGAAAGCGGTAAACAAAGAGGAAAAGGGCAAAGAAGTTTTAGAAGATTTCGATAAAAAAGTCAGCGAATTGAGCGACAAGCTCGTCGACCAGAAAAAGAAACGGGTGTCGGTTGTCAGATTTATGGCCGGCCAATCAAGGATTTACTATAAAGATTCTTTCCCGGGAATCATCTTGGATCAGCTCGGATTTAAGTATCCGGAAAAACAGGAAAAACTGTTTAAGAAACAAGACGACAAATTTGTTTTTATGACAGAAAATAAAGAATCGATCCCTGAAATGGATGGGGATGTCCTCTTCTATTTCACATATAAACCTGCCGAAAGCAAAACAGAAGCCGAAACATGGCAAAACGATTGGACAAGCGATCCGCTTTGGAAAAAATTGAACGCTGTAAAAACCGGAAACGCCCACGAAGTCGATGATGCGATCTGGACGACGGCCGGCGGTGTCAAAGCAGCGTATCTGTTCCTTGATGACATCGAAAAATACTTTTTAAAATCGTAAGCAAAAAAGAGCATTTCCGCCGTTGGAAATGCTCTTTTGCTTATTTTCCGTGATAGATTCTTGACGTACCATCCGGCCATTTCACCCGCAGATGAAACCGGTCATATCGCTCATCAAGATTGAAAGCCTCGAGCACATTGCTGATCACGTCCTGCTTTGAATCGGATTTAGCGATCGAAAGTTCGCTTAAAACCATTTTCATTTCGTTTAAAGCTTCTTCCCCTTCGCGGTCCGCTCCGTTCAGGTGGTCTTTAATCGATGCTTTTTCCCGCTCCTGTTTGTCGTATACGGCTTCAAACGTATTGTGCTTTCCACGGCCATAGTTCACTTCCAATGCAAATGCGGCGTAAGGCACGCTTTCCACATCTGAAACAGGGGCGTTATCGGGAACGGCCTCCTTGCCTTCAGCATGTTCTTCCACTATTGAACGGCAGCCGGTCATCAGGATCATGACAAGAGCGATAACGGCCATCCGAAATAGGTTCATACCGTTCATCTCCTCTATGCACATTATCCTTAGCTATGTCCACTTTGCGGAAACTCATTCAATCTCTTAGCGGAAGCCTTTATATCATCGCTAACAATGCTTCTGCATCGCGGACAGCCGGCTGAATGGCCGCTTCCCAGAAATCCCGCTTCGTCAGATCGGCGCCGAGATGCTTCATCGCCAGTTCCTCAACAGACATGGAGGCTGTATCTTTTAAGAGCGCGATATATTTTTCTTCAAATGCCGCTCCCTCTTTCAGCGCTTGCGCGTAAATGCCAAGCGAAAACAAGTAGCCGAACGTATAAGGAAAATTGTAGAACGGGACAGACGTAATATAAAAATGAAGCTTTGATGCCCAAAAGTACGGATGATACTCGCCAAGCGCTCCGCAAAACGCTTCTTTCTGAGCTTCTTCCATCAGCTCGTTCAGCCTTCCGGCGGATACGACGCCGTTTTTTCGTTCATCGTAAAAGCGGGTTTCAAATAGGAATCTTGCGTGAATGTTCATAAAAAAGGCGACGCTTCGCTGAACCTTATCTTCCAGAAGGACGAGTTTTTCTTCGTCTGAACCGGCTTGTTTTAATGCCGCATCAGCCACGATCATTTCTGCAAAAGTGGACGCGGTTTCCGCCACGTTCATCGCGTACGCCCTGTTCAGCGGCCTGACGTCCAGCATGGATTCCTGATGAAAGGCATGGCCAAGCTCATGCGCCAGCGTAGAAACGTTTGACTGGCTTCCTGCAAATGTCATAAATATTCTCGATTCCCCGCTGTCAGGAAAATTGGCGCAAAAGCCGCCCGGGCGCTTGCCTCCCCTGTCCTCAGCTTCAACCCATCTGTCTCTGAGCGCTTTTTCGGCAAAGGAGGAGAGCTTTTTTCCAAACGTTTTAAACTGCCCGGTAATAAAAGCGGCTGCCTCTTGATACGAATATTCCTTTGCCGCTGAACCGAGCGGCGCTTCGACGTCATACCAGCTCAGTTTATCCAGCCCGAGCATAGATGCCTTCCGTGAAAGATAGTCTGCAAACGGCTTTTTATGATCAATAATGACCTGCCACATGACATCAAGGGTTTCCTGCTTCATGCGGTTGATGTTCAGCGGTTCTTTCAATACATTGTCCCAGCCTCTTGCCTCATAGACGTTCAGTCTGAAACCGGCGAGGTGATTCAGCGTGCTGCTGAGCAAATCAGCGTGCTGTTCCCAGCCGTGGTTCAAATTTTCCGATACGGAGCGGCGGATTTTTCTGTCAGGTTTAGATGTCAGGTTCTGCGCTTGTCCGACAGACAGAATTTTCGTCTCGCCATCTTCTTCATACGGAATTTGAATTTGGTCGACGATGCTGTCGTACATATCGCCCCAGGCATGATATCCGTCAACAGACAAGCCTTGAATCAATGTTTCCTGTTCGGAACTAAGCTTTTCCGTTACCCGCTCCCTTCTCTCATTCAAAATATAAGCGATATCTGAAATGCCTTCATCTTGTAGAAGCGCTTCCCATTCTTCATTTGGGACAACGGCAAATTTGCTGTCAAGCACGACCAGCGCCTTCTGCGCATCGGCAGCGAGCTGGGTGACCTCAAAATTAAGGGCATTCGCCTTTAAATCCGCGGTGTCCTGCGCTTGGAGACATCCGACAAAAGCGTCTGCTTCGCGGATTTTAACATCAATTGTTTCAAAAAGCGCCAGTGTTTCCTTCAATTCATCAAGGCTGCTTTTTGAAACGGTAAGAGCCTCGGCAGAGCGTTTAAAAGTTGAAAGCAGTGCTTTAGTCTCATTTAAATATTGACGGAACTCGGCGGAGCCGCTCCCGCCTTTAAAGAAAACCTCGAGCTCCCACGTATCTTTAAGTTGATGAAATGTCATTATTCCCGTCCCCTTTCATTGGCTTGTTTCCATTATAAGATAAATTTGCCTTTTCAGGGCAAATAAAAAACGGCCGGCTTGTGAGCCGGCACGCATCTTCCCTGATCATATTACAGCTGCCTCATGCGTTTGACCGCATAGCTGGCCGTCAATAAACCGATTAGGCCGAACACAAATAAAAACAATCCGCCTTTACTTTGCGGCTGACCGTGAACACCATCTGTGCCGCTTGCTATTTCTGCGCTGAAAGGTTCTGCGATTTGCAAAGCCTGAAGCAGCCTGCCGTCCTCCCCTTTAATGTTCAGAATTCCGTCGCTGTCTACATTTTCACTCAGGGCTTCGCCTTTCTTTTTCGTCACGTATAAAGGGTTTTTCAGTTCATGGCTCGTCCCGTTCTGGTCGGTAAACGCCTCTCCCTTTTTGAGTTCTTGTGTCTCGTAATTGTGAAATCCTTCATCCAGAAGCGTTTTTGTATCGCTGTACATCATTTTCTTGCTATCAGCCTTCATGACGACGGCGATTAAATCAAGGCTGCCCCGCGTTGCCGTCGTGACAAGGGTATGCTTTGATTCATCCACAAATCCTGTTTTGCCGCCGGTTATTCCTTTGTAAGGAATCTCACCTGTCAGCATTCGGTGATGGTTTTTCAGCGTCGTGTCCCACGTCTGTCCGTGCCAAGCCGTTTGCTTTTCCGAAAAAAGCGCTCGAAACGTTTTGTTTTTCATTGCGTACTCGGTAATTCTCGCCATGTCGGCGGACGTCGTATAATGATTTTTGTCAAACAGTCCGTGAGGATTCACAAAATGAGTGTCATGCACTCCCGCATGCTCAGCAATAAACGCGTTCAAATCATCCGCAAACTGTGTCACGCTTCCGCTGACATGTTCGGCGATCGCCGTTCCTGCGTCATTTCCCGAATTCATCAAGAGCCCCTGGAGCAGCCGTTTTAACGGAACCGACTCCCCCGCTTCCAGATATACGCTTGATCCTTCCGTTTGAGCAGCATTTTTGCTGACTTTCACACGATCTTCTAAATTTCCATTTTCTATTGCATAAATCGCCGTGGCAATTTTTGTAATGCTGGCCGGGTACATTTTTTTGCGGCTGTTTTTTTCATAGAGGACCTGCCCCGATTTCCCATCGATCAATATGGCGGAAACGCTTTTAATTTCCGGTTTATTTTTTTCTCCTGCTTGAGCCGAGCTATGAAAAAACAGCGTCAGACATAGTACAATAATGAACAGGAAGGATCGTTTAACATTCATCGTGTCACCCTGCCTTCTTTCTCTCTTGCGTTTTTTTATAAAAAAATAGGTCTTTTAGCACTTTTTAAATTTTATCAATGATAAACTGCCGCTGACAAGCCTTTTTTTGTCAACAAGCCAAAATTTTGAATGGAGGAAACTCATTGAATAATAAAATCGCCATCGTAACAGGCGCGACGAGCGGGTTTGGTTTATTGACCGCTTTAAAACTCGCCGGCACTCATTTCGTCATCGCAACGGCGCGCCATCCAGAAAAAGCTGAAGCTTTGCGGAACCGCATAGCGGAGCTTTCGATCGATTCATCGATTGCCGTCGCCGAACTAGATGTCACAAACGAACAATCGATTTCATCATTTACCGAAGAGCTGAAACGGTACGGACAGATAGACGTTCTCGTCAATAATGCAGGAACGGCATACGGCGGATTTGCTGAAGAGCTTTCTCTTGACGACTACAGAAAACAGTATGAGACAAATGTTTTCGGCCTGATGGCGGTAACGAAAGCGATCCTTCCTTATATGAAGAAACACAGCGGCGCCAAAATCATCAATCTGAGCAGCATCAGCGGGCGGATCGCTTTCCCCGCTTTTTCGGCATATGCTTCATCAAAGCATGCGGTTGAAGGCTTTTCAGAAAGCCTCCGCCTCGAACTCCGCCCATTCGGGATCGATGTGGCCGTCGTCCAGCCGGGTTCGTATCAGACGGCGATTTGGGAGACATCGTTTGCCGCCCAGGTCACTGCACCTGAAGCCGAATCACGGTACAGTACATATTTTGAGCGGATCTCCGCCTACATTGCGGCGAGCCGCCAACATTACGGAAACCCTGATGATGTGGCTGAACTGATCTGCCGCCTCGCGGTAAAAAAGCGGCTGAACAGGCTGCGCTATCCGATCGGCAGGGGCGTCCGCCTCCTGATTCTCCTCCACAACGCCCTGCCATGGCGGATTTGGGAACGCGCGGTCATAAAAAATTTGTTTAAATAAGGTTATTTAAAATAATTATAATTTAGTATTGATTTTAATTTTATATTTGTTATAATATAATTAACAAATGAAAACACGAGGAGGAAATATCACATGATCTCTCAACAATTAAAACAGCAAAATCCTGTACTTGAAAACTCAATGAATACGAATTTGTCCAACTGGTTCATTCTCTACACGAAGCTTCACCGTTTTCACTGGTATGTAAAAGGGCCGCAGTTCTTTACCCTTCATGAAAAATTCGAAGAGCTTTACAACCATGCCGCAGAAACAGCAGATGTGGTCGCGGAACGCTTGCTGGCCATCGGCGGACAGCCGCTTGCCACAATGAAAGAATACCTTGACCACGGCACAATCGAGGAAGACGGATACGAAAAAACGGCCGAAGAAATGGTTTCCGCACTTGTCAGCGATTACCGTCAAATCCGCGATGAAATTCAGCATACCATAGAACTGGCGGAAGACAAATCAGACCATTCTACCGCTGACCTTTATATCGCCCTGACAGAGGAAATTGATAAGCAAATTTGGATGCTTTCTTCATTTTTGGACAAGTAATATGAAAAAGCCATGGCAGACGCCATGGCTTTTATTTATGATTTACTTTTCGCAAGTTTTGCTTTCATTGTTGTTTGCTTTCCGTTTCTCAGCACCTCAAATGTGACGGTATCTCCTGCTTTTGCTTCAGTATAAAGAATTTTTCTGAGGTCTGAAGTGGTTTCGACGTTTTTGCCGTTCATTTTGGTGATGACGTCGCCGGCTTTCATGCCCGCATCAGCCGCAGGCGATTTCGGCGATACTTTATCGACGTACACGCCTTTATTGAGCTGGTCTCCGAAAAGGCCAAGCGTATTTTGCTGATACTGTTCCGGCACCTGCTGCATATCGATCATTTGTACACCAAGGAAAGGCCGTTCCACTTTTCCTTTTTCCAAAAGCTCGTCAACGATCGGCTGAACATCGTTACTCGGAATCGCGAAACCAAGCGATTCAACACCGCTTTGGCTGATCTTCAGGCTGTTGATGCCGATGACCTGCCCGCTGCTGTTAATCAGAGGTCCGCCGCTGTTTCCAGGGTTGATCGCCGCATCTGTCTGAAGGACGTTCATATCCCAATTCCCTTCAGATGTGGAGACTTCAATTGTCCGGTTGACACCGCTGATGATACCTTCTGTAACCGTTCTTGAAAATTGAAGGCCGAGAGGGTTTCCGATCGCGATTACTTTTTCACCGGCGCGAAGTTTTGCGGAATCTCCGAAACTAGCAACCTTATCAACGCCTTTGCTGCTGATCTCTAAAACAGCCAGATCAGTCAAAGCGTCACTGCCGATAATCTTGGCATCCGCTGTCTTACCGTTGTATAAGGAGATGGTCACCTTCGAAGCGCCTTCAACGACATGGTTGTTTGTAATAATATAGGCCTTGCCGCCGTCTTTCTTAAAGACGACGCCTGATCCCGTACCGCTTTCCTCCACGTCATCCTCAGAAAAGCCGAAGCTCGTTTGGATATTGGAAACGCCGACGATCGCAGGCTCTAAATCTTCCACCATATCAGGCACGTTATCTGCGTTTGTGACAGGTTTTGTGGTGAAATTCTGTGACTGCTTTGGCTCTGTCTGTCCGGTTCCGGCTGTTTCACTCGGATGATCGCCCGGAAGATACGGAGAGATTCCAAGCACTAAGCCGCCCCCGATGATGCCGCCCAAAATCGGGCTCAACCACGAAGCCTTACGCCGCTTTTCTTTTGCCGCTCTCGTTTCCTTGGCATCTTCTAAGGCTGCAGCGGTTTCTTTATTCGTAAGATCTGACTGATCGTCTGTATCCTTCTTTAAAATCAGCTCGGGTTCCTTTGCCGGCTGTTCTGACTGCTGCTCCTCAGAACCTGCCGTTTGCGGCGTCTGCGCTTCTTCTTGAAGCTGCTCTTCATTTGCATGTTTTTGTTCGTCATCGCGTCTAAAATCCATAAGCGTACACTTCCTTTATTTTTCTTGTCTTCAACTATCGCAAATGGCATAAAAGCTTTAACATCCACAAAAAAAGAGACCCGGCCGTCGTTCACTCTGTGTTCATTTCCCTTTCTTCCCTGATGAGTATGTTACGAAAACATTGTGGGATAAAAATGAAAAGAATATGTGAAATTATGAAAATTGACCAGACTTATGTTAAAACTAGTATAATGACGTAGAAAGGATGTGAACCGCCCTTGTCATACTCCATTTATCTAGTTGAAGATGAAGAGAATTTAAATGAATTGCTGACAAAATACTTAGAGAGTGAAGGCTGGCACGTCACTTCTTTTCTAAACGGTGAAAGTGCCAGGCAAAAAATAGGCCAGTCACCTCATTTATGGATTCTCGATATCATGTTACCAGATATCGACGGGTATACGCTAATAAAAGAAATAAAAAATCATGATCCGGAAGTCCCCGTCATTTTTATTTCTGCGCGCGATGCCGATATTGACAGAGTGCTGGGGCTTGAGCTGGGCAGCAGTGACTATATATCTAAGCCGTTTCTCCCCAGAGAGCTGATCATCCGCGTGCAAAAGCTGCTCAAATTGATATATAAAGAAGAACCGGGAGACATGAAAAAAGGAACGCCTGTTTCCTGCTATGAAGTCTATGAAGACTTGAGAGAAGTCTATGAAAATGGCAGCATGATCAATTTGACGTCAAAGGAATTTGATCTTCTGCTTCTATTTATAAACAACAAAGGCCGCGCCTTTTCAAGGGAGGATATCCTCGTCAGCGTCTGGGGAGACGATTACTTCGGAACCGACCGCGTCGTCGATGATCTTGTCAGAAGGCTGCGCAAGAAAATGCCCGAACTGAAAGTGGAAACCATCTACGGGTTCGGCTACAGGATGTTGAAATCATGAAGAACAGGTCGCTCGCCTTTCAAATTTGGAGTGTCATTTGCGGCATCCTGTTAACGGTCTCGATTTTGCTGACGTTTTTATTCTCGACGACATTGCAGAACTTTTTTACTGACGAAATTTATACAAACATTGAAAATGAGCAGCATGTTCTGACAGAATACGGATTTTCCGATTCACCGGAAAGAGGCTTCGGCGGAAGCAGCGGCTCGCGCAGCACAAACCGCCATGTTCAGCACGTCCTGCTGCCTGAGAAAGGAACCGTCTATCAAAGCCCGCAGATTCTCCCCGATTCATTTATCGAGAAGGTGCAGAAGCTCGGCAAAAGACAGGACGAGCCATCAAAAAGGTATTCGGAGAATGTCAACGGAGAGCACATTTTCTTTGTGCTCAAAAAAATCCAGACCCAGGACCAGACGTTTCTGCTGTTGTCCTATGCGCTTGATTCATACAGGGACGATTTGTCCCAGACGCTGTTTAAGCAGCTGCTGTTTATTTTGATTGTCGTCATTTTGCTGAGCTGGATTCCTTCAATCTGGCTTGCGAAATATTTATCAAGACCGCTCGTCACGCTTGAAAAACACGTCAAACAAATTTCTAAACAGGATTGGGATGATCCCGTGATTGTCGACAGGGAAGACGAAATCGGCAAGCTCGGACACACCATTGAGGACATGCGGCAAAAACTCATCCAGAAAGATGAGACAGAACGCACGCTCCTGCAAAACATCTCACACGATCTGAAAACACCGGTCATGGTCATCCGCGGGTATACCCAGTCGATCAAAGACGGCATCTATCCTAAAGGAGATTTGGAAAACACGATTGAAGTCATTGAAGGCGAAGCGGAAAAACTCGAAAAGAAAATCAAGGATCTTCTTTATTTGACAAAGCTTGATTATTTGCTGAGACAAGAAAGACAGTACGGAACTTTTGATATACAAGAGGTCATTAAAGAAGTTGTTGAACGCTTGAAATGGTCCAAAAAAGAATTGAACTGGAAGATTGATCTTGAAGAGGAAACAATGTTGACGGGCGATCAAGAACAATGGAGCAAGCTGTTGGAAAACGTTCTTGAAAACCAGATCCGCTATGCGGAGACATGCATTGAAATCAGCGTCAGGTCGACGAAAAAACATACGTTGATCACCATTAAAAATGACGGACCACACATTGAAGAAGAGATGGTTTCCAGCCTGTATGAGCCTTTTAATAAAGGGAAGAAAGGCGAATTCGGCATTGGACTCAGCATCGTTAAACGAATTTTGACGCTCCACCATGCTGACATGACCATTCGGAATGATCAAACCGGTGTGTGCTACTCAATATCCGTTCCGCGAAATTAGACTGTAGACGCTGCAGTCTTTTTTCATATAAACGAATAGCCGTTGAAATCCCGGTAGCTCGGCTTCATCGTGTTTTTCGGCTTTTTCATCCATTTCTTTTCGCACAGGACATGCTTTGGATATTTGACTTTGTCCACCTTAATTCCCCTGCTGCGCAGACGCCTGATCATATCATCGATTTCTTTCATCAACCTTCACCCTTTCTCCACAAATTTTGACCACTCGGTCACCTTACTTTATAATATAAATAATATCAAACAAAAAAACAAGTTACAATCCAGTTAAAAATATAACGGAGCAGAAAAAGTGACCCGCCAGTCACCACGGTCCGCCGAAAGCCGCTTTCGGGTTCGATCTTTCAGGAAGGTGAAAGCCATGAAACAAAAAGAGAAAGTCATTATTGAAACAGCCATCAAACTTTTCGCAAAAAAAGGATACAGCTCTACTTCAGTTCAGGAGATTGCAAAAGAGTGCCAAATGTCAAAAGGCGCTTTTTACATTTATTTTAAATCAAAGGAAGCGCTCCTCCTTTCAGTCCTTCACTACTACTATGAAAGAATCTTTACCCGAATTCAGAAAATCAAAACGGAGCATGACCACCCGCGCGATGTGTACCGGATGCAGCTCGTCGTTTTTTTCGAAAACATTTTGGAGCACAAAGAGTTTATCACGATGCAGTTTAATGAGCGGTCAATGCCGATCAATGAAGAAATTGAAGCGTTCGCGAAAAAAATGCGGAGAACCACGCTCAGGCTGCACATCGAAAACATCCAGAACATTTACGGCAAAGACATTGAACCGTACAGCGCCGAATTGTGCTTTATGATCAATGGAATGAGCGATGTTTATCTTGACCTGATGATTTTGCTGCACCATTCGTTCGACCTGCAGTCTCTCGCCGACCACATGCTGAACCGCCTCGACGATTTGGCAAAGGGGATGATCAAGCGCAATGATCAGCCGCTGATCTCATTCGAAAAAGCAGACGAGTGGTTCGGCCCGTTTTACACATTTGATCCGCTGAAAGACGCCCTCCTCAATGAAATGCGGGTCAAAGCGAACAAGCGGTACAACGGCGCTCCTCCTGCCGACCTTGCCGAAAGCCTCGATATTCTGGAAAAAGAGCTTAGAAAAGAAAAGCGCAAAAACGCCATCATCAAAGGCATGATATCCAACTTGAAGGAATATGACGCGATTCGAAAAGAAACGGACAAACTCGCTGAATTGATTAAAAAAGACATGCACCATCCGCACGGATGATCTGCAAAACAAAACCGGCTGCAATGCATGCAGCCGGTTTGTTGATTATGCTTTCGGTTTCACCATTTCTTCAGGTTTTACAACTTCGTCGAACTGCTCCTCTGTTAAAAGGTTCAGCTTGAGCGCCGCTTCTTTCAGCGTCAGCCTCTCTTTATGGGCCAGCTTCGCGATTTTCGCCGCATTTTCGTATCCGATATGCGGATTTAAAGCCGTAACCAGCATGAGAGAATTGGTCAGGTTCTTTTCAATTGTTTCCCGATTAGGCTCGATTCCCACGGCACACTTGTCATGGAATGAATTCATGCCGTCGGCAAGAAGCTGAACGGATTGCAGGAAATTGTAAATAATCACCGGTTTAAAGACGTTCAGCTCAAAGTTCCCCTGGCTCGCGGCAAAGCCGATCGTTGCGTCATTCCCCATGATCTGGGATGCGACCATTGTCAGCGCTTCGCTTTGCGTAGGGTTTACTTTTCCAGGCATGATCGAGCTTCCCGGCTCATTTTCCGGAATAATCAATTCGCCGATTCCGCAGCGCGGTCCGCTTGCAAGCCATCTGACATCATTGGCGATTTTCATGAGATCTGCTGCAAGCGCTTTAAGTGCGCCATGCACGTGTGTCAGTTCATCATGGCTTGTCAGCGCATGAAACTTATTAGACGAGCTTTTGAATGTCTGTCCGGTCAAGGCGCTGATCTCTCCGGCAACAGTGTTTCCGAATTCAGGGTGAGCATTAATGCCTGTTCCCACGGCGGTTCCGCCGATGGCAAGATCGCGGATTTTGTCAGCCGCTTCAAGGATCATCTCTTTAGAACGGTCCAGCATGTATACCCAGCCGCTGATTTCCTGTCCCAATGTCAGCGGTGTCGCGTCCTGCAAATGAGTGCGGCCGATTTTGACAATGTCTTTGAACGCTTCAGCTTTTTCATGCAGCGTGCCTCTCAAGCGGTCAATCGCCGGGATCAGTTTATCGTGAATCGCGAGAACAGCAGCCACGTGCATCGCTGTCGGGAATGTGTCGTTAGAGCTTTGGCTGCGGTTGACATCATCATTCGGGTGAATCTTCAGGCTTGATCCTTTTTCCTGCAAATAAGCCGTTCCCCTGTTTGCCACGACTTCATTCATATTCATGTTGCTCTGTGTTCCGCTGCCGGTCTGCCAGACGACCAGCGGAAAATGGCTGTCATACTTTCCTTCTAAAATATCATCGCATACGGAAACAATCGCTTCCTTTTTTTCCGCCTCAAGATTTCCAAGCTTTTCATTGGCAATCGCAGCGCTTCTTTTCAAGATTGCAAACGCATACACAATTTCCTGCGGCATTTTCTCGGAACCGATTTTAAAGTTCTCCTTGCTTCTTTGGGTTTGGGCTCCCCAAAACTTATCGGCGGGAACCTTGACTTCACCCATCGTATCTTTTTCAATTCTGTAGTCCACTTTCTTATCCCTTCCTTCTCTAATTCTGCAATATTCTATATTTCGATAAAAATCGATAAAACCCTTCCATTTAAATTTTATCTTTATTTTAATTTTAGCTCAATATAAACCCGGGTATCTTTTGCATATTTATATTTCGGATTTGTTTTACCGTATTCTTTCGATACATATGAAACCTCATAATGCTTAGAAAAAGATTGAATAATGCGTTCAATCTCCTCCGGTTTCCCCGTAAGCCTGATTTGCGCCAACTTTCTCACTCCGTCTCTGTTCAATGAAAATTTCGCCAAACACTACTGTAACACAGTATATTGTTTTTTTAACAGGAAAAGATAACCTATACAACTCCAGAAACACCAGGGCAGGTGACGATCATGACTCAATCGGAATTCAAGGAACACATCCATGAAAATCTCGCAATGCTCCTTCCCCATCTCGAGCATAACGATGATCTGGTTCAAAATAAAAAAATGCTGAAAAACGGAATCATTTTTTACTTTTTGTACTTTAAAGATTTGAATGATGACAAGAAAATCCAGAAGGCTGCGAAATTGCTTGTCTCCGATGACAGCTCCTATTCATTGGAGGATGTCCGGCTCCGCTTAAACAAGCTGAATGCGGAACCCGTTACAGCAGAAAAGGACGCGATTAACGCGATCTTCAAAGGAAAATGTCTGCTGTTGATCAACGGTTTGAATACTGTATTTGCACTGCCGACAGCTGAGAAAAAGAAAAGAAGCCTTGGAGAAGTGAATACGGAAAACGTCGTCAGAGGCCCGAAAGTCGGTTTTATCGAGGATGTCGATACAAATGTGGCTCTAGTCAGGCAGCGTGTCCCGGATAAAGAACTGACCGTGGAAAAAATCCCGCTCGGCAAGAGCAAGTTTAAAGACGCGACCATTCTCTATATCCAGGGCAAAGCGGACGATTCGATCATCAAAGATCTTAAAAAGCGCCTGAAAAAAGTTCAGCTGGATGATATTCAAGATACCGGCGTTCTTGAAGAATTAATCGAGGATAATAAGTACTCGCCGTTTCCGCAGATCCAGAATACCGAAAGACCTGACAAGGTTTCTTCAGCGCTGTTTAATGGACGGATCGCAATTTTTGTTGATTACTCGCCATTTGCCCTGATCGTGCCGGCTTCTTTCGGAATGGTGATGCAGTCCCCGGACGATTTTTACGAAAGATGGATCGCCACGACCTTGATCAGATTTCTTCGGTTCAGTTCGATTTTCATCACCCTGTTCCTATCGGCGTTTTATATTTCGCTTGTATCTTTTCATCAAGGCATGCTGCCGACGGCTCTCGCTGTTACGATTGCGAGCACGCGCGAAAATGTGCCGTTTCCGCCGCTCCTTGAAGCGCTGATTATGGAAGTGACGATCGAGCTCTTACGGGAAGCGGGACTGCGGCTTCCCAATCCGCTAGGCCAGACGATCGGCCTCGTGGGAGGCGTCGTCATCGGCCAGGCGGCGGTCGAAGCAAATATCGTCAGCTCTGTGATGGTGATCATCGTCAGCATTATCGCCCTTGCTTCATTTACTGTGCCGCAGTACGGCATGGGTCTGTCGTTTCGCGTGCTTCGTTTTATTTCCATGGTGGCTGCAGCCGTGTTCGGGCTTTACGGGATCATATTGTGCATGCTCGCCATCTTCACCCATTTGGCTAGGCAAAGAAGCTTCGGCATCCCGTATTTTAACCCGAACCATTTTTTCAGCTTAAAACATACGGATGAAGCCATTATTCGTCTGCCAACAAAAGCTCGGGAGGTGAACCGTAAAAATGGATCCAAAAAATCAGCACGATCGGATTAGCACGTATGAAGCCGCTTCGATCATAACCAGCACAATGCTTGGCGCAGGCCTGCTGACGCTGCCCAGGGCGCTGACGCAAAAAACGCTGTCGCCGGACGGATGGATCGTATTAATCTTTGAGGGGCTTGTCTTTTTTCTCATTATCTACATCAATGCAAAAATCGTTAAAAAACACAACGTCCTGTCTTTTTTTGATTACACAAGAGAAGGCTGCGGCTTTATAATCGGGAATATTCTCAACCTGTTAATCGTTTTATACTTCATGGGCGTGGCCAGCTTTGAAGCCAGGGCGATGGCTGAAATGGCAAAGTTTTTCCTTCTTCAGTTCACGCCGATGAGCGTGACGATTTTCGCTTTTATTGTTTGTGCAATTTATTTGGTTGTCGGGGGTATCAGCGATATGTCAAAGATATTCCCGTTCTTCCTGTCCGTTACCATTGTCATTCTTCTGATCGTCTGCGGACTGAGCCTGAATATGTTTCAGCTGAACCATTTGCGGCCGGTTCTCGGCCTTGGTTTGGAGCCGGTCAGCAGAGCTTTGACGGTCGTTTCCATTTCATTTTTAGGGGTGGAGCTGATGATGTTTCTGCCGAAATACGTCAAAAACAAAGAAAAGCTTTTTAAGGCATCGGCGATTGGATTTGGGATACCGCTCTTCTTATATATCCTCACCTTTGCGGTCGTTGTCGGGGCGCTGACCGCGACTGAGGTCATGACGTTGACATGGCCGACGATCTCGTTGTTTCAGTCTTTTGAGATAAGAGGGATTTTCATCGAAAGGTTCGAATCGTTTTTGCTCGTCATTTGGACGATCCAGTTTTTCACAACGTTTGTCGTCTATACGTACTTTGCCGCTTCAGGACTTGAAAACGTATTCGGATGGCCTGTGAAAAAAAACGTCCTCTTCATCGGCGTTGTCATCTATCTAGCATCCCTTGTCCCGCGGGACGCCAACCAGGTCAGCGCCTTCAGCGACTACCTTGGATATATCTTTATCGTTGTCTTCTGTGCACTTCCGCTTATGATCTTTTTGCTCGTGTCTATCAAAAGGAGGTTTACTTCTTCATGAAAAAAAAGGGAATGTTAGCAGCCCTTTCTCTGCTTCTCCTTTTAACAGGCTGCTGGGACAGCAGGCAGATCGAAAAGCTTAGCATCGCCATCGGCCTTGCCCTCGATAAAGGCGAGGACGATAAAAACGTGAAATTGACGTATCAGTTTCTTGTTCCTAAAAAGATCGGACAAGACGGCAGCGCTCAGGATCCGTCTAAAGTGGTGTCCACCTCCGGAAACACGGTCCATCAAACCATCCGTTCCACCGCTTTGAAAAATTTCCCGGTATTCTCGCAGCATCTGCAAGTCCTGATTTTCTCAGAGGAGCTTGTATCCGATATTTCTCTGGAAGCATTGATCAATCAATTTATTAGGGACAACAGCATCAGAAGGAGCAGCGAGGTCTATATGACGCCCGGAGCTGCCGACAGCATACTGAAGGTTGATGGTGCAAGTGACCCTGCGTCCGACGTGATCCACAGCATCTCTGAAAACAGAGCTTCGACGATCAAGCTGCTCAAGCCCGTCACATTGAACGATATTTCGATTAAAATGCAGTCTGATTTATCTTATATCATGCCGAAGGTTGTGATCGAAAAAGGACAGCTTCAGCTTGAAGGCGGCGCCGTGATCAAAAACAACAAATACCATGCAAACCTTTCGCCGTCTCAGATCGAAGCGCTGAATTTATTAACTGGCAATGCCATCGGCGGAGTGATCGACTCAAGGCATGATGGACATTTGTTCTCGTATGAAGTGTTTTCGATGACCCACCGCGTGCGGGCGATGAGGCAGAACGGAAAGTACAAATTCGTCGTAAATGCCAATATTAAAGGAAGGCTGTCAGAGGACTGGTATCTTGGAGAGGATTCTTTTAATGACCAATATATAAAAAACATAGAGAAATCGGTTCAAAAAGACATCAAAAAGCGGGTTGAGCAGCTGATCCATGTCCTGCAGCACGATATCAAAACGGACGTCACCGATTTTTCCGACAATGCGCGGATCAATTTTCCGAAGGAGTGGGAAAAAGACAGATTCAATTGGGACAAACACTTCAGCGAAGCCTATATCGACTATCATATTAAAGCGACGATTCAGGACTTTGGAACAAAAGGTGCGACAAAAAGCAGATAGCGCCCCGTTTTTCTGATAGAATGTGTTTGAAAGGGTGATGAGCTTGAAGCGGATATTGCACATGACAGGCATTTTTTTGATTGCAGCGGCAGTCATTCTGTCCGGATTCATTATCAGTGATGTCGCCTATGATCCGTTTATGGAGGATTCGCAGTCGATGCTTTTCTTCACGATCGGCACATACCTCACCACTCCGTTTTTTTGCTTCATCGGCGGATTCATTTTGCTAGGCATCGGCAAGTTGATCGACTTGCAGGAGAAACACAATGCCATAGTGGCCGAGCGGCTCGACATCATTTGCCAAAACGGTACAGCGGGCGAACATGCACGCGAAGAAAACGAGGCCGCCCAACTTACCGCCCGCACGGTTGAAACAGATTCATTCACTCTTCCTGCAGCCGAGGATCGAAAATATTGGAACGGCTGAAAAACGGCTTTCTTGAGAAAGCTGTTTTTTGTTTGATCAGTCGACAAGTTTGTTTCGGTGGGCGTAGATTGCGGCTTGTGTCCGGTCGTCGACTTCAAGCTTGGAAAGGATGTTCGTCACATGCGTTTTAACTGTTTTAATGGTGATATATAATTCTTCGGCAATACCTTTGTTTGTCTTGCCCTCTGCTACAAGTTTGAGGATTTCCAATTCTCTTGCTGTCAGCGATTGATGAAGGGGCTGTTCGCCGGCTGAATGTCTCAGCTTGGACAACACTTTTCCTGCGACTTTGGCTTCAAGCTTTGGTTCTCCGACGCTCGCAGCCCTGATCGCATCGGCGATTTCACTCGCTTTCGACGTTTTCAGCAAATAGCTGAGCGCTCCGGCTTCGATGACCGGATAGACCTTGTCATCATCAACGAAGCTCGTCAGAACGATGATTTTCGGATCGGCAAGCTGCCGGCATATTTGTTTCGTGGCCTCAATTCCGTCCATCCCTTCCATCACAAGATCCATCAAAATCACGTCGGGTTTGGTTTCAAGCGCCAATTCAACGCCGCGCTTTCCGTCTGATGCCTCCCCAATCACTTCAATATCAGGCTGGGATTCCAGGAAAGCGGCCAGCCCCATTCTCACCATTTCATGATCATCAATTAACAATACTCGAATCACCTTTTAAGCCTCTCCTTTTTGTTGTTCAAAAATCGGAACCTTTACATCAACCTGTGTTCCTTTTCCCGTAAATGAAATGATTTCTGCCACTCCGCCGACTTCGCTGGCTCTTTCCTTGATCGAGTTCAGCCCGTACGAAGATGTTTTGACGGCATCCATCTTAAATCCTTCGCCATTGTCAATGACTTTCAACTGGAGCTGTTTGTTCCTGAGCAGCAGTCTGACGGTGACTTTTGTCGCTTTTGAATGCCGGAACACGTTTGAGAGCGCTTCTTGAACGATCCTGAACAGGTGGTCTTCCACACCTTTCGGAAGTTTGCCCGCATCCTCAATCTCCCAATCGATGTCGATCGACTGTTTCGCTTTAAATTCTTTCAAAAGGTCTGCAAGCCCTTCTTGTAGACCTTTCCCTTCAAGGGTAACAGGTCGTAAATGCAAAAGCAGCGCCCTCATTTCATTCTGGGCATCGGCCGCCATTTTTTCGACCATTTTCAGCCTTTGAGCGAGCTTTTCATCAGCCGCAGCATCGATTCCCTCCAAAACAGCTGAAGTCATCATGGAAATCGCAAACAGCTGCTGGCTCACCGCATCATGCAATTCGCGCGCGAGACGCTGCCGCTCTTCGGAGATCACCGATTTTTTCATTTGATCCTGCCATTCCGCTCTCTCATTGGACAGCTTTTGCAAAGAGGCAACCTGTCTTTCGATCCGTTCGGCCATCTCATTGAGCTGGTCGGCGGCCAGCCCGATCTCATCGTCTCCAAGCGATGGAATCCGGTAGGCAAAGTTGCCGTTTTCGTACTTTAGAATAGACTCGATCAGCTTTTCAAGCCGTTTTTTCAGCTGATTGCCGAACATATAGCCTGAGCCGAACCCGACAGCTGTGCTGATCAATGCGAGAAGTGCGATAAACGGAATCCCGAACCACCTGGAAACGATGAGCACCCTCGGATCCAGCTGGTAATAAAACAGCATAAAGCCCAATACAGCAAGAAAAATCGTAAAGCTGACACCAAGGGATAAGCGGACGGCGCGCCATTGAATGTTTGCAAGCCTGTTCGTTCTCATATGAACCGCACATCCACATCGCCGATAAACAGCGAAATCGAAATTTTGACCCGTCGTGCCGACTGCTCGTAATTCTCTGTCTCGGTATAGATTTGATTGCCGATGCCGCTTTTTCGGCCGCCGATAACGTCAATGTCTCCAATGAACGCAGAGGAGCTGATGGACACTTCAAGGTCGGACGGGATGTAAATATCGACATCTCCGATCAACCCCGTGATGACGATGGTGTTTTCTCCCTCTGAAATAATCGCTTTTGACAAATCGATTTTCACGTCACCGATAAACCCGGAGATATTCAATTCATTTAAGTCAAAAGGTGTTTTCATCAATTTTACATCACCGAAAAAGAAGCTGCGCTGTCCCGGGCTGTTCTTCTCCTGAAGCGGCTTGGAATCCGTCTTTTCCTTCTCCCTGCCTTTCGGCTTATGGCGGTCAAATACCGGCTGGTTTGTCACCAGCCGGTATCCCGCATAAATTAAGAAAGCGGCAAAGAAGAAGCCGAACAGGCTGAATGTAATGCTGAAGATGTCCTTCAGCAGCAGAAAGCCCGCAAAGATATACATGACAGACCCGAGCCAGCGGCGGGAATATTTATGGAGAAAATAACCGGCAAAAAGAAAAGCGAGCGGCCAGAATAACGCGTCTCCAAGCCCGCTGTTTTGCAAAAATATGCTGATTCCGAAGAGTACGATGATCAGTCCGATCAGCTGGTTTTTAGTAAGACGCATGCTGACTCGAGCCCCCTTTCTTTTTGTTGATTATTCAATTGAGACATTCCCGCTCGTGATAGAGATGTCGATTTTATTTTTTCCATTTCCTTTTTTTCCAGTCAGCGTCCGCTTCTCATTGGCGACTTGGTCAAATGAATAGGAATGACTGATGTTTCCGCTTGTCGACTCGGCTTTAAGACTGATGTCGGCATCATCGGGAAGTTTAAGCTTGGTGTTTCCGGATGTTTGTTTGATGCTCAGAGGATCGTTGATCTCTGCAAATGAAGCGCGCAAATTGCCCGAAGTCTGTTTGATGCTCAGTCTTCCGGTGACATTTTCAAGTTTTGTATTACCGGATGTGGAGCGGATGTCACCATCTGTGGTTTGAACGTTTTCCAGCCTGACCGACCCCGAGGTCCCTTTTACAGAAAGGTTTACCGCCTGAAGATCATCGGCCTTGAGGCTGCCGCTTCCCGACTTCAAGGCTACATTTCGCAAATGCAGACCGCCGCCGGACAGTTTGACATTTCCGCTTCCCGAAGAAATCGACAGATCTTCTTTATATTCAGAAGGGATCTTGACAATCAGCTCTTTTTTATTCCAGAAAAACGGCCAAAAGCCCTTCGAATCAGCGGAAAGCCGGAGTGTACGCCCCTGTTCAGACGAATCAAGCCGGACGTTTTTTCCCGAAATCTCGGCTTTTATATCATCGCGGTTTTCAGCTTGAATGTTGACTGTTATGCTCTTTGCATCAATGTCAAGTTTATCGATGTCTTTTGCCTGTGCATGATATGTGCGGGCTGACTCGTCATCGAAGCCGAAGAAAGAAAAACCTTCGCGCCCATTCAGCATCATGCCGGCAAGGATGAGAATGCCGGCGATGATCAGCAGTTTTCCAACCGTTTTTTTCATTTGGATTACCCTTTCGGCTAGTAAGTGTATGCTCCTTATTATAAGGAAAATGATCTATGAAAGAAATCAAAAATTGCATAAGGGGCCTGTGAGCGCCCCTATTCGTTTATGCATTTCCCGCAGGCGTCTGCTTTTCCAAGCCTGTCTTTTTAGCCCTCATTTTTTCCAGCTCTTCTTCCACCTCTTTTTCATATTCAAGGCGGCCGAATGGGCTGCTTGGTGAAGCGGATAATTCAGCATAGCTGTTCGCCTTTGTTTCCATCTCTTCAATGCGGTTTTCCATTCTCATAAATTCCCGGTAGGCGCTTTCGCTGTCGATTTTATTAAATGATGCATTCATATGTTCTTTCGCTTTCACCGCGTTTGCCCTGGCGATCAGCGCATGCTTGCGGTCTTTGACATCACGCAGTTTAATTTCGAGTGTCTCAAGCTGTTCCTTTAATTCGGCAAGCTGCTTTTTCGCGTGCTGGTGAGCGTCCTTATATTCAGCAGCTTTTTCTTCAAAATACTTCATTTCTGAGAGCGCCTTTTTAGCAAGTTCTTCTTCACCCGCATCAAAAGCGAGCTGAGCCTGGTTTCTTCGCTTTACAGCAAGCTTTTCGGCTTCTTCCACTTTTCCTTTAAAACTATGTTCAATTGTCTGCTGCTTGACGATGGTATGCTTCGCCTTGGCGATATCGCTTTCCATGTCGCGTACGTATTGATTCAGCATCACCCGTGGGTTCTCAAGTTTATCCAATCCTTCATTTACTGATGCGACAAACATGTCTCTGATTCTTTTTAAAGCCATGATCTCGTCCTCCTAAAATATTATTTATTCTTTTTCAAAAAGTCTTCCCACTCTGCATCAAAGCCTGTGTCATATGAAGCTGCGGAAGGCTCCGTTTTCTCTGAATAAAGGATGTCATCCTGTTTGTCATCCTGCTTCATCATTTTCCATCCGAAATAAACCATCGCTGCAGCAACCGCGATGCCGATCAGAAACGGCAATGACCCTCCCAAAAACATGATGCCGAAGATCGCGGCCAGTACCGCGGCAAACTGGCGTCCTTCCTTCCATTTTTTCACGGAATAGAATAGAAGCAATGCTCCAATAGCACCTGTAACCAATCCGCCGAAATGGCCTCCGCCGAAGAACAGGGAGACGCCAAAAAGGATTAGAAAAAAGCCGATGATGGACTTCCCATTTATATTCATATTTGCTCCTCCTTTCTCGTTCATGTCTTTACTATAGTCAATTTCAGGCTTCGACAAAACGAGTCACAGATTGATTTTGCCGTACGACCCTGGTCGTACGGCACATCGGACCCGCTCGCATAAAAAGACCGCTCATCTCAGCCAGAGAGCGGTCTTTCTGCACGTTGCCTTGCTATGATTCAACTTTAGGATTCCAGCCGTCCAATACGTTTTCAATTGTCCATTTCTCAGCCTCATGATCGGCAAGCTGTCTTCGATCCTCATGTGATATCGCACCCGGACCCGTATTCTCGTATTCATACAATCTGGCATCGGCTGCCGAAAAGCCCGACATATCCGTCCATCCTTCAGGCTTGATGTGTGCGCCTAAATCGCAGCGGTGATATAGTACACTGGCGATGGCGTCGGGGTCTCCTCCCGGATGCCAAGGGCGCCCGAGGTATACCGTTCCATCTGCGGCATCGCTTGTCAGTCTGCAGTTTGTCATCAATAAACCGAACGGCTTTGCGATATGCGTGCTCGCAGCTGTCACATAACCGTTGTTTGTAGCGGACCCGCGGTCAGCGCTATGGATCTGGCACTCTTCAAACACGGCTCTTGCTCCTCCGAAAATGAAATCGACATCGCCTTCTATATAGCATTGATAAAAATATTGTGTACCTTCATTGACAAACAGTGTATCTTGCCTGCCTATAAACCTGACATGTTTGAACGTCATTCTGTTTCCTTTCGCATAAACCGCCACCGCTTGCGTATCGGTCGTGTCGACTTTCGTGCGGTCGAACGAGTTTTCAAACGTCAAATTTTCGGCTTCAACATGATCCGCATAAATAAACACGCTTGAACTTCCGGTCGTGCCGTATTTCCCTCCTCCTTCCTTTTCTTTTCCGGCATAGTTGTCATACGTAATCACAGTCTCGTAACGATTTTCGCCGATCAGCTTCACAAACGGCTTTGTAGCCGGAATATGAACGACTTCTTTGTAAACTCCTTTTTTGATGAATATCACTTTCTGTTCCCGACTGTACTCAGGCAAAGCATCGATCGCCTCTTGAACGGTTTGAAATTCGCCGTCTCCATCCTTCGAAACCGTCAGCCGTATAGCAGCTGCCTCCCGATTGACCACTTGAACACTCCCTCTCTTTGAAAACGCTTACTTAAAATTTACGACAAAAAGCCGTTTTCCCCTGCCGGAAAACGGCTTGATTTGATCAATCGGCCCCTTTTCTGTTCGATCACGATTGGTGGATGGCTCAATCATGATTTTTTCTTTGTCCGGAATACATCAGCGCTTCGTTCATATTCGACATCCACTTCCCCGAGCCGGTGGTTGACAATGCGCGCCGCCGCAAATAAATAATCGGACAGCCGGTTGACGTATGGCAGCGCAAGCGGCGGAATGTCTTCTTCTTTGGCCAAAGCGACAATCTTTCGTTCAGCTCTTCTGATGACCGTTCTCGCCGCATGCAAAAATGATGCCGGTTCTGTTCCGCCCGGAAGAATAAACTTGGTCAGCCGCGGCGCTTCCTCGACATAGGCATCAATTCGTTTTTCAAGAATCGTGATCGATTCAGCCTTGAGCTTGCCTTCTTCCTGAACATTGACATGCGCCAAATCAGTGCCGCAGTCGAACAGCTCATGCTGGATGGCGGTCAACTCTGACAGAACATCTCGAAACAGCGCTTCTTCCGCTTTTAAATAAGACTGGGCCAGCCCGATGAAACTGTTTGCTTCATCCAATGTGCCGTACGCTTCCACTCTAAGATGATCTTTATCAGCCTTTCCGCCAATTAAACTCGTTTTTCCCTGATCGCCTGTTTTTGTGTATAGTTTCATTTCCTTCTCCCCTCTTTATTACTTGTACCTATTAGTATACTCCGTTTGTAACGGCTGCTTAGAGAAACAGAATTTTTTATTTCAACTGTCTATCTTAGGGGAGCGTGACCAAAGCAGGTCAAATTAACCTTTTAAAGCTTTCACACAAGCCGCTGTTTTATTTTGAATTTCTGTAAAAAAGGCGGTTTGATCCGCTGACCGGCCGGATTGAGTGGCAGCTACAAGCACATCGCTGCACGGAACATGGTGCTGGGCTGCGGCATTTGCTGCAGCGCTTATCGCCGTCACAAATTGACCATCTTGCAAACAGCCGTCAACTAGCACCCACATGATCAAACGCCCCGCCGTATCTTTCATACCGACGATGCAAAGATCACCGTTTTCCGACACAATATGACAGTCAGCCAATTCAGCATCATGTTGGATAAACAGCGTTTCCTGTTCATAGGCTGACAGGTCATGCGGCCATCCAGAGTTGTTTCCGCTTGCGAAGACAAGCTTTCGTCTCCACGCAAAGCCTGCTTCAGAGGACAGAAGACGCAGCGGGCGGTCTGCCGAAAATGCGATGCCATGCGGCAAATATTGTTCAATTTGCTCTTTTAAAAAGAGGGGCTCGGTTTTCTCCGGGATGGTTTTCGCCTTGATCGTAAACTGCGGATTTGCACGCTGAGGATGGTCCAGCGCTGTGATGCCCGTATCATACACTCTTCCGATACCCTCGGCAGAAAGGGCAGCTTCCGGGCGGTCAAGAACTTCCGCTTTTCCATCTTTCAACAACAACAGGCGGTCACAGTATAAACTCGCAATATTCACATCATGAAACACCCCGACCACTGCGAGTTTGGATGCAGCCGTTTCTTGTTTCATTAAATCAAGCAGACTCTTTTGAAATGACAAATCGAGAAAACTCGTCGGTTCATCAAGCAGCAAATATTCGGGTTCCTGGGCAAGTGCCTGCGCTAAATACACCCGCTGCTGCTCTCCGCCGCTCAGCTCATGAATGGATTTTTGAGCGAAACGAAGCGTGTCTGTCTGCTTCATCACCCTCTTCACGATATCATGGTCTTCCGCTGTCAGCTGCCGAAAAAGGCCTGATTGATACGCGTAGCGGCCAAACTGTACCGTTTCCTCCACCGTAAAGGAAAAGGCCTGCTCCGTTTTTTGAGGAAGGACCGCCATTTTGCGAGCGAGCTCCTTCGTTTGGTACGCCCCGACTGAACGGCATTCAAGCAGCACCTCGCCGCTTCGAGGCGCGATTGTTCCCGACAACATGTTCAGCAAAGTCGTTTTTCCGCTGCCGTTCGGACCAAGAATTCCTAAAAACTCACCCGGCTTTACAGCAAAGCTGATGTCCTGTAAGACATCCGTTTTTCCGTAACCGCCGGACACACGGATGACATCAATCATGAATTCGCCCTCCCCGGTAGCGCCGAATCAAAATAAACCCAAAAACAGGCGCTCCTATCAGTGCGGTAATAATGCCGATCGGCAGTTCGGACGGCTCAATGATGGTTCTCGACAAAAGGTCTGACAGCACAAGGAACGAAGCGCCGTTCAGCATCGAGAGCGGCAGAAGATGGCGGTGATCCGTAATAGAGAAAAGCCGGATAAAATGCGGAATGACGAGGCCGACAAAGCCAATGGTTCCAGACACAGCAACCGCACTGCCAGTTAAAATAGCTCCCGCCAACAGAACGACATACTTACTTCGCTTCACATTCACACCGAGGAGCCTCGCTTTTTCCTCGCCATAAGTCATCACATTCAGTTCTCTCCCGCTGATCAAAAGCGCGGCAGCACCCGCAGAAAAAAAAGGCAGAAACAGCGCGACATAGCCCCAGCCTCTCATCGATACGCTGCCGAGCAGCCAGTGGACGATCGGTTTTAAATCATCGCCGGTCAATGCGATCATGAGAGAAATAAGCGCCCCCAAAAAAGAACTGAAGATAATTCCTGTCAAAATCAAAGCAGACAGGGTCAATGAAGGGTGTACGAGCCGCGCAAAGAACAAAACTAAAAAAATCACGACAACGGCCGCGGCAACGCTTAAAAACGGCAGTGTAAAACTTCCGATCACCGGCAGCTGAATCCCAAAAAACAGCGTGACCACTGCACCGACGGCCGCGCCTGATGAAATGCCGAGCGTATACGGATCTGCGAGCTGGTTTTTCAAGAGCCCCTGAAACCCGGCTCCCGCAGCAGCAAGCCCCGCGCCGACGAGAGCGGCCAGCACCACCCTCGGCAGTCTGATTTTCATGATGATGCTCGCCTCTGTCGGATCGGGATTTAACCCTTGAATGCCAAACCATTCGTTCAAAAAAACCTTGATAATAGAAGGAATGGGAATCTCCAAAGATCCGATAGAGATTCCCATAAGAACAGATGCCGACAGAAACATCAGGCTGAAGACATATGCCGCGAAGCGGTTATTTCTTAAAAACGTCAGGGTAAATATGTTCAGCAAGCTCTTCGACCCCTTTGATCAATCGCGGTCCCGGACGGGTCACGAGGTCAGGGTCCACGTCGTATACTTCGTTATTTTTGACGGCTTTTACACCGCTCCAGCCGCTTCGTTTTTTAATTTCGCTGACAGCGGATTCACCGTTTGTCGTCACGATCGCATCGGGATTCAGCTTGACGATCGCTTCTTCCGTTATTTTGGTCCAGCCTTTCTGCGCGGAAGCGGCATTTTCCGCATGGATCGCTTCAAGCATTTCATCCATAAAGGTGCCTTTTCCGGTCGTATAAATGTCCGGAGCCGGAGACACTTCGACAAATACTTTCTTTTGATCGTCTTTAGATATGCCGGCGGCTTTTTCTTTTATGTCAGCCAGGTCAGATTTCATGCCTTTGATCAGGCTTGCCGCTTGATCCTCTGCGCCGGCAGCTTTTCCGATCATTTCGATGGACCGGTACGCCTCTTTAAAAGAGGCCGCATCATTAACGGTCACCACCGTAATTCCTGCATCCTCCAGCTGCTTCAGCCCTTCTTTGGCACTCTGCATGCTGGAAGCGTGTGCCAAGACCAAGTCGGGATTTAACGAAATGATTTTTTCTGTGTTGAATTCCATGCCCCCGATTTTTTCAACGTTTTTCACTTCTTTTGGATATGTATCAAAATCCGTCACGCCGACGACTTTCTTCCCCAGGCCGAGGGCGTATGTAATTTCGGTATTGCTCGGCATCAGAGAGACGATTTTCTTCGGTTCTTTTTCAATTTTAACCTCTTGTCCTGAAGCATCTTTTATGGTGACCGGAAACGCTTCAGCCGCCTTCCCCTGTTTTTGCTGTTCTGCCGGTTTTTGCGCTTGACCGCAGCCGCTAAGAACGCCGGCGGCCAACAGCAGTGACAGCAATAAAAGCCCTAACTTCTTCATTCTGCTTCCTCCTCGGGATAAAATAAAAACATCTCTACTCAGTAAAGATGCAGCAAACCAGGAACTTACAAAAAAAGAGCACATCGCTTATACCGCATCTGTCTTCGCAGAAAACGCGGTCATCATCCAGGCGGTTATTCCGGCTTTCGGTTGATCGCTCCGGCCCGCCGAACTGCTCGCGGGGGGCACTCGCCGGCTCCCCTCTTAGCTGCTTCTGGGCAGCGCCTTTCTGACTCATTCGTGTCCTAATTTCGGAATTATTATACTATAATCGACACAGGTCTGTATATGAGATTCTGAAAAGGAGATTTTCAACCAAAAAACGTTGTTTTTACTAAATCATTTACGATATATTGCATTTAGAGAAAGGGTGGTTTTATGCCGATACCGAAAAACTATACGCCGCAGGTCAGACTTTCAGCAAAGGAAAAAGCGTTTCATCAATTGCAACGCTGGATTGTTGACGGAACCCTTGAACCCGGTGAAAAAGTCACAGACGTCGATCTGGCCGAAGCGCTCGGCGTCAGCCGCACACCGGTCAGAGAAGCGCTTCAGCTCCTCGAATCTCAAGGTTTTGTGGAAATGAAGCCGGGAAAAGAAACAAAGATCACGCTCATTCATCCCGATGATGCGCTGGCCGTCTATCCCCCGCTCGCACATCTTCAGGCTCTGGCGGCAGAACTGGCCGCTCCGCTTTTGACTGAAGAAGAGATCACCGAGCTCAAAAAACTCGCGGCTCAATACGAAACCGCTTTTAAAGAGGAGCGGAACCACGATGCAGCTGAACTGGACGAACAGTTCCACCATTTGATTACAGAAGCGGCTAAAAACCCGTATGTTCTTCAGTTTTCCGCCGTTCTGCAGCTTCATGTCAGACGGATGAAGTATGTGTTTTTTAATCGGCCGTCTGCTCCGAAACTGCAGTCCGCCGCCGAGCATTGGGAAATCATCGCCGCTTTTGAAAAAAACGATCCGAAATTGGCGGCTGAAGTGATGAAAAAGAATTGGCTCCGTCCGATGGAAGATATTCATAAGATTTTAAAAGACAAGGAACAATAAAACGTCAAGCACGATTTTCGACCGAGGTGTCCAGCTGCGATATACTGTTCATTAGATGTTTTTTCATCTTACTCTCAAAACAAGGATTGATGACATATGGATTTAAAGCTGAAAGACAAACTCGTCCTCGTGACAGGTTCTACTGCAGGTATTGGAAAAGCAACGGCGGAAGCCTTTTTGGCGGAAGGGGCCGAAGTCATCGTGAACGGACGGACAGAAGAAAAAGTCCAGTCAGTCGTTGAGGAACTTTCCCGGCACGGAAACGTTCACGGCATTGCCGCTGATTTATCCGTTCCTGAAGAAAGCATGGCATTGGTCGAAAAAACAGCTAAAATCGGGGAGCTTGATGTCCTCGTCAATAATATGGGCTTCTTTGAAGTGAAGGATTTCACAGAGGTGACAGACGAAGAGTGGCTCAACTATTTTGAAGTAAACGTTTTAAGCGCAGTCAGGCTTTGCCGCGCGTTTCTGCCGGCCATGCTGAAGCGTAATAAGGGAAGGATTCTCAATTTGGCAAGCGAAGCCGGCATCAAACCGCTTCCGCAGATGATCCCTTATTCGATGACGAAAACCGCTCTGATCAGTTTATCAAGAGGTTTGGCCGAAATGACGAAAGGGACAAATGTGACGGTCAACTCCGTCCTTCCCGGACCTACATGGACGGAAGGCGTCGCCAATTATATGGAGGGTGCCGCCGCTCAGGAGAAAACCGATTTAGACACCTTTGTCAAAGATTATTTCAAAGTGAATGAGCCGACTTCTTTGATTCAGCGCTATGCAAAACCGGAAGAAGTGGCGAGTACGATCGTCTATCTCGCTTCCGAAAAAGCTGCGGCCATCAACGGTTCCGCTCAAAGAGTGGAAGGCGGAATTATCCGCTCCATTTAACAGGTATCCTCTGCCGATCGGCAGAGGATTTTTTTCCTTTTGGATTAAGGTCTCTGCTTCAGACCTCCAGTCAGCCTTTCGCGGTCATCCGGCTCAAAACCGTTCAGCCGTTTTAAAGATGATGCCCGCCAATTTGCCGACAGTTCCTCCACCTTTGATCCCCTCAATATTGTTCTTTTCATGATGCTTGATGCGATTTGCGTAAGAAATCGTGATGCCTTTAGGGTGGCGTGAGATTCGTTTCAGACCACGATCCTTACAGACGAACCCTTCTTTCAGCACGCGAAAATAAAAACCCGTAAATCCGGTGTCCTGTACCTTCAGTATCATGTCGGGCACACCGTACCTTACGGTTAGTTTATAGCAAGGCTGCCTCGGCTGGCTCACCTGTACAACAGCTTCACCCAGCTGAAAGATGTCGCCGATATGAACGTCATCCTCCAGCAGACCCTTGATCGTTAAATTTTCGCCAAATGCTCCGTATTCCAGCTTTCTTTGCAGTTCCTTTTCCCAAAAGAGATAATGTTCATACGGATAGACACACACTGCTTTTTCCGCGCCACCATGATGAACGAGATCCCCCTGTCCGTCCCCCGCGAAATTAGTAGATGACAGGAAGATAGGGCCGCTTGCCGGCTTCTTGTATATTCCGGTAGACACAGCTTTATTTTGAAACTGAATTGCCTCTGGCTTCCCCACATTGATCGAAAGGATATCGGCATATTCCATTCATATCACCTCTTACATTCAAATGTCTTGCAGACGGCAACGGCCGAACAGCAGCGCTGCCCATCCCTTTTGAGATTTAAGTATAATCGACCTCTTACCATAAAACTATTCAATCGTTATTATAAAAACAATAGGTTAAACCTATCATTGAAATTCGTCTGTTTTTTATGATGGAGAGGAGGAAGAGCATTGGAGCTAAAGCAATTGGAATACTTCATGGCATTGTGCCGGGAGCTTCATTTTACCCGTGCCGCCGAAAAACTGAATATCGCTCAGCCCTCGCTGAGCCAGCAAATCCGGTTGCTTGAACACGAAATCGGAACGCCTTTGTTTAACCGTTCAGGCAAACGCACCGTGATAACGGAAGCGGGAAAGATCCTGCTCCAGCACTGTTACAATATCTTTCATGAACTGTCACAGGCGCAAGACGCGATCAGCGAGCTCCAAGGTTTAAAGAGGGGGACGCTAAAAATCGGAGCGCTTTTGACCGTGGTTAATTATTTGCTTCCCCGGACCGTGATCGAATTTCACCGCAGCTACCCCAATATTGAATTGTCTGTTTTAGGGCTGAGAACCGGGGATATTTACGACCGGCTGCTGCAAAATGAGCTCGACTTGGGCATTGTAGCCCAGCGGGTGGAACACAGTGACCTGGAAACCGTTCCATTCCTGACCCAGCAGCTCGCCCTCGCAGTGCCTGTCGACAATCCGGTTGCAAAACGGCAGTTTGTCACGCTTGACGTGTTAAGGGAGATTCCATCTATTTTGCTGCCTCAGACGTATTTTTTGCGGCAGCTGATCAACGAAAAGTGCCGCACGTTTGGATTCGAGCCTCGGCCGGTCATGGAAATGACAACGATGGAATCGATCATGAACATGGTTGGTAAAGGCATTGGCGCCACCATTTTGCCGAAAGGCTATCTTGATGATATTGGAAATAAATCCATTCAGACGATTCCGATTCAAATGCCGGATTTGACGACGGAGATCAGCATCGTTTACCGTAAAAACAAGCATATGTGCGCTGCAAGCCGGGTGTTTATGGAACTGCTGATTTCCTCGGTCAAAAACGAAACTGCTGAAGCGCCGCCGCGTTAAAAGAAAGATCCTCTGCATGTCTGCAGAGGATTTCTGTTTAGACTTCGTGTGAATCATAGCGTTTTCCATTAATATACAGATTCGAAAAAACAGGGTCTTTCACATGTTTCAGTTCCATCGGAATATCGACGCCGTCGATCTCGGAATCAGCCACTTTCAGACCGGTGACTGGAGAATGATCGTACGCCAGCACCCTGATCCCGTATTGTCCGCCCATGCTTTTCAGCTGCTTAACATCAATGTTGCGGACGACGGGCTTGAAATCTCCGGCGTCCCCTTCTTCATATTCCATATCGATGGCGATCACTTCGCGCTTCAAGCTTTTGACTGTATTTTTGTGAAAGTAGATGTTTTCAAGAACGCCGCCGCGCACCGAATTCGTTTTAATGCGGAGGGCTCTGTCCAAGTTCGGGCTGTCCATGAGGTTTCCCTCGGCGATGACATTCTTCACGCCGCCGGAAATTTCGCTTCCGATCGTGACCCCTCCATGCCCGTCTTTCATTTCGTTATGTTCGATGACAATGTTCTCCGATGGCATGTTGATCCTTCGGCCGTCAGCGTTTCTTCCCGATTTGACGGCAATGCAGTCGTCTCCATTATCAAAATGGCAGCCCTTGATCACCACGTTTTTGCACGATTCCGGGTTGACTCCGTCGGTATTCGGACCGTGTCCGATGACCTTGATGCCGTCCACTGTCACATTCTCGCAAAGCACGGGATGAACTTGCCACATCGGCGAATTCAGCACGGTGACACCTTGAATCAAAATATCTTTGCAGCGATACGGCTGAATGAAGTTCGGCCGCAAATAATGCCCTTTTCCAAACTGCCGCTCAGTGACCGGAACACCGTGCTCAGCCATTTCAAACAAAGCATTCCGGTCTTTTTCCTGTGAAGGCTGGCCGTTCGTTCCCCTTTTCCACGGCCACCAATGCTCGTCATCTCCTTGACCGTCAAGTGTGCCCTTTCCGGTTATCGCAATATTTTCGGCTTCGTAAGCGTAGATGAGCGGTGAATAATTATAAAGCTCGACGCCTTCGAACCTCGTCAGCACAACGGGAAGATAATCTTCCGGGTTCTGACTGAATTTGATCACCGCTCCTTGTGCAAGATGAAGCTCCACATTGCTTTTCAGTCTGAGTGCACCGGAAAGAAACACGCCCTCAGGAACTGCTACTCTTCCGCCGCCGGCTTGGTGGGCTTGATCAATCGCCTTCTGTATCGCTCCCGTCGCATCCTTTTTTCCGCTTCCGTCAGCCCCAAACGCTGTAACATCAAATGATTGATTTGGAAATACCGGAACCTTCAGCGTCTTTAGAATCTCGTCTTTTATTTTCTGCAGACTCACGTTACCTCCCCCTTTACAATGTAACGCCTGTTTTAAATATCGCAAGCTCCCTGAAATCGTTTATCTCATTGTTTAGCTGCCTGCCGCCCGCGACTTCGATCAAATATGCTGTCAGCTCTTTCAAAACGTCATCTTCTGACTGATTTTCGAGCACCCTTCCCGCATTAAAATCGATCCAGTGGCGCTTCGCCTCATAAATCGCTGTATTTGTCGAAATTTTCATCGTCGGCACAAAGGTGCCAAAAGGCGTGCCCCGCCCTGTCGTAAATAAAACGATTTGACACCCTGCAGCGGCCAGTGCGGATGAAGCAACAAGGTCATTTCCCGGAGCGCTCAGCAGGTTCAGCCCGTTCTTTTTCAAAACGCCCCCGTATTCCAGAACATCCGTCACCTTTGAAGTGCCGGCTTTTTGCGTACAACCGAGCGACTTATCTTCCAATGTCGTAATGCCGCCTGCTTTGTTGCCCGGAGACGGGTTTTCATAGACAGGCTGCCTGTGATCGATAAAGTACTGTTTAAAATCGTTGATTAAGCGGACGATTTTATGAAACACTTCCTCATTTTCAGCCCGCTCCATCAAAAGCGTTTCCGCTCCAAACATTTCAGGCACTTCTGTCAAAACCGCCGTTCCCCCTTGGGCGATCAGAAAATCGGAGAGCCGGCCGAGCAGCGGATTCGCGGTAATGCCGGAAAATCCATCAGATCCGCCGCACTTCAAACCAATTTTCAGTTCAGAAAGCGGAACATCTTCACGCCGGTCACCTTTTGCATACTCGTAAATTTCTTTTAACAGTTTGACGCCTTCCGTGACTTCGTCTGATACTTCTTGGGAAAGCAGGAACTTGACCCGGCTGTGATCATAATCGCCGAGCGCTTCGCGGAATTCATGGATGCTGTTGTTTTCACAGCCGAGTCCCAGCACAAGGACACCGCCTGCATTCGGGTGTTTGACGGCATTCGCCAAAATCGTTCTCGTGTTGATATGATCATCGCCAAGCTGTGAACAGCCGTACTGGTGCTTTAATACGTGAACGCTTTCAAAAGGGGCGATAGAGCCGACCTCAGCTTTAAATTCTTTGATGATCAGCTCTGCAATGCCATTTACACAGCCGACAGTCGGTACGATCCACAGCTCGTTTCTGATTCCCGTTTTTCCGTCTTTTCGTTTAAAGCCTTTAAATGTGAGCGGTTCTTTTTGATAGCGGTTTTCCGTAAATTTCGGCTTGTAGCTGTATTCTTCGACACCGCCCAAATTCGTTTTCACATTTTTTGTATGCACCCACTCCCCCGTCTGAATCATGTCAGTCGCGTGCCCGATCGGAAAGCCGTATTTGATGACGTCTTCATTTTCAGCGATGTCTTTTAAAGCAAACTTATGGCCTTTCAAAATCGTTTCCTTGATCACGATGGTCCGTTCTCCTGCAGTGACCGTTTCACCGGTCTGCAATTCTCTTAACGCAATGCCGACATTATCTTGAGGATTGATCATCAAGCAGTCTTTCATCACATGTCCCCCAGCTCAGCCATTTGGCTGTTCATCATTTTTTTCAGCGCCTTTCTCATTCCCGTTTGTTTCATGTCCCTTAAATATTCGGTCGTCTTGTCCGTCAATCCGGGCATGTCGTTCAGGTTTTGCCCCCATACTTTTTCAAACCCGAGAACATGGAACGCGATGTTCGAAACGTCTGTCACTTCTGTCCAGAGCCGTTTGAGGAAAGCCAGCACCTCATCGTCGTCAGACAGCGGAATGGCCTCATCTTCCCGTTTTCCTTGGTAAAAATAAATTAAAGCGCTTAAAGCAAATACGGTTCGAGCCGGAAGTTTGCCAGTTCGTTCCGCATATTCCATTAAGACGGGCAAATTTCTGACTTTGAATTTTGCAAAGGAATTTAAGGAAATATCGATCAGCTTGTGACGGATAAACGGGTTTTTAAAGCGGTCGAGAATCTCTTCCGCATAGGCGTCAAGCTCATTGCCGGGCATATCGATCGTCTCGAGCACTTCCCGCTGAATCAGCTCTTTCACAAATGATCCGATAAGCTCGTCTTCAGCCGCTTCACGAACCGTCTCAAGGCCTGCCAAATAAGCGACCGGCGTCATCGCGGTATGGGCGCCGTTTAAGATTCTCACTTTTCTCACCCTGTACGGTGTCACATCTTTGACAAACTCGACATTCAGACCGGCCTCATGAAGCGGAAGCTCGTCTGGAAGCCATTTCGGCCCTTCAATCACGAACAAATGATACGGCTCCGCTGTCACCATCAGGGAATCGCGATAGCCGGCCGCCTCTTCAAGCCGGTGTGCATTTTCTTGCGGGAATCCCGGTACGATCCTGTCCACAAGCGTATTGCAAAACACATTCGCCTCCTCAAGCCAATCGATGAACCCTTGTTCAAGCGCCCATTCGTTCGTATAGCGCATCACAATGTCTTTCAATTTTTTTCCGTTATCTTCAAGCAGCTCACACGGGAGGATGACCAGACCTTTTTCCTTGCTTCCCTGAAAAGTCAGATATCGTCTGTATAACAGTGCAGTCAGCTTCCCCGGATAGCTTTTCTGCGGACGGTCGGACAGCCGGTCTTCCTCGATATAAATGATGCCGGCCTCTGTCGTATTTGAAAAGACAAAGCGCAAATCCGGCAGATCGGCCAGCTCCATAAATTCATCATAGTGTTCATAGCTGCTGACGACTCTGCTGATTGTTGTAATGACAGCAGAATCGCGAACCTCCCGTCCTTCCCGGAAACCTTCAAGATAAAGCGTGTAAAGCCCATCCTGCTCTTGAAAGGCCGTTACTGAACCGCGGCGCGGAGGCACGACGACGGCGCTGCCGTTAAAATCGGTTTCTTCATTCAATCTATGAATCTGCCAGTCAATAAACCCCCTCATAAAATTACCTTCCCCGATTTGCAAAATCCGTTCGGGACGGCTCGGCTTAGACCTTATCCGTTTGGACAGCCTCTCCATTTCAATTCCCTCCTCATTTTTGCACACGTTCACATTTTATAGCGCATCAAAAATGATGCTATAGATGCTTAACTGAATTGCGAATGATCAGCTCCGTGCCGATGAGCGTCTGCCTGCCTTCTACCTGCGGATTTTCGATCAGTGACAACAGGCTTTCCGCACCAAGCATGCTGATTTTTTCCGTCGGTTTTTTTACCGTCGTCAATGACGGTGTCGTATACGCCGAAAATCCGCTATCGTCAAAACCGATGATCGACATATCGTCAGGACAGCGTTTCCCGTTTGCATAAAGGGCGTTCATCGCGCCGATCGCCATATCATCATTGGCGCAAAACAGGGCTGTCGGAGGGTTCTTCAGTTTCAGCAGCGTTTCAGCCGCGCGAAAGCCGCTTTGCATCGTATAATCACCTTGAACGAGGTATTCGCCGGGCATGTCAAGATTTGAGTCGCGAAGCGCGCGAAGAAAGCCTCCTTTTCTTTCTTGAGACGATTTAAAACCTTCTTTCCCCTGCACCATGGCGATCCGTCTGTGGCCGTTTTTGATCAAGTATGAAGCAGCGAGGAAAGCGCCCTCGTGTTCATTCGCCAAAATATTGACGACGGAGTGCCCTTCGATTTTTCTGTTCAGCACGACGACCGGAATATTCTGTTTGAGGACATGCTCAATAAAAGCCTGGTCCTGTTCGCTTTGGCTGATTAAAATCATGCCGTCATAGCGGTTGCGGTGAATGGATGACAAATCATGATAATCGTCAATCCCCCTGACAACCATATTATAGTTTTCATCGATCACCTTGTTGACGCCGCGCAAGATGTCTGCAAAGAAGCTTGAAGACGTCCCGTCTGTCAGGCTTGTTAAAAACAGGCCGATCGTAAAAGACTTTTGCGTAACAAGGCTTTTCGCATTAAAATTCGGTTTATAATTCATTTCGGCTGCGATGTCGAGTATTTTCTTTTTCGTGTTCTCTTTTATCAGCGGACTGTTGTTCAGCGCTCTAGATACTGTGGTGTGCGATACATTCGCCAGCCTGGCGATATCTTTAATCGTTACTGACATTGTTTTTTTACCCGCCTTTTCCTGCTGTTGTTACCATCAGTTTACCATATCAAAAGCGCTTTTTAGAAAGTGAAATTCCGCTATGGTCTCGCTTCGATTTCCGCGATCATTTCGGCGTGCTTCTGATCTGTCAGACGGTACAGGTAGCCGAGAACAAGAATGGCCGCCGTCAGCGCCGCTGCTGGATACAAAAGGAGTATTGCTTTAATGCCGAGCAGCGTCCCCGCTTTTTGGGTCGCATTCGGCACATAGCCGATAATGCTGAGACCGATCCCTGACAGGAAGCCGGAGAGCGACTGAGCCAGCTTTCTCGAAAAGTTAAACAGCGAGTATACCGTTCCTTCTTTCCGTTCCCCTGTTCTCCACTCGCCGTAATCGATCGCGTCTGATACGAATGCCCAGGTGATACCGTTCGGAATGCTGATGCCGATGAAGGCGATGCTTGCGAGAATCGTAAAAACAAAGACATTGCCCGGTACGAAAAAATTGATCAGATCCGCACAGACAGAAACCGCGAGCCCCAAAATAGCGGTATGCTTTTTCCCGAACAGCTTCACGAGCTTCGGCAGCATGATGACGCCGATAAAGGATGAGCCGATGATGATAAAGTTCATGTAGGCCATCAGTTCGGCGTTGCCGAGGTTATACTGCGCGAAATAAATCAGCATCGCGGATTTAAGGTTATAGGCTGAAATCGTAAAAATGGTCATGAATATAAGCGTAAGGAGCGGTTTATTCGTAAAAAACGTCTTTGATATTGCTTTGAATGTCACTTTTTCCTGTTTGTACTTCTCATCTTTTACGACAATCCGTTCCTGGCAGTTTCTATAGCAAATGTAGAAAAACAACACACCGAGAAAAGACATCAGCCCCATGACGACCGGATAGGCAACCGCAGGATTGTCAAACCTGACGATCATCGGAATGACAACAATGCTCGTCACAAACAGGGCGCCCAGTGAGCCGGCCTGTCGAAAGGAAGCAAGTGAAGTTCTTTCCACCGAGTTTTGCGTCATGGCCGCCCCGAGCGAGCCATAAGGGATGTTGACAAAGGAATAGCCGAGGCCCCAAAGCATGTATGACGCATAAGCGTATATGAGTTTGCCCGTCGGTGACAGATTCGGCGAGATGAAAGTCAATATCGTCAAAATCGCGAGCACAAAGCTTCCGTAAAGCAAATACGGCCTGAATTTGCCTTTCGGCCCGATATTCTTCCTGTAGTCGATCGATGTTCCCACAATCGGATCGACAAAAGCGGCGAAAAGTTTGCTCACAAGAAAAATGCCTCCGGCTGCCGCCGCCGGAATACCGGCAACATCCGTAAAAAACTTCAGAAGATAGAGCTGTCCAAGGTCAAACATAAATCCGTTCCCAAAATCTCCAAAACCGTAAGAAATCTTTTCTTTTAAACTTAATTTCTCTTGAGTGACGGCGACTGTTTCGGTTTGTTTGTTCGTCGATATTTCCATGAAAAAGCAGCTCCTCTGCTAGCCAATTTGTGAATCTAAGCTTTCAAACGATCTTTCACTTCAAACTGGAAATAGTGTTTTGCATTTTCGTAGCAGATCCCTTTGACGATCCGGCCCAGCAGCTCGATATCATCCGGCGCTTCGCCGTTTTCAACCCATGTGCCGATGACATCGCAGAGCAGGCGCCTGAAATATTCATGTCTTGTGTAGGAAAGAAAGCTGCGCGAATCAGTCAGCATACCGATAAAACGGCTCAATAGTCCGATGTTGGCGAGCGATTTCATTTGTTCGAGCATGCCGTCTTTCGTATCGTTGAACCACCAGGCGGTGCCATGCTGGATTTTCCCCGGTATCCGGCCGTCCTGGAAGCTTCCGCAAAGGCTTGAAATCACGACGTTGTCTCGCGGATTTAAAGAATACAAGATCGTTTTTGGCAGCGCGTCTTTTCGGTCAAGAGAATCGAGAAAGCTGCACAAAGGCTTTGCGATGTCCTGATCATTAATCGCATCATATCCCGTATCAGGCCCGAGCTTCAGGTACATTTTGCTGCTGTTGTTTCGGAGGGTGTTAATGTGAAGCTGCATCGCCCAGCCCTTCTCCGCATAGCATGTTCCCAAATAGTGCAGGGTGAAGGATTTAAATTTGCACTCTTCCTCAGGCGAGGCGGCTTCTCCGTTCATCACCTTTGCAAAAATCGGGCGCACTTCGCTTTCATCTGTTTCCGTGTACATCATTTGATTGATGGCATGATCCGATATCCGTCCGCCTGCTTCATGGAAAAAGTCAATTCTGTTTTTAAGCGCTTTCAAAAAATCGTCGTAATTTCCTATCTTCATAGCGCTTGCTGCTTCAAGCTTGCTCACCCAGGCGGCAAAGCCTTCTTGATTGATTTCCAGCGCCTTGTCTGGCCTAAATCCGGGTAAAACGCTTACATTAAAGTCTTCATCTTTCAGCTTCACATGATATTCAAGACTGTCTGCCGGGTCATCTGTCGTGACAACCGTTTCAACGTTTGATTTTTCAATCAAGTCTCTGGCGCCGAATCCTTCTCCGGTCAGCTGTTCGTTCACCCGCTCCCAAATATGCGGCGCGCTCTTTTCGTCAAGCCGTTCATCGATGCCGAAAAACCTCCTCAGTTCCAAATGGGTCCAATGATAAAGCGGGTTTCCGATCGTCATCGGAACCGTTCTTGCCCAGGCGCTGAATTTCTCTTCGTCTGATGCATCTCCTGTAATAAACTCTTCGGATATTCCATTGGCCCGCATTGCTCTCCACTTGTAATGATCCCCGTACAGCCACACTTCGGTCAGGTTTTTAAACGTTTTGTTTTCGTAAATTTCCTTTGGACTCAAGTGGCAGTGGTAGTCGATGATCGGCATCCCTTTAGCATACTGGTGGTACAACACTTTCGACGTTTCATTCGTTAAAAGAAAATCGTCATTCAAAAACGGCTTCATAAAATCCCCACCTTTCTTTATTTAATGTTAACGTTAACATTTTCATTGGCAAATATGATGTGAACGTTAACATTTAATCTTATTTTATACTAACCTCGCCTTCTTTTCCATTATTTTCTCAACATAAAAGAAGCCTAAAGGCAATAACCTTTGGCTTCTTCTTTTTCATACCGCTTATTTTGCGGCTTTAGGGTTTTTCTTAAATTCCATCGTAATTTCCGTCCCGCGTCCTGTCCGGCTGTCAACTGCGATGCAGCCGTCGTGCAGGTGAACAAGTTCCAAAGAAATGGCAAGGCCGAGACCGCTTCCTTCTGTCGCATCTTTTGTATGCGTTCCCCTGTAGTAGCGGTTGAATAAATTTGAGACGGTTTCAGAGTCCATGCCTCTTCCGTTGTCTTGAATTTTAAGAATAATATATTGCTTGGTTTCTTCAAGGATCACCTTGATGTCAGTGCCTTTTTTGTTATGCTTGACGGCGTTGGCGAGGAGGTTTTCCAAGACTCTTCTGAACCAGCCTCTGTCTATCGCAAACTCGGTATCTTCTTGCGTATATTCAAAAGAAACGTTGTACCCTTCCGAAAACGAATGGCGCTTAAACTCCTCAACGAAGCTTTTTAAAAACGGCACGAGCCTCACTGTCTGGCGTTTAATCGGCAAGGCGTCGTTTTTCAGCCTGTACGTCAAGTTCAAGTCTTCGATTAGCTGTGACATGTAGTCCGACTTTTCTTTCATCGCCTGGCCGATTTCGCGGATTTCCTCTTTTGACCACTCATAGTTTGGAGACTCCAGCATCATGCTGTAGCCGTAAATCGTGCTGAGCGGCGTTTTTAAGTCATGGGAGAGCCCTGCGATCCATTCCTCCCGGGTCGTTTGGATTTTCTTGCGGTTTTGCTCGTCTTTTTTCAGCGTTTCCGTCAGCTGCTCCATCGATTCAAACACTTCTGTGAACAGCCGGTACGGCTGTTTTCGCTTCCCTTTTTTGTTCCGGCTTCGCGGGCGGCCTTTCCGGTTTCTCGGTTCTTCAAATCGCCCTTTTGAAAGGTTGACGATCCATTTAATCGTATGGATGATCGGCATGCCGAATCTGAAAGAATACCAAATGGTCATAGAAGACATCAGTAAGATCAGAACGCCGATCACGATGAGAACGATTTTTAAAGCGAGCCCGATCATCGTCCTGTTGAACTCATGATCCGGATTAAAAATCGGGTTCGGCGTAGCGGCGATCAGCCATTCTGTCGCGCTTAATCGCCTGTATGAAAACTCGTGCTCGTAGTTCCACGGCTTTGATCCGTATTTTAAAAGCTCCAGCTCAGTGATGCCCTGGCTGTAATCTATGTCCTGATAGAGCGAGTTCAACATTTTCCCTTTTTCGCTGAACAGATAAACCGATCCTTTGTTTTTCTTAATGAAATCAAGCGTGCTTTTTTTATAGGAAGAAAGGTCCGCCATATCCTTTTCTTCCTTTTCCAAATAGGACAGGATCGTATCGCTTTTCGATTCCCAGCCGAATAAAATCACATAGTCTTCATCATTGAAATTGGCAGACCAGAAATTGACTTGATATTTTTTGATTCTTTTTTTGTCAAAAACTGATACGAGGTCTTCCCTGTGGTACTGCCTCTGAATTTCCGGAGGAAGACGGTAGGAATAAACGGTCTTCTCCTTGCCGTCTAATATTTGAAGCCAGCCTCCCTGTTTGTCGATCGCCGATTTCAAGATATCTTCAATCTGCCAATTGTTATTGTCATCCACACTGACCCAGCTTTCAAACGTGTCTGATGTGGCTTTTGCCAAGCCTGTATCCGCCTCGCTCTCGCTTAACCGGAGAGCGAAAAAGATGAAGGATAACAGCAGCGTGGCAAGGACAAGACCGAGAATCAGGAAAATCTGGCTGACAAAATGGAGGACGAGCTTTCCTCTCAGCTTCATCCTTCGCTCTCTTTTCTTGCAGGATTGGGAACGAACTTATAGCCAAGACCGCGAATCGTGACGATATATTCGGGGCTGCTCGGGTCTTTTTCGATTTTCTCCCTCAGTTTTCTGATATGTACCATAACGGTGTTGCTGTCTCCGTAAGATGGAACGCCCCACACTTTTTCATAAATTTGGTCCTTGGAAAGCACCCTGTTCGGATGATCGCAAAAATATTGCAGAAGCTGGAGAAGCTGCGCGGAGCAGCTGACCGTTTCTCCGTCCACGATCAGCTCCGCAAAATCGGGATGAAATGTAAACCGTTCATATTCGTAGGCTGAAGATACCGAAGCAGCCGCGACTTCTTTATGTATATACGTTCTTTTTAAATGCGCTTTAATCCTGGCGATTAATTCCAGAGGATTAAAAGGTTTTGTAATATAATCATCGGCTCCGTAGGCAAAACCTGACAGTTTATCGAGGTCGGATGTCTTCGCCGTCAAAAAGAAGATCGGGGCGTTGGTGTGCCGCCTGATTTCAGGGGATACGTCAAATCCTGTCTGTCCCGGCATCATGACATCGAGAAGTATTAAGTGCACGGTATCCTTTTTCACGATGTCGAGCGCTTCTTCTGCGCTGCTCGCGGTCAGTACTTCTGAAAATCCTTCCTTCGTGAGGACGCGCTTGACCATTTGAACAATGGCGTCTTCGTCATCCACAATCAAAATTGTCGCATTTTCCAAAATCCTTCTTTCCTTTCTGTCTATATCATGTTTTGATATCCTCATCTTACCATCTATTATATCTTTATCGGCACCAGTTTTCTGATTTTAAAGTAAAAATAAACTTTTTTAGAAATGATTTTTTACTTTACGAAATCATGGAATAAAAAAACAGACATCGTCTGATGTCTGTCAGCCGGTTGCCAGCCTCTGATCCTCTTCTTTTTTCAATAGATCATAAGTCAGGCACACCGGTTTTCCTGTTCGCGGGTCTAAAATAATTTCAGCATCAATCTGAAACACCTTTTTCAATACCTCTGATGTCATGACTTCATGAGGAGCGCCCTCTTTGACAATCGCACCGGAGTTCAGCGCCACCATGTGATGGGCAAAGCGGGAGGCATGGTTGAGGTCGTGAATGACCATCAAAATCGTTCGGCCTTCTTCTTTGTTGAGCTTTTCCAGCAGTTGCAGAATTTCAAGCTGGTGCGCCAAATCCAAATAGGTTGTCGGTTCGTCGAGCAGCAAGAGCTCCGTTTCCTGGGCAAGAGCCATCGCAATCCAGACGCGCTGGCGCTGTCCCCCGGAAAGGGCTTCGATCGGCCGGTCATAAAAAGGCAGCATACCTGTCACTTCGAGAGACCATTCAACCATGCGGCGGTCATCGGCCGAGAGCCTGCCCATTCCCTTTTGATGAGGAAAACGGCCGTAAGAAACGAGCTCATATACGGTCAGACCGCCTGGCGCCTCAGGGGTCTGCGGAAGAATCGCCATCTGTTTGGCTATATCTTTCGTCGACATTTGGTGGATCGCTTTGCCGTTTAAATAAACGGCGCCCGTTCTCGAACGCTGTATGCGTGCCATCGTTTTTAATATGGTTGACTTGCCGCACCCGTTCGGACCGATCATGGTCGTCACTTTTCCTTTTGGTATGTGGAGGTTTAAGTTTTCGACTATCATCTGTTCTCCGTAGCCGATCCCCAGGTTGTTTGTTGAAAGAGACACCTTGCACCCTTCCCTTCTTTAATTTGTTTTCATGAGCAAATAGATAAAGTACGGCGCGCCTAAAGCGGCAATGACTAACCCTACGGGAATTTCCGAAGGCGCCAGTATCATTCTTCCGATTAAGTCCGCCAGCAAAAAGAGCAATGCTCCGGTCAACGCGGAAGCCGGGATTAAAAGCTGATGCTTCGGCCCGACAAGCCTTCTGGCAATATGCGGAGCCACAAGACCGAGAAACGTAATATTCCCTCCAGCCGCTACACACGCGCCGCTCAGCGCCGCTGCCGACAGAAGCAGTGTGCGCCGCTCCTTTTCAACTGCCGTTCCAAGCCCTGTTGCGAGCTGATCGCCGAGACTCAGCACGTTTAAATAGCGCGCTTTGTAAAGGATAAAAGGAAGCAGCACGACAATCCAGGGCAGCACGGCCGAGACAAAACTCCAGTTCGAACTCCATATATTTCCTGACAGCCAAACAGCCGCCTGCATAAAGTCATTCGGGTCCATTTTCAGCTGCAGCATTAAGATGGCCGCCGAGAAAGCCGCATTCACTCCGATGCCGACCAGAACGAGGCGTATGGGACTCAAGCCTTTTTTCCACGCCAGCAAATAGATGGAAACGACTGCAAAGCAGGCTCCCAAAAATGCGAAAATCGGCAGGGAAAAAACGAATCCTTTTTGCAGATTGCCAACATCTCCCTGAAAATAGAAGATGAACAGCACAACGGCAAAACCTGCTCCCGTATTGATGCCCAATATCCCCGGATCGGCCAGGTCATTCCGCGATATCCCCTGCCAGACGGCTCCGGAGACAGCAACTCCCGCACCGATCAGCATGGCGAGGACCATGCGCGGCAAACGGAATTCAAATAATACAAGTTCATCCTGCGGCGTTCCGAAGCCGAACAGTGTTTTCAATGTATCAAGCGGGGCGATGCGGATTTCTCCCATGTTCATGCTTAGTAAAAACACGGCGACCGTCAGCACGGCCATGACGAGCATCACCGCAGCCGCCCGTCTGTTGTTTTTCTTGAGCATTACAGTCCACTCCTTTCCCTGCGGGCCAGATAGAGAAAGAATGGTACGCCGACAAGCGCCGTGACTGCTCCGACAGGTGTTTCGAACGGCGGGTTGACCAGCCTCGCCGCAATATCCGCATAGATCAGCAGGACGGCGCCAAGCACCGCTGAGCATGGAATGATCCAGCGGTAATCAACCCCGACCAGAAAGCGGGTAATATGCGGAATGATCAATCCGATAAAACCGATTGCCCCGGCAACGGACACAGCGGCACCCGTCAGCAGAACAACCGACACGATTCCGATCGCTTTAACCGTCTTCGTATATTGACCGAGCCCTTTCGCCAGCTCCTCTCCCAAGCTTAGAACCGTAATGGAACGGGCGATGACAAAAACGACGGCCAAACCGAGCGCTGCCGCCGGAACCAACAACTGAATGCTGATCCATTTCGTGCCAGCGACACCTCCGGCATACCAAAAACTGACGTCGCGCGCCACATCAAAATGGATCGCGATGCTCGTAGAAAGAGCGCTCAGAAACGTGCCGACAGCCGTACCGGCCAAAGCCAGCTTTACAGGTGTAAGACCGCCTTTTGAAAACATTCCGATCGCAAAAACGAGCCCCGCTCCAAGACCCGCTCCGGCAAACGACCAGATCATCAGCCCGACCGATGAGGTTCCCGGAAAAAAAGCAAACGCGACAGCAATTGCGAAAGCTGACCCGTGCGTGACGCTCATAATTTCCGGCGATGCGAGTGGGTTTCTCGTCATCCCCTGCATCACGGCTCCGGAAACCGCCAAGCAGGCGCCCACAAGAGCCGCACTTACCGTCCTTGGCAGTCTGAGTTCCTGAATAATTTGATGGGCCGTATTTTTCGCATCAAAATGAAAAATGGCGTCCCAAACAGTTCCAAGCTTTATATCAGCCGCACCGAGCGCAATCGATAATGCGGCGCCAAACAGCAGCAGCATGATTCCGCCGGCCAGGACAAAAACAGCTCCGAGCGGACGGCTGATCGGTCTCTGTTCCTCATCACGGCCATCCGTGCTGTTGATACGATGTATGTTTTTGTAAGAACTCACTCGATGCCATTCCTTTCGATCTTTTTAACCGATAACGATTATCATTTTCATTTTATAGTATAACAGGCCTAAGCGGAAATTTTAATCAAAAATTTCGGCGGGAATCAAAAAGCCAGCCGATCTTCTGCTAAAAGACCCGGCTGGCAAAGAACTTTATCACACTTGATTATTTTTGAACTTTTTGTAGACGAACGGGTATATCGCAAGACCGACGAAAAACAGCCCGATTCCCAAGATAAAGGTGGTCAAGTCAGAGGTACCTGAAACGATGACCCATAAAGAATACGCCAGAGCAGCCAAAGCGATGATGCCGTCCCCTGTTCTTGAACCTTTCAGTTCGCCGTATGTCTCCCCTTTGAGGATGAGCTTCAAGCTGAAAACAGCCGCCACAAGATAAGGCACAAGGTAAGCGAGCGTCGCCGACGTTGTTAAAAACGTAAAGGCCTCGCTGATCGTTCCCGAAACCGTTGAGAAAATAAAGATCTGCGACATCACGTTTGTGACGATCAATGAATTGACCGGGCTTCCCTTTTTGTTCGTTTTCGCAAAGAAAGCAGGAAAATCACCGGCCTTTGCCGCCTGATACGGAACCTCTGCGCCGATTAAAATCCAGCCGAGCATCGATCCGAACAAAGAAACGATTGCCAAGACCGCCATAATCACGCTGCCAAAGCTGCCGATGATCACGTGCAGCACATCAACGAACGGTTTATCCGATGCCTGGAGCTGATCGTGCGGGATGACGCCCATCGTTATTAAAGTGATGACCATATAAATGCCGAGCGCAATTAACAGTCCGGTAATCGTCGCGCGTTTGACATCGCGCTGGGATGATGCGCGCCCTGATAAGATCACCGCAGACTCGATGCCGACAAACGCCCACAGCGTTGAAATCGCCGCATTGTGAACCTGTCCGCCCAGCCCAATACTTTTGCCTTCTGATTCGATAGGAAAATAAAATGATTCGAATAAAGCCGTCTGAAAAACGAACAAACCTGCAACAATAAACAGGACAAACCCAAGCACTTTGGAAAAAGTCGCTAAAAAGTTCAGTTTACCCGCTCCATTTATGCTGGAGACTAAGATGAAATGCGTCCCCCATAACAAAATTGTACATACGATAAATGTCAAGAGCTGGCCGAGTGTAACGGGGTGGCCGCCGAGTTCAATCAGCTCGCGTCCGTCAGTTAAGATCGGCAGGAAAGTCGTCAAATAGCCTGCAAGGCTTGTAATGATGGCGACGTTGCTGATCCAGCTTGCCACCCAATACCCCCATACCATTGTAAAACCTGCCGCATTCCCTTTTTTAGGGGCTGAGAATAAAGCTCTTGCATAGCTTTGCGGACCTGCTTTAAGATCCGGGCGGCGAATGGATAAATGACCGAATACAAGGGCGATCATCAGCACCCCCGCACCCGTCACCAGCCATGCCGCCGTTACGCCGAACGGGCTTGCCGTCTGGGCGAGTGTGCTGGGGAGCATAAAAATCCCTGAGCCGACCATATTGCCGACAACAAAAGCGGTAAGAAGCCAGAAGCCCCATTTTTTTGTCTGTTCCATAAGATATAACCTCCGAGCATTTTATAAAAAATATGCCGGACCAGACCGTGAGATCATTCAAAATAAAAAAAGCATGAACAAAAGTCCATGCTTTGGTTAAACATACACTCTTGATCTCCGGATAGCCCTCCGCGGGAAAACCCGCGGCAGTCCTGCACTTATTCAATGCAGACCCAGCATAAAGAATGAATGGCTTCCTTATGCTTCGGCGCTGATGCCTTTTGCATATGATCATCGGCCCCATCAGCCTCACACATGCGACTCATCATCCGCGCAACCTCTACCTCACTAAGAGTTAAGAGTGAGGATTTATCACATATTCTGAAAAGAGGTTACCAGAGAAATTTTAATCTGTCAAAGGGAAGTGATGGAAAAAACGGACAGCCGCGCCAAAAGGCCGCCTGTTTTGGCAGCCTTCTGTAGAATGGAAGACGGCGCTTCCATCTGGCATTTATCGGTTGTTTTTCTTTTTGTTGACCGCCTCTTGCAAAGGGTCTCCTTTCAGCGCTTGTCCTGCGTCTTCAAGCGCCCCCCGAACGGCGTTTTGGTCCTTTTCCTTATTTCCTCTATCTTTATTAAAGAAAATACCCAAATGAATCACCTCTTTAAAAATGTGGTACAATTTTAATTTGGCTTATCATTTTAAAATTATGCAGAACCTTGGAGTGTGTTTTTCAACTGAAAACACCATATTTTAGATGAAAACGTGCCGATTGCCTCAAGAAAATGCGGTTTTTCAGCTGACAAGTTGTCACCATCTGTCTTGAAGGCCGTCAGAACTCTTGATATAGTTTTCATTAGGAAATTGTTATAGGTCTTAAAGGAGAAGCGATATGACAGGAAAAACACACATCATGGGAGGGGTCGCTTCTTGTACGGCTGCTGCTTATTTTTACGGATATGATCCTGTGTTCATGACAGCTTCGGGTGTTATCGGAGCATTGATTCCGGATATTTGCCATACAAAAAGCAAGATCGGCAGAAGGCTTCCGATTTTATCAGCAGTGATCAGTTCTGTCTTCGGGCACAGGACGTTTACACACAGCCTGCTCTTTTTGCTCATCACGGCATTTGCGGCACATTTATATTTTGCAGATCAGAGCATACTTGTCGGATTGATGGCCGGAATGGCGAGCCATCTGCTCCTTGATGCCGGGACTGTAAACGGCATCAAACTTTTCTTTCCGTCCGCCATTAAGGTTCGGCTCCCCCTTTATATTAAAACCGGCGGGAAGGCAGAACAAGGCGTTCTTGCTGTGCTCACCGTTGTGTCGTGCTATTTTATTGCGAACTTGATCGCCTGACGAAAGAGACGGTTTGACCGATTGCTATATTGTGCTTTTTTTAGTCATTTTATCTTGGTGTTCTTTACCTGCGGGGATTATATGTGAGGAGCTATTTATATGAAAGAACAATTTTTTAAAAAGCAGTGGTTTTTATGCCTGTCCATATTTTTTATGTGGATGAAGACGTACTTCATCTACAAGCTGGGCTTTAATTTACAAATCGACAACGCACTTCAGGAACTGATCCTGTTTATCAACCCGCTTAGCTTTCTCATCCCTGTACTCGGCATCAGCCTCTTTTTTCGCGAAAAAACGCAGCGCTTCTATTTAATCGGGGCTAATGTCGTCCTGACGGGCATCTTGATTGCAAACAGCATTTTTTATGGTTTCTACATCGATTTCATCACCATTCCCGTCCTGTTCCAGGCAAAAAACCTCGGGGGGCTTGGAAGCAGTTTTCAGGAGCTGTTCAATCCGGTTTTCATCGCGCTTTTCCTGGACCTGGCTCTCATGGTCTGGCTGGCGAAAACGCGCGAAAGAACCGGCAAAAAGCTTTCCGTTAAAGCCGTTAAGATCTACTATGCGGCAGCCGCCGGAACGGTGCTGTTTAATCTCGCCCTGTCGGAGCTGGATCAGCCGAAGTTTTTAAGCTACTCCTACGACAGGGAAGTGCTTGTAAAAAACATCGGCTTATATCAGTTTCATCTGTTGGACGGCATTTCACAGACCTTTAATTTGACACAAAAAGCGGTCGCTGATGAAAACAGCCTGGCAACGATCGAGAACTACACAAACGCCGACTACAGCAAACCGAACCAAGATATGTTCGGGATAGCCGAAGGACGAAACGTCATCTTTGTAACGCTTGAATCCACTCAGACATTTGTCATCAATGAAAAGGTGAACGGCCAGGAAATCACGCCGTTCTTGAACAAATTCATTCAAAAAAGCTATTATTTCGACCATTTTTATCAGCAGACCGAACAGGGAAAAACGTCCGATTCGGAATTCATTGTCGCCAATTCGCTCTATCCGTCTCTAAGCGGTTCGGTGTTTTTTACGAAGAGCGAAAATGCGTACAATTCGATGTATAAAACACTGGCGAACCACGATTACAGAACATCGGTTTTCCACGCCAACCATAAAAAATTCTGGAACAGGGACGTTATGTACAAAGCCCTTGGCATCGACAGCTTTTATGACGTCTCCCATTTTCATGTGACACCTGAAAATTCAACGGGCTGGGGGCTGAAGGATAAGGAGTTTTTAACGCAATCGGCCGACTTGATGAAAGACTTGCCGCAGCCCTTTTACAGCAACCTGATCACATTGACGAATCACTTTCCGTTCCAAATTGATGATAAGGATAAGCTGATCGATGAATACGACTCGGACAGTGAGATTTTAAATCGGTATGTCACGACTGTACGCTATGAAGACGAATCATTGAAGCATTTCATTGCAAAACTGAAGAAAAACGGCCTTTACGACAATTCCGTGATCGTCTTCATGGGGGATCACTACGGCATATCAGAAGCGCACAACGATGCGCTGGCTCAATTTTTGGGCAAAGACGAAATCACCCCTTACGATACCGTTCAGCTGCAGCGTGTGCCGCTGATTATCCACATTCCGGGGGTAACGGATCAAGACCCGAAAACGATATCTGAAACAGGCGGCCAGATTGATGTGAAACCGACATTGCTCCATTTGCTCGGAATTGATACAAAAGGCATGATTCAATTCGGTAATGACCTGTTTTCGAAAGAAAGAATGCCTTTCGCTGTGTTAAGAAACGGCAGCTTTATAACAGATGATTATATCTACACGAAAAATACGTGCTACAGCAAAAAAACCGGGGACATGATCAACGACAGAGAGGACAAATGCGGCCCGCTCATAGAGAAGGCGAATCAAGAGCTTTCCCTTTCCGATAAGATTATTAACGGTGATTTGCTGAGATTTTATAAAAAATAATCCGTCCCCTTTAAGCCGGATTCCCCCGGCTTAAAGGGGCTGTTTAAATTGAGGGACAGCTGGGTATTATATACCGAATGTTAAAAATGAACTTGCGGTTTTGCGGTTCCTTCGTTACCCTAAATAAAAAGAGAAGTTATTTCGGTTACCGATTATTTCATAAAGTGTTATAAAAAATGATAAATAAGAAGGTTTTAATATGAGTGAAACACAGCATAAGACAAATCAACTGCCGATTGTTGCCGTCTTGATTATGGGGACTTTTATCGCCATTTTGAATCAGACGCTATTGACGACGGCTTTGCCTCCGATCATGAGGGACTTAAACATTACGCCGGGGCTTGCCCAATGGCTGACGACCGTTTTTATGCTCGTGAATGGGATCATGATTCCAGTTACGGCTTTTTTAATTGAAAAATTCACGACGAGAAAGCTGTTCATGGCGGCAATGTCTTTATTTACGGCTGGGACTTTGATCTGCGCCTTGTCATTCAGCTTTTCGGCGCTGATTGTAGGACGCGTCGTCCAGGCGGCCGGCGCGGGCATTATGATGCCATTGATGCAGACGGTGCTTTTATTGATTTTCCCAAAAGAAAAGCGCGGATCAGCGATGGGAATGGTCGGGCTTGTGATTGCCTTCGCTCCCGCTGTCGGACCGACCTTGTCAGGCTGGATCGTCGATCGCTACCCTTGGGAAGTATTGTTTTACCTGTTGCTTCCGTTTGCCGTTATCGACATGATTGCCGCACACTTTATTTTAAAAAATGTCACCGAACAGACGTCGCCTAAGATGGATGTCACTTCCATCATATTGTCTTCACTTGGCTTCGGCGGCATTTTGTACGCCTTCAGCAGCGCCGGTGTTGCGGGCTGGACGGGTGCGGACGTGTTGGCCGGCTTCGCGGTCGGCAGTGTTACGCTGTTTTGGTTCATTTGGAGGCAGCTCCATTTGGAAGAACCGATTTTGGAGTTCAGGGTATTTAAATATCCGATGTTTACACTTGCGACGATTATCGGGATGGTTGTCTTTATGTCGATGATCGGAGCGGCGACGATCGTGCCGATGTATATGCAGGATATGCGCCATTTCACAGCGATGGAATCGGGAATGATGCTGTTTCCGGGAGCTGTAGTGATGGGGCTGATGTCTCCGATTACCGGAAGAATTTTTGATAAAATCGGCGCGCGGATCTTGAGCATCACCGGTTTAACGGCGATCTTCGTGACCACATTGCTCTTGACCCATCTGACAAAGACGACGCCTTTTGCGTATTTGTCTGTCGTCTATGCGATTCGGATGGTCGGCATGGGGATGGTGCTCATGCCTGTTACAACAGCCGGCTTGAACCAGCTACCGCGCCATTTGATTCCTCACGGAACGGCCATGAACAATACGATGAGACAGATGTCCGGATCGATCGGGACGGCTGTTCTCATCACCATCATGACACAGCGTGCGCTTGCTGATCCTGCCGGTCCGTCTTCGGATACGGCGATGATTCACGGCGTCAATCTGGCGTTTATGACCGCGGCCGCATTGTCGGGAATCGGATTGGTTCTCTCATTCTTTATTAAGCAGCACCGCCGCGGACGGCTCGACGGCAGCAGAAGGAAACAAGCGAAAGGCCGCTTGGCCATTCATGAAAAATAATAAATCCCGGGTTTTTATGAACCCGGGATTTTCTTATGCTTATTCGAATCCGTGAACCATTGTGTCAGGATCGGGACCGACGCGCTCATCTTTGTTAAGAGCGTTGATTTTTTCGACATCTTCCGCTGTTAATTCAAAGTCAAATATGTCGGCATTTTCAATAATGCGGTGCTCTTTGATTGACTTCGGAATGGTGACGACTTCATTTTGCAAATCCCAGCGCAGGATGACTTGAGCGACGGATTTGTTGTATTTTTTAGCGATGTCAGTCAGCACTTGATCATCGAGGAGTTTTCCCTGCATGAGCGGAGACCATGCTTCCACCTGAATGCCCTGTTTTTTGCAGTAGTCTCTGAGTTCAGCCTGAGTCAGCCGCGGATGGAACTCAACCTGATTGACCATCGGTTTAATTTCCGCATCTTCCAATAAGCTTTCCAAATGGTGCACATTGAAGTTGCTGACGCCGATCGCTTTCACTCTGCCGTCTTTGTACAGCTTTTCTAGTGCGCGCCACGTATCTTTATATTTGTCTTTTCCAGGCCAATGAATCAAATATAAATCAAGGTAGTCAAGGCCGAGTTTTCGAAGGCTTTCATCAAAAGCCGCCAATGTTTTTTCATATCCCTGATCGCTGTTCCAAACCTTTGACGTGATGAAAAGCTCTTCGCGGGGAACGCCTGCTTCTTTAATCCCTTTGCCGACGCCTTCTTCGTTTTGATAGATAGCGGCTGTGTCAATGCTCCGGTATCCGTTTTTAATGGCTGCTTTCACAGATTCTACGACTTGGCTGCCTTCTTCCACTTTGAAAACTCCGAGTCCGAACCATGGCATTTTCACACCGTTATGTAATGTCACAGTATCCTTTAAACTGCTTACCATTTTGAACGACCACCTTTCTTTTTTTCATGCTTTTAAACGCACCGCTGTTATTATCTCACACTGGGTGGATTTTACAAAACAACTTGCTCAATCGGCTTCATGAGCCAACACGAGCGCTCCGGTGATTCCCTGATCATCGCCGAGACCCGGCGGCACGATGTATCCTTCAAGATCAGGCAGGTCAACATATCCGTTCATATATTCGGCAAGCTTTTTGCGAATCAGCGGGAACAGCTGCTGCTGCTTCATGACACCGCCGCCCATGATGATTTTTTCAGGGCACAGGATCAAGATATATTGCATGAGAGCCTGCGCTAAGTAGTCGGCTTCAATCTCCCAAACTTCCTCGTTTTCAGCCAAATCATTGCCCTTTTTCCCCCAGCGCTTTTCAAGCGCCGGACCCGATGCCATCCCTTCAAGGCAGTCCTTGTGATACGGACAGATTCCTTCAAACGTATCGTGCGGATGCCGTCTAATGAGAAGGTGACCCATTTCAGGATGGAGCGTGCTCTGCACGAGCCGGCCGCCGACAATCGCTCCTGCTCCGATTCCTGTACCTACTGTAATATACAAGCAGCTTTCCAAGCCTTGCGCCGCTCCTTTTGTCAGTTCGCCAAGCGCGGCAGCGTTTACATCAGTCGTAAACGAAACCGGTATGCCGAGCCTTTTTTTCAACTCGGGAATAAACGGGTACCCCTTCCAGGCTAATTTCGGCGTATTGGTTATGTATCCGTAATCCTCTTTATCTTTTGCAACGGATATAGGTCCAAAAGAGCCCACTCCCATTGATGTGAGTTGATACTTGCTGAAGAAATCGGTCAGTTTTCCAATGGTCTCTTCAGGCGTCTCCGTCGGTATCGTCAGCCTGTCAATGATTTCTCCCTTTTCTGTTCCAACTGCACAAACAAACTTTGTGCCTCCTGCTTCTATTGCACCGTAATGTTTCATCCTCTCGGCTCCTTTTCATCTGTTTGAATTGCTTTAATTGAATCATAAATCAGACGATGAAAGAAAGCAATCGCACTGAATAATGATTCACCAGAGCATGGGAGCTTTTGATGCTGACGGAAGAATGCTTCCCGAAAATGTGACAGTTTTCAAACAGCTGCAGCGCTTGTTTTTTCGCTTAAAGAGGCTTCTGCCCGCTTTATTTCAACTGTGAAAAAGAGGATTTTTTTCAGGCCCGCTCGAAGCTTTAATGAGGAGGGATATCATGAAGCATCCATTCCACACTTACCGTTCTTTATTTCCGATATTGTCTGGTCATGTTCACCTTGCCGCATGCTCCGGAAGCGCGTTGGCTCTGCCTGTTGCCAAAGCGGTTGATGAGTATCAGAACGGCCTTTTAACAGCCGGTGCAGACTGGAAAGCGCATCTCGGCAAGATGGATGAGGCCAAGGAAAAATTCGCCATGCTGATCGGTGCCGAAAAAGAAGAGATAGCCGTTTTGCCGTCAGTATCTGACGCAGTGGCGGCTGTCGCCGCTTCATTGCCGCAGCCACCCCACCGAAGGCAGATCGCCTTCACGGATATCGATTTTCCTGCCGTCGGCCAAATTTGGCTTGCGCAAGACCGCTTCAAAGATCACCTTATCATCATTCAGAGCGATGACGGGATGATTGACTTGGAACAATACGAAAAAGACGTTACCGAGCAGACGCTCTTGACTTGTGTACCCCATGCCGGCTATCGGAACGGGTTTAAACAAGATGTAAAACAGATTGCCGAGATTGTTCATCAAAAAGGGTCGCTTTTATTTGTCGACGCCTATCAAACTGCCGGACACATTCCGATTCATGTCAAAGACATGGATATCGACATCCTTGCGGCGGGGACGCGCAAGTACATGCTCGGCATTCCCGGAACGGCTTTTTTGTATATGAAACGCGAACTTTGCGGACAATTTGAGCCGAAGACGGCCGGCTGGTTCGGCAGGAACAAACCATTTGCCTTAGATTCATGCTTTGCGGAAGGTGCGAAACGCTTCGAGTCGGGGACACCGTCATTTATCAGCATTTACGCGGCAGACGCGGCACTGAAGCTACTGCTTGAAGCAGAGCCCGGCAGGATCGAGCCCTACCTGCGGCAGCTCGCGGCATTCTCTTTGCAATACGGGGCGGAAAAAGGCCTGAAGATCGCAGGCCCCGAAACCGTACATAACAGAACAAGCCTGATCTCGGTGTATGCCGAAGAGGCGGGCCGTATGGAAGCTCTCTTGCGTGAAAAGCATATCATCGTCTCAGCGCGAAACAACGTCATCAGAATAGCCCCGCATTTTTACAATACAAAGGAGGAAATCAGGTTTGTGATGGATGAGATGGCGGCGCTCTTTGGTTAACCCTGCTTGAAAATAGACAGAATGCGATTTTTTCCTTAAACTATAAAAAAACAATTTTCATCAAGGAATGAGACAAATTGGAGCTTTATATTGACGGAGAAATAGAAGAGCAGAGGAAGTCCCCGTGCCGAAGCGTCTTGTTTGCCATTTTGGCTGTTTTGCTTGCGTCAGGCATTACGATCGGATATATCGTTTATACGCATTTTTACTCGATGAATCATCTGCCGAAAGGAAATTGGATTCAGTCTTCCGCTTCGCCGAATCAAGCATACAACCTGAATTTGTATAGCGTGAATAAAGGCGGGGGAACGAACTCCCCTTCCGTCAGAGGGGAATTGACAACGGTTGCCACCGGTGAACGAAAAAACATTTATTGGGGATACGAAGAAGAACATGCCAAAATCGAATGGCAGGACAAATACCATGTGTCCATCAACAACAACGTGCTGGATGTCAGAACTGATATATATGATGGAAGAAGAGAGTGACAGCGTCACTCTCAGCCTTTGGAAAAAGTTTGTATGACCGCTCGTATAAGCCGCTGCATCTCTATGACATAGACAACAAAACTGTGGTTTATTTACTGCAAAAACGTAATACACGTTCATTTACGTATTGAGGCTGTTCCATTGATAAAACGTGACCTGCCTGTTTTATGATTTCCGCTTCAATACCAGGAACGAATGTTGAGGCGCGATGTAAGGCTGATTGCGGGTCATAGATGACTTCATGTTCACCCAGCAATAATAGAATAGGGACTTTTACTGATTTTAATTCGTCGTCAGTGAAAACATACGGAAATCCGTCGGCGTTAGGCTTGGGCTGTCTTAATCCATCCTGCCACATTACGCCTGCATGAAACTGCTCTGCAAAAACCGGGTGTAACACATTACGATCTGTCATCATCCAATTTAAGAAATTCTCTACTCCATCAGGCTCTATGAGGCTAAGAGCGTATTGATAAAAATCGTGATGAAACAGCAAAAATGTTTCCGCGGGGCTAAGGATAGCTGCGCTTTCTACTCTCTCTGGCGCACGTAAAACGAAATTCATCGTATGAAGCCCGCCAAGCGAAAGACCAACCATGTGCGACTTCTCTATCCCCAAAGCGTCGAACACTTCGAGAAGCCAATCAGCGTAACCCGCCCTCGTACCGCATAAATCTGCAGGGATGCTTTTGTTCTTATCACCTATGATATCGATTGCATATGTTCGGTATTTGCTGCTCCAATCCTCGATATTGGGGTACCACATAGTGGAGCTGAATAATGCGCCATGAAGCAATACAAGCGGCGGGGCATCCTCAGGTCCGCTTGCAATAATATGCGTTTGGCCGAAACGGGTAGATACGTAGAAAGATTTGTAATGAACTGGCCAAAGACCAAGGCTTTCCTTATAAGCTTGAAAATAGCGAATACCACTGTCACTTAAATCAGGGGTAATCGGTGAATGGTTTGACATGAAAATATTTCCCTCCCAATAAATCCTCTTCAAATGAATATGCCGTTACGTGTAGGGGAGTTTGTTATTATATATAACAGACTATATATATAGTGTATTACAGAATAAATTAATCATCAAACCCCAATATTAAAAAGCATTATATTATGGTACAGAATTATAAAATTGAACATAACAGATTTCAATTGGCGATTTCGATTTCGTAATCTCCTGCATGTAAAATGAAAATAGAAATCTAATAGGTTGTTAATCGACTAGAAGTTTTAATATGTTATATATCTTCGAGAAAAAGAGAAGCGATTTGATGAATAAAAGCTTTTATATTATTTAGCCAGACCACTTTCCTCTATAAATGATGGCAATCATTTCATTTTTGTTTAAGATGACAAACTCTTTAACAATCTCTCCTGCCAGAATATAAGAAGATTGCCACAGACTCAGCCTAGTGTAAAAAAGTCTGTAAAAAAAAAAGCTTATAGAAACACTGGTTTCTCTACAAAAAGAGGTGACAGCGTCACTCTCTTTTCGTATACATATCATTTGAAACACCGTTTAAAAAACGCGTTTCCTTTCCAAGGGAAAAGAGATGGAGCTCATGCATCGCCCTCGTGCACGCCGTATAAAACAGAGTCCGCTCTCTTTCTTTTTTGTATTGTTTTTCAGAAGCGTCATAAATGACGACGGCATCAAATTCGATCCCTTTCGCCAAATAGACGGGAATGACGATCACGCCTTTTTGAAACGTTCTCGTTTCTTTATCGATCAGTTTAAGCTCTGTATGCTGCTGAAGATGCCGGAACGCATCCCTGCATTCCCGGACTGTTTTACAGATGACTGCAATCGTCTCAAGTCCTTCTTTTTGAAGGGCGGTCAAAAGGGAAGCCATCTTTTTATGATGTGCATGAAGGTCGGCCGATATTGTCAAAGTCGGTTTTTTGCCGTTCCTGTTAAAGGCTTCGATCTCTTCGCCTCCCTCGATGATGCGTTTTGTCAATTCAACAATTTCTTTCGTCGACCTGTAGCTGCGCTTCAAGGTGATGATCTCCGTTTTTTCGCCTTCAAACACGCCTCCCGACAGGAGCGTCTTATCGTGATAAGCATGGGCAAGAATCGCCTGGTTTAAGTCTCCCAGCATTGTGATGCTGCACGCGGGAAACAGGCTCTTCAAAAAAGCAAGCTGAAAAGGCGTGTAATCCTGGGCTTCATCAATGAATAAATGGCGGATTGCCGTGTTTTTTCTCCCGCCTGTCAGCTGGTTTTTCATATATAAAAAAGGGACGGCATCTTCATACGGCAGCTTCTCAAAACGAAAGCTTTTCTGGGTGAATGTGCAAATGCTCTGCCAGTCATCGGGGCGGGTTTGCGGAGTATAGCGCCCGGAAAAAAGCTGAAGGTACGTTCCTTTAAAATCAATAAAGCCGAACGCTTTTACCGCTTGCTTGAGCGGCTTGAACTCCCTTTCGGCAATGATAGCGGCAAGGAGGCTTTGTTCCCTTTCATAATCGTCAAACGTATTCTCCGTAAAGCGCTGTTCTTCCTGAAGACGTTTGTAGGCCTTTAAATATTCCTCTTTATCCAGCAGCTCGCTTTCCTCAATGACCCAGTCTTTTTTTCTTTCTTGGCGTTCGTATTTGTTCAGCAGCTGTAACAGCCATTTTCCCGTTTGTTCAATCCGGTTGGACAGCGTATCTGCATGATCAAGGGCCGCGAAAAATTCCCGCACCTGATCGCTTGTAATGATCCTTTTTCCGCGAAAGGCGATATGTTTAAACACCAGATCCAGACGCCCTTTTGCCAAACATTTGACGTAATCATCGATAATGCCTTTGAAGGCCAGACTGGATTTCAATTCGATTGATTTCATCCGGATGCGCTGCTCCTCATCGTCTGAAGCAGTTAAACAATATTCGAGCTGATCGAACGGAGTCTCGCACGAAACCTGCTTTCCAAGGCGGCGCGCCACAAATTCCTGGAATGTCGTCTGCTGGATGTTTTCCTCTCCGAGCTCAGGCAGAACATTGGCGACATAGCTGTTAAAAAGCAGGTTTGGCGAGAATAGCAGCATCTGGCTCGACTCGATCTGCCCGCGGCCGCGGTACAGCAAATACGCAGCCCGCTGCAATGCCGCCGACGTTTTTCCGCTGCCAGCCGCTCCCCGAACAATTAAAAAGCGGCTCCTTTCGTTCCGAATAATCTGATTCTGTTCTTTTTGAATCGTGGCGACGATGCTTTTCATCTGAATATCTGCCTGCTGCCCCAGGACTTCCTGAAGGACTTCATCTCCAATCGCCATATCCGTATTAAACATCGCTTTCAGCCGGCCGTTTTTGAAGAGAAATTGCCTTTTCAGCTCAATCGTTCCCCTGACTGTCTCGTCCGGAACTTCGTATTGAGCCGCACCGGGACCATAGTTGTAAAACAGACTTGAAATCGGCGCTCTCCAATCATAAATCAAAAACCGCTCTTCTTTTTCGTCCATTAAAGAGGCGAGTCCGATGTAGACGGATTCAGCGTTTTCTTCGCCGTCCTCCAAAAAATCTACGCGGCCGAAATAAGGCGATTCTTTCACTTTTAACAAGTTTTTCAACTCGTTGTAAAACTGCTTATGGCTCCTTTCCCTTTCAGCCAAAAACTCAGCCTGCTGTTTAATGCTAAAAAATGTTTCAACCGCTTCATTTTCATCGGCCAAGTTTACGGTGACATCGCTCCAGAAATGTTTCCGTAAATCGATGATATCCTCCTTCAATCCGCCGGTCTTTCCCTTTAGAGAATGAAGCTTCTGATCCAATTCCTTTAAAACAAGCCGGATTCGTTTTTCCTCTTCCAGCCATTCCTGACCGTTTTCCTGCACGCTGACCACTCCCTAAAAAGATTTGACATCAAAAAATATTCATGATAAAATAAAAATGGATAATACTATAATATTTGAAATTTTATGTTAAAATACACTTCATCTTATCATATAACCTTTGGTCAAATCAATATAAAAAGCCGATTTTTCAATCAACGAAAAATCGGCTTTTTTCTATTCAGCTGTGGGATCGCAGCGAACGATTCGGCAGCTTCCAGTTAAACATGTACGAACATACGCGGCATGCGACCAGCAAAGCAAACAGGATATACAGCGTGAGCGGTTTCTCCGCCCAGCCCATGCCGATAATGAATCCGCCCAAAGCGGCCCAAACGGCGTAGATCTCGGTTTTCAGCACGAGCGGCTTTCTTCCGGCCAAAAGGTCCCGGATCATTCCGCCGCCGCTTCCTGTTAAGACCGCCGCAACGATCACCGCGCTGACCGGATGGTTCATGTGAACGGCATAAAGCGCTCCTTGTATCGCAAATGCGGCAAGACCGATCGCGTCTGAAAAGCTCCCCCAGATGCTCCAGTGCTTTAACAGGAGCTTCGGAAACAAAAAAACGATCGTGATCGAAACAAGAGCGATTAGAAACAGGCTCCCCTGCTCCCATAAGGCGGACACCGGAACTCCGATGAGCAGGTTTCTGATCGCCCCTCCGCCGAACGCTGTCACAATCCCCAATATATAAACTCCTAAAATATCATACTCTTCTTCCATTGCAACGATCGCTCCGCTGATCGCAAAAGCGACGGTGCCGATGATGCTCAACACTTCCCAAGCCATCTAAGGTGTCCTCCATACTAAACTTCAATCTTTTTGATTTTATAACTTCTCCAACCTTTAAATCAACCCTCTCTGAATCAAAATATCTTATAATATAAAAAGACGTTTTTAAAGGGGTGAAAACATGGAACAGGAGATCATCATCGAAAAAGCGAAAGCCGGGTGGGTCCAGGAATTTGAATCTGAAAAACAGCGGCTCACGGATGCCCTCGGAAAAAAAGTTATCGCTGTCGAACATATCGGCAGCACCTCTGTTCCCGGCCTTGCGGCAAAACCGGTGCTCGATCTGATGGCCGGCGTCAACAGTCTCAGCGAAGCTTCAGCGTGGATCGAACCGCTTGAGCAGCTCGGTTATGAGCACGTATTTCACGAAGCCTTCCCGGCCAGGCGCTTTTTTCGAAAGGGGATGTGGAGGGCGGGCACACACCATCTGCACGTATATGTTTTTCAAAGCGAAGAATGGAAAAACCAGCTGAGATTCCGAAATTATTTAAGAAAGCACTCCGCCGAGCGGCAAGAATATGAAACATTGAAAAAAACCTTGGCGCAGCGCTTTCCATATGACCGCACCTCCTACACAAAGGGAAAAGAATCGTTCATTAAAGCCGTGATTGAGAAAGCAAAACATTTGGAAAGGAGCGGCCCGGCATGCTGAAAAAGACAAAACATAAATTGCTTACAATAGCCATCGCCTTCATTATGGCGGTTTTGTTATACTACTATGTCCAAGTCACGAAGTGAAAGCGGGCATTATACGCGCAAGGCCATTCGGACCGTTTTGAGGATATGCCCTTCAAAGTCTTCATCATATTCGGAGACATCCTCAAAACCCCTCGCCTTGTAAAAGTTTTTTCCGGTGCGGTTTTCTGTTTCAACCTCTACAAAGATCTTTTTTACTCCCTCCAAATGTTTTAGCCCCTCTTCCAATAATGCGGTTCCGATGCCTTTTCCTTGGTGTTCCGGGGCTAAATAAATGGCAGCGAGATAGGCCTCCCCTCCTTCTCTGACAAAGGAGTAGTTAGCAAAGCCGACGATTTTTCCGTCCGCTTCTGAAACGAGCATTAACGAGTGTTCCAAACGCTGCTGCATTCTCTCATCATTGTACGCTTTCTGCAAGAATTTCTCTTGAATATCGAAAGGGATTATCCCTTCATAAGTGTGATTCCAGCTTGTTTTGGCAATCTGCTGCACTTGTCGGATGTCTTGCTTTTTCATTTTACGAATCTTAATTTCCATCCTCATCATCCTTATCCATTTGATAATTTCCAAATATTATAGCATTTATTTTGTTGAACATGTAAAAAAAAAGAGCATTGTCAGACAATGCTCTTTTTACTCGTCTTTCCCCTTGAGAAAGCACATAAAAATGATAATCAAAATAAATGCGATAAGGGCGAGAAACGGAATCGTGATGAAACCGAACCAATTGATATACTGCCCTGAGCAAGGCACTCCTGTGACACACGGTTTAATACCGTTGAATCCGGGAATTTTTTGTTCCATGTAATGCATCAGGGAAATGCCTGCGCCGATCACCGCCATCGGCAGCACGTATTTTTTCACGCGGGCATCGCCCTGAAATGTCGCAATTCCAAGGATCAGCACGAGCGGATACATCATAATCCGCTGATACCAGCACAGTTCGCAAGGAATGAATTTACGGATTTCGCTGAAGTACAGGCTGCCTAGCGTCGCCGTTAATGAGACGATCCAGGCGCCGTACAGAAAAAACAGTTTATTTTTCATCAGACTGGCCTTTCAGCTCTTTGTCGATCGTTTCTTTGATTTTGTCATAATCAAACGGTTTGTCGATTTTTACGCCGTTGACAAAGATTGTCGGCGTCGAGTCTACTTCGTATTTGCTGATGAGCGAATTGTCCGTTTTTAATTGCTCAGCGAACGTTTTGTCATTTAAGCTGCTGACGAGCTTATCGCGTTTGATTTTCGTATTCGCTTCCGTGATGTCCGCCAATTTTGCCGGCGTCGCCCACTCGTTTTCCATCGTGTCATTGTCAGGCTGCGCTTTGTACAACGCTTCATGGAATTTCCAGAATGAAGCCGGATCTTCCTTCCATACTTGCTCGGAAGCGAGGGCGCTCAATTCAGAGCCTCTGCCGTGCTGTTCATTGACGAAGTTAATATATGAAAAATTAACTTGATCTTTATCGATGTAATCCTTTTTCAAATCCGGAAAGACGGTCTCAGTCCACTGTTTGCAGCTGGGACACTTGTAATCCCCGAATTCTGTGATCGTTACAGTCGCATCTTTGTTGCCAAGAAGCGGCTGTCCTTCAATTGAAGGCTTGTCATCAAAGGTTTGCGAAGCATTTTGGGTTTGATTGTTGATTACGACAAGTGCGCCGATCAGAAAAACGACCATGACTGTCATAATCACTGCAAATTTCATCGGTGACTGCTGTTTCTTCTTCACTTAGACACCTCATTATTCTTATTTTTTAGTATGCCAGTTTGATAACCTCTTTCATTTTAACAAGACAAGCCGCATTCGTGAAGATGCTAAAAAAGGAATTTCCAGTTCATTAGGTGGTAAAAAAGTTACATTTCTTTCACTTTTAAAACCCTCATCGCATTTAAAACGGCTAAAAGGGTAACACCGACGTCTGAAAAGACGGCTTCCCACATCGTCGCGATGCCGAAAGCACCCAAGATGAGAAAAACACTTTTAACGCCGAGCGCAAAGATAATATTCTGCCAGACAATCGCCCTCGTCCGCTTGGCAATGCTGACGGCTTCCGCAATTTTTGAAGGCTGATCCGTCATGATCACAATATCAGCCGCTTCGACTGCCGCATCAGAGCCAAGGCCTCCCATGGCAACCCCGATATCCGCTCTCGCCAAGACCGGCGTATCGTTGATGCCGTCTCCTGCGAATAGCAGCTTTTCTTTTGGAAGCTTTTGCTTGTCAAATGCTTCAATGCGGTCCACCTTATGCTGCGGAAGAAGCTCCGCATGCACTTCATCAATGGACAGTTCCGCGCCGACCGCCTCACCGGTCTCTTTCGCGTCGCCCGTCAGCATCACCGTTTTTTTAATCCCCGCTTTTTTCAAAGCAGAGATCGCACGCTTGGCATCCTCTTTGATTTCGTCTGCGATAACAATCGAGCCGATAAACGTATCGCCGGCGGCTACATAAACAACGGTACCGATTTCGCTTTCCTCTTGATACTCTATGCCGAATTTCTTCATGAGCTTGGCATTGCCGGCCAAAATGACGGCTCCGTCTACAACCGCTCTGACGCCGAAGCCGGCCGTCTCGCTGTAATCCTTGATGCGATCCGCTTGGACTTCCTTCCCGTATGCTTCACGGATCGACTCGGCGATCGGGTGGCCTGAGAAATGTTCGGCAAGCGCCGCATATTCAAGCAGTTCATCTTCTTTGACACGGCCTGCCGGCGAGAGCTTAACAACGGCAAATTCGCCTTTTGTTAAAGTGCCTGTTTTGTCAAAAACGGCGTATTTGACATCATTGAGCGCTTCTAAATAATTGCCGCCTTTTACGAGTATACCCGCTTTTGACGCTGCTCCGATGCCGCCGAAAAAGCCGAGCGGAATGGAAACGACGAGGGCGCACGGACAAGAAATGACCAAAAAGACGAGGGCCCGGTACACCCAATCCGACAGCGTGGCTCCGGAAATGATCAGCGGCGGGACAAAAGCGAGAAGAAGCGCGACTATGACAACAAAAGGCGTGTAGTACTTGGCGAATTTGGTGATAAAGTTCTCTGTTTTTGCTTTTCTGCTGCTGGCATTCTGGACGAGGTCAAGAATCTTTGAAACGGTTGATTCACTGTATTCTTTGTCCACTTTCACTTCAAGCACGCCGTTTTTGTTGACAAATCCGCTCAGCACCTCTTCGCCCGGCACGGCTTCTCGCGGAACGGATTCCCCGGTTAATGCGGACGTATCGACAAGCGATTTGCCCGCTCGCACTTTGCCGTCAAGCGGGACTTTCTCTCCTGGCTTGACGATGATGACATCGCCCGCTTTAACCTCATCAGGAGATACTTTGACCGTACCGCCTTCCGTTTGAAGATTGGCGTAATCGGGACGGATGTCCATCAAATCGCTGATCGATTTCCGGGAGCGGCTGACCGCGGCTCCCTGGAACAGCTCGCCTACTTGATAGAACAGCATAACCGCCACACCCTCGGGATACTGCTGAATGATAAATGCACCCAGAGTGGCGATCGTCATTAAAAAGTGCTCATCAAAAACCCGGCCGCGAAAGATGTTTTTGACGGCCCTTAATACGACATCACCGCCGATGATGAGGTAAGCAAGGAAAAAGAGAATCCACTCAGCTGCGGTACCGCCGGGAAACAGAAAGCCCGCCGCGCCGAGAACGGTTCCTGCAGCCAGTCTTGCAACCGTTTTTTTAAACCGGCCATCACCTTCGGATGGAGCTTGTTTTGTCCCTTCCTTCAACATCACGTTGACGTGCGGTTCGATCTCGGTTACTTTTTTCTTTATTTTTGAAGAAATGTCTTCACCGCTGTTTTGGTCGACTTTGACAGTCAGCGTGCTTGTTGCAAAATTGACTGAACACGCTTCAATCCCTTTCATACCGGCTATCTCATGCTCAATTTTTTGTGCGCAATTGCCGCAGTCGAGACCGTTTAACATGTATTCCTGCTTCACCTTTTCCATCTCTCTCACCTTTCTTTTTCAGCGCCGGGCTTTATTTTATATATGAACATATACGCATATATTGTATACCCTTATTATATGCTTCATCTGAAAAATGTGTCAATCGATCTTTGTTATCATACGGACCGGAGCTGTTTCCGTGTTTACCCTGCATTCCGCGTGTGCAAAACTCTGCTGGCATATTGGAAGCGATGGCCAAATATACTTAGTTTAGCTATTAAACTAACAAGCTTTTTTTCATAAGGAGTGAACGTTTTTGAAAAAATCGTGTCTGATGGTCATCTGCCTCGCCTTTCTTCTCGTTTTTTCCACAGGCTGCAAAAACGGCACCGACGCCGGCACCGGCGCAAAGCATGCGGAAGAAATCAAAGTCTGGGATTATTTCACCGGCAGGCAGCAGGAACTTTATCATGAACTTGTCGATCGGTACAATCGGTCTCAGGACCGGTATAAAGTCGTAACAGAGTACATTCCTTTTAATGAAGTGAAAAAGCAGCTGTCTGTCGGAGCAGCCGGCAATGCCATGCCTGACGCCGTTTTTCTTGACAATGTCGACAATGCCTCATTCGCCGCCATGGGCGTGCTCGAAGATTTGACGGAGAAAGTCGAGCAATGGGGGCAGGCTGACCGGTATTATGAGGGGCCGCTCTCATCAGCCGTATATGAAGAGAAGTACTACGGCATCCCTTTCGCAAGCAATGCGCTTGCTTTGTTTTACAACAAAGACCTCTTGAAGGATGCAGGGATTTCCAAGCCGCCTGAAACGTGGAGCGAGCTGAAAAAAGCAGCGAAAAAAATGAGCAAAGGCCAAACGAAAGGATTTGCCCTGTCAGCCGTCAAATCAGAGGAAAGCGCTTTTCAATTTTATCCGTTTCTTTTGTCTTCCGGAGCAGATTTAAAACAGCTGCATTCAAAAGAAGCAGCCTCTTCCCTGCAGTTTTTAACGGATCTGGTCAAAGAAGGCGCAATGAGCAAGGAAGTGTTAAACGCCACCCAGGATGATCTGGCCAGACAGTTTGCAGCAGGTCAGCTCGCCATGATGATCAACGGCTCCTGGAATATTGAACGGCTGAAAGAAGCCGGGCACTTACATTACGGGATTACCTACATCCCGAAAGATCAAACATTCGCTTCCGCCCTCGGCGGGGAAAATATCGCGGCCGTTAAAGGAAAAAACACCGACGGCGCCTGGGATTTCATCACTTGGCTGATCGATCCGGAGCGGCTCGAAACGCTGACAGCGGAAACAGGTGTATTCCCGCCGCGTAAGGATTTGCTCGAATCATCAAGTCATTGGAAAACAGATGACAATTTAAAAGCCTTCATTCCAATCATGGAGATTGCATCAGCCCGCGGTCCTTCGAAAAACTGGCCGAAAATTTCGGAAGCTTTACAGACGGCCCTGCAGGAAGCATTGAGCGAAAGCAAAACGCCGAAAGAAGCGCTGGATGAGGCCGCACAAAAAATCAACGCCTTAAACTAGCTTTAAGCGCACGAAGGAGTTTTGACATGATCAGAACCATTGTCCGTAAATGGGAAGGGTACTTCTATTTGTTTCCGGCCGTTCTTTTTATGCTTGCCCTTATCGGTTATCCTCTCATCTACAACATGATTCTCAGCTTTCAAAACGTGTCGCTTGCAAATATAGCCTCACAGGATATCAGCTATATAGGAATCGACAATTATCAGCGGCTTGCCCAGGATAAAGTATTTTGGGCATCTTTAAAAAACACGTTGCTTTACACGGCCGGAAGCGTCGTTTTTCAGTTTGCAATCGGCTTTTTGCTCGCTTTGTTTTTCAGCATGAAATTTCGGCTTGCCCCGTTTCTCAGGGGATTGATGATGGTGAGCTGGCTCATTCCGCTGACGGTTACGGCGCTTTTATTCAAGTTTATGATGGCTTCAAATGAAGGCGTCTTCAATCAGCTGCTCCTATCATGGGGGATGATCGACAATCCAATCCCCTGGCTGTCAGATCCGAAGATTGCCATCTGGTCCGTTATTATCGCCAACATTTGGGTCGGCATTCCCTTTAATATGCTGCTCATATCCGCCGGTCTCAGCTCCCTTCCGGAAGACGTCTATGAAAGCGCAAGCCTTGACGGCGCCAATGCTTTTCAGAAATTCATTCATCTGACCCTGCCTTTATTACGGCCGGTGATCACCGTCGTCATGATGCTCGGCTTCATTTATACGTTCAAAGTGTTCGACCTTGTGTTTGTGATGACTGGAGGCGGCCCCGTGCACGCCACTGAAGTCCTGTCAACCGTCAGCTACCGCTACTCCTTTGACGAATTTCAATTCAGCATGGGCGCAGCGAGCGCCAATGTCCTGTTTTTCATTCTTCTTTTGGTCAGTCTTGTCTATTTGCGGCTGATCAAAAAAGATGAGGTGATGTCATGAAAACGAGGCAAAAGGAATGGCTCTTTAACATTATTGGCGTCCTCGTTACGGCCGGCTTTTTATTCCCCGTTTACTGGATGATCGCCACAGCTTTCAAAAGCGAGGCAGAATTGTTTAAAACACCGCCTTTATTGTGGCCCGAGACATTCCGGACGGACAGCTTCGAAGCTGTGTTCACTTCAGGCATCGCCGGATACTTTTTGAACAGCCTGCTGATTTCCGGGGCGGCTGCCGCCATCGTTCTTATATTGGCCGTTCCTTCCGCTTACGGCTTGGCGCGCTTTCGGATCAAGGGCAAAAAAATGTTCATTTTACTGTTTCTCATCACGCAAATGCTGCCTGCCACCGTTGTTTTGACTCCGCTGTTTATCGCCTTTAATCAACTGAACATATTAAACACGTATATCGGACCGATTTTGACGGGGGCAACGCTCGGCGTTCCTTTTTCGGTTTTAATGCTCAGAACTTTTTTTCTCGGGATCCCCAAGGATCTTGAAGATGCGGCCAAAATCGACGGCTGCAGCCGTTTTACCGCATTCATCCGCATCATTTTGCCTATCAGCGTACCCGGGATTGCCGTCAGCGGAGCGGTTTCCTTCTTTTTTACATGGGGAGATTTGATTTACAGCATGACATTCAACCGAAATCAGGAGCTGTGGCCGCTGACGGCAGGCATTTACAATGTGATCAGCCAATACGGAATCCAGTGGAATGATTTGATGGCATTTGCCGTTTTATCGGTTCTGCCTGTCATCATCATTTTTATACTGCTTCAAAAGCAGCTTGTTAAAGGTCTGATCAGCGGATCCATCAAGTAAAAAGAAAGGGTGTTTTCGATCATGAAATTTTCAGACGGCTACTGGCTGACGCGCGAAGGATATCACATCAACACGCCAAAAGAAGCCTACGACCGAATGATTGATCAGCAATCATTGACCGTATACGGGCCTGTCAAAGCGGTTCAAAAGCGCGGGGACACGCTGGACACCCGCATGCTCACCGTCAGATTTTCGAGTCCTCTTGAAGACGTGATCCGTGTGCAAGTGTCCCATTTTCAAGGGGAAACGCCTCGGAAGCCCGAGTTTCAGCTGCATATGACAGACGTTGAACCGGTCATCTCCGAACACGATGATGCGCTGACCTTCCAAAGCGGCAGCCTCTGCGTCGAAGTGAACAAAAACAGTTGGCGCTGCCAATTTTCACGTGATGGACAGAGCCTGACCGCAAGCGAATCGAACAGCCTCGCCTATATTACGAGCGATGACGGGCGCACATTTATGAGGGAACAGCTCAACATCGGCGTCGGCGAATTGATCTACGGTCTCGGCGAGCGTTTTACGGCATTCGCGAAAAACGGCCAAACCGTAGACATCTGGAATCAGGACGGCGGAACAAGCACGGAGCAGGCGTATAAAAATGTGCCGTTCTATTTGTCAAACAAAGGGTACGGTGTTTTTGTCAATCATCCCGAGCTCGTTTCGTATGAAATCGGTTCTGAAGTCGTATCCAAAGCGCAGTTTTCGGTCGAAGGGGAAACGCTTGACTATTTTATCATCAGCGGCGCTGAACCGAAGGATGTTTTGAAACGCTATGCGGCATTAACGGGAAAACCGGCGCTTCCCCCGGCCTGGTCTTTCGGCCTTTGGCTGTCCACATCGTTTACAACCGACTATTCTGAGGAGACCGTGACCCGTTTCATCGACGGGATGACCGAACGCGGCATCCCGCTCAGCGTGTTTCATTTTGACTGCTTCTGGATGAAAGAATTTGAATGGTGCAATTTCGAATGGGATGAACGATATTTTAAGCAGCCTGAAGCTATGCTCAGCCGCCTGAAAGATAAGGGTTTGAAAATATGCGTCTGGATCAACCCTTACATCGCCCAAAAATCGAAGCTTTTTCAGGAAGGAAAAGAAAACGGCTACTTTTTAAAAAACAGCCGGGGGGATGTGTGGCAGTGGGACCGGTGGCAGGCCGGAATGGCCATCGTCGACTTCACAAATGAAAAAGCGCGTGACTGGTATTGTTCAAAGCTTGAAAGCCTGCTCGACATGGGCGTCGACTGTTTCAAGACCGATTTCGGAGAACGGATTCCGAGAGACGCGGTTTACTTTGACGGATCAGACCCCGACAGAATGCACAATTATTATTCTTTTTTATACAACAAAACCGTATTTGACCTGTTGAAGCAAAAGCGCGGCGAACGGGAAGCGGTCGTGTTTGCAAGGTCGGCGACGGCCGGAGGCCAGCAATTTCCCGTACACTGGGGCGGGGATTGTTTTGCCAGCTATGATTCAATGGCTGAAAGCCTTCGCGGCGGCCTGTCGCTTTCCCTTTCAGGCTTCGGCTTCTGGAGCCACGATATCGGCGGATTTGAAAGCACGGCAACAGCCGATTTGTATAAGCGCTGGACCGCATTCGGCCTCTTGTCGACGCACAGCCGCCTGCACGGGAGCGAATCATATCGCGTTCCGTGGCTGTTTGACGAAGAAGCGGCCGATGTCATGCGGTATTTTGTCAAACTGAAGCACAGGCTGATGCCTTATTTGTACGCCGCCGCGCATGAAGCTCACGATGAAGGCATTCCGATGATGCGGGCGATGCTCCTCGAATTTCCCGGGGACAACACTTGCCACTGGCTTGATAGACAGTACATGCTCGGCGGAAGGCTGCTCGTCGCTCCCGTTTTTCAGGAAGACGGCGCTGTCCGTTATTATTTGCCAAAAGGCACCTGGACACACCTTTTGACGGGAAAAGAGACGGAAGGCGGAGAATGGAAAGAAGAACAGTACGGCTATATGGGGCTTCCCCTGTTTGTCAGGGAAAACACGCTGCTGCCGCTCGGGCAGGAATCCGGGCGACCTGATTATGATTATCTCGACGATGTGACGTTCTGCCTTTACCAATTAAAAGACGGCTGCACAGCCGAACAGACGGTTTACAATGAAAAGTGCGAAGCAATGACAGTCAAAGCTTCACGGCATGAAAATACGATTAGCGTGAAAACAACAGGCGTCCAAAAGAAATGGAAGCTGCTCATCCGCGGTCTTTCTGTCACTTCAGTCATAAACGGCGCAGCGGAAGCGCTTCAGGAGGGAACAGCGATTCAGCCAAAAGAAATCGACCGGGATGTCTTCATTTTTTTCTAAAAAGGAGTGATCAGGATGCTGAAAACGGTCCGCACCATCATGTTGGCGGCAATGTGCACGATCCTTTCCGCCGCCGCTTTCGATCCGCCTCAGCCCGCGGCCGCTAAAACCCGGGCTGATCAATATGAATATCCCTTTCAAGATCCGGGTCTCCCTGTTCAAAAAAGGGTCAGCGACTTGCTTTCACGCCTGACCCTTGAGGAAAAAGTGTCGCTGATGCATCAATATCAGCCTGCCATTCCCCGGCTCGGCATTCCCGCTTTTAAAACGGGCACAGAAGCGCTTCACGGCGTTGCCTGGCTCGGGGAAGCGACCGTTTTCCCGCAGGCTGTCGGGCTTGCGCACACATGGGATCGCTCGTTAATCAAACAAATCGGCTCAGCGGTCGGCGATGAAGTCCGCGGCTTCCACCACCTTGATCCCGCGGCAAACGGCGTCAATGTCTGGGCGCCGGTCGTCGATCTGCTGCGGGATCCAAGGTGGGGAAGAAATGAAGAAGGCTATTCCGAAGACCCTTTTTTAACCGGGGAAATAGCAACCGCCTATGCCTCCGGTTTAAGGGGTGAGCATCCCTTCTATTTGAAAACAGTTCCTACCTTAAAACATTTTCTTGCCTATAACAACGAAACAGACCGGGGAATCAGCTCCTCAAGCATTGATCCCAGGAACATGAACGAGTATTATTTGAAGCCCTTCAAAACAGCAATTTCCGCAAAAGCCGCGTACAGCCTGATGCCGGCCTACAATTCTGTCAACGATAAACCGGCCGTTTTGAGCCCGCTGCTCAACAGCACAGTCAAACGAAAATGGGCCTCAGACGATTTCTTCATCGTCAGCGATGCCTTTGATCCTTCAGGAATCGTCACTGACCACAAGTATTATGACAGCCACGAAACAGCGCATGCCCACGCCGTAAAAGCCGGCATTGACAACTTTACAGATCAGGGAGAAAATCCCGAGCTGACGAAAACCGCCTTAACCGGCGCCTTAAAGAAAGGCCTTATGTCTGAGAAAGACCTCGATCAAGCCTTGGCCAACACATTCAGCATCCGTTTTCGCACGGGCGAATTCGATCCGGACGAACTCAATCCGTACAGCCGCCTGACAGATGACGTCATCAACAGTCCAAAGCACCGGCGGCTTGCGAAAAAAGCGGCTGAAAAAGCCATCGTTTTACTGAAAAACGACCGGAATCTGCTGCCCTTCAATGCCCGGAAAAATGAAAACATCGCAGTTATCGGACCATTCGGAAATGCGCTTTACGAAGATTGGTACAGCGGGACGATGCCTTATCGGAAAACCGTGCTTGACGGAATCGCGGACAAAATCGGCAAAGACCGCGTCTCCTTTGCCGAAGGGCTGGAACAAAGCGGGTTCAAATCCGCGCTGACAGGAAAGTTTGTAAGCGCAGGCCGGGACGGCAAACAACCGCTCACAGCATCAGCTGACAAGCTTGAGAAAAGCGCGGCATTCGATGCGGCGGATTGGGGAGAAAGCATTTTCACCCTCCGCGCCCAAGCGAACGGTCTCTATGTCTCGCTTCAGGATGACGGCAAGCTGATCGCTGATCAGAAACAGCCGAACGGCTGGACCGTCAAAGAAACTTTCCAGTTTGAACAACAGCCTGACGGGACATTCGCCATCAAAAATACGGCAAATATCTCACCGCCGGAAAAGACGGGACATTAACAGCCGCCGCCGAAAAGCCGGCGACAGCAGCGGAAAAGTTTTCAAAGGCGATCATCAAGAGCGGTACGGATGAAGCGGTTCGACTGGCAAAAGCCGCGGACAAAGCCGTCGTGTTCGTCGGCAACAATCCTTACATCAACGGCCGGGAAACCGAAGACCGAAAAGACATCACACTCCCTCCGGCCCAGGAAAATTTGCTGAAAGCTGTTTCTAAAGCCAATCCCAATACGGTGCTTGTCGTAACGAGCAGCTATCCGTTCGCTCTCAACTGGGCTAAAGCGCACATTCCTGCGATCATATACTCCGCTCACGGAGGCCAAGAAGCGGGAAGCGCATTGGCGGACATTCTCTTTGGAGATGAAAATCCCGGCGGACGGCTGACGCAAACTTGGCACACGTCAGTCAAAGAACTGCCGGATATGATGAATTACGATATCATTAAAGGGAAAAGAACCTATAAATATTTCGAAGGCAAGCCGCTGTATCCGTTCGGCCACGGGTTATCCTATACAGCGTTCCGCTACAGCGGTTTAAGCGTTTCCTCTGACAGCATCAAAAAAGACGGCTCCGTCACGATCCGCGTCAACGTCACCAACACAGGCGGAAGAAAAGGAGATGAGGTCGTTCAGCTCTATACTTCTCCCCTGTTTAAAACGCGGGTTAAACAGCCCAATCTGGACTTGAAAAACTTTCAGCGGGTTGAGCTGGCACCGAAAGAAACGAAAACCGTGACATTCAAGCTGAAACAGACAGACCTTGCCTTCTGGGATGTGACGAGCGAAACGTTTGCCGTTGAAAGGGGCGCTTATCAAATATCGGTCGGGAGCTCGGCGGCGGACATCCGCAAGACAAAGCGGATTTTCGTCCAAGGTGAAACGATTCGAGAACGGAACTTGCGGCGGCAGACAAACGCTGAAAACTACGACGACTACAAAGGCGTGCTCATCACCGAAGAATCCAAATACGGCGGCGATGCGGTAAAAAGCAGTACAGCAAACGCGTGGATTGCGTTCCATGATGTCCGCTTCAAAGGCGAAAAAAGGATAAAAGCAAAGGTTACAAGCAGAGGCGGCGGCGAAATCGGCATCTTCCTCGACCATCCTCAAAAAGGAAAGCAAATCGGTTCGTTAAAAGTGCCTGACACATCCGGATTGCAAAACTGGAAAACGATAAAAGCTTCCGTCCGAAAATCGGCAGGCACCCACCGCGTCTACTTTGTCTTCAAAGGGAAAGTCGCAATCGATACGTTTCAATTTGAACGATAAACCGGCAAAGAAGAAATTTTTTTAAAGCCATGCAGCTTGATCTGCATGGCTTTTACCGTTTTTCAGCAATTTTAGCGCTTTACAACTTAGGAATGATATATTAGAATTCAATCAAAAGTTGCATTAGGTAAAAAAAATGTCATTAGGCAATAAAATATTACCGGAACAAAAATATTGTATTCAGGTTAACTTTCATATAGACATAGAAAGGGGTTAATGAACCTATGAAACCCGCGATTACTGTAAAAGATTTATATGTTTCTTATCACGGCGCTGAAGCGCTCCGCGATATCAATTTCTCGCTCGATCAAGGAATGATGGCGGGCATTATCGGACCGAACGGCGCAGGAAAATCAACGCTGTTGAAAGCCATGCTCCAATTGATTCCAAAGGATAAAGGCGACGTCCGTCTGCTCGGAAAACCGCTCAAAGATGTACGCAAGCAAATCGCCTATGTTCCGCAGCGGAATGATATGGATTGGACGTTCCCGATCAATGTCCTCGACACCGTCATCCTCGGCACGTATCCTGAACTCGGCCTTTTCAGACGTCCGAAAAAACGCGATAAAGACTGGGCATATCACTGTCTAGAAAAAGTCGGGATGGAAGCATACGCCAAGCGCCAGATCGGTGAACTGTCAGGCGGGCAGCAGCAGCGCGTTTTTCTCGCCCGGGCGCTCGCCCAAAAAGCAGAGCTGTTCTGTCTTGACGAACCGTTCGTCGGAATTGATGTGACGAGCGAAGAAATGATTGTCAGCATCTTAAAGGAACTTCGTGATGAAGGAAAGACCGTTCTTGTCGTCCATCACGATTTGAGCAAAGCGGACAGCTACTTTAATGAATTAATTTTGCTGAACAAAGAGCTGATTCAAAAAGGCCCTGTCTCCGACATCCTCAATCCCGACGTGATGATGAAAGCCTATGAATCTCAGCTGCCGTTCCTGCAATCGAAAAGAGGTGCGATCTGATGGAGTTTATCCATGGTTTGATGGAATATTCGTTTCTGCAAAAATCGCTGTTCACATCGATTATGGTGGGCATCATTTGCGGCGTCATCGGCTGCTTTATCATTCTCAGGGGAATGGCGCTGATGGGAGATGCGATTTCACACGCGGTTCTTCCCGGCGTCGCCATCTCATATATGCTCGGCGTCAATTTTTTCTTCGGCGCCGTCTTTACGGGCATCCTGACGGCTCTCGGAATCGGCTATGTCAGCCAAAACAGCCGGATTAAAAACGATTCGGCCATCGGTATCGTCTTCACAGCCTTTTTCGCCGTCGGGATCATTTTGATCACGCTTGTCAAAAGCTCAAGCGATCTGTACCACATCTTATTCGGAAATGTGCTGGCCGTTCGTTCATCCGACATGTGGATCACGCTCGTCATCGGAGTCATTATTCTTACCGCCGTCTTTTTGTTTTACAAAGAGCTGCTCATCACCTCTTTCGACCCGACGATGGCGGCCGTCTACGGCCTGCCGAACCGGCTGATTCACTACTTTTTAATGACGCTTTTAACGATGGTCACGGTCGCATCGCTTCAGACCGTCGGCATTATCCTCGTCGTCGCGATGCTGATCACGCCTGCCGCAACCGCTTATTTATTAACGGACCGGCTGTGGGTGATGATCTATTTGTCCGCTTTCCTCGGCGCTTTGTCAGCGGTCGTCGGTCTTGGATTAAGCTATACGTACAACCTCTCCTCAGGAGCGGCGATCGTGCTCGTGGCTACGATTTTGTTCGGACTTTCCTTTACATTTTCACCGAAACAAGGCGTGCTTTGGAGAGCTTTGAAATCAAGAAGAAAACGGGCAGCACTTCAATCATAACCGCAATTTAAAGGGGGAAAACAAAACATGAAGTGGAAGCAAACATTAGCCATTGCGGCGGCATTGATCCTTGTTCTCGCCGCCGGCTGCTCCTCGAAAAGCAGCAGTGAAGAAAACGGAAAACTAAAGGTCGTTACCACCTACTCCATTCTCTATGACATCGTCAAACAAGTCGGAGGAGATCACATCGATTTATACAGCATTGTACCTGTCGGAACAGACCCGCACGAATACGATCCGCTGCCTAAAGACGTGCAAAAAACGACGGACGCCGATATCGTCTTTTACAACGGCCTCAATTTGGAGACAGGAAACGGCTGGTTTAACAAGCTGCTGGAGACAGCTGAAAAAGACAGCGATGACGCCCCTGTCTACAAGCTGAGCAAAGGGGTCAAGCCAAAGCATCTCACTGCCAAAGGTAAAGAAACGGAAGAAGATCCCCATGCATGGCTCGATATAGAAAACGGGATTCAATATGCCAAAAACGCAAGAGATGCGCTGATCAAAAACGATCCCGACCATAAAGAAGATTACGAGAATAACGCTGAAGCCTATATCGGCAAGCTGCAAAAGCTTCATGATGAAGCGGTGAACCGCTTTAAAGATATACCGAAAGAGCGCCGCGTCCTTGTGACAAGCGAAGGAGCTTTTAAATATTTCGCTTCGGCCTACGGCGTCGACGCGCAGTATATTTGGGAAATCAATACCGAAAATGAAGGAACTCCCGGTCAGATGAAAAAAATCGTCGACACCGTAAAGAAAAAGGACGTCCCGGCCTTATTCGTGGAGACAAGCGTTGACCCGCGGAGCATGGAAAGCCTGTCAGCGGAAACGGGCGTGCCGATTAAAGCAAAAGTCTTCACCGATTCGATCGGAAAGCCCGGTGAAGCGGGAGATTCCTATTATAAGATGATGAAAGAAAACCTTGACCGGATCCATCAAGGCCTCGCCGAATAACCAATGAACTGCTGTACAGGATGTACAGCAGTTTTTTTCTTATGTTTTTCCGATTTTAAAGCAGGGTACAACGAAGGGAAAACGAGGAAAAAGGAGTGTGTTTCGTGAAATCTGGATATGAGGAATGCATCAAAGCCTGCCGAGAATGTCTTGAAGCCTGCAACCACTGCTTTGACAAATGTCTGATGGAAGAAGAGGCTGGGATGATGGCCGAATGCATCCGTCTTGACCGGGAATGCGCGGAGATGTGCGGTTACGCAATTCAAGCCATGACGCGCAACAGCCCGTATGCCGAAGATATTTGCCAGCTTTGCGCAAAGGTTTGCGAAGCTTGCGGCAATGAATGCAGCCAGCACAAGCATGACCACTGCCAATTTTGCGCTGAAAGCTGCTTTGCATGCGCGGAAGCGTGCAGAAAAATGACTTCTTAACTTGAAACATCCGGCCCTCGAGCCGGATATTCTTATGTAGGAAATGTTTATTTTTTCTCCTTCCCCCTTTCTAAACTGATACAATATGACTATAAAAGGGGGTTTTATCATGAAAGACAGCGTGTTTCAAATGACTTCTGACACATATCAATCTCTCAGCGATTCAGAACGGCATTTGCTCGAGTACATTTATCAGCACTTAGACGTCATCGCCACTTTATCGATTGTAAAATTAAGCGAGGATGCAAATGTTTCAACAGCCACGATTGTCAGGTTAATGAAAAAACTCGGATATGACGGCTACACTTCTTTTAAGTATGCATTAAAAGAAAAACACCACCTCGGACACGCTCCGCTGATGGATGATATCGACAGCCAAATTAAACAGGCCGTGCTAAAGAATGAAAGAGAAGTTCTGGATACGATTAAGATGCTTGATATCGGGTTGATCGAAGATGCCATTCAAAAAATCAGCAATGCCGAAAAAGTTTACATCTTCGCAAGAGGATTGTCTGAAATGATTGGAACCGAGATGACGATCAAGCTTCAGCTGCTCGGCAAAAACTGCGAGATGCACAGCGACCCGAATATTATCAGAGGAAAGTCAAAAACACTGGCCAAAAAAGACCTCGGCCTTTTTGTTTCCTTGAACGGCGAGACAGAAGAGCTTGTTGAAGCCGCTCAAAACTTCAAATTGCAAGCCATTTCCACCATTACATTAACGACAAGGATCGATTCGCGTCTTGCGAAATTATCAGAGATCGTACTGGTCGGGTTTAAAGGGGAACAATCATTTTTTCCCGATTATGAAGTCCGCTCTCGCCTCCCTCTGCAAGTCCTCTCCCGCATCATGCTGGACTCATATGTCATCCGCACCGCTCATAGCTGAAAACCTTTACACAACCTGTAAACATCCCCCCTTTCATCTGTGACATAATGTCTGTGAAGCCACATATAAAGGGGGGATACAGCATGATCTATACATGCACGATGAACACCGCAGTCGACTTATTCGTTGAAACCGACGAGCTGCTTCCCGATGTTGTCAACCGTACTAAAGATGAAGATTATCAGCCAAACGGAAAAGGCGTCAATATTTCATTTATGCTCAAGCGCCTTGGTCTTGACAATACCGCGCTTGGCTTTACAGGCGGATTCACCGGGCGTTTTATTGAAAATGAACTGCTGAATGAAAAAATCGTCACAGACTTTGTCGAAGTCGAAGGCATCTCACGGATCAATATTTTTATCAATTCAACCCGGGAATTCAAGATTGTAAACAAAGGACCGCTCATATCTGAAGCCCGAAAACAGGAGCTGATCAACAAAATCCGTCAAATCCCGCCGGGCCGCTTCTTATTTATTTCAGGCAGTCTTCCGAGAGGAGTCCCTGATGACATGTACCTTTCGCTTTCCGAGATTGCCGCCGAAAACAAACTGAAATTGATCTTGGATATCAGTTCTCCCGTCCTATTAGATTGTCTTTCATACCATCCTTACCTGATTAAGCCGAATGAACAGGAGCTTGCCGCATTTTTCAGCCGGAAGAAAGCGCTGTCCGAAGAAGAAATCATCCATTGCGGAAAGGAACTTCTCGACCGCGGCGCTGAAAGGGTTCTCATCTCCCGCGGCAAAGACGGAGCCCTTTATTTGGACCGCCAAAGAACATTAAAAGCGACCGCCGCTAAAGGCAAAGTTGTCAATACAGCATGTGCCGGCGATGCCATGCTTGCCGTATTCGTCGGAAAACAGGAGCTCGGCTGTTCCGTTCCTGAAGCACTCAGGCACGCCTCTGCCGCCGGTTCCTTGACGGCATTCTCGAAAGGACTCGGTGATGTGTCCAAACTCGATCAAACCGCTTCACAAATTCAAATCACTCATTTATAAAGGGGGTTTTCTTATGAAAAAGTTCAAAATCATCGCGGCAACCGGCTGTCCAACAGGAATTGCCCATACATTTATGGCTGAAGAGGCCTTAAAACAGGCCGCCGCCAAACTGGGTGTAGAAATCAAAGTCGAAACACACGGACAAATCGGCGTCCAAAACGAACTATCGCCAGAGGACATTAAACAAGCCGACGGGGTCATTGTCGCGGCTGACAAAGATGTAGACGCCGAGCGTTTTGCAGGCAAACGCGTCCTTGACGTCCCGGTTGCGCGGGGCATCCGAGATGCGGAATCTTTAATTCGGGCGCTGATGAACGGCGAAGCGCCGATTTACCGCGGACAAACAACGGCAAAAACAGAGGATGAACCCCAAACAGGCGAATCCGCTTCCATCGGCCGTAAAATATATAAACATTTGATGAACGGGGTTTCCCACATGCTCCCATTTGTCGTCGGCGGAGGGGTTTTGATTGCACTTTCCTTTTTATTCGGCATCCATTCAGCGGATCCTGAACATCCAAGCTACAACGCTTTTGCCGAATTGCTGAATAAAACTGGTGCCTTCGGCTTCCAGCTGATGGTTCCGATTTTATCCGCCTATATCGCCGATTCAATGGCAAAACGCCCCGGCCTGATTGTCGGTTTTATCGGCGGCATGATCGCCAGCACGGGCGGAGCGGGTTTTCTGGGCGGCATCGTATCCGGTTTTTTGGCGGGACTGATCATTTACGGCCTCTCGCATGCACTTAAAAAAATGCCTCAGTCACTTGAAGGACTAAAAGCAATTTTTCTTTATCCGGTTATCGGCATTTTTCTGATCGGTGCGGTCATGTTTTTCCTCGTCGAGCCGATGACGGCCATCAATGAAGGGATGAAGGACTTTTTAGCCGATTTTCAAGGGGCGAACCCCGTCATTCTCGGCTTGATTATCGGCTGTATGAGCGCATTTGACATGGGCGGTCCGGTCAATAAAGCCGCTTATGTCACCGGCACTGCTCTTCTCGCTGAAGGGAACCAATATTTCATGGCAGGCGTTTCCGCCGCGTGCATCACACCGCCGCTCGTCATTGCGTTTGCCACTTTGCTTTTCCGCAAATATTTCAGCCAGCAGGACCGAAATGCAGGGCTTGTCAATTTTATTCTCGGCGCCACTCATATTACCGAAGGTGCTATCCCGTTCGCCGCAAAAAAACCGATCCCTGTCATTCCGATTTTGATGATCGGCTCTTCGGTATCGGCGATATTAACATACTCATTCGCAGTTCAAGTACCTGCCCCGCACGGCGGATTTCTTGTACTTCCCGTTGTCACAGGAGCCTTTCAATGGGTGTTGTCAATTATCATCGGATCGCTTATCGGCGCCTTCTTATACGGCTTTTACCAAAAACGGACATATGAAAAACAGAAAGGCTGATCAAATATGGGCACAGCAGCTTTAATCAAAAAAGAGCACATCTATCTTCAAGAAACGTTATCTTCCCAAGCGGAAGCATTTGACCGGGTGGCTCAGATCGCATATGAATCGGGAGCCGCCCAAACAAAACAAGCGGTCATTCACGGATTGGCACAAAGAGAGGCTGAAAGTACGACCGGCTTCATTGAAGGCTTTGCCATTCCCCATGCAAAACTGAAGGACATCACAGAAGCATCTGTCATCATCATTCAAAACCAGACGGGAATCGAATGGAACGCGCTTGATCAAAACCCTGTCACATTTATCATTGCTTTATTGATACCAGATGCCGAGGCAGGCAGCACACATCTCAATCTATTATCATCGGTGTCTCGCATGCTTGTTCACGAAGATGCGAGGCAGCAGCTGCTTGAAGCCTCGAGTCCTGACGATATTCTGAACACCTTTTCGAGCTATATATCCTAATTTTGATCAGAAAGAAGGAATCGATATGCTGACAAATACGAAGAAAATGCTGTTGGACGCACAGACAAACGGCTATGCGGTGCCGGCCTTTAACATTCACAACCTTGAAACCGTGCAAGCCGTGACAGAAGCGGCTGAAGCCTTAAGGTCCCCCGTGATTCTTGCGGCTACTCCCGGAACCTTCAGCTATGCAGGCCGCGACTATATTCAAGCGATTGCAGAAACGGCCGCAGCGCGCTGCTCAATCCCGGTCGCCCTCCATCTCGATCATCATGAAGAGATTGATGATATTCGCGAGTCTTTATCATTAGGGACAAAATCTGTCATGATTGATGCTTCGCACCGTCCATTTGCCGAAAATACCGCAATTGTAGCGAGCGTCGTACAATATGCCCGGCAAAAAGATGCCACTGTAGAAGCCGAGCTCGGAAGGCTCGGCGGACAGGAAGATGATTTAATCGTGGATGAAGCCGACGCTTATTACACCGATCCGGATGCAGCAAAAGAGTTCGTCGAGAAAACCGGAATCGATTCACTGGCGGTGGCAATCGGTACAGCCCACGGGCTTTACTCAAAAGAGCCCAATATCGATTTTGACCGGCTGGCCGCGATTCAAAAACGGGTTTCAGTTCCGCTCGTCCTGCACGGCGCCTCAGGAATTCCGCAAGAAGATGTAAGAAAGTGCATCAAGCTCGGCTGTGCAAAAGTAAATATCGCGACTGAATTAAAAATTCCTTTTTCAGATAAACTGCGCCGTTATCTGCATGAACACACCGATGCAAGCGATCCAAGAAAATATATGACCCCCGCCAAAGAAGCCATGAAAGAAATCGTTCAGGAAAAGATTTTGATGTGTATGAGCAATAACAGATACTAATACAAAAAGCCGGATGTTCATTAACATCCAGCTTTTTAGCAAATCATCTGCTATGCTCTTCTAAAACATGACCGTCATGAGGCTTTTCATCGGGTATCGGTTCCTGAGCGCCAATATGCTGTATACGAGCATGACTATTCCTACATAAACAACCGCCGAAACCGTCCAAACGAGCACTGTCTTATCCTTCAAGACGGATTCCTCCAATCAAGCTTCACCTTTTGCAGCCTGAGTGCATTCAGAACGACCGAGACAGAACTGAACGCCATCGCGGCACCTGCGATCCACGGAGCCAAAAGCCCGACGGCCGCGAACGGAATGCCGATGCTGTTGTAGGCAAACGCCCAGAAAAGGTTTTGTTTAATATTTTTAATCGTCAGCCTGCTCATGAGGATCGCATCGGCGATGCTGTTTAAATCGCCGCGGATCAAGGTGATGTCGGCGGCTTCCATGGCGACGTCAGTCCCCGTTCCGATCGCCATTCCGGTATCGGCTGCCGCCAATGCCGGCGCATCATTGATGCCGTCGCCGACCATCGCGACTTTTTTGCCTTTTGCCTGGATTTTCTTCACTTCATCTGCTTTTCCTTCAGGCAGAACTTCTGCGATGACGTGCTGAATGCCGGCTTCTGCAGCAATCGCTTCTGCCGTCCGCCGGTTGTCCCCGGTGATCATGACGACTTCAAGCCCCATATCATGCAGCCTTTTCACCGCTCTCTTCGACGTGTCTTTTATCGTATCGGCAACGGCGATCAGCCCGGCAAACCGACCGTCGATGACGGCAAGCATCGCCGTCTTTCCTTGTGTTTCGAGCTCTTCCATTTCGCTGTGCGCCTCTTGAATGTCAATATCACGGCTTTCCATCAGCCGTCTTGTGCCGATCAAAATCCGTTTTTCATTGACTGCGGCTTCGATACCATAGCCGGGTATCGCTTCAAAGCTGTCTGCGGAGGCCGGTTCTATCTCTCTCTTTTTAACGCCTTCGACAATGGCTTCTGCAAGCGGATGTTCAGAGCTTTTTTCCGCAGCACCGATAAGCTTGAGAAACGATGTTTCATCGATCCATGGTTCAGGGCGCACATCTGTGAGCTGAGGCTTTCCATATGTGACCGTCCCCGTCTTGTCAAGCACGATCGTCTCCAAGCGGTGAGCCGTCTCCAAATGTTCGCCGCCTTTGAATAAAATTCCGAATTCAGCCGCACGGCCCGATCCGGCCATGATCGATGTCGGTGTTGCCAAACCGAGCGCGCACGGACATGCGATCACAAGCACCGCAATCAGCTTTTCCAGCGCCGTGCCGAATTCGCCGGGGCTAACCGCCAAATACCAGACGAAAAATGTGATGACCGCGATCGCCACGACAATCGGCACAAAAACCCCGGAAATCCGGTCTGCAAGCCGCTGAATCGGCGCTTTTGAACCTTGCGCCTCTTCCACGACTTTGATAATCTGCGCCAGCGCAGTATCTTTGCCTACTTTTTCTGCTCTGACTTTTAAAAATCCATTTTTATTGATTGTAGCACCGATAACCGGATCTCCAACCGTTTTGTCAACAGGGATGCTTTCACCGGTGATCATCGATTCATCCAGCGCTGAACGACCTTCGACAATCTCCCCGTCTGCCGGTACTTTTTCACCGGGCTTCACATACATGATGTCGCCTGCCAAAACGTTTTCAATCGGCACGGTCATCTCTTCGCCGTTCCTGACGACGGTCGCTGTCTTTGCCTGCAGCCCCATCAGCTTTTTGATCGCTTCGGATGAACGCCCTTTCGCTTTCGCTTCAAACAGCTTTCCTAAAATGATCAAAGTTAAGAGGATGGCGCTTGTTTCATAGTAAAGGCCGTCCGGATGCCGGTTTGTACCGAGGCTTTCAATGCTTAAATACAAGCTGTAGAAATAGGCGGCAGACGTGCCGAGAGCGACCAGCACATCCATGTTGGCACTTTTGTTCCGCAGCGCTTTATAAGCCCCAGTGTAAAACTGCTTCCCGACGATAAACTGAACCGGTGTGGCCAACGCGAACTGAACCCAGGGATCCATGAACATCCCCGGCAGCCATATAAATGACGTGAATTTGAAATGGCTGACCATTGCCCAGAGCAGCGGAAAAGACAAAATGGCTGAAAAAATAAATTTGCCGGTTTGACGCTGAATATCTTTTTCTCTTTGTTCCGCCCGACCGTCCGCAGTTCGGTCTTTTTTCAGCTCGAGCTTGTAGCCGAGCTTTTCAACGGCTTCGATCATCTCCTCCGGCGAAACCGCGCCAGCATGATAGTCGACTGTCGCAGTCTCAATGGCAAAGTTGACGGCGGCGCTTTTGACGCCAGACAGCTTGTTGAGGCGCTTTTCAACCCGGTTGGCGCAAGCCGCACACGTCATGCCGGAAACCGCAAATTCGGCTTTTTCCGCAGGAACTTGATAGCCGAGCGATTCGACTTTCTCAGCCAGCTGTCCGACTTCGATTTGCCCCGGATCATAAACGATTTTTGATTTTTCCAGCGCCAAGTTCACATTTGCGTCCTGAACGCCGTCAAGCCTTTTCAACCCTTTCTCGATCCGCGCCGCACAGGCGGCGCAGGTCATGCCAGAGATTTGGAGGGTGGCTTCTTTTTGTCCGTCCATATCCTTCACTCCTTATATACCCCTTGTAGGTATACATCAGCCTGCAACATCATACCCCTGGTCTTCGATCGTATCGATGATCTCCTTCAGCGAGACTTTGCCTGAATCAAACGATACTTCGACTTTGCCCTCGTTTAAATTCACTTTGACAGACTCCACTCCGCCAAGCTTTCCGACGTTTCCTTCTACTGCCTGAACACAGTGGTTGCAAGACATGCCTTCGACTTTCAGTGTTTTTTGTTCCATATTGAAAACCTCCTGTGGTTTGATGATATTGATCGGTTTTATATTACCATACCCCTGTAGGGTATTTCAAGAAAACGATTTTCTCTTTTTTCGTTCATGATTTTGAAAACCGTTTAAACACATCAAGCAGTTCCTCGATGGCTTCTTCTCCCTCACCGCTTTTAATCGCGTTTGCGACGCAATGGTGGGTATGATCCTCAAGCAGGCTGAAAGCAACCTTTTGCATCGCGGCTTGCACAGCTGAGATTTGAACGAGAATATCGACGCAGTAGCGGTCATTTTCAATCATCTTTTGAATGCCTCTGACCTGTCCTTCAATCCGCTTTAAGCGGTTTGTGATTTGTTCTTTTCCTTTAGAGCTTTTGGGATTTAACGCGTGTTCATGATGATCTGCCATCGGAACACCTCTCTTTCCTTTATATTTTGTCCAAGATCCCCATTGGTACCATTATAAAATGCGAAGCGGAACATGTCTAAAAAAAGAGACAACCCCGAACTGCTGCGGGGTCATCCCTGCATATTATTTGTTTAACGCTTTAAAAAATTCTCTCATAAACTCCGGCAGATTGGACCAGTCATGACCTGAGACCAGGTTGGCGTCCACATGAAGCTTCTCCTCGACATAAGTCGCGCCCGCGGCTTCGACTTCCGGTTTGCAGGCGATGTAAGCCGTCAGCTCCCGGCCTTTCAGATGTTCTCTCAGGCTTGTGAAAATCAGGCTCGCATGACAAATCGCGCCGACCGGTTTATTTTCCTCAAAGAAATGAGCAACGATTTTCAGCAGGGAATCGTACATCCGGATAAATTCCGGTGCGCGTCCGCCAGGAATGATGATGCCGTCGTATTCGGACGGGTCAATCTCATCAAATGAAGCATGCGCGTCAATTAAATAGCCCGGCTTTTCGGTGTATGTATCCCAATCCAGGAAGTCATGAACAACCGTATGAATCTTTTTCTTTTTCGGTGCGGCAATCGTCGTTTCATAGCCCTCTTCAAGACAGCGGTAATAAGGATAATACACTTCCAGCGCTTCAACTGCGTCGCCCGTTACGATCAAAATCTTTTTCGCCATCAAAAACATCTCCTTTCCATTTTCACTCTTCTATTTTATCCCATTTGCGCCTGATTTTAAAATCAAGTGCTTGAAAAGCTTGGTTTCAGCCGACGATCGTGATGGTCTCTGTTATGTCTTTCAAGAGGGCAAGGTTTGCTTTGTCAATTCCTGAATCTGTGATGATCCTGTATCCGTCATGAAGGCGATCGATTTGCGAAAAAGCACGGGTTCCGAATTTGCTGCTGTCCGCCATCAAAATCGTTTCGTCCGCAATCTCGATCATTCGTTTTTTCAACAGAGCCTGCATTTCGTTTGAATCGCTCAAACCGCTCGCAGGGTCGACGCCTTTGCAAGACAGAAATGTTTTGTTGACGTGATACATATCAAGGGAGCGCTCAGCCAAAGGGCCGACATATGACATCGATTGCGGCAGCAGCATCCCGCCAGTTGAAATAACCGTCACCTTTTCTTTTTTGCTGAGTTCAATCGCGACTCTGACTGAATTGGTGATGACGGTCAGCGGGATATTTTCAAGCGCTTTTGCCATGTACCACGCCGTCGTGCTCGCATCAAGAATAATCCGTTCCCCGCTTTTCACGTGCTTGACGGCTTCAAATGCAATCATCTTTTTTTCGTTTACGTTTGTAATTTCGCGCTCGCGAAAATGCACTTCTGCTTCTTCAGTCTGCACGCTGACCGCGCCGCCATGGCTTCTTTTCAGCTTATTTTCCTTCTCTAGATTTTCCAAATCGCGCCTGATCGTTTCTTCCGTGACAGAAAAAAGCTCGCTCAGTTCTGTGACGCGTACGCTCGAGCGCAGATTGACAAGCTCGACGATTTTTTGGTGTCTTTCAGCTACAAGCATCCGTTTACTTCCTTCCTTTTTTGGTAAAAGTCACTGTTACTTTCATGATAGCGCATCAGCGCCGATACAGGAAATGTTTTCAGCGGGAAGCGGCGCCGAGAATCTGACTTGTATAGCGGCGGTATGCCGCCTCCCACGCTTCTGTATCTTCCGGTACATACGTTTTTTGAGGGAAGGAAGCTTTGATCGCTTTTCGGGCGCTTTGAATATCCCAAAACATGTCGAGCGCGATGGCCTGTACGGCAATGTTGCCGATGGCGCTTGCCTCTGCCGGTCCGGCCCATACATTTCTGGCCAGTACATTCGCCGTGTATTGACAGAGCAGTTCATTTCGAATCCCTCCGCCCGCCATGTGAAGTCCGTCATATTCTTTTCCTGTCAATGTTTCAATCCGTTCAAGCGTGAACCGGTATTTAAATGCAAGACTTTCCAGCACGCAGCGGATCACCTGTCCGGGCGTTTCCGGAACATGCTGTCCAGTTGCACGGCAGTACTCCCTGATCGCCTCAGGCATATGCACGGGATTGAGAAACACCGGGTCATCCGGATCAACCGCCGACCTGAATGCTTCCGACTGTCCGGCAAGTTTGACAAGCTCGACGCTCGAATAGCGGCTCCCGTCTTTTTCCCAATCAGCCTGACAGCGCTGGAACAGCCACAATCCCATAATGTTTTTTAAAAAGCGGAATGTGCCGCCGGCACCGCCCTCATTTGTAAAATTCCAATCGAGCGCCTGTTTTGTCATCAGCGGAGTGTCAAGTTCGGTTCCGATCAGCGACCAGGTGCCGCAAATCAAATATGCAAAGTCTTCCGTTTCAGCGGGAATGCCGACAACTGCAGAAGCCGTGTCATGTTCGCCGACGGCAATGACCGGTACGGCAGGCACCGACAATTCGCTGCACACTGATTGTGACAGCCTCCCCGCTTCGCTTCCGGGTTTTGCTATATCCTTAGGAAAAATATTGGCCGGGAGCCCCATAAGGCTGATGAGCTCCCAATCCCAGTCAGACGTTTTCGGGTTGAACAGCTGAGTTGTTGTCGCATTTGTAAACTCGCTTTTTTTCTCACCCGTTAAAAAATAGCGCAGCAAATCAGGAATCATTAAAAGCGTTTCCGCGTGTTCCAACAGCGGAGAATTCGCTTTTTTCAGCGCCCGGAGCTGAAAGATGGTGTTGAACGGCAAAAGCTGAATACCGGTTCTGGAAAACAGCTCTTCTTTTCCGATTTCATTCAGCACCTCCCGCATCATTCCGTCCGTGTAAGGGTCGCGGTAATGATAAGGGTTCCCCAGCAGCTCTCCGTTACGATCGAGAAAGCCGACATCAACCGCCCATGAATCGATTCCGATGCAGCTGATTCGTCCGCAGCCGTTTTTCGCCTTTAAAATGCCCTGTTTGATTTCATGATACAGCCTGAGAATGTCCCAATAAAGATGTTTTCCCGCCTGAACGGGCTGATTTGGAAAACGGTGAATTTCCTCCGCTTTGATCAGACCGCCGTCTACATGACCTGCATAAGCTCTGCCGCTCGACGCACCAAGATCAAAAGCGAGAATCGTCACCAGCTTGCACCGCCTTTGCCTCGCGCCAGTATTTTTTCCGCATAACCGCTTTCCGCATAAGCCTTGAGCGGATCAGGCGGGACGTTCATTTCCTCCCGCACGGCGTAAAGGAGCGGTTTGACGTCAATTTCAAATGCTTCGCGGATCGCAGCCTCTGCGGCAAGCACGTCATGATCTTCCTGCGCTTTCTTCACATCATCGAAGTTGATCAAAAGCGCTTTTGCAAATTGAGTCTGCACATTCATGACAGAGCGCAGTACAGCCGGAATTTTCGGTTCGAGATTATGGCATTGATCAAGCATATACGAAATATGTTCGGCCGTCTTCCGGACATTCGGGTCGGAATCGCGGCAGGCGTCCAAAATTTGATAAAAAATGAGAAACAGTTCGTACGGGTTGTGCGCGCCTGCGATCAAATCGTCATCAGCGTATTTGCGGCTGTTGAAATGAAAGCCTCCGAGACGTTTTTCGTCAAGCAAGTAAGCGACAATGTGCTCGATGTTCGTCCCTTGGGCATGGTGGCCGGTGTCGACGAGCACCTCGGCCTTCGGACCGAGCTTTTGCGCCAAATTGTAAGCCATCCCCCAATCCGCCAGGTCTGTATGATAAAAAGCCGGCTCAAAAAACTTGTATTCAATCAAGAGCCGCATATCATCGGCAAGCGCTTCGTATACTTCGGCCAGACACTCATACATCCAGTTTTTACGTTTTCTGATGTCGCCCTGACCGGGATAGTTGGTTCCGTCGGCAAGCCAGAGGCTGATTTCCTTGGAGCCAGTTTGTTTTGCAATATCGACGCATTCGAGCAATTGCTCAGTCGCTTTTTGGCGAATGTCCGCTTTAACATTTGTGACGCTTCCAAATTTGTAGTCATCGTCCTGGAACAAGTTCGGATTCACGGCGCCGACTGCAAGGCCAAGCTGTTCGGCGTGCGCTTTCAGCTTTCCGTAATCATCAACTTGATCCCACGGAATATGGATGGCGACGGAAGGACAAGTTCCGGTTAATTTGTGAACGACTGATGCATCTTCCATTTTTTCAAACGGATCCCTTGGTACGCCCTCTTGCTGAAACACTTTGAAGCGCGTGCCCGAATCCCCGTATCCCCATGAAGGCGTCTCGATTTTAAGCGCTTTCAATTTTTCCTTTACTTCAGAAAGGCTGATGCCCCGGTCTTTCTGCTGTTCTTCAAATAAAGCGTAAGCCCGGTCATTCATCATGTACACCCATCCCCCTTGTTTTTAACGGATATGCCATGGTTGACATTAACGCAAGTTCTGGCTGGGTTGTGTCCAGCCGGCTGTACTGGACGATCACAGGTACATCGCTTGCGATCTCGATCGCATAAGGAATATTTTCAGGAATGCGTTCTCCTGATCGATGCAAAGAACTTGTGCGAATATGCTTCGTTCTCTTGCCATGAACCGTCTCGGGAATGCCTTCGAGCGGCGGACGGTCTTCGAAGTATACTGTAATCGCAAGGTTTGCGTCTTCTTCATGGCAATTTAAAACACAAATCGCTTCATGGCTCGTCAAGCTTCCGGAACTTTCCGGAGGAATAAAACCGTCCGGTATGATCCAATGGGTCTCGCCCTTCATCTCCCTTTTCCCCCTTTGTTTTCTGAAAGGGCGGCCGAAGCCGCTCCTTTCCAATTACCTTGAAAATGCGGCCGGCACTCCCCCGTCAACCGTCAACATGCATCCCGTCGTTTTTGCCGTTTTTTCTGAAGCGAAATAAGCGATCGCTTCGGCGATGTCGGCGGGATAAATGTTGACGGAAAGAGTCGTACGTTTGCGGTAATGCTCTTCAAGCCGGTCGGGTTCAATCCCGTAGGCGGCGGCTCTTTCTTCGCGCCACTTGGAGTCCCAGATGGCCGACCCTTGAAGCACCGCATCCGGAAGCACTGAATTCGCGCGGATTCCGTACGGTCCGCCTTCAGCAGCGATGCATCTCGCCAAATGAACCTCAAGCGCTTTTGCAGAGCTGTATGCCGAAGCATTTTTGCCTGCATAAACGGAATTTTTCGAGCCGACAAACACCATGCTGCCGCCTGACCCCTGTCTTTTCATTTGCTTAAAAGCTTCTCTGGCGACGAGAAAATATCCTGTTCCAAGTACATTCATATTCAAATTCCATTCTTCGAGCGTCGTTTCATCAAGCGGGCTGGATGTCGCAAGCCCCGCGTTGTTGACGAGAATATCGATCCCGCCGTATTTAAGGACGATTTCCTCGAAGGCCGCCTGAACGTCCTCTTCTTTTGTCACATCCATGCGGACGGCGGAAGCCCGTTCCGCACCGTATTGTTCATTAATCTCTGCGGCTGTTTTTTCTGCACCTTCTATATTAATGTCAGCAACCACAACATGCGCACCTTCTGAAGCAAGGCGGCGGCAGGTCTCGCTGCCGATTCCGCCCGCTCCTCCCGTCACAAATGCGATCTTGCGTGAAAATTCGGCTTCCGGCGGAGCAAGCGTTAATTTATAAAGCTCAAGCGGCCAATATTCGACATTGTAGGATTCTTCCTCATTTAGAGATACAAAGTTTCCAAGGACTTCCGTTCCCTTCATGACAGCAATCGCCCGCCGGTATAAATCTCGGCTGACCTTTGCCATCGCCAGGCTTTTACCTGCTGCCACCATGCCGATTCCCGGGATTAGCATCACGCGCGGCGCCGGTTCAAACATCTCGTCTCCTTCACGCCGGTTTCGTTGAAAATAGGCGGCATACGATTCTTTAAACCTAGCAATCTCGGTTTTGATCCGTTCGGCCAGCTTCTCTGTGTCCTGTTCAGCGGGATTCCACGGAATATAGGCAGGCGTCCGCTTTGTATGCACAAGGTGATCCGGACAAGCGGCGCCGACCTGTGAAAGCGACGGAGCGCGCCTGCTGTTCGTGAATTCGAGTACATCGTCAGCATCGCACCAGGTGAGCAGCATGCGTTTCTCTCCGCTGACAGCGCCGCGGATAATCGGCAAGATATCGGCTAAAATCCGTTTCCGCTCCTCCGGTGCAAGCGGCTCGACCATCTGTCCGCCAAACGGCTGATGATCTTCTGAACGGCTTTTAATGTATGCTTCCGCTTCGCGAATCACGGCAATCGTCTGATCATAGCTTTCTTTCGCCGTTTCCCCCCACGTGACGAGCCCATGCTTCTCCATTAAAACAAGCTCTGCATTCGGGTTGTTTTTCACACCTTCTGCTATCATCTTCGATAAAGCGAAGCCCGGTCTGACATAAGGCACCCATACAAAGCGGCTGCCGAATATCTCCTCTGCGATCTCTTTTCCATTATCAGCGCAGCAGATGCTGATAATCGCATCGGGGTGGGTGTGATCGACATGCGGAAACGGCAAAAAAGCATGAAGAAGCGTTTCGATCGACGGCCGCGGGTGCTTTCCGTCCATCATGCAATGGGACAAATATGCCGTCATTTCTTCATCGGTCATACTGCTCCGTTCCATCAGCGGACGAATATCATCGAGCCTCAGCCCGGTAAATTGACCCGCTGACATCGTCGCCAAGTCCGAGCCGCTGCCTTTCACCCACATCACCTCGATGTCCCTGCCCCTGAAATCCTTTTCCGTCGTTTTCATCGATGTGTTTCCCCCGCCCCAGTTGCAGACCGAGCGGTCAGAGCCGATCAGGTTGGAACGGTAGACGAGTTCGTCAAGACCCGGAAGCAGCGATGCAGCCTCAGTTTCTGACCATAAATATTCCACCATACGTATCACTCCGTTTTTGTTTGTTTATTTTTGAATATGTTTGTTTAAAGAGTAACATATTTTGTTTTGTTTTGTAAGCGCTTTTTTAGAAACCATTTTATGATAGAGCTGTTTCAATCGGTCTATAAATAAAAAACCCCCAACAGCAGGCGGCCGTCGGGGTCAGGAATGTGGAATGTTTTAACCTTTGATTTTGAAAATAAAATGTCAGATTTTAAGAAAGCGCTGGCATCATGTTGATGGCGCTTTTTGTCCCGCCGGCATACCGTTTGGGGAACATATTGATCCGCAACAAACGGTTGAAAATCGGCTTTTAATCTTTTAATATATAAACTCATGTTTTTTAAAAGGAGGGGTCAGGATGAATAAAACACTGCACGCACCAGTCAAACTGATCATCGCAATTTTTATGATTTGCACATTTTCCATCGGCTTTACAGAGTATGTCGTTATGGGTATATTGACTTCCATTTCAAAGGATCTCTCTGTTCCGATTTCGTCTACCGGCTTATTGGTAACGGCATATGCGGGAAGCGTTTGTCTGACGGGGCCGATCGTCACCATATTGTCGGTAAAAATGCCGCGAAAACCGGTATTGCTCGGCTTGATGAGTGTGTTTGTACTGTCGAATGCGCTCAGTTTCCTGGCGCCGAACTTCACCGTTTTGTTGATCTCAAGAATCCTATCCGCTTCCATTCATGGCACATTTTTTGCAACGACGATGGTGTTCGTCAGCGAAATGGTACCGCCCGAAAAGCGGGCCGCCGCTGCCGCTTCAATGAACGGCGGCTTGACCATCGCCCTGATGCTCGGCGTTCCGTTCGGTTCTTATTTAGGCGACCTTTTCAACTGGCGGATCGTCTTTCTGATGATCGCATGCCTCGGATTGATCGGCCTCGCCGGCATTTGGCTGACGGTGCCGCACAGAAAACCGAAAGTCGTCCCTAAATTGATCCATGAATGGGATGTGTTTAAAAATAAACAAGTTCTTTTCTCTTTTGCTATCACGATTTTCGGGTATTCAGGCGTATTCATCGCCTACACGTTTATTGAACCGATGCTGCGGCATTCTGCCGGTTTCGGCAGCCTCGGCATTACAGCCGCCCTTTTCGCCTACGGATTTGGCGGAGTCGTCGGCAATTTCTACGCCGGAAAGGTGCCGTTTCACCTGTTAACCCGCTCTATGATCGGATTGATGATCGCGCTCATGGCAATCCTTGCGGCCTTCCCTTTTGTCAGCGGACACCCTGCCGGCGCCATCATCGTGACGTTTTTATTCGGAGCCGGCGCTTTCGGAACGGTGCCCCTTTTGCAAACAAAGGTCGTGGCTGCGTCTGAACACGGAACAACGATCGCCACCTCTGTCAGCATCGCTGCATTTAACTTGGCCAACGCGCTCGGCGCATGGATCGGCGGACTCATTCTTAATGCATCAGAGTCCTACACATACCTTGCCACAGGCGGTGCGCTTATGACCATGTGCGGAATGACGCTGACGTTGTTCGCCTTTGTGTCTGAGAAAAGACAAGTGAAAGAAGAAATGTGGAGAACGGATCTGTAATAAAAAAAAGCTGCCCGGCTTTAAGACCTGGCAGCTTTTTTGTTTGGTTCTTGCAGCGTCTTTGTCTGAGCTGCTTTCCGCATGACCGTGATCATCAAAAGGGCGGCCGCGGCATAGACGATGCCGAAACAGCCGAAAACGAAAACAGAAGATGACATTCCTAATAACACGCCTGATATAACGGGACCGCAGGCCATTCCCGTATACCTGATAAAATTAAACATGCCCATCGCACTGCCGCGGTTCTCCTCAAATTCATTTGCCATCATCGTGGAGAATAGCGGCGGGATCAGCCCCATCGTAACGCCGAAAAGAACGAGGGCCGCCGACATGGCGAAAAGTGAAAACGAGTGGGTAAAGCCAAAACAGACGACGCTGCCCGCGGCGGTCAGATTGCCGATCAGAAACAGGCGTCTGAGCGACAATTTCTTTTGTATCCACTTAAACAGCACGCTGCCGGCAACCGTGCTGACGGCTATCGGCAAATACAGCAAGCCGACGATCTGCAGATCAAGGTGATAATGATCGGTCAGCAAAATCGGCAAATATACGATCACTGAAAAATAAATAAAGAAAAGAAGATAGCTTAATATCAAAACGGCATTTCCCGTCCTGTTTTTGAAAATGTCCTTATAATGCGACAACAGGCTGCCCGCGCTGAGATTGGTCTTTTTCTCCGCATGGCTCTGCGGAAAGCAAAACGCATTTCCGAAAAGCAAAAGAACAGACAATACCGTCAAAAACCAAAAAATCCCCGGATAATTATAACGTTCCCCGATAAAACCGCCGAGAATAGGCGCCGCTGCCGGTGCAAGGGAAAGCAGCATTTGATAAGTCCCCATCGCACTGCCCCGCTTCGTTCCCTGGAACAGAGAACCGATTGTGGTTGCCGCAATTAATGGAAGCGCTGCCGTCCCTAAAGCCTGCAGCACCCTGAAAAAAAGAAACAGGCCAAAGTCCCGGGCGACGGCGCAGCCGATTGTGGCAATGACCGTTACGATCATGCTCGCCATCATCACAAACCTCGCTCCTTTAAAATCGACAATTGAGCCGACAATGATCTGCATCACAGCTGTAATGAAGATGAACAGCGAGACGGACAGGTTGACCATCGATACGGAAACGTGAAACGAATCTCTGATTAACGGAATGATGGGTGAATAAATATTTTGATTCAACGATGCGAAAAAGGCGCTGATACACACAAAATACATAATGAAAGAAGCATTTAATTTCATTGGTCTCATGTCAAACCGCCTGCCTTGTTTTTGTTTATTCGTTAACAATCTCTTTAATATCGTTTACCAGTTAACAATATTAATTGTAGATGACCCCTTTATCAATGTCAACGGACATTTCTTACTGCAGCTTTAAAGTTTTTTACATATTTTTTACTTATCGGGTTCCTTTACTCAAAAAACGCCTTTAAAAAAGGTTCATCCTGATCAAAATTCCTCAGATTTGCAAAAAACGTTACGAATATTTTCATATTTTGAATTTGATTTGTGTTGACAACTGGAAAAGTTAGGGATAAAATGACTATTGTTTACTAGTAAACTTTCATGCTGTACCTTGCCTGATTTTGAGCTCAAACTCTTGCTCTGCTTTAACAATTGAACAAATGCGATACCCCTTCATCATGACCCGCACCATCGCTGTATTCTTCTCGATTCATCGTGAAGTTGAGACCAGCCTATTCCCAGCTCGATAAACCGCACGTATCCATCATTGATTGCAAAAGAAGTCATTCTATGTCCGTTAAGGAGGAAATCAATGACAGAACTTACAATGGAGAGCAAACACCGGCCATTCAAAACTGAAACTCTTACCCGAAACTGCAATGAAATACTAAAACGCAGACGCCATGTTCTCGTTGGCATCAGCCCGTTTAACAGCCGATTTTCCGAAGATTATATTCATCGGCTTATCGGCTGGGCCGTCCGTGAGTTTCACCATGTATCCGTGCTTTTAGCCGGAAAGGAAGCAGCCAACCTTCTCGAAGCGCTTGGCACCCCGAATGGGAAGGCCGAACGGAAAGTCAGGAAAGAAGTCTCGCGGAACCGGAGATTTGCTGAAAAGGCGTTGGAAGCGCATGGCGGCAATCCCGAGGCCATCCATACATTTTCCGATTTCGCGAACCAGACCGTATACCAGCGTTTGCGGATGGAAGTCGAAGACGCCTTTTTTGACCAGCCGCATTTTCGCAAAGCCTGCCTGGAGATGTCGCATGCGGCGATCCTCGGACGGGCCAGGGGCATTCGGATGGATGTCCGGGAGGTCAGCGCCGCCATGCTGGAGCTGGCTGTTGAATACGTCATCGCTGAACTTCCGTTTTTCATCGCCGCCCCTGATATTTTAGGCGTCGAAGAGACGCTTCTTGCTTATCACCGTCCATGGAAGCTCGGCGAACAGATCTCCCGTCATGAATTTGCCGTCAAAATGCGCCCGAATCAAGGATATCTTATGGTTTCCGAATCGGACGAAAGTGTGGAATCTAAAAGCATGCAGGAGGAACGAGTATGAATCAATCGCTAAAAACATTCAGCGTGTTGTCAGAACAATATCACGAGAATCCGTATCAATATTTCTCATACCTTCGGGAATCTGATCCCGTCCATTATGAAGAATCGCTGGACAGCTATTTTATCAGCCGCTACCAGGATGTGCGCCGCGTGCTCCAGAATCAGGACGTCTTTACAACGAAATCGCTTGCCAAACGGGCCGAGCCCGTCATGCGCGGACCTGTGCTCGCCCAAATGAAAGGCAAAGAGCACACGGCGAAAAGGAGAATCGTTCTGCGCCGTTTTATCGGGGAATCCCTTGATCACCTCACGCCGCTCATTAAAGACAATGCACAAAGGCTTTTGGCTCCTCATCTGGAGAAAGGGCGGATCGACCTTGTTAATGATTTCGGCAAAACGTTCGCCGTTTGTGTGACGATGGACATTTTAGGTTTGGACAAGAACGACCACCAAACAGTGAGAAACTGGCACAGCGGCGTCGCCGATTTCATTACCAGTTTGAATCAGGCGCCTGAGGACCGGGAGTATTCCCTCAAATGCAGTGAACAGCTCGCTGAATATTTGAATCCGATTATCGAGGAAAGGCGCAAAAACCCCGGACATGATTTAATATCCATCCTTTGCACTTCCGAATACGAGGGAGTGGCGATGTCTGACCGGGACATCCGCGCGCTGATTCTCAATATATTGCTTGCCGCCACAGAACCGGCGGACAAGACGCTCGCATTAATGATTTATCATTTGCTTCATCACCCCGATCAAATGAATGATGTGCTGGATGACCGCACGCTCCTGCCTCAGGCCATCGCAGAGACGCTGCGCTACAAGCCGCCGGTGCAGCTCATTCCGCGCCAGCTTTCACAAGACGCGGTGATCGGCGGAGTCGAGCTCAAAGAAGGGACGACTGTATTTTGCATGATAGGCGCGGCAAATCGCGATCCTGAAGCGTTTGAGAAGCCAGACGAGTTCAACATCCATCGCAGCGATCTGGAAGTCAAAAGCGCATTCAGCGGCGCAGCCAGGCATCTCGCATTCGGTTCAGGCGTCCACAACTGTGTAGGAGCGGGGTTTGCGAAGACGGAAATCGAGCTTGTCGCAAATATCGTCCTGGATCAGCTGAAGAATATCCAGCTGGAGGAAGACTTCGTTTACCGCGAGACAGGCCTTTACACACGCGGACCCGTCTCGCTCAATATCAAGTTTGATACCAAACATTAATCTTGTGAAAAAGCCTTCTCCTCCCGAGAGGAGGCTTTTTCAATTGCCGCCTCACTGATCTTCGCCAGCTCTTCAAAATCCTCCTTACCTTCGATCGCATGTGAAAGTTCGTGGCATTGAACGATTTTAAAACCATTCATTTTAAACATCGCGATGATTTCAATTCTCCCCCGGTCTCCGTTTGTTTTGACAACATTGACCGTATACCTGACCGCTGCGCTTTGCAGTCGCTCGTCAAACAAAAACTCATGAAAGGGCGACACCGTTATGGTGCGGGCAACCTTTTTCAGCGTCCTCATGTGATCTTTAAACTGCACAAGGTCAATTTGACTGCCGTCGGTTACTTGAACATAATTCTCGCTGAAATAATCGGGAATTTTTTCAGTCTTCATTTCACTCAAGATGTCCTGATACATGCTGCTTAAAAACTGTTGGGCTTCACTTTTATTCATTCGCTGCTCCTCTTGATTAAATGTGTTTTGACCATTCGTTTAAAAAGCGGATGACGGTTTCCAGCTCGGATTCGGAAAACCGATCAAACAGCTCGATATAGCGCTGCTTTGCAATTTCGTGCATCCTGTCATGAACGTCGGCCAGTTTCTTCCCCTCGTCTGTTAATGTGTAATACAATTCTTTGTTGTTGTTCGGTTTTTTGTGCGATTCGATCATCCCGTGCTTTGTGAGCACATTGACCGCTTTTGTCACTGCCGCTTTTGATATTTGAAGTTTTGCTGCCAGGAAAGCGTTGTTGACGTCTGCCTCGTTTTCGCTGATAAGCGAGATCATGTGAAGCTGGGTCAGTGTCCAATGCTTCCGGATGCTGTCGTCTTCTTGAAAAGCTTCCTTTACGAGCGTCTGCTGTTCATGCTGAGCCCGCTTTTCTCTTTTGAGAATAAAATCCTGAACGGCTTGAAATGCTTGCTCATACGTCTTGTTTTCCACGATCATCATGTCCTTTCCATCATCGTTAACCGGTTAACTATTTAATAGTTTACCAGTTAACAATAATTGAAGCAAGCAAAAAAGCATAAAAGATCCGCAGCATATGCTTCCCTCATACTTGAAGAGATAACACGTGCTTTTCAGTCCAAGCCAGAAGCTTCAGATCCTGTTTACGGCCGGCGATGAATGAAAGCCCCAAAGGCTTGCCGTTTTTTGCCGGTAGCGGAACGGTGATCTGCGGAAGCCCGCTAAGCCCGGCAATACATGTCAGTTTCATTGTGCGCGCCCTTCTCTCATGTAATTCGTTTTCCGGCAGCCCGCGGAGCGGCGGCGTGCCGGGAGCAGTTGGAGTGACGAGCAAGCCGTCTTCCGCGAGCCATTCCGACAGTCTCCTTTTCACCGCTTCTCTTTTCATAAAAACATGCTCATGATCGCTTTTCCTAAGACTTGACGCCCATTCAAATCTTTCTGCGATTCCAGGGCTGAACACCGGATTTGTGCGCTCGATCCAAGCTCCATGCTCCTCCCAAATATCCAGGGCCTGCAGCACCCTGAACATCTCCGCCCATTCCGCGAGGCCGCCGTCAGCGGCAACACACCAGTCGAATTCGCCGTCTATCAGGCTTAATGCATGAGCGTATACTTGTGTCCGGTCGCTTTCTTCAAGCAGGCTCCACGCCTCTTTTTCAAAATAAATCCGGTTGAAACAAGCCCCTGCCTCCTCCTGTCCGCTAAGCAGGACGCGGCCTGCAGCATGAAGAACGCCGATATCTTTTGACATCCATCCGACGGTGTCAAAGCTTTTCGCCAGCGGTATGACACCATCAACCGGCACCTCGCCGTGCGTCGGCCGAAATCCGAAAATTCCGCAGTAGGAAGAAGGGATTCTGACAGAACCCCCGGTGTCTGTCCCAAGAGCAAAATCGGCCATGCCGGAGGCTGCCGCCACGGCCGAACCGCTTGAAGATCCCCCAGGAATGTTGTCCTTTGCACAAGGATTGACAGGCGTTCCATAATGGACATTTTCTCCGTCAAGGCTGTACATCAGCTCATCCGTGTGTGCAGCACCCTTAAGCCTTGCCCCTTCACCCAGCAGCAAGTCGACGGCTTCCGCGTTTTTTTCGGCAGGTTCGTGCGTCCTCAGCCAATCAGGGTTTCCCGCCGCATTTGTATGGCCTTCTACAGCAAACACATCCTTTACCGCAAACGAAAGATTTTTCAAGCTTCCTTCAGCTGATGCCGGCTCGACAGCCAAATCCCTGTTCATAAAAGCGCCCAAATCATGCTCCATTTTCAAAATCCCCTCTTTTTGTTTTTAACGATAACCGGACACCTCTTCAAATTGAACAAAATTGTGACAAAATCTTCCGTTCCCCGGTTGAAAAAGGTCTTTAGGTTTGTTCCTATAGGCAAACAGGGTAAAATAAAGGTGTGTTGATTACATATTAAAAACGAACATGGGAGAGGAGAATGAATGGTGAACAAGGTTTGCACAGGGATATTAGGATACGGTTTGTCAGGTTCGGTGTTTCATGCGCCTTTATTATCTGTGTTAGAAGATTATGAGATTCGAAAGGTGATGACTTCAAGAAAAGAACAAGTCAAACAAGACCTCCCCGAAACAGAAGCCGTCAGCTCGATCGAAGACATCACAAATGACCCGGACATTGATCTCGTCATCGTGACTACGCCGAGCGGCCTTCATTACGAAATGGCGAAAGAGTGCATCCGCGCCGGAAAGCATGTCGTCCTTGAAAAACCGATGACGGCAACGGCGGAAGAAGCGGAAAAACTGATCAATGCCGCGAAAGAAAAAGGCGTGCTTCTCAGCGTCTACCACAACCGAAGATGGGATAACGACTTTTTGACGATCAAACAGCTTATCAAAGAAGGGCGCCTCGGAGAGGTCAACACATTCCACGCCTCCTACGACCGGTTCCGGCCGAATGTCAGACAGCGCTGGAGAGAGCAGAAAGGGCCGGGCTCAGGCGCACTGTACGATTTGGGTTCACACTTGATCGATCAGGCGCTTCATTTATTCGGCATGCCGAACAGCGTCACCGCTCAAGTGACCGCTCAAAGAGCCAATGCGGAAACAGACGATTACTTCCATGTCGTCCTCCACTATGATCAGCGCCAAGTGATTCTCCACTCGGGTTCGATTGTTCCGGCCAACGGTCCCCGCTACCAAATCCACGGCTCAAAAGGAAGCTTTATCAAATACGGTATCGACGGCCAGGAGGATGCACTCAGAGCGGGTCAAAAACCTGCAGGCGATGAGTGGGGAGCCGATCAACCCGAATATTACGGGGAACTGGCCACAGTCGAAGGCGACGAGGTCATTAAGGAAACCGTGGAAACGCTCCCCGGTTCATACTTAACCTATTACAAGCAGCTTGCTTCAAGTATTCTTGAAGGCGGCAGTCTGCCTGTCACGGCGGAAGAAGGACGCGACGTCATCCGCATCATCGAAGCTGCGCAAAAAAGCAGCGAAACGAATCAAACGGTGTTCTTAAACGAATAAAACAAAACCGCGGATCATATCCGCGGTTTTTTCAAAAAGTCCTGCCCAATTCTTTGGCCCGGGCAATTGCATTTCGTTTAATTTCTTCGGCTTTATCCGGCTCTGCATTATGCCCTTCTATAAATAAACCTTCAAATTCCGGCACTCCGAAAAACTGCATCATGATGCTGATATAGCGGTGCCCCATCTCAAGTTCCGCAGCCGGCCCTTCCGAATAGTAGCCGCCTCTCGCCTGGATGTGCAGGGCTTTTTTATCGGTTAACAGCCCGATCGGTCCTTGCTCGGTATATTTAAACGTCTTTCCCGCTACAGCGACCGCATCAAAGTACGCTTTCATCACCGGCGGAAAAGAGAAATTCCAAAGCGGCGTGACAAACACGTATTTGTCTCCCGCGATAAATTGCTCGCTCAGCTCATTCAAACGGCCGACTTTTGCCTTTTCGTGTTCAGAAAGCTGTTCAAAGCCCGATCCCGACTGCAATTTTCCCCAGCCGCTGAAGACGTCCGCGTCAATTTGCGGAATGTTTTCCCGATAGAGATCAAGGTGTGTCACTTCATCATCCGGGTGCGCTTCTTTGTAAGATTCGATAAAAGCTTTCCCCGCCGCCATGCTGTATGATGCCCTTTCGTCATGCGGGTGAGCGGTAATGTAAAGGGTTTTTGTCATCTCTTTTGCTACCTGCCTTTTTATATTGATATTGGTTAGTATGGAACGTTGCCGGGCAAATATTCAGGGGAAATTGGATTATGCTGTGTCGTCCCGATGATTCAGCCGGTCCAATACAAGGTGAACAGCGATGGCGTCGTCCAGGTAGCCGATCGGAAACGTATAGTCGGGAATAATGTCCGCAGACAGGATAAAATACAGGAGCGCACTCCCCAGAACGGATCGGTCTTTTTCAGAAGTAGCATTGTCACAATAGCGGTCGTGCATTTTTTTCAAATGATTGATGAACGGTCCGGCTCCATTCACCTGGCTTACTTTGTTGTCGAATTCCTCACAAATGATGCTGTGTCCTTCCTCTGTCAGCGCATATTGCTCATATTTGTTCAATTCCTGTTCAATACGCTGCCTCGTCTCTTGGGGATCGTACAGCTTGGATGCCCCTAACATTTCCAGCATGGCGTCAAGAGAGCCAAGGACCTCGGTACCGTTTTGTCCTTTTTTGCCATGAACTTGAAAACCCGAGGCTTCAATCAATTTATCAAGTGAAATATCGAGATGTTCGGAAAAAGCTTTTAGATGAACAAGCTTAGGTTGCTGCTTGCCGTTAGCGATCCGCGAGATTGTCGCGGCGTCCATTCCGGAGAGGCTGCTGAGCTTTCGCATTGAAAGCGATCGCTTTTTTAGCAGCTCTTTAATCAGATGTCCGATATGATTTTCTTTCGGCTGTCCCATCTCCCCTCCCCTTTCCACAACGGTTCTTAACTCATGATATGTGAATATGTTGAGAAATTTGCTTTTTTGTTGAGCTTTTTCATGGTACTGGCACATTTTTCTCAACGATACATACTGTAAGAGCAAACTTACTGGAAAAAGGAGCTGCTCATCATGACATCATGGATCATCATTGCAGGCTTAACCGTTTCATCAAGCGTTGACAATTTGGGGGTCGGTTTATCATACGGGATTCGGCAAATTCGCATCAGCTTTTTTTCTAATGTGGTCATTTCACTTATATGTTTTCTCTTTAGCGTGTGCGGCATCCACTTTGGACTTTGGATATCAACGGTTTTACCCGGGATTCTCCCCGTTCTGGCAGGTTCTGTTTTATTGGCCGTTATCGGTCTGCGAATCATGCTTTTGGCCGTTCCGCGTCGTAAACCTTCCCCTTTGAAAGAAAACGGAAGCACTGGCTCGCCTCTACAGACCGTTGGCTTTTTCGAATCGATCCTTCTCGGAATCGCACTGTCAGCAAATGCCCTTACAAATGGAGTCGGGGCTGGCCTCTTCGGCTATTCGCCGCTTCTGATTTCGGTTTTGGCAGCCGCCGGAAGTTTTCTGACGGTGTGGGCAGGTGCCGCCTGCGGTTCCAAACTGGCTCATATTCATTTTGGCCATTTTACGGTCGGGCAGTTTGGCACGCTGATCAGCGGAGCAATATTACTATTGATTGCCGGTTTTGCGTTTTTTTACTAGCGGCAGGAGCAAAAGCGTCAGGTGAAGGGAGGGAAAGGCATGGCAGTAGAAAGCGCACTTCAATTGATGCTTTCGTTCGGTATCCTGATCGTTGCGATATTTTCACTCTGCTTTCATTTCACGAATAAAAAATAGGAACACCCCGATTTTTCAGATCAAGGCGTTCCAGGATTCAAAACCAAAGCCGACTCCCTTGCAGGAGCAATGCCACTTCGAAGATGCTCGCGGCATCTTCGATTTTTTAAATGATATTCTTGTTTGCAACTTTTATGACTGCGCTGCATGCCCCTCTTCTTCCAGCTTTTCGAGTCTCTCTTGCACCTCTTCTTCTGAAAGGCCGTGCTCTTTGACATACAAGTTGCGCGGATGAACCCGGCACTCGTGCGTGCAGCCCCGCAAATAGCGGTGCTCATTTTCTTCAGAGCAGATGATCTGCTTGTTGCATTCAGGGTTGGCGCAGTTGACATAGCGCTCGCAAGGCTCGCCGGTGAAATAATCCTTGCCGACGATGACGTGCTCTTTCTGGTTGACCGGAACGCTGATTCTTTCATCGAAAACATAGCACTGTCCGTCCCACAGTTCACCTTGAACTTCAGGGTCTTTTCCGTACGTCACAATCCCGCCGTGAAGCTGGGACACGTCTTCAAATCCTTCTTTTTTCAGCCATCCCGAAAATTTTTCGCAGCGGATACCGCCCGTGCAGTAAGTCAATATTTTCTTGCCTTCGAGCTTTTCTTTGTTATCGCGGATCCATTCAGGCAATTCGCGGAACGCTTTAATGTCCGGTCTGACCGCGCCGCGGAAGTGTCCCAAATCGTACTCATAGTCGTTCCGTGCGTCGACGACAATCGTATCTTCCCGCTGCATCGCCTCATAAAATTCTTTTGGTTCAAGGTATTTTCCCGTTAATTCATTCGGATCGATATCATCTTCCAGGCGGAGCGTCACCAGCTCATCGCGATGGCGGACATGCATTTTTTTGAAAGCGTGCCCTTCTGATTCATCGATTTTAAACACCATATCTTCAAAGCGGGGATCGTTTTTCATTTCACTCATATAGCGGTCTGTCTGCTCTACGGTTCCTGACACGGTTCCGTTGATTCCTTCACCCGCCACAAGGATGCGCCCTTTCAGGCCCAAATCTTTGCAGAACTTGAGGTGATCTTCGGCAAATTGCTCGGGGTTGTCGATATGAACATATTTATAATACAACAATACTCGGTATTGATTTTTCATGATATCTTACCACCTATCTGATGCGTGTTTTTATAAGATAAAAATGGAATATAAATCCATTTACATTCCCAAAGCTTCATTCATATTAAAACAAATCATCACCATGATTTCAATGAAGCAGCTTGAACATTCCATTAATCAAATGTTAGAAATTTTAACACTTCCGGCGGCTTTACGCAAGCAAAACAGCTCAGATTAAAGGACTTTCAGCAATTCTGTTATAAACTCCCAAAATCCCGGTACTTCTTGACATAAAAGCATCTCCGCTTTTTCGCAAATCTTCATCTTCAGCTCCTGTTCAAGATCCTCCCTCTCTTGATAGGATGTGTTGTTTAATTTGCTTTTGATCATCGGCGTGAAATTTTCCAGCAATTTCTCAATCTCTTTTTCGTCGTGCAGACTCACTGTTATCATTCCCCTCTGCTTTAGAATTCAGCAGCTCTCTTATCTTTTCGAGTGCCCTTTTATGAATTCTTGAAATATTTTGCCTTGATTCTCCCAAAGAGTCAGCCATTTCCTGCATGGATACCCCGTGAATGTAAATTTGCGCAAGCACTTTTTTCTGCTTGTCCGTCAATTGCAAAAACGCTTCATAAAGCATCGGGTCTTGCAAATGTTCACTTAAATCCTCTTCCTGTTCCAAGACATCGTCTAACAGGTCCCCTCGGGGCGGCTCGGGCAAAGTCGGACTGTCGTCGATCATCAATGGAAAACGCTCTCGATTTTTCCGGACTCTTTTATCAAAGTCGACGGAGAAAATCCGGATCATCGAGTTGATGTATTTGATCATGCGGATGTTTTTGTAAAACCGCTTAAATTCGCGATCGAGACACTCTGCCTCTTCAGAATCCGGATGTTCCAAAACGTGGTTGAAAAGCCGCTCATACCGGGGGTTGCTCAAAAAATGCTTCACAAGCGGATGCCCTGTGATTTCCTTGATTTTCGCACGCAGTAACGTTTGATCAATCATAAAAACCGCCTCCTATTTATTTAGATGAAAGAAATGAAAAAAAAGTAAACTCATCTCTTCTATTAACATGCAAACATAAGTTCCCATTCAGAGAAAATAGTTCTTTGCTTACATTTTTCAAACTTTCTTCACTTCTTAACATAGGAGGTGGTAAGAATGGACAGTGCATTCATTGAGGAAGCAGCGAAACAAATCGGCAATGTCGGCTTTCCGGCTGTATTGGCAATTTACCTGCTCACGCGTTTTGAAAAGAAAATCGATGAACTGATCGAATTGATCAAAGAAAAAAGTGACACCGATGATTGACATCGGCCTCACTTTTTTCACTTAACATGACAGAAGGGGAAAACGAAAGGCCTTTCAGCTCTCCTTTACATTTTGAGAAAGAGGGGATATCACATGGAAAAAAACAAACCAATTCCACAGCCGATCAGAGGAGAAAAAGGAGCGGAAACGAAAATTCCGCACAACGTTGAGCGCGACCGCCAAAATCCGGACATGCTCGCGCCGCCGGAAACCGACCACGGAACGGTGCCAAACATGAAATTTTCATTTTCCGATGTCCATAACCGTCTCGAAAAAGGCGGATATGCACGGGAAGTCACGGTTCGCGAGCTGCCGATTTCAGACAAGCTTGCCTCTGTCAACATGAGGCTGAAACCTGGAGCCATCAGGGAACTTCACTGGCATAAGGAAGCCGAATGGGCGTATATGCTGTACGGAAAAGCGCGGATTACGTCTGTTGACCAAGACGGCAGAAACTTTATTGAAGATGTGAAAGAAGGAGATCTCTGGTACTTCCCGTCAGGTCTGCCGCATTCAATCCAAGCGCTTGAAGACGGCTGCGAATTCCTGCTCGTCTTCGATGACGGCTCTTTCTCTGAAAACAGCACCTTCCAGGTGACGGATTGGCTGGCCCATACGCCTGATGAGGTGATTGCCGCAAACTTCGGCATTTCAAAAGACGTCGTCGCATCTCTTCCAGATCAAGAAAAGTATATTTTCCAAGAAGCGATCCCTGGATGTCTTGAGAAAGACAAAGTCGAAAGCCCGAACGGAACGGTTCCTCAATCTTTCAGCTACAAATTGCTTGAACAGGAACCGATTGTATCTAGCGGCGGCAAAGTATGGATTGCCGATTCCACGAATTTCAAAGCGTCGAAAACGATCGCCTCTGCGCTGGTGGAAGTCGAACCTGGAGGCATCCGGGAGCTGCACTGGCATCCGAATACAGACGAATGGCAGTATTACATTTCCGGACAAGCGAAAATGACGGTTTTCGCGTCCGACGGGCATGCCAGAACATTTAACTACCAGGCCGGAGATGTCGGCTATGTGCCGTTTGCAATGGGACACTACGTCCAAAATACAGGAGACGAACCGCTTCGCTTCCTCGAAATCTTCAAAGACGACCACTATGCTGACGTTTCGTTAAACCAATGGCTTGCGCTCGTTCCGGAAGAGCTTGTCCGCCAGCACCTTGACATCGGCAGCGAGTTTACAAACATGCTCTCTAAAGAAAAGCATCCGGTCGTGAAATTTGATAAGAAATAATCAGCCAGGCTTGCAGGAGACATATCCTGCAGGCCTTCGGCTGCTGTTTACATATTTAAAAGGAGTTGTATCATGAAACATTTCGTTATTTGCTGCTTATCGGTTATGTTCGTTTTTTTCGCCCACTTTCTCGGCATTTCGATCCTGTTTCATCTGCCGGGCGCATTTTACCAAACAGTCGGGTCCCTGCTTTTGTTTACGCTTTGTTATACCGCACTGACCTTTGTCCTGGAACCGGCTGAAAAGCTGCTCATCCACAGTATGAAGCTGCTGGGCATCAATCGGCGGATCACGTTTTTTGCCGCCGAAATCATCACGATCGGATGTTTATGGGCCGCGATTTTTACAGCGGATGAATTGCTGGACGACGTTCTGCTGACGTCTTCGGCGGAAATCATGATTGCCGTTTCGTTTTTTACCATTGATAAAATCCTTTATCCGCGGCAGAGCTCCGGTTCGCTCTTATATTGAGAATTCACTGTTCAATGCAGGAGAATGTTATATAATGGATTTCAAGTAATCAAAAGGAGGTTTTCGTTCTTGTATAAGGTACGTTTCAGACCCGACATGTCGATCAAAGAAATCGGCGAACAGGTGCAAAGCTATGTCGCCGCCAATTGGAAACAAACGCTTGACGATCATCGCGAAGCGCTTTTAAAGGTTTTTCCCGAATTGGAAGACGCGACTTACGGGGTCTACTTGGACCACCTGCTGCCTCCTATATTTGAAAGTCTCGAACAGTCCGGCTTTACAACGATTCAAGATGCGGGAAAAGGCGATTTTTTCATCGGAAAAGGCTTAAACTTTAGACAGTCCATCGAAAAATGGGGAGCTGACGACTGCCGCTCACGGGTGTTTTGGGCTGTCATCTCCGATCATCAACAAAAGCCTGCCGGGACGCTGCTCTTTGACTTTTATCACTCTCACGCCGGGTTTGATGTGCCTCTTTCCCCGCAGATTTACACATTGGAGGAAACAGCGAGAGACAAAATTGTTGCTCTCGTAAAACAGATAAAGGAGAACTAACTTATAGCGCCCCACAACATCATAAGCTGCAACCGCTGGGCAATCCGGCGGTTTTTTTAATGCAGCACAAGGAATATTTTTGCAACCAATCAAACCACACATTCGTTATGTATAAGACCACCAACATCTTACATAAGGGAGAAAACCATGAGAATTTTCGAAATATTATTAACGATCCTATCTTTTGTCATGCTGTTTCAGCAAAAAATGCCGAGAAAGCTTGCGGCGGCAGCCGGATTTGCGAGTATTTGCGTGTTGGCGGGACAGCTTTTTTTTGAGGGATACAGATGGCAAATGGTTTTGATCTATCTGATCTCCGCCGCCCTCGCCTTTATCGCGATCTTCGGAAAAAGGCTTCAAATCAAGATGTGGAAGCCGCTGAAATATGGCTTGTATGTTCTCACATTCGCCATGCTGGCGATCTCCGTCTTCCTGTCTGTATACCTGCCCGTTTTCGATTTGCCTAAGCCTGGCGGCGTTTATTCGGTCGGGACGAAGACGTTTCATTTGACCGACCGCGACAGAGAAGAAACGCTGACAAAAAATCCGCACGATAAAAGAGAACTGATGGTCCAAGTATGGTACCCCGCCCAAAGTTTGCATGGACAGAAACGGGCACCTCTCTTTCCCGAAGATGCAAGCACATTTCACGAATATATCGAGAAGTTCGCAGACGGATTCGGTCTTCCCCCGTTTGCTTTGGACTATTGGCGCTACATCAAAACAAACTCATACGAAAACGCCGCGATTTCATCAGCTGAAACCCGATATCCAGTCGTCATAATCAGCCACGGCTTCGGAACAAGCCGGCTGCTGCACGCTTCCCAAGCCGAGCATCTGGCAAGCCATGGATTTGTCGCAGTGGCGATCGATCATTCGTACAGCACGATGGCAACGGCTTTTCCAGACGGACGGGTGACAGGCTTAACAACCGAGCCATATATGAACGGAGTTTCCGAAAACAGCAGCAAGCTCGGGAACATTTGGACACAGGACGCCGACTTTGTCATCAACCAGTTGGATCAGCTGAATCGCGATGCCTTTGAGGGAAAACTCGATATGGACAACATCGGGATGATGGGGCACTCATTCGGCGGCGCCACGGCGTTTAACGCCGCATATTCAAATCCCAGAATTAAAGCCGGAATCAACATGGACGGTTCACTGTACAATGTCAACGGCAAGCAGGCGATTTCAAAGCCGTTTCTGTTCATGGAATCGAGCAGCTTTATGAACATCAAAAACAAGGCGCTCAGCGGAAAGATTTCTGATGAAGAAATCAAAAATTCGGGTTTAACGAAAGAAGAATTCAACAAGATGATTGAGGAACGAAAAAAGGAATACAAAATCATTGATCAAGCGTCAATGGTGTATATTGAAGGAACGGAGCATTACAACTTCACCGACTTGCAGCTTTATTCAAAACTTTTGAAGCAGCTCGGCATGACGGGCGACATCGACGGTGCACGAAGCGCGGATATCGTGAACCGGTACGTTTTGGATTTTTTCAACAAGCATTTAAAAGTAACCGGCGGCGGCTTGATCAGCAAGCCGAATCCGTCATATCCGGAGGTGAAGTTTCCGAAGGAATAAGCAGAAAACTATAGAAAGGGTACCCCCTCCTCCTCACGATCATGAAAAAATAAAGAAAATACCTAATGCTATCGCGGTCTGAACAAGCGAAATCACAGCCAAGTGTCCAAACGGAGTCTTGGCTTTTTTGATGTATGTATCATAAATGGCATTAACAGTAAAAAAACAAACGTATCCTATTAGCGATTCAATGATGAGCATGGTAGACCTCCTTTTGGCCAGCTCTTTCGAATGTATATACAATCAAAGTTCGACATAATACACTCTGATCCTTTTTAGCGATCCCTAAGTCGATTACACGGTGCCTCTGCTATGCCGATTCCAAAGAAAATCCAATTTCTGCGAATAAATGAAACTTTATGCTAAAATTAAAGGAAAACAGGTTTGAGGTGCAGTAAACTTATGACCCAACACAGTGTCTTTCTTGAGGGAGAATATACATTACAGGATATGAGATCTTTCTTTTTTTATTGGCTAAAAAAATACGCATTCCTTTATTTTATTCTTATTTTTCTATTGTTTGTCTGGGTGTTTTCCGTCGATGGGAAGATGCCGATTACCGTTTATCATAGTGAAACACTCGAATTATTGTTGAATGGACTTCTCATGATTGTACTTTCAATAATATTAACCTCACTTTTAATTGGGTTTTTTTATATCCGGATGCAAATTGTCTATCGAAAAAATGAACGGTTAAAACGCAAAAGAACTTACACTATCAATCCGCAAGGAATTCAGATTCAATTTAAGAATTCCGATACGTTGTTTCAATGGTATGAAGTGACAGCAATAACAGAATATAAACGCCTCATCCTCATGAAAACATCAAGCAGCCAGTTGATTTTGATACCGAAACGCTTTTTCACATTTGAAAATGAACTTCATTCTTTCAGAGAGCTTGCGACTACATACGGACAGGCCAAAAAATTAAAATTGCAATCATAAGAAGATGGATTTCTCTTTTTTGTATATCCATTTTCATTTCATAAAAGTGAGCAGTGATGATAACAAAATGGATTAAAGGAGAATGCCATGAAGACTCTGGATGTTCAAGCGTTGCACAATGCAATTGATCAAACGCTGGAACAATTAAAACACCAATCAGACGAAATCGCCAAAGTCAAAAAGGCCGTTGACGGCATCACATCGCTTGATGATGCTTTAAAAGGAAAAGGCGGCGACGCGATCCGCGCCTTTTACGAGGAATGCCACACCCCTTTTTGCGGTTCTATGACAGTTTCATAGAGCATTTTCTATGGGGTAATAAAAAAGCACAAGAGTTGCTTGATAAATATGCTGGCACGGGAGAATTCCCAAGGAACGGAAGGGAAGTTGTTGACTTTGGCCAAAAAATAGGTAAAGCATATGACATGAAAACTGGTAAATATATTGAAACTACCAGAGGAACAATACATTATTCAAAAGACGGTGCTCACATAGTTCCTGCAAAACCGTTAGAACCATAAGAAAAGGATTGATACTCATGGAATATAACTCTTTAATAAAAACACTAGATGAATATGGTGGTAGAGAACTGCGATTAGAATGGGAAAATGGATTAAAGATTATCGGTAATCCAGACACACTTTATGAAACGGATAATGGATTAGAGGATGACGATATCAATTACACAGAGTATTATGCAGTTGCCTTTAGAGTGAATAACATTATATCTCACCCTACTAACAACGAAGGCAGTGTATATGATTGGTTGAGACAAGGAGAAAGCTCCTTAGTTGAAATTTCCCTTTACGATGATCCACCAAGTGCAGTATATTTAGCAGACGGTCAGAAAATATGGGAAATGGATAGTGATAAATAACAATTAAAAAGTTGGAATTTATAAACCTAAGCCCCCTTGAAAGAGGGCTTTTTTGATTATTTCAATAAAGCTTTTATAGTTCCAGTAAAAACGTTTTTCTCATGATATGAGGACCGATGACCCGACATATTCCGCAGTATCATTCATGTTCATTAAGCCTTTCAAAGGCTCTTGCACAAACAACAAAAACTCCCCAAAAAACAAAAAAACCACCATCATATGTATGGTGGAGACGGTGGGAGTCGAACCCACGTCCAGAAACGTCGATTGCTTCAGCGTCTACGAGCGTAGCCCTGCATATTTAGTTTCGCTCATCTTCGTGCCTGCGGGCAGGCCCTCGGAGAGCTAGTCTGAGAAGTCTCTTCCTGCGCCCTCAGACGGGAGCGCAAGCGTAGCCTACTTCGTTATGGGCTCTTAACCGGCACATAGGCGATGCGGGCAAGAGATCGCTGCGCTAATTAGGCAGCTAGTGCTAAGTTCTGGTTAGATTTGCCAGTTATATTTAGGTGCGTTTTTACGAGATCGCCTCTCGGCTCGCAACTCAAGCTCGATCCGTCCCTGTCGAATCCGTAACGTCCCCTTGGATGAAAAGGAAGTCGGATAACTGACTGTATCACTATTATAACAAGATCACACGTCAATTCCAAATGGTAATGTCTGTGATCACGTTCATATAGGATAACATGGGTTCCGGCTTTAGATCAAGCCTTTTTGCCTGTCGCGGAACGCTCTTTCGATTTCGCGTTTGGCGTCTTTGCGCTTCAAGTCTTCGCGTTTGTCGAATTTCTTCTTCCCTTTTCCGAGTCCGAGCAGCACTTTCGCAAAGCCGTTCTTCAAATAAATTTTGAGCGGTACGAGCGAGTATCCCTGCTCTTTCGTCAAACCGATCAATTTGTTGATCTGCTTGCGGTGCATCAAAAGCTTTCTCGTCCGCAACGGATCATGGTTATAGCGGTTCCCCTGCTCATACGGGCTGATGTGCATATTGTGAAGGAACACTTCTCCGCGCTCAATTTTGGCGAATGCGTCCTTTAAATTCACCCGTCCGGCGCGAATGGACTTGATTTCCGTACCTTGAAGCACGATGCCTGTTTCGTATGTTTCTTCTATAAAATAATCGTGATTTGCTTTTTTATTTTGGGAAACAACCTTCCCTTCTCCCTTTGGCATACGGCAACCTCCTCCCGCCTTCAATCTCACATTCGAAAGGGCGGCGAATACGTATTATTCTATCAAATGAACGTTCGTCTTACAATTTCGCCGCCCTTTTTTTGACGTGTGCCGTCTATTTTTTCTTTTTCTTGCGTTTTTGTTTCGGCGCGTTTTGAAAACCGCGTTTTTTCTTTACTTTTTTCTTTTTCGGCTTGGTGAACCATTCCCCTTTGTCAGCCGATGGAGCATCCTTTTTTGGACCCTTTTTCTGTTTTGGCTCCGGCTTCTGCCGGCGGCGGGAGCCTTTCATGCCGACGATTTCAAAATCGATGTTCCGCTCATCTTTATTGACGTCAACGACGCGGACCGTAATCTCATCGCCGATCCGGTAGACGTTGCCCGTACGCTCGCCGATCATCGCATAGTGCTGTTCATCATAACGGTAAAAATCGTCTGTCATAAAGCTGACGTGGACAAGCCCTTCGATCGTGTTCGGCAGCTCGACAAACATGCCGAAGTTCGTAACGGAACTGATCACGCCGTCAAATTCTTCACCGATCTTATCCAGCATAAATTCGGTTTTTTTCAGATCATCCGTTTCCCGCTCTGCATCTACGGCATTGCGTTCCATATTTGACGTATGCTCGGCGATCTCAGGCAGTTTCTCGGCCCATTTCTCCCTTGTCGCTTCGTCTGTCTTGCCCTGAATCAAATACGTCCTAATCAGCCTGTGGACGATCAAGTCAGGATAGCGGCGAATCGGTGACGTGAAATGCGTGTAGAATTCAGTCGACAAGCCGAAGTGTCCGAGGCTTTGCGGATCGTATTTTGCCTGTTTCATCGATCTGAGCATAACCGTCGAAATCACGGCTTCTTCAGGACGGTCCCTGACTTCTTCAAGTATGCTTTGCAGCGCTTTCGGATGGATGCTTCCCGCCGTCCCTTTAACGACATAGCCGAATGTCGTAACGAACTCCAAAAATCTCTGCAGCTTTTCCTGATCCGGATCTTCGTGAATCCGGTAAATAAACGGAACATTCATCCAATGAAAGTGCTCGGCGACCGTTTCATTGGCGACAAGCATAAATTCTTCGATCAGCTTTTCTGCTGTCGACCGTTCTCTCAAGACGACGTCCTTCGCTTTTCCTTCTTCGTCGACGAGAACCTTCGCTTCCTTAAAGTCAAAGTCGACGGCTCCGCGTTCCATCCGCTTGCCGCGCAGAATCGCAGCCAAGTCTTCCATGTCTTTAAACATCGGGACAAGCGTCTCATACTTCTGTTTCAGCTCTTCATCATCATCGACTAAAATTTTGTTCACGTCAGAATAAGTCATCCGCTCGGTCGTTTTAATGACACTTTGAAAAATTTCGTGCTCGACGACTTGCCCTTGAAGATTAATGAGCATTTCGCACGACAAAGTCAAGCGGTCGACTTTCGGATTTAAAGAGCAAATTCCATTCGACAGCCTGTGCGGGATCATCGGAATCACCCGGTCGACAAGATAGACGCTCGTGCCGCGTTCATACGCTTCCTGGTCAATCGGAGACCCTTCTGTGACATAATGGCTGACATCGGCAATGTGGACGCCGAGTTTATAATGGCCGTTTTTGAGTTTTGTGACGGTAACGGCATCGTCCAAGTCTTTGGCATCTGCGCCGTCGATCGTGACGATCGTTTGATCGCGCAGATCCCGTCTGCCTTCAAGATCCTTTTCATCGATTGTATCAGGCGTATTGCCGGCTTGTTCCATCGCCTCAGCCGGAAAGTCCCCCGGGAGGCCGTGCTTATGAATGATGGAAAGGATGTCGATGCCGGGGTCGTTTTTGTGGCCGAGAATCTCGATAACTTCCCCTTCCGCACTCATCCGGCCTTCAGGATAGCTTGTCAGGCGGACGACGACTTTGTGCCCCTCGACGGCGCCGTTTTTGGCGTGCTTCGGAATAAAGATGTCATTCGTGATTTTTTTATCGTCGGGAATGACGAAGCCGAAGTTTTTCGTCTCTGTATATGTGCCGACAATCTTCTGAATGCTGCGCTCAATGATGCGGATGATGGCCCCTTCTTTTTTTGTACCGCCGGACTCCGTACTCAGGCGGACAAGCACGGTATCTCCGTTCATTGCCGTGTTCAGCTCAGACGGCGGAATGAAGACATCGTCAAGCGAGGAATCTTCGGGGAGGACAAACGCGAAGCCTTTCGCGTGCGCCGACACCTTCCCTTTGATCAAATTCATTTTTTCGGGCAAACCGTAGCGGTTGCTTCTCGTTCTGACGACAAGCCCTTTTTCTTCAAGGGTAACAAGAGCTTTGACAAGCTCTTTGTATTCGTCAGAATCGGTGATTTCCAGCATATCTTCCAGTTCCTGAACTGTAAGAGGTTTATACGCTTCTTCTTTCATAAAGGAGAGAAGCTTATCCATAAATTCTTCTTTTTCCACTAACCAGACCTCCTTATGTCTGCCAATCCAGCGTTTCTAAAAATTGATACACATCCTTGTGCAGTGTTTCGCGTTCTTTATCCAATGTGATGGCATGACCGGATTCTTCATACCATTTCAGCTGCTTATCATCCGTTTCAACTTCATTGTAGATGATGTTCGCGCTGTCCGTATTAATCATATGATCGTGGCGCGCCTGCACGACAAATGTAGGCGAATAGATCATGTCCACATGCTCTCTGACATCGGCAATCAAATCCTGCAGTGCTTTCAACGTGTTCATCGGCGTTTTTTTGAATTCTTCCATCTCAGCGTCAATCTGTTCCGCTGTCTTGCCTTCAAATTTCTTATAATTGCGGGCATACTCAAGCACACCCTCGTACATCGTCTCTTCGCTTTTGATATACATCGGCGCGCACATTGGAACAATTCCCTTTATGGGTACAGTGTAACCCAATTTCAATGAAAAAACCCCTCCGAGAGACAGACCGCAAGCGGCGATTTGTTCATACCCTTCCGATTTCAGATATTCATACCCGTCCATGACGTCTTTCCACCAGTCTTCCGGACCTGTGGAGAGAAGTTCTTCCGGAGGCACGCCGTGGCCTTTATATTGGGGCGCATGGCATGTGTAGCCTTTTTCATTCAAATATCTTCCGAGCATTCTCACATCCGCCGTGTTGCCCGTGAATCCGTGCAGCAGCAGGACGGCTTTTTTTCCGCCTTTAAATGTGAAAGGTTGTGGTTTGACGATTTTCATGATTCACTGTCTCCTTTTCATATGTATTCTTCCACGTTTAGTCTTGAAACAAACCTTATCAATCGGCCGGTCCCGTCATACAAAGACCTGCAAATAGGAAAAAGGCCTGACTTGAACATCAGACCTCATGCTTCATTGTCTTATACAAAGTAAGCAAGCGCAATCGTTAAGAAAAAGAAAAGCACGGTTAAAACGACCGTCATCCGGTGGAGAATCAAATCAAGTCCTCTTGCTTTCTGCTTTCCGAAAAGCTGCTCGGCTCCGCCGGAAATCGCGCCTGATAATCCGGCGCTTTTGCCGGATTGCAGTAAAACGACAACGATCAGTACGATACTTACAATCACTAATAAGACCGTTAAAAATGCGGCCATAACCTACACCTCCAGACAAACTGGCTGACAATAGTTTTATTTTACATGAAAAGCAAGCGCATGTCACGAGCGTTTCGAACAGCTTTTTTTATTTTTTCCCAGCGCCTGAATAAGGTATACAAAAAAAGGAGCGGCTATGCTCCCTATCAGGCGGAATATGTAATCACATTTATAACTTTTCTGACAAGGCCGCCATCATATCTTCCAGCAGCATTTCCGCTCCCCGCGGGCTGAGTACGATTTTGCCGCCCGCATACGTTTTATTTTTCGTGGTGATGTCGCCGGTCATCAAGCATGCCATGTTGGCGGCGTATTTTGTCAAAATGATGTTTTCTTCGTCGGTGTATATTTCGAGCGGATCCTTTTCATTGATATTCAGCACCCTGCGCATTTCGACCGGGAGAACGACTCTGCCGAGCTCATCGATTCTCCGGACAATTCCCGTATTTTTCACGTTTGAAAAGCCTCCTTTTTTCCTTTTTTATTGACATTTGTCAACATCTTTATAATAAAAGAGATCTTCAAATTTTTTGTTGAAATACTGAATCATCTTTCCGATCACAAGCTGTCCGGGCCTCCTTTCGCCATTTAAAACTCTGCTCAGAGTCGCCGGGGATACGCCGATTTCAATGGCAAGCTGATTTAAGGAGAGATTGTGTTCAATCATATACTGGAGAACAAAATCTCTTTTGATATGAATCTTTTTTACCATTATTACTCCCCTTTCTAATCTCTTATGTTTCTTTTTGTCTATATTGAACATAAATGATTTGTTAACTTTTGTCAATACTTTTATCATCCATATGTTTCCTATAGGCAATATTCGTACTAAAATATTTTATAATAAGAGATTGCGAGGTTTTGGCCATGACGAACTTTGGATACCATTTACGACAATTAAGGGAACGGAAAAAACTGACCGTCAATCAGCTGGCGATGTATTCCGGCGTCAGTTCGGCCGGCATTTCGCGAATTGAAAACGGAAAGCGCGGCGTGCCGAAGCCGGCGACGATCAGAAAACTGGCGGACGCTTTGAAAGTTCCGTATGAGGAACTGATGGCATCTGCAGGCTATATCAGCGCGTCTACAGTCCAGGAAGCAAGAAGCAGCTACGATTCCATTTACGACATCGTTTCACAGTACGATTTAGAGGACCTTTCTCTGTTTGACAGCGAAAAGTGGAAGGTGCTTTCAAAGAAAGACATCGAAAACCTGGACAAATATTTCGACTTTCTCGTGCAGGAAGCAAGCAGCCGAAACAAAAACTGAATACCTTCTCCGCAGCGCACGCCCCCCTTTTTATCATTATCGTCTGTTTTCGACCCTGCTGTTATTTTATCCCTTATGTTAACTTTTGTCAATGTTTTTCCCGTTGAAGCATTTCCTTTAGTCAACATTTGTATTAAAATGTTCATATCATGAATTTGCGGGGGGATGGCGATGACAATGTTCGGCGAGCGGCTCAAAGAGCTGAGGGAACAAAGAAGCCTGTCGGTTAATCAGCTTGCCCTGTATGCCGGTGTGAGCGCCGCAGCCATTTCCAGAATCGAAAACGGCCACCGCGGCGTTCCCAAGCCCGCGACAATCAGAAAATTGGCCGATGCTCTGAAAATGCCGTACGAGCAGCTCATGGATATCGCCGGTTATATGAGGGCTGACGAGGTTCGCGAACAGCCGCGCGGCTATGTCACGATGCAGGACATCGCGGCCAAGCACGGCGTCGAAGATCTGTGGCTTTTTGAGCCCGGAAAATGGGACTGTTTGTCCCGCGCAGACCTGCTCAACCTCGAACAGTACTTTCATTTTTTAGTCAATGAAGCGAAAAAGCGCCAATCATAAAAAGCCGAATTTCTTTTTAGCAGAAATTCGGCTTTTTTCGGCTGCCATTTAAGCGGCATCCGGATTCGGCGTCTTATCTTTACGATGCTTAACGGGGCTCAGCGCACGCTCGAGCCATCCCATGAACAGATCGGCGATGATCGCCATCAGCGCCGTCGGGATCGCGCCTGCCAGAATGATCGCTGTTCCGTTGGTCGCGTTTGACCCCCTGACAATGATGTCCCCGAGGCCGCCTGCGCCGACAAACGTGCCGATGGCCGTGATGCCGATCGCGATGACGAGCGCGGTTCTGAGCCCTGCCATAATGACCGACAAGGCGAGCGGAAGCTCCACCATCCGGAGCACTTGAAATTTCGTCATGCCCATCGCCTTCCCTGATTCCAGATAGGCGTGCTCAATGCTGACGATTCCCGTATATGTGTTTCGAATGATCGGTAAAAGCGAATACAAAAACAATGAAAGAATCACCGTGTTGGCGCCGAGTCCCATGACTAGCATCAAGACGGCGAGCATCGCAAGCGCCGGAATCGTTTGAATGACATTGGTGATGGAAAAGACCCATTTGCTGATCTTCCGGTATCTGGCGATCAAGATACCAACCGGGATGCCGACGACGGCAGCGAACAATACGCCGTATGCCGACATTAAAAAGTGGCGGTAAAATTCCCCCAGCACATAGCTCCCGTTTTGCGAATAATACGTCCAAAGCTGCTGCAGCACTTCCATTTGTCAGCCCCTCCTTTTACTCAAAATAATTGTGCTTCTTTAAAAACTCGGCCGCAACGACAGAAGGCTCTTTCAGTTTTCCATCAACTTCGTAATTGAGCTCCTGCATCGTTTCGGTATCGATTTTTCCGATCAGTTTATTGATGGTCTGTTTAAGCTCTGGATGTTCCTTCAGCACTTTTTCCGGCACGACCGGCGAACAGTCATACGGCGGGAAAAAGCGTTTATCGTCTTTTAACAGCTTTAAATCATAGGCTTTGATCCTGCCGTCCGTTGAATAGGCAAGAACGATATCCATTTTGCCGTTTTTGACGGCGTCATAAACAAGTCCGATCTGCATTGGAAAGGTCGAGCCGAATGAAAATCCGTATTCCTGTTTAAATCCCGGATATCCGTCGCCTTTTCGTTTCAGCCAGGCATTGTCAACGCCAAGCTTCAGTTTATCCGCGTCTTTTTTCAGATCGGATATGGTTTCATAGTTCCCTTTTTCAGCGAGTTCTTTCGTGACTGTAAAAGCGTACGTATTGTCAAATCCGTAAGAATCGAACCATTTGTAGTTGAATTTCTTTTTAAAGTCCTGCTGTACGATGCGAAGCGCTTTTTCCGGGTCTTTCTCCGCTTCCCTTCCAAGGGTGCTGGTCAGGTCGGTTCCCGAATAGCGCGTCGCTGAAATATCGATGTCTCCGCCGAGCATGGCCTGGTGCTGCACATAGTTTGAGCCGAGGTTTTTGACAAGCACCGTATTGAGGTCTGTATCATGCTCGATCAAAAGCGAGATCATATTGGCAAGAATTTCGGATTCGGTCAGGTTTTGCGCCCCGATTTTGATCGTTTTATCGGAAGCCCCGCCAAGACCCGGCAGCGCACAGCCGCTGATCAAAAGCGAGAGAACCAGCATGACGGCGCCGAGCCGTCTCAATTTTTTTGTTTGCATAAGAGCCAACTCCTTATGATACTTCCTTCATCCCTTTTAATCCTTGGGGCGTGACTTTGTCTTCGGTTTTCGACAGCATATAGTCGATCACGATGGCCAGTATCGTAACCGGCACCGCTCCGGCGATAATGTACTCAGGCTGGTACAGGTTGAGCCCGATAAAAATATAGTCGCCGAGACCGCCGCCGCCGATAAAAGCCGCGAGCGTCGCCCAGCCGATTAAGTAAACGGTGGATGTCCGGATGCCTGCCATGATCACCGGCACGGACAGCGGCAGTTCGACCAGGCGGATTTGTTCCCATGCAGTCATACCGATTCCCTTTCCTGATTCAAGCAAATTTTGATTGACGCCTTTTACGCCCGTGTAAGTGTTTCTCAGAATCGGTAGGACTGAATAGAAAAACAGCGCGACAATCGCCGGAATTTTTCCCACTCCGAGGAGCGGAATAAAAAACGCCAGAATCGCCAAACTCGGCAGCGTCTGAATGATATTGACAATTCCGATCACGACGCCGGCCCCTTTTTTCATTCTCGTTAAAACGACCCCGAGCGGAACCGCGACAATGATGCCGAGCAGCACCGCAAAAATGGATATATATAAGTGCTCCCATGTTTTATAAAGCATTTCCCCGCCGTTGTGCTGGAGAAATTGGACGATCTGATTCATGATTGATGCACCTCCCTGCATTTAACGTTGGACAAGGGTTTCTTCATCTCCCCAAATCGAGTCGTACACGATGTCAACAAGGTTTGCCCTTGTGACAATTCCGACAAGGCGCCCTTCTTCATCAAGAACGGGAACATATTTGAATCCTCTTTTCAAAATTTTTCGGACGGTATCTCTGATGAGCGTGCCTTTTTGAACGGAGTAGACATTCTCATTGACAACCTCTCCGACCGTGACGGCTTTTTTCCGGTTTTGATCGATGATTTCAACATCGATATATCCTTTTAAGACATTGCGTTCGTCCACGACGAGCAGTGAATCGACGCGGCGCTCCCTCATCACTTGAATCGCTTCAGTCAGGTTTTTTTCGCTCGTAATCGTGACCGGATTCGGATTCATCACTTGTTCGACATGCTCGATGTCAGGACGGGACTGAAGAAGCCGTTCTTTTCCGATGAACTCCTCAACGAATTCATCCGCCGGATTCCGCAAAATGTCGTCAGGCGTTCCGACTTGAACAATCTCGCCGGCGCGTAGAATGACAATTCTGTCGGCAAGCTTGATCGCTTCATCCATATCGTGGGTCACAAAGACAATCGTTTTGTCCAGCGATTTCTGCAGCTTTTTGAACTCTTCCTGAAGCGAATCACGGGTGATCGGGTCCAGCGCTCCGAACGGTTCATCCATTAAAATCAGGGGCGGCTCCGCCGCAAGCGCCCGCAGCACGCCGATTCTCTGCTGCTGTCCGCCGCTTAGTTCATGAGGATAGCGGTTCAAATATTCCGGCCCCATATCAACGAGCTGAAGCAGTTCCTCCGCCCGCTTCTTCCGCTTTTCTTCCGGCCATTTCAAAAGCCTTGGAACAAGCGTGATATTCTGCTGAATCGTCATATGGGGAAAGAGTCCGATTTGCTGAATGACATAGCCGATTTTCCGGCGCAGCTCCACCGGGTCCTGATCCATTATGTTTTCTCCGTCGATGTAAATGCTTCCTGAAGTCGGTTCAATTAAACGGTTGATCATTTTCATCGTCGTTGTCTTCCCGCAGCCGCTCGGTCCGATAAAGACGATAAATTCTCCTTTTGCTATATCAAGATCAATGTTCTTGACCGCATTTTTTCCGCCTTTATAAACCTTCGATACATTTTCTAGCTTCAGCAAAACGCACACCTCCATCTGTTTTTTAAAAATTTCAACATCTCATTCATTATAAAATACACTTTATAAAATAAAAAGTTTACAAAGTGTTTAAATTATATAGATAAGACATAAAAAAATATGTTCATGGCATCAATCTGCCGGTTATTCTTAAAATTACGGCTGATTTCTTTGTTTTCCTGCCGTTTTAGTGTTTTCAACCGCTCACAAAATTATGATATATTGACAATAAAATTGGCTGCCCGAAGGGATGATGTGCTTTGGAAGAAAACGCTTTAAAGGCGATTAAACAAGCGGAAGAACATTTCATAGAAAAAATCGCGGAAAACATGAATACGTACGGTATATCATCAACTGTCGGCCGCGTGCTCGGGATCATCTATATGAACAGAAAGCCGATGACTTTAAATGAACTGTCAGAAGAAACGGGCATGAGCAAAACGAGAATGAGCCAGGTCGTCCGCGAAATGCTCGATTTAAATATCGCCGAAAAAGTTTTTGAAAAAGGCGTCCGCAAAGATCTGTACGATGTCGAACAAGATTATTATCAAACGTTTATTTCATTGTTTACGGCCAACTGGAGCAAAGTCGTCAAAAAGAACAGGATGATCGGGAAGAAAATCAGAAAAGAGCTGTTGGAAGCCCTTGAGGAAGAAGGCCTTTCACCCGAAACCGAAGCTAAAATCAACGAGCTGCTGGCAGAAACAAAACAATGGATCGATTACTGCGAGTGGGTTGACAATCTGATCGCGTTTTTGGAAAGCGAAGAAATCTTCAAGCATGTGCCGAAACCTTCATAAACCGAAGAAAAGCTGCAAAGAATGAAGCAGCTTTTTTTGCTTTTTCTCCAATCATCCCGCCAAAACCGGAAACATCCCTTTCAAACCCGTGCCGATCATGCCGACCGCCACGACAGCCAAAATCAGGCCCATCAGCCGGGTAATTACATTCATTTCCGTCTGCCCCAATTTGTTGCTGATCAGCGTCGAATAATGAAAAGCCGCAAACGTCAGCAGGAGGACGGCGGCGATGCCGATGATCATACCGCCAAAATGAACCAGGCTGCGGCTGCCGGCCGAAAGGCTCATCACCGTTGCAATCGTTCCGGGCCCCGAAATGATCGGAATGCTGAGCGGCGTCACCGAGATATCCTCTTTTTCCTTGCTCTCGCGGTGCTCATCATGATGGAGCGACTGAACATGAGACTGCTTCGCGTTCAGCAGGTTGTAGGCAATTCCGAAAATAAAAATACCGCCGGCAATTCGCAACGCATGGATGTTGATGTCAAAAAGCCTGAAGATGAACTCTCCGAATATGAGAAACGCGATCAGAATCAGAAACGATAAAATCGCAGCCTTTCTCGCCAATGCGGTGCGTTCTTTTGCTTCGTAGCCTTCTGTGAGCGCCAAAAAGATCGGCACATTGCCTATCGGATTTGTGACGGCGAACAATGATACAAAAACATGGATGATAAAAGCAAACACGGTTTGCCACTCCTTTCTTTGTAAGAAAATGCGGTAATCGATTTTTACCTCCGACGTTGACCGATTAAACTTTCAAAAAACAATGTCATCTTGCGGCACTTTCCTTTATAATATTTTTTTATAGGATAAAATAACTATTTCAAAGGAGATTTTATTTTTATGACATGTTCAAAGTGCGGCCATCAGACAGATGGCGGAAAATTTTGCGAGCAGTGCGGGACAAGCTTGGCAGGCGGCAGTGATGGCAGCAAGGCTCCCGCTGAAACGCCGCAGGCGGCGAGGTACACGGAGGCGGCGAAACAAGCATCTTCCATGTATTTTTCCTTTTGTTTAAAGGTATTGAAACGACCGTATACCGAAATGAAAAACGCGGGGGAACAGCACGTCCTCAACAGCATCATCACAATGGTGATCTTTGCGCTTACAGTGCCGCTGATGTTTTACTTTGGCCTCAAAGGCTTTTTTGACTCCCTGGGGGACTATTCCGGATTATTCGGCCGATCCTACGCAATGCCGACATTTTTTGATATCGTCGTCAAGCCCGCTTTTACCTTTGCTATTTATATTTTCTTATTATTTGTTTTTACATACGCAGGTGTGCGCATTCGAGGTGTGCAAGCGGCATTTAAGGAAGTGCTCGGACGTTTTGGAACGGTGCTTATTCCTTTCGTCGCACTTCTGCTCGCCGCATTGCTCATATCATTCATGCAAACAGGTTTGTTTGTATACGTTCTTTTCTTTGCCCTTTGCGGTATCGCCTTTTTAGTTCCGCCGGCTGTCATCTTGAGCTACCACGAAAAAGCGGCAGGCGCTGTTGATACGATTTACGCGACGCTGATCGTCTATTTGCTGACATTTATGTCTGTGCGGATCATGGGAGATTTGTTTCTTGAATATTTCGGAAGGATTGGAGGCTCTATATTAGGGCGGCTGTTTTAGTGAAGTAAAAAGCCTTTTTCCTCAAAGGAAAAAGGCTTTTTTTATTCTATTGACGTCAAGAGCAATTTTCCGTTCTCGATGGAGGCATGATATGTCCAATGATACGTTTTTAACTGTTCTTTTCCGCCTTTCATGATATTGATTTTCTCCGTTGTCTTAATTGTTGCCTCCCGCCCGTTTTGCTTCCAGCTGTTTACGCTGAATTGGACGACTTCCTCCTCTGTCCCGCTGTTGTGCAGTTTAGCGACAAGTTTCTTTTGATCGTTGTACAGCGGACTTCCTTCTTTCAAGCTGTCGCGGACAAGGCCGAAATTGTTTGTGTTGATGGCGTCTTGAAGACCGTATAAATACGTTTCAATGGCGGAAGCTACCTTTTGATCAGTGAGCTCTTCATCTGCTGATGCATTGTTCACAGCTCCTTTTGCCGAAGCCCATGCCGATGTGTATTCTTTCGGATTGTCATTTTTGATTTCTTTTTGGTGTTCGATATTGATAACGGCTTCAGGATCGCTTTTTTCGACGAACCATTTTTTCTTGCCTTCTGAATAGACCAGTGTGTACGTATAGCTGTTATCGTTTTCTTCCAGTTCAGGGGCACTGTAGTCGTCATAATAAGCCGATTTGTGCTTTTCAATCCCTTTGACCTCTGTTTTCCATTGCCCGTCTTCTTTGTACAGCCGAAACGAATCAAGATCGAATACGGTAGATAAGTAGGTGCCTTTATAATAGGTGCTGCTGCTTTTCAGCCCGTCCGTGACCTCTTTCAGGCTAGTTTGATAAGACGGCGCGGCCAGTGTCATGCCGCTGACATCGCCGCTTGCAAAGGCCTTTGCTGCTTCTTTTGTATGACTGACGACCGTGGTCATCATCTCATCCATAAATTCCTTGTCTGAAGCAAGATTGACTTCGATTTCCCCGCTTTCAATCGGCGTTTTTTCGCTTTTCAGCTTCCCCCACGGAAATTGCGCTTCAACCGCAGCAGTCATTGAACCGTCAGTCAGCACGGGTCCGAATTCCGTTCCTTTGAACGGGTTGATCTTCATCTCCTGATCATTGATCCATAGTGTTCCTTTCAAGTTTTCATAGCCTTCTCCAAAGACGAGTTTTGCCATGTGCCCGTCAAGGTCCGCATTAACCTTCACATCGCCTTGGAGGGCAGTGACCTTTTCCGCTTTTTCAAGGTCGGCGATTCCGCTTTTCAGCTTTGCTTTCACCTCGTAAATACCGGGAACAAACGGGCCGATTTTTTTCTCGAAGTTTTCTTTTTCTGTTGTGATGACCTTTTCGCCGTTAACAAACAGGCCGGTATCTTTATATTTTGTCTTAATCGTTAAATAGACAGGCGCCGTGTTCAAGACGTAGCGGTCATAGATCCAAAAACGCCTGCCCTTTTTTTCGATCGTCATCAATGGATGGCCGGCACCGCTCTTTAAGGATGAGATCAATTCCTTTTCTTCATCCGGATGTTCTTTCAAATAATCGAGGAGCGGCTTGACGTTTTTCTCCGTGACAGCCAGATCCACGTCCGATGATTGAAGCAGTTTTGCTGCTTTCTTGGCATCTTTCTGATCGAGGGCAGCTTCAAAATCGGAAATCAGTTTTTCCTTTGAAGTGAGTGCTTCACCGGTTTTATAGCCGGCAAACAATAAAATCAAGCAGGCCGCGATTGCCGCCATGATGATGATTCTTTTTCGTGTCATCGCACGCTGATACCCTGCCGCCGGGTCGGAAGCTCGTTCCTCGCCCGCCCGCGCGCCGCAATGCTTACAATACAGCGCATTTTTTGTTCGTTCCCTTCCACATTCTTTGCAAAAATTCATGACTTTCCTCCTATCAAACACGAACTATGTTAGTCATTTTATACTATATTTATCGTAAGAAGGGAGTTAATCTTAAGGCAGCATAAAAAAAAGCCAAACGAATGCGCTGATCCGTTTGACTTTTTTAAATTATTTTAAAAAGTATTTTTCGATATCATCAAGCATCAGATTCGCTGCAAGGACGCCCCCGGCTGTATTCCAGACGGCATCGCTCACTTTATGGACGTTTCCTTTTTTGGACACGCTTAAGTTTTTAAAGAGCGGATCGTTGACATAGTCTTTCTCAATGGCGCTTGCTTTGTCATCGCCTGTCTCATACGTGAAATAAAAAAGCACGTCTCCATCCATATCAGGAATTTGCTCCTTTGTCACTTCCATTTGTCCGAGATCGTTGGCTTCCTGGCCTTTAGGCCTTGCAAAACCGAGCTGATCCAAAATCGTTCCGGCAAACGATCCCTTGTGATAGATGCGGGTATCGGCATCTGTAAAGCGGACGAGAGAGACTTTTTGCTTCACTTTATCGCCGAGTTTTTCATGAATGTTTTCAACACGCTTATCAAAGTCAGCGATGACTGTTTCGCCTTCTGCTTTTTTATTGAGCGCCTCGGCTGTCAGCTTAAAGTTGTCTTTCCATTCCCCTGACAATGTCTCGGCAAATACGGTCGGCGCGATGGCTTTCAGCTTGTCGTATACTTCTTCTTGGCGGATTTTGTTGCCGATGATTAGGTCAGGCTTCAGGCTCGCGATTTTTTCAATATTCGGCGCAGCTTCCGTTCCGACATTCTCTACGCCTTTCATTTTATCTTTAATATGATCATACCATGGATCTCCCAGCCAGGATTGAACGGCGCCGACAGGTTTAACGCCAAGGGCGAGCACTGCTTCTGTCGCTTCATTCGTCAGCACGACGACTTTTTTCGGCGTGCCGTCAATTGTCGCTGTTCCCATTGCGTGCTTTACAGTATAGGAATCTTTGCTGTCGTTCTTCTCCGCAGCTTGTTCTTTATCTTGATTTCCACAGGCGGCTAATACAAGGAAAAGCGCAGCGAACAGCGCAAACCATTTAAAACGTTTCATGATTTGTTGTATCCCCTTTTCTCAAATGATTTTCATTATCAATTAGATTATATAATGACTCAACCCAAAGTCAATATGAAATTCCTATAAATCTGCTTTGGATTATGCTGAAGACCATTTTTTGTGCTGTTTCACAGGTGGGAATATCCAGTGGAATCGGCATCTTAATGTCACGAAAAAGCAATTAATTTTATAGGTCTAAAATACCAAAAGAGGTATCATTATGATATAATCTTCAAGTTAATAAAATCCTAGTGAGAGGTGGATATGCATTTCAAAGTCTAGAATTAACCGATATTTATTATGCCTGATAACCGTTCTGACCTTTTTTCCATTAATCATAACGCCCGATTTACCGATTGCAATGGCCGCTGATATGAAAGAAGTGAAGATTGTGGAATGGAATTTTGACAATGAAAGCCAAACGGCAAGCGGCGGTATCGAAAGCAATCTACATCAGAACATTTCATTGGCAGGCGCTAATTTAGCAGGCTATGTGCTTGGCTTCGGAAGCGGTTCGAGAGCGCTGAATTCAAACGGGTGGAATACACCCGAGGAAAGCTACTGGCTGATTCAATTTACGACAACCGGATATGAAAGCTTGACACTATCCTCGCGACAGTATGGATCAAACACGGGGCCGAGGGACTTCAAGGTTCAATTCAGCTTGAACGGCACAACATGGACGGATGTGCCGAATGCGGCGATCATTGTCGGCTATAATTGGGGATCAGGGTACTTGCATGAAACTGTGCTCCCCAAAGAAACCAATCACCAGAAACTCGTATACATACGCTGGCTCAAAACATCTGACACATCTGTCGGAGGAGATTCCTCACTTGGCACGACCGGGTCCAACCGGATTGATGATATTGTCGTTTATGGCTTTCCCTGTAAGTGCGAAGATGTGCAAGATGAGGTAGCGGATAAGGTGAACGAGTTTGATGAATCATATGAACATGAAGCAGAAGAAGAACCTTCAGAGTCTTTTATAGATGAGCCTACCTCTGATCACGAGAAAGACCAGATCGAGAAGACTCCACCTGAAACCGATGAACATGCATCATCAGACCAAGAAGAAGTACATCAAAACCTACCGGCGGCTCCAGGAACGGAACAAAATGTACCTGTTCCAGAGGACATTCAAGCCGGTTCTGATGTTGAACCCGATACAAGCTCACCCGTGCCGAATGATCAGACGGATGTCAACGAGGAAGCTCTAACGGAGACGGATTTCGGAGAGCACACGACTGAGGCCGATTCAAATACGCATCTTCCGAACAAACAGCAAAATGGCACCAAGGAAAATCAAATGCAGCCTGATTCTGACGAACACTCAAAACCTTCGCCTGCGGACGAGGAAGCTGCAGATACCGGAGAAAATCAACCTCATCTCGGGGAGAATTCTTCCTTAGGGAACGAGCAACCCACTGGCATCGGAGAAAATCAAGTTCAGTTTAATGCTGACAAACACTTGGTTAGGAACGGTTTAAAACCCCCAGCCACAGACGAGAGGATGTCCCAGCCTGAGAAAACTCAGGACGGCGATCGAACTAGAAACAACTTGTATTCACCTATAGAATATAAGACAACAGTTCCTGACACCAGCTTAAGTATGGATAAGAAACCAGCTGTGCACCGTGAAACCGCTCCGCCGACATTCGGAGAAACCCTTCGGCGGAAAACGAATGAAATTCTTTCAAAAGACCTTAACTCAACAGAACGACACAGCGGCACCTCTCTTTCTGTAAAAACTCAGGCTGTCATAAACGATCCCAGCATTTTAAAAGAAAAACAAGCCGAAGAAAAGCAAAACAACGCGCCAACCAAAACAGACAGTCCGCTTGATTTAGAACCGCAAAAAGAGAATACCGTTACAAAACGCAGCAAGATGAAAAACAAGATAACATTTTTAAACGCCTCGTTTCTATTTGGGGTCATCTGTTTGATTGGCGGATCGACTCTTTTGTTCTTTTTGAGAAGAAAAAAATTGCGCAAAAACGAAAGCTGATCCACCAGGTATCAGCTTTTTGTTTTTCTAACTTTGGATACCTCATTCAATATAATGGGATTAAGTTTCATGCCGGGTGTCTTGTTCAACACATTTTTCAAATTGCCCTTGGATAAAAAACGGTCAATATCACGACTTGGTAAAAAAAATATTTACATCGACTTTTCATGAAGAGCCTTTTTTGAAGGCCCGCTGAAAAATATTAAGATCACGGCAAAAATCAATGAAAACACTGGAGAAATCAGAAACGGAAGTTTAATACTGTAATTAACAATTGGCGCAAAAATAAATCCACTTAACCCTACAGCTAAATAAGACATTAAACTAAAAAGGGAAAATGCGCTTGTTTGAAGGTGATCTGCAATTCTTTTTGCAATCGTTTTTTGCAGAAATATCGTAACGAAACCAAAAGAAAAGCCGAATAATGCTGAGCATAAAACAAACAGGATTTGAATGTTGGCAAACCATAAGCCCGCTGATCCAAAAAACATGAGGATAAAACAAATGAGCAGATTAATGTGTTCTGAATGAATGTGCTGATGAATCTTGCGAATTAAGAATTGAGAGATCACAAAAAAGAGCCAAAATAAAAAATAAAACAAGCCAATACTGCCGCCCTCATCTGAAAGTAATATTGGACCATAGGCAATCGCACATCCATAACTCAACGAACCCAAAAGATAAAAAAAACAGTATTTCCAAAAATCTCTGTCTTTTAAAAAGGCTTTTACATCACTTTTATTACTAATTCCCATTGAACTGCTTACCAGAGGAGGAATAAAACAAGAGATGAGTAAAATCGTCAAACTCATTATTAAGAAAATCTGCAGCAAAAATGCAAGGTTAAACTGGTTAAAAATCACTTCGGCAAGTAAAGGAGCAAATGCAGAACCCACGGCCTGTGAAATGTTGATCCATGATAAACTTTTTCCTGCCTCTTCTTTTTTTAGTCTCAAAGCAAAAACGATTAATAACGGAGGAATAACCCCCACACTCACCCCTAAAATAATCCCGACTAGAAAATAAACAAAAAGAATGTGATAGAGAAACAACCAAAGTAAAATACCGATTAAAAACAATAAACATCCTAATAACAGCAACTTCTTAGAAGGTTTGAGAAACATAAGAAAAATTCTTGTGACAAAAAGAGCAACCATGAATATACCAATTACATTTCCAGACATACCGCTTGCCGCTCCTGTCATAAGAATGGATAATGGCAATATAGCGGTCAATGCTCCAAAGAGAAATGAGAAGAGCGTGTTTATAGTGAAAATTTGTTTCATGATCCACCAACTACTCTCTTAGTAAGATAATAATTTAATTTTCCTACTCCTGAAGGATTGAAGTTGATTAGTGATTTGTTAGGTATTAGCTCACACCCTATATCCTTTTTTACATCGTAAGTGGTTGACCCAAAATAAATTTTTTCATGCTTATTCTCAATTGCAAATTGAATGGTTAGATAAAAAATGTTGAAATAAGCATAAGAAGGGACAGAATGAACATAATCCATTCCAACATGTTTCAAAGTTATTTCGGTTTCATTATGGACAACGATGAGTCCAAAGGCTACTAGTTCGCCTCCATATTCAAATAAAATGAATTTATAGTTTGTACACAAGTTTCTCAAACCTTTGAAAGACTCGAAATCGTAGTTAATTGGGCTAGCGATTGCATTACTTTTATTTTTTGTATTTAAATATAACTTGTATATACTGAGGTAATACTCTTCAGATATTTCCTTTGCTAATCGAAATTGAAACTCAATTCCGTACTCCTTCATTTTTTTCATTTTGTTTTTTATATCCCACCTCTTTTTCTTTTTTAGGGTTTTTAAGTAATCGTTAAAGTTTTCTGACTTTAATTGCAATACTGTGTTAGGATAAAAATCAAAGGATACAAAGTTGTTCTTCTCCAAAGCATTTAAAAGATTGACCTGATACAAATTAGTAATATATACACTATCGTAATTTTCCATTGTATAGCAGTATGCAAGAAATTTAATAAATATTGAAGTGACATTATCATTATTTTTGTCTTTTATATAAATACCTTCTCCGCTTGATAATGGTTTAACAATAAAATATACATCATAGTAAAGTGCTTGCCGATTAAAAATACGAATCCCATTTATTATTTTTTTATATTTTTCAGGAATATACTCTTGAACATCTAATTTTCGAAGTACAAAACCAGTTAATACAGCAACTAATTCATTTCCTCGGTAAAATGCGTAATATGTAAATTCATATGAATTGTGATAAGTTTCAAGGTATATGTACCAATCAATATCAGCCCCCATATTTACTAATGCTTCTCTGTTTATTTTCTTAATACTATGATATTTCACTATATTCATCACAGGGTCAACCCTCCATCTATTACAAATAATTGACCTGTAATATAACCGGCTTCTTCACTTATTAAATAATTAACTATGCTTGCAATTTCAGATCCAGTTCCTAGTCTTTTAAGCGGGATTGTTTTTATTATCTCCTCTAAATTTAGTGAATCTACCATTTCTGTATCGATGTATCCCGGAACAATGGCATTCACTCTAATATTGTCGCTTGCCAATTCATGTGCAAATGTCTTAGTCAAACTATTTATTCCAGCTTTTGAAGCTGAATAATTTGTTTGTCCAGTTATTGATTTCAATGAAGAAACAGAAGAAATATTAATAATGCAACCACCATCATTTTTTTTCATTACTTGTGAAGCGAACTTTGAATAATTAAATGTTCCTGTTAAATTTGTGTCTATTACTTTCTTCCATGATTTTTCATTCATAAATCTTATAGTTTTATCTTGATTTATTCCTGCATTATTGATAAGAATATCGAGTTTTCCCTCTTTCTCATAAATATTCTGTATAATTCTTTTGGCAATCGAATAATTACGTACATCAGCTTTTATACCAAACGCATTTTTATATTCACTTTCTATTTTATTTGCAAAATCATCACTAGAAACATAAGTGAAATAGCAAACAATATTATCATGTGCAAATTTCTTTAAAATTTCGTATCCTATGCCTCTGGTTCCACCTGTTATTAAAGCTACCTTCCCCATTAAATTTTTATTCCTCCTATTCATTTAAGGATAATAAGATTTCTTGTTCCCTCAGGATTATAATCAAATATTGCTATCATTTCTTTTTGTCTTAATGCCTCTTCTACTTTTAAATAACCATTAACACAAAATGCAAATGGATATTTATCTAGAATAAATCGGGTCTTCTGATGATTTAATTCTTTAGATAAATTTCGTTCATAAACTTCGCCTGTACATATAAACATTTCAACGTTGAAACTTTTTATACATTTCCTCAGTTTTTCAATATCTTCATTTATAGATTCATAAGGATTTGACCAACTTATAATACTAATAATTTCTTTCGAACATGCTCCCTGTTTTTCTTTACTAAGAAATAGAGAACCAGAGGTCTCAAGGTATTTATTTTTTTTTGCTAAAGCTATTTGTTTTAAGGTCAGTTCATTAATGTCTTCTGTTCCTGTTACAATTGCTGTTTCTATCAAGTCTCTTTTTAAATATTCATAAGCCAACTTTAATGAATCTGTATATGCAGTAACTCCATTATAAATTGTATTATTCACTCCCAATATTCCGAAAACAATAGAGAGCCAACCAGAGGTACAATTCAAAACCGTGTTTGGAAATTTCAAAGGGCTTACATATTCAGGTCCATATTGATCTGCATCTTTTAGAAATAAATAATTATCAGTTAAATAGCTTGTGGTTGTTCCTACAAAAACTCCTGTTCTTTCATCTATACCTAAATCTGAGTCATTTAATAACTTATTTACTGAAAGAAGCGCTAATTTAGTTGAATGATTTATATTTTTTAATCCTCTTCTATTTATATAGCTTTTAAAATCAAAATCAAATTTATAAATATCTCCATATGCAGTTTTTTGTTCTCGTTTAAAAAAATTATCTTCTTTAAGAGAATAGCTGCTGTTTATAAACACTAAATATCCCCCTTCTTATATTTTTTCAATATTACACTAGCATTTGCTCCTCCGAATGCGTATGAGTTATTTAAAGCATAGTTAATATTTTTTTTAATCAATTTATTTGGAATACAATTTATATTGCACTCATCATCCTTGTTTCTAAAGTTGATTGTCGGTGGAACAATACTATCTTTAATTGCCAAACAGCATACTATACTCTCAATAACGCTGGCTGCCCCCATTGAATGACCTAACATAGACTTTATGGAGCTTACGCAGACTTTTGTAGCATCGAACAGACTCTTAATAGCAAAAGATTCGACCTTATCATTTGCTTTTGTACCTGTCCCATGTGCACATATATAGTCAATGTCATTGGAAGTAATTTTTGCATTGTCAAGTGCGTTTTGTACACATTCAATAATGCCTCTACTCTGTGGGTGAGGAGAGGTTATATGATAAGCATCATTACTTACACCATAGCCCGCTATTTCACAATATATTGGAGCTTTTCTATTAATCGCTGATTGTAGATCTTCCAACAATAGTACACCTGCACCTTCTGCAACCAACATTCCTTTTCGATTTTTGTCAAATGGACTGCATTTTTCTGGTGCCACTGCATTTAGACTATTAAATCCATAGTATGCTACTGTTGAAAATGGATCCGTTCCCCCAACAAAACTTGTCTTGGATTCCCCTCTTTTAATAGACTCATAACCTTCAATTAAAGCATAGTTTCCTGCTGAACATGCATTAGTTATTAATGTACTATATCCTCTTATACCAAAATGTTTTGAAGCATTTTTAATAATACTTGAAGGGTCATTTATTTTCTTATCATTGTTTGAAACGCACTCTAATTTTCTAGTATTTTCTATTTCAATTTCCGCCATAGTTGAACCAACATATAAAGAAGATTGTTCTATCATTTTATTATCGATTCTAGAATCTTTGATTGCCTGGTCCATTGAAGCAATTAAAAACTGTGAAGCTCGTCCGCATTGTTTAATAAGCTGTTTCGGAATATTATAATCTGATGCTTTAAAATCCTTTACCTGTCCTCCATACAAGGTATCTAACAAATTTAAATTTGATTTATCAATTTTACTAATACCTGAAACACCATTTTTGCAATTTTTCCAAAATTGATTCTTTTCTATTCCTATTGATGAAATTATTCCTATCCCAGTAACAACCACTCTTTTTTTCAATTCAATTCTCTCCAATAACAGAGTTTTTCTTCTTAAAAACGAAGGATAATTTACCTTTACAAACTATTAACCCTTCATCATTTTTCACAGTTGACGATACTTTCATAGAGCTATTAATTACTTTTTCTATTTTGACGTTGATTATAAGTACATCTCCAGGGAACACTGGCTTTAAGAACTTAATATCTGTACGATATAGTAAAGGAATATCTTCTTGATTATTTTCTTTATTCGAAAATAAAAGAACTGCTGACTGCGCGATTGCTTCAATAACAAAAACACCTGGAAAAATTTTCACATCTTCAAAATGTCCAGCGAAAAAATCTTCATTAATTGTTACATTTTTACGAGTGGTTATTTCTTCATTTCTCAAATCGACAATTTTATCTATAAATATAAATGGATGTCTATGTGGTAAATGTTTTTGAATATAGAGGAAGTCAAGGTTTGTCATCTTAAAGAAAGCCCCTTATTTAATTTTTTTCGATACAACCTTTATAACAGAATTTACATCTGTAATGTCCTGAAGGTCTTCTTCTTCCAACTTAATATGAAATGTTCGTTCAAGTTCAGTAACTATCTCTAGAGTCATCATAGAATCAATGCCCAGATCATCAATTAAATCATTATTAAAACCAATTTCGTCAATCTCCAGTTCTGCTACGTCAGAAATAATAAATCTAACCTTATCGCTTATTGTTTCAATCATTTTTTATCCCCCTTTAAATTATATTCTTGTTTACATCATGAATTTTAAGCATCATTGGAGCCTCATTAGAAATACCTTCATAAAGACGATAAGGACCAATTTGTTTAAATCCTATCCTTTTGTATATTTTTTCAGCTGATTTTGTTGTTTGTAAGTATACTTCCTGAATATTATGGGTTATTATAATGCGTTTCACTTCTTGAAGTAATTTCTTTAGTATCCTATTTTTGTTGATGAAATTTTTAGTTAATGAATTATTTGAAATGATTAACCTCATAACTTCTGCACTTTGTCCAACTTTAACCTGAATATTGTGACATTTTTCAATAAATAAAAGTCCTTCATCTTGATTCTTAATAACTACTGATAGAGATCCTAATAGGATCCCATTTACATAAGCACCTAAATGTATTGCTTTATCATCAAAATCATCCTTCATCAAATTATCTTTATACAATTTTGCTGGGGCTGCTTTCTGATCAATTACAAAAGTTTTGTATCTTTGTTTAAATAGCTCTTTTAATTTCTGCGGGTCCTTTATCTCTCTTATTATTACAGGATAAACCATTTAATGAATCCCTCCCTCCCTTTTCCTAATATATACATTAAAGGTCTTGTATGTCAATTGTTTTTTCTAAATAATTGGTGCTTTATTTCATTATTGAATTATTCTTGAACATTCTTCCTCATATTTTTCTTAGAATGTTTTAGAGCAAATGGATAGATCAGCACCTGATATTGTTACTACAATTGAGCTAGCTCTTACTATTTTCGGTATGGAAAAAGATATATAAGTAAACGTGTCCTCTCTTATTCTTAAATGAAAAGATCATTTACTCAGATTCTGTAGAACACTTCAAAAAGTCAGCTACAGAACTCTGCAGATGAATCTCAAATAATCATAGGAAACTTGTACAGATAGACATTAAGAGAGGTTCTTTATTTTTAAGATAATTGCCCATCCACATCACAAAACATAATATGGATCTTGCATAGTATATTTTCAATTGGAGAGATTTAAATGAAAAATTTGGCCTTATCCATTCTCTATCTTTTAGGATTTGTGATGTTAAGCAGCTGGTCCGTTTCATTTGGAGAAATGTTCGGAGTCAATGTTTCAGCTATACCTCAGTTTATTTTAGCGATGCTGTTCACACTTATCATAGGAGGCTATATGGGTCTTCCTTTAATTTATATCAAATTCAAAAGATCTGAAACGTTGTTTTTTACGAATCAACAGGTCTTCCTCATCACCTTAGGATTGGGCGTGCTGCTTTCCTGTACAGCTTACAGCCTTCAGCAAGCGCTCTCTCCCATCGCGATTGCGCTGTTGTCGATCATTGGTTTTTTGATCATTGGCATCAGCGGTTTTCTTCCCGCCTGGTTGCTGAAACCTGTGAACAGTCTGTGATAACGGGTGGACTTTTTCTTAGGCTGAAGGGCTGTTGGAGTCCAATGTTGTAAACAGTGCTAGACAAAATGGTGCTCTGTGCTTCTGTATATGCTTTATTCCTGAGATAGAAAATTACTTTCCGATTCATGAAAACAACAATTTGCTATCACCATTTACAAATGAATGAAAATTCCTTATGATATAGATGTAATCTCAGAAAGCATGTTGCATATACTAAAAAGACCGAAGTGCTCCAACACTTCGGCTTGTACAAAAAGCCGGCCCTTCGAAGGGGCTTGCTCAGATTGATCTAAAATAGACCACTCCCTATCACTTTCTAGGCTCAAGGGGCGGTCTATTTTTCTTTGTTCTTTGACAACATGGCAATCAGCATGCCAAAAGCAATCATTAAAGAGATTGTTTCATATGCTGTCATTTTTATCACCCCCTTTCAGAAGGGGATGAGCAAGACTTCCCTTGAGTGAGCAAAGCTTTTTATACGAGGTAGATTATACCATACCAAGCAGAGTGTTAAATAAAATAAAAAAACCTTTTCCCTCATGAAATTTGCTTTTCCACCGAAAAAAATGTTCCTCCAGCGTCTAAAGCATCGTTCTGCTCATGGTCTTTCACTTACTTATTGATCGAGTTCATTAACGTGAAGAAATATTCAGGTTGGCCGGTCTTATTGAGCTGATACCAAGAATCCAATGTATCCGGTGCAAACACGTCTAATTTTTTCAGAACTTCCCTCGCGAATTCAAGAGGAGCCGTTCCTGATGCAGTAACCAGATTCTCATCAGATACCGCTGGTTCCATCTCATAAAATGGTTCTCCTTTATAATGGGGACAGACCATTTTCATATATGCCAAGTCATTGCTTGTATGCTTTCTTGAATCCAAGTATCCGTTCTTCGCCAGTCCCGCAGTTGCACCGCAAATTGCGGCAACCATCACCCCAAGCTCTAAAGCTTCGCCGGCCTTTTTTAAGATCGGCTGATGATTCTCTTCTCCCCAAGTATTCCCTCCGGGTAAAATTAAAAGATCCGTACTCTTAAGCGTCCACTCATCAAGTGAGATATCCGGTTTGATGCGCAGCCCTCCCATCGTCGTCACTATTTTTTTATTCACTCCTACTGTCATGACTTTTAAAGGTGCTGCATCTTTTTTGAAATATCTTCCCGAGTTCAGTTCGGCCATTAAATATCCATATTCCCAATCCGACATTGTAGGAAATGCATAAAGATAAACTGTTTTCGACTGCATCCATAACACTCCAATCTCAATTGATACAGCCTATTATAGTCAAAAACCCTGACAGCTCTTGTCAGGGTAAAGAAAAAATTAAGCTTTCACACATAAAAGAGCTTGGCCGCATCAGCAGCCAAGCTCTTTTTTTTATGCTTACTTATTCAAGTTGTAGAAAGATTGAATACCGTGGTATTGAGCAGTTTCAGCCAACTGATCTTCGATGCGAAGAAGCTGGTTGTATTTCGCAACACGGTCCGTACGGGACGGAGCACCTGTTTTGATTTGTCCTGCGTTTGTTGCCACAGCGATGTCAGCGATTGTGCTGTCTTCAGTTTCACCAGAACGGTGAGAGATAACAGCAGTGTAGCCTGCGCGTTTCGCCATTTCGATCGCATCGAATGTTTCAGTCAATGTACCGATTTGGTTTACTTTGATCAGGATAGAGTTGCCGACGCCGTTTTTGATACCTTCAGCAAGTTTTTTCGTGTTTGTAACGAAAAGGTCATCACCGACAAGCTGAACTTTTGAGCCAAGACGCTCAGTCAGAAGCTTGTGGCCTTCCCAGTCGTTTTCGTCAAGTCCGTCTTCGATTGAGATGATTGGGTATTTAGAAACCATTTCTTCGTACCAGTCAACCATTTCAGCAGATGTTTTCACAACGCCTTCGCCGGACAGATGGTATTTGCCGTCTTCTTTGTTGTAGAACTCAGAAGATGCAGCATCCATTGCAAGCTTCACTTCTTCGCCAGGTTTGAAGCCGGCTTTTTCGATTGCTTCAACGATTGTTTGAAGCGCTTCTTCGTTAGAACCAAGGTTTGGAGCGAATCCGCCTTCATCACCTACAGCAGTGTTCATTCCTTTAGCAGAAAGAACTGATTTCAGGCTGTGGAAAATTTGTGCTCCCATGCGAAGTGCTTCGCGGAAGTTTTCCGCACCGACAGGCATGATCATGAATTCTTGAATGTCAACGTTGTTGTCCGCATGCTCTCCGCCGTTTACGATGTTCATCATCGGTACTGGGAGCGTTTTAGAGTTGAATCCTCCAAGATATTGGTATAGAGGAATCTGTAAGAAATCCGCAGCTGCGCGGGCAACGGCCATTGATACGCCAAGGATGGCGTTGGCGCCGAGCTTGCCTTTATTTTCAGTTCCGTCAAGTTCGATCAGCAATTTGTCGATTGATACTTGCTCTGTCACATCAAAGCCGATAAGCTCAGGTGCGATGATTTCGTTCACGTTGTTAACGGCTGTTAAAACGCCTTTTCCAAGGTAGCGGTCTTTGTCGCCGTCGCGAAGCTCAACAGCTTCGTATTCACCAGTGGAAGCTCCGCTTGGAACAAGCGCTCGTCCAAAAGCTCCTGATTCAGTGTATACTTCAACTTCAACCGTCGGGTTACCGCGGGAGTCTAATACTTCACGTGCATAAACATCAACAATGTATGGCATGTTTGTTTCTCTCCTTTAAAGCTTATTTTTGAATTAATGACGATCCTGTCATTTCTTTCGGTTTTTCAACACCCAGCAAGTCTAAAAGAGTAGGCGCCAGATCCCCGAGGATTCCGCCTTCTCTTAATGTCACACCTTCTTTTGTGACGATGACAGGAACCGGATTTGTCGTATGTGCGGTATGCGGCTTGCCTTCTTCGGTAATCAGCACGTCTGCGTTACCGTGGTCGGCCGTAATAATCGCGTGGCCGCCTTTTGCAAGAATCGCATCAACGACTTCGCCGAGGCACTCGTCAACCGCTTCGATTGCTTTGACCGTCGGCTCGACTTTTCCTGAATGTCCGACCATGTCCGGGTTGGCAAAGTTGAGGATGATCGCGTTATGGTTTTCAGCCTCAATTTCTTTGACAAGCGCATCTTTTACTTCATATGCGCTCATTTCAGGTTTCAAGTCATATGTTGCAACTTTAGGCGAGTCGATTAAGATTCGCTCTTCGCCCGGGAATTTCTCTTCGCGTCCGCCGCTCATAAAGAATGTGACGTGCGGATATTTTTCAGTTTCAGCGATGCGAAGCTGCTTCAGCCCGTTTTGGGATAAAACTTCGCCGACTGTGTTGTCGAGATTGACCGGTTTGAATGCCACGTATCCGTCAACCGTTTCACTGAAATGTGTCAAGCAAACGAAATGAAGGTTTTTCGGATGCTTGTCTCCGCGGTCGAAGTCGCGGAAGTCATCATTGGTGAACGTGTTGGAAATCTGGATCGCCCGGTCAGGTCTGAAGTTGTAGAAAATGACCGCATCGTTGTCCTTGATTGTCGCAACAGGCTCGCCGTTTTCTTTCGTGATGACGGAAGGAATGACGAATTCATCGTAAATTCCGTTTTCATAAGAATCTTTCACGACATCGAGCGGATTTTCATATTTCGGTCCTTCTCCGTATGCCATGGCGCGGTATGCTTTTTCGACGCGGTCCCAGCGCTTGTCTCGGTCCATTGAATAATAGCGGCCTGACAATGTTGCGATCTCGCCGACGCCGATTTCTTCGATTTGCTCCTGAAGCTCTTTGATGTACTTCTCAGCTGTTTGCGGGCCTACATCGCGGCCGTCAAGGAAGCCGTGAATATAGACGTTTTCAACGCCTTCTTTTTTCGCAAGCTTCAAGAGTGCGTATAAATGGTGAATGTGGCTGTGAACTCCGCCGTCAGACAGCAGTCCGAACAAGTGGAGGTTTGTGCCTTTTTCTTTGACGTGTTTCATCGCGTCCAAAAACGTTTCGTTCCGCTCAAACTCGCCTTCGCGGATTGCGACGTTGACGCGCGTCAGGCTTTGATAGACGATCCGTCCGGCGCCGATGTTCAAGTGGCCGACTTCAGAGTTTCCCATTTGTCCTTCGGGAAGTCCGACCGCTTCGCCTGAAGCTGTCAGCGTCTGATGCGGATACTTGTTCCAATAGCGGTCAAAGTTCGGTTTCTTCGCTTGGGCTACGGCGTTTCCGACTGTTTCGTCCCTTAGTCCAAACCCATCCAAAATGATGAGTGCGGCCAATTTATTACTCATATTGACCTGCCTCCAGTAATTGCACGAAAGACTGCGGTTCAAGGCTTGCTCCACCAACAAGAGCGCCGTCGATATCGGATTCGGCCATATATTCTTTAATGTTCGCAGGTTTTACGCTTCCGCCGTACTGAATGCGGACGCTGTCTGCTGCAGCTTGTCCGAATTCTGATGCAACGGTTTTGCGGATGTGCGCGCATACTTCGTTTGCATCTTGTGCAGTTGAAGATTTGCCGGTTCCAATCGCCCAGATCGGCTCATAAGCGATCACGGAAGCAGCTACTTGTTCAGTTGTTAAACCTGCAAGTGCTTTTTTCACTTGGTCTGCAACAAGCTCGTTTGTTTTGTTTGCTTCGCGCTCTTCGAGCGTTTCACCTACGCAGATGATCGGCACGATGCCGTATTTGAATGCAGCATGCGCTTTTTTGTTGACCGTTTCATCCGTTTCAGCAAACATTTCGCGGCGCTCGGAGTGGCCGATGACGCAGTATTCAACTCCGAGGTCTTTCAAAGCCGCAGGGCTGATTTCACCCGTGAAAGCACCGCTTTCTTCAAAGTGCATGTTTTGCGCGCCGACTTTCAGATCTGTGCCTTTAACAGCTGATGCAAGCTTTTCAAGGAACAGTGCAGGCGCACAGACAACAGCTTCTGCTTTATCTGCTGCGGGAATGGAAGATTTCACTTCTTCAACGAAGCTGACAGCTTCTGAAAGCACTTTATTCATCTTCCAGTTACCGGCTATAATTGGTTTTCTCATGTGCTCCACTCCTTATGCTGTATATTTTGCTTACTTGTCGTTCAATGCTTTGACGCCAGGAAGTTCTTTTCCTTCCATAAACTCAAGGGAAGCTCCGCCGCCTGTTGAAATGTGGCTCATTTTGTCAGCAAGACCGAACTTTTCTACAGCAGCTGCAGAGTCTCCGCCGCCGATGACAGAGTATGTATCTTTTGCCTCTGCTAAAGCTTCAGCGACAGCTTTTGTTCCTTTAGCGAACGCATCGAGTTCGAATACGCCCATCGGTCCGTTCCAAACAACAAGCTTGCTGTTTTTAATGACGTCAGCATATGTTTTTCTTGTTTCCTCCCCGATGTCAAGCGCTTCCCAGTCGCTAGGGATTTCGCTGACCGGCACGACTTTCGTGTTGGCGTCGTTTGAAAAATCGTCAGCAACAAGCACGTCTGTAGGCATGTAGAAGTTCACGCCTTTTTCTTTGGCGCGGTCCATGAAAGATTTAGCCAATTCAATTTTATCTTCTTCAAGCAGGGATTTTCCTACTTCATGGCCCAGCGCTTTGACGAATGTGTAAGCAAGACCGCCGCCGATGATCAGGTTGTCTACTTTCTCAAGAAGACTTTCGATCACGCCGATTTTGTCTTTTACTTTTGCGCCGCCGATGATCGCTGTAAACGGACGCTCAGGGTTTGACAGTGCTTTGCCCAGCACTTCAAGCTCTTTTTCCATGAGGAAGCCTGCAACAGCCGGAAGGTGTTCAGCGATACCTGCTGTTGAAGCATGGGCACGGTGAGCCGCTCCGAATGCGTCATTGACATAAACGTCAGCCAGGTCGGCAAACGCTTTAGACAGCTCAGGATCATTCTTTTCTTCTCCCGGATAGAAGCGGACGTTTTCCAATACGAGAATATCTCCGTCTTTCATTTCGGAAATTTGCGCTTTGACGGCGTCGCCGTAAGCTTCATCCGCTTTTTTCACTTCTTTGCCGATCAGTTCGCCGAGGCGTGCGGCTACCGGCGTTAAGCGAAGCTCTTCTGAAACCTGACCTTTCGGACGGCCCAAGTGGCTTGCAAGAAGAACTTTCGCTCCCTGCTCTGTTAAGTATTGAATCGTCGGAAGTGCGGCGCGGATTCTCGTATCATCCGTCACTTTTCCGTCCTTCATCGGAACGTTAAAGTCAACACGGCAGAAAACAACACGGCCTTTTACATCAATGTCTTTTACTGATTTTTTGTTCATGGCTTTTAGGAGATCCTCCTTTTAAGTTTTACAAGCCTGAAAACGGAAATCCCCGGGCGGCTTAAATGGCGCCGATATGGAAAAAGGGAAAGGGAGTGTGTGTCCCCTTCCCTTGTCCGCTTTCATTATAGCGCTTCTCTCATCAAGAACCAAGTCTGATTCTGGTTTCCGGATTAAAGACCTTGTTTTGCGATGTAAGCGGCAAGGTCAACTACACGGTGAGAATATCCGCTTTCGTTGTCATACCAAGAAATAACTTTAACCATGCTGCCTTCCATAACCATTGTAGAAAGAGCATCGATTGTAGAAGAGTTTGCATTGCCGTTGTAGTCTTTAGATACAAGCGGCTCTTCGCTGTAGCCAAGAACGCCTTGAAGTTCGCCTTCTGCTGCTTCTTTAAACGCTGCGTTTACTTCTTCTGCTGTTACTTCTTTGTCAAGTTCAGCAACCAGGTCAACAAGTGATACGTTTGGTGTTGGAACACGCATTGCTCCGCCGTTCAGTTTTCCTTTCAATTCAGGAAGTACAAGAGAAACGGCTTTCGCTGCACCAGTTGTTGTAGGAATGATGCTTTCAGCTGCCGCACGCGCACGACGGTAGTCTTTGTGCGGAAGATCAAGAATTTGCTGATCGTTTGTGTAAGAGTGAACAGTTGTCATCATACCGCGTTTGATGCCGAATTTGTCGTTCAGAACTTTTGCAAACGGCGCAAGGCAGTTTGTTGTGCAAGATGCGTTAGAGATCACATGGTGGTTAGCCGCATCGTATTTATCTTCGTTAACACCCATAACGATTGTAATATCTTCTTCACTCGCAGGAGCTGAGATGATAACTTTTTTCGCGCCGGCTTCCAAGTGTTTCGCAGCGTCTGCGCGTTTTGTGAAGAAACCAGTAGATTCAACTACGATTTCAACGCCTTGTTTGCCCCAGCTAAGTTTAGAAGGATCGCGCTCTGCTGTAACTTGGATTGTTTGACCGTTAACAACTAGGTTGTTTCCGTCAACAGAAACCTCTGCGTCCAATTTTCCGTGTACTGAATCATATTGTAATAGGTGAGCAAGCATGTTAGCGTCTGTCAAATCGTTAACTGCTACAACCTCAACTTCAGGATTATTTAATGCTGCGCGGAATACATTGCGTCCAATACGACCAAAACCATTAATACCGACTTTTACTGCCATGATGATTTCCTCCTTTAAGTAAATAAGAGATATTTAATTTATATTGAGGGAAGAAGCTTCCCTTAATAACTGTTTCGCGGCTCCTTCATCAGTGATCAAAACCGTGTTTCGCGGCTTTTTGAAGTACGCCTCTATTGCGTCCGCTTTTGACGAGCCTCCCGCCACCGCAATGATGTTCGGGATTGAATCAAGATCTTCGAGCTGGATGCCAACGCTGTGCACTTTGTGAATGACTTCTCCGTGGCGGTCGAAATAGTAGCCAAACGCTTCTGCAACTGCCTCATTTTCTTCTATTTTCTTCAAGTCTTCCTTCGGTGTATTTCTTCGTTCTGCCATTGTTTTAGCATCCCCGATTCCATGGATCACCATACTGGACGATTGAATTGTCTGAAGCACTTCTTTAATAGAAGGCTCTTCAATGATAGAAGAATATGCTTCTTTGCTCAGCTGCCCCGGCACAAATAACAGTCTGTATGTACCGGAAGCTTTCTCGGCCATATGGGCGCAAATCGTATTGGCCTGATTCCTGACGTTTTCGCCGAGCCCGCCTCTTGCCGGAACAAAAAGCAGCTTGCGGTTTTTCGAGTCAGGCGTCATCATTTCTGCCACGGCCTCAAGCGTCGTACCTCCGGTTACGGCGACGATATTTTCCCCCGTAAACCTGTTTTTCATGCATGCGACGGCAGCTCTCCCCATCTCTTTTTTGACCCATGGGGACTGGTCGCTGTCTCCCGATACAATGATGACTTCGTCGAGATTCAACCTCTCTTTTAATGTATTTTCCAAATGGGTTAAACCTAAAACGTCCTTCATCGTATCTTCGAGAACTTTCAGCAGGTTGGATCCTTCAAGTGTCAATATCATGCCGGTTGTTTTAATCTCTAGTAGATTTTGTTCTTTTAAAAACTGAACCTCCGCCCTTAAAATCCGCTCGCTGATGCCGAGGCTGGCGGCAAGGCTTCTTCTGCCGATCGGTTCAGTCAGCCTTATGTACTGCAAAATTTTGTACCTTTTCTGCATGACATCGAGAAGATCCGGCAATAATTTTTTTTGAGCCTGTATTAGTTGATTCATGCCAAAACGTTCCTTTCATCTCGTCATGGACAAATAATGTCCCGCAGTGACTGAAAACGTCCCACCTCAGCCAAAAAAAATTGCTCCTGCTTACATTCCTTATTGTAACAGGGTTAAAATGTTTATTCAACTGTTAAGAATCAATTCATCGACAAGATTCGCGCGAATGTTCACACATCTGTTTTAATTATTGTCCCTGTTGATTTTCTATACTATACATATTTCATGAAAACGTGCCTCAATGAAAAAAAACCTTTTCTTAAAAAGGGTTATCAGAATGAACGCCATTACGTATTACGGACCGGAAATATTTAAAATGATGGGCTTCGAAAAAAATGAATCTGGCTGTCGAACGTTCTGGGACGTATGAATGGGGTGTAGGTGGATGCTCGCGTACAGGTTGATGCCGTCCATCATCTTCGTATATTTTCAAAAATAAATATATTACTAAAGTACTTATAAAAAAAGCAACGGGCGGTTTTTCCGTTCCGTTGCTTTTTTGCCGTTTATCCATTTTTCCAGACATCTGCAATGATTTCAAACGAGCGAAGTCTATCAGCATGGTCAAACGTTTCTGAATTGATCATGATCTCGTCCGCCTGAGTAGTACGGATGAATTCTTCAAGCTTTTCTTTCACACTGTCCGGGCCGCCGATGATCGTTGAGCTGAGCTGCTCATTTACCATCGCTTTTTCACGCGGAGTCCAAATCTGATCCATATCATCTACAGGCGGCTTAAGCTGTGTCGGGGCGCCGCGGACAAGGTCTAAAAACTTCTGATAATGCGACGTTGCAAGGCGCTGCGCTTGCGCGTCCGTATCGGCCGCGATCACGGTCACCCCGACCATCGCATAAGGCTCCTCCAAGACGCCCGGCTTAAACGAACTGCGGTACAGCTCCAAGGCAGGCAGCGTATTGGCCGGCGAAAAATGAGCCGCAAATGCAAACGGCAAACCGAGCTCCCCGGCAAGCCGGGCGCTGAATCCGCTTGAACCGAGAAGCCAAATCGGCACATCAAGCCCTTCGCCCGGTATGGCGCGCACGTGATTTCTTACATTGCCGGACGGCTTAAAATACTGCCGGAGTTCTTCAAGCTGCTCGGGAAAATCCTCCCCGCTGCTTATATTTCTTCTTAATGCGCGGGCGGTTAATTGATCCGTCCCCGGAGCGCGCCCCAGTCCTAAATCGATTCTGCCTGGATAAAGGGATTCAAGCGTTCCGAACTGTTCAGCGATGACGAGCGGGGAATGGTTCGGCAGCATAATCCCTCCCGAACCGATGCGCATCTTCTTAGTGCCCCCGGCGATATAGCCGATCAAAACAGAGGTGGCCGAGCTCGCAACGCCTTCGATATTATGGTGCTCAGCCAGCCAGAACCTGTGGTATCCCCATTTTTCGGCATGCTGCGCCAAATCCATAGATTGTTTAAAAGATTGTCCCGCATTTCCGCCTTGTACAATAGGAGACAGATTTAATACGGAATACTTCGTATTTTTGAAATGCTGTTCTGACATTGTCTTTCCTTCTTCCTGAAGTGTAGTGGTCATGTAATTAGACGATAACATAATCGTTCCGGTGAATAAAAGAAATTAGTTCGAAAAAAATCGAACTAATGTGTTAAAAGCTTGCCTCCCTGCGGAGGCAAGCCTTTTTTTAAGAAGCGGCCGTTTGGCCGGCTGTCTGGTTCCTTCCTTTAAAGAAATAAGCAGCGCTAATGAGCAAATAGATTCCCGCCGTCACCAATGTAATGACAATCGATGTGGTCAGGATGACACCGATCAGTATCGCTGTCAGCGAAATGATTGCCAGCCAAGTCGTATAAGGGAACCATTTGACATAGTAGCCGTTCCCCGCTGTTTGATTCCGTTTCCTCGATTTTAAATGGGCGGCGGCAATCAGCATCCAGATCACAAGGACGGTATAGCCGAGAGACCCCATCAAATATTCAAACGTTTGGCTGCCGGCAAACAGTGAAAACAATACGCCCAAGTATAAGAAAGAAGTACATAATAGAATAGAATAAACCGGCACCTTTCTCACGGAAAGTCTCGAAAAGATTTTCGGCATTCTTCCGTCTGACGCCTGTGTATACAAAATTCGGGAGGCGCCGTAAAGTCCTGAGTTCATCGAAGAAATGACCGCCAGTAAAATGACCGCATTCATCAAATGATCCGCTCCGGGAATGCCGATCATCTTAAAGACCATGACAAAAGGACTCTCCGACACTCCGTTGACTTGATTCCATGGAATCAAGCTGACGATCACGAAAAACGGCAGAAGATAAAAAGCAATAATGCGCGTCAACGTTCCACGCACGGCTTTAGGCACGACCTTCTCAGGGTTTTTGGTTTCCGCCAGTGTTACCCCGATAATTTCGGTTCCGCCGTAGGAATAGATCACAACTAGCATGGCGGTAATCAGCCCTCCGGCGCCATTCGGGAAGAAGCCGCCATGGTCTGTCAAATGAGTAAAACCGACAGCTGAATGTTGTCCAAAAGAGAAAAATAACAAGATAAATCCGGATATAATAAAGACGACAATCACTGTGATTTTAATAAGGGCAAGCCAGTATTCCGTCTCGGCAAAGCTTTTGACAGAAAGCAAATTCACGCTCGTAATGACGAGTGAAACGAACAGCGCCAGCACCCAGATCGGCAGCCCCGGCAGCCAGTACTGCAAAAATATCGCGGCGACAACAGCCTCTGCCGCAATATTGAGAACCCACATTTTCCAGTATATCCAGTCCAAAAAATAAGCGGCATACGGCCCTAATATTGATTGAACGAGATCCCTGAATGTTCTGGCTTCACTGTTTCGGACAGCCATCTCGGCGAGCCCCTGCATGATAAACAGCAAAATCACGCCGCCGATCAAGTAGGCGATCATGACCGAAGGCCCCGCCAAATCGATCGCTTTGCTGCTTCCTTTAAATAATCCTGCTCCAATGGCCCCGCCCAATGCCATCATCATAATATGCCGCGATGTCATCGTGCGCTCGAGCTTCTGCATGTCTTTCTCCATCTATGTTCACTTCCTCTATTAAAATGAAAAAAGCTCACCGTCTCCCTCTTCGATTTGAAGATAAAGAGACGATGAGCTTTGAAGCTTACCGCGGTACCACTCTTTTTGATTCTATGCCAAGAATCCAGCTTTTGAGAAGCACAGCCATGCTGTGCAAACCTGTTAACGAAGGTTAATCGTAATGTCCTCAGGAATTGATGTCCGTCCTTTAGCCAGTCCACTCCCGGGCGAGTTCAAAGGTTCATTGGTCTGCGTCGCACCTACCCGCAGCTCTCTTTGCCAATGCCGATCTTTTACTGCTCCCGTTCATTGTGTTTTTTTCTGCCTGAAATATATTCATATAATATACGTGCCGATCTTGACTTTGTCAACATCAAATCCACTGCCAAAAAATAAAAATTAAAATTTTTCTCTTTTTTCAAGGAAAATCGCCTTTTCTATTGGAAAATACAAGGGAAGATATGCACATCTTTCATGATGATGGAGCATTCCCCAAAAGGGGAAAAATATAAAAATCGGCGGATATCCCCCGAAAAAAATAGTTAAATTGAAATATTATTCAAACTTTACAAAATATTTTAACGATGATAGAGTGTGAACCGAATCATCACATCAGCTAAAGGAGGAAGAGAACGTGAAAAAACTTTCGTTTATGGTGATCTTGTCCGTATTGACGCTCGTCTTTGTTTCATCGTCCGTAAGCTTTGCGAAAGACATTCCTGAAGACAGGTATACAACGCCTACAGATGCTGAATTTAGCCAGATTAAAGAGATTTTAAACGACGTTGATATCGAAACCGGCAATTTGCAGAAGGATTACGGTGTGATTGTCAATGACCCCGCTGAAAAAGTCGGCGTCATATCAGACATCCCCGCCGAAAAAGACGACTGGAGCCATGTCAGCTTCCATTCCTACTATGTCGACCTCAACAGCAACACTCTCATCGCTGATGTTCAATTTGAATTCACACAAAACGATGACGGCACTTCGGAAACCGAGTACAAAAACGTAACAAACGGAGGCAGGTATTTCGTCAAGATGGACCAAGACGGAAATGTCATTGATGAAGAAACGACCGGCGACATGTCGATTTTGTGGAAATACTAGAAACCGAGCGCCCCTTATGGAAAACGCCTTTATTCAAAGGCGTTTTTTTGTTCGGGTATTTAATAGATCTATCCACTGACGCCATCCGCATCCGCAAAATAAAAGGCAAGCTGCCCGAATAAACCCGGGTCATCACTATCATTCTGTCAAGAAACAACGCGTTCCTCCGAGCTGTCCATAAAGATGTCTTCAAGCGACGGTTCATCGACGTGAATTCTGTAGATTCCCACTTTGCAGTTCGTTAATACTCTGACAATGGCGGGAATTTTTTCTTCTGAATTGACGGTGATCGAAATCTCATGGTGATTGAATTGAACGTTTTCACCAGCTGACTCAAGAAAACGGTCGATCAGGCCGAAATGCTGCTCGGGAATATTCGAGTGACGAATGTGAACGCTTATGTTCGACATGAAATGCCTTCTTAATTCATCGAGGGTGCCTTCCATTAAAATGCAGCCGTTTTTCATGATCGCGATTCGTGTGCAAATTTTCTCTATCTCATGCAGGTTGTGTGACGTCATAAATATCGTCTTACCTTCTTTTTGCAAATCCATGATCAGCTTTTGAATGTGCAGGGCCGATTCGGCATCAACACCTGATGTCGGTTCATCCAAAAAGATGAGCTCAGGATCATGGATGATCGCCTGGGCGATGCCGAGCTTTTTTTTCATACCGAATGAATACGCACCCGCTTTTTTTTCAGCATGCTCAGTGAACCCGACTCTCTCTAAGATTTCTTCGCACCGCTCAGTCGATACGGCTCGTCCGTTCAGCTTTGCAAAATACTTCAAATGCCCGACTGCTGTCATTGAATCATAGAGGGTCAAATAATCGGGTAAAACGCCGATGCGATGCTTGACGTTTTCAATCGAAGCGTCATTTAACAGCAGAAAACTGCCGGCTGTCGGCTGGGTAATGCCTGTGATCATATTCATGAACGTAGATTTCCCCGCACCGTTGCGGCCGAGAAATCCGTAAATCTCTCCTTTTTCGACTTGGAGGTCGACATGGTTGACGACGGTTTTGGCCCCGTAGCTTTTCATCAGCCCTTTTGCCTCGATCACCACATTCATTATAAATCTCTCCTTTTAAACAAAACGATCGCACCGCACAGAACGATGGCGGCGTAGACAAAGTTGATGAAAACAAAAGAACCGCCCAGCACGGAGTAATAGTACGGCGTTAAATATTTAAACCAGGTGATCATGCCGTTCTCTGAATAAACAGCCCATAAGCTGACCGCGGGAAAGACGAGCGCAAACACGATTCCGAAAAACATGGACATGGCGGGCCTTGAAATCACGATCGAAAATAAAAGGTTCAAAGAGATTGCAGCTGTAAGAAACGCCATGCTGTCTGCATAACTCATCCATAAAAACTCTTTTGAGGCGATCATCACCAAGGTGTACGAAACGAGCATGCAGAAAAACCAAAACAGCCAGACGCCAAAAAACTTTCCCAGAATGATCTTGATCCGCGACGTTTTCGTCACAAGAAATCTGACCGTCCGGGCATGGACTTCGCGGTTGATCATGTCATGGGAAAGTCCAGCGATAAACAGGAAACCGAGAGCAAAAACGATAACCGCCGTTCCGATTGCGTTTGCATCGCTTCCTAAATCCAATTCGCTCACGAAGTCTGCAGGCGCCTGTTCGATCAATCCCGCAGTCTTATAGCTCACCCAAAACATAATAATAATGACAATAATCGACTTGATGCTTTTAAAAAGACTGATAAATTCATTCAGACATACCGCCCGCATACGAGTCACTCCTTCACTATTCTCCATTATAGTGAGTGAACATTATCGGGAAATAATCTTATCCTTAACATTACCTTAAATTTTAATAGACTGTTTCCTTCAAGGGTGTTTCCGAGAATCACAAATGAGATGCAAGCGGCTTGAACCAGCGGCAGAAATGGGGATGCAGAGCCGGAAATCCGATAAAAATACCATTTTAATATACTATTTATAACCGGCAAAAAAAGTAGAACGATGCGTTTAATCGGTATGCACCGGAATTGTCATATCGCATAATAAAAAAGATTAGCTCAGCATGAGGCTAATCTTTTTGTTATCGTCTTATTACCGGTCCGTCACGATAATATATGCCGCTTTTACCGGGCCGTGGACGCCGACTACAAGGTCCATTTCGATATCGGCTGAATTGCTCGGTCCAGTGACATAGTTGATGCAGGACGGGATGGCGTCGCCGTCTGCAACCTTTTGTTTGATGATTGCGCTTGCCTGTGTCATCCGCGGGACGATGGTGCTTTTCGGGACGATCGCGATATATGTCGTCGGCAGCAAGCTGACAGAACGTCCCTTGTCTTTTGAACTGAAGAGGACGACCGTTCCGGATTCAGCAAGCGTGATCTCGCTGAATGTCACGCCGATGTTAGCCTGTTCGGCCCGCTGGATATTTTCATCTCCGGCCGCTGCATTCCATTCCCACACTTTTGTCCCCTCATTCGGCCACTTGTCTGTTAACAGGCCTGACAGTCCGTACTCTTTAAAACGGTCATCTTTCGGAATGACGACAGGCCCGCCTCCAAATCGTGATGCCTGCTCATACAAGGCATCATGCAAGCCGATGACATCTGTTTCAATCAGCTCCGTATGAATTTTCCGGCAGTGGTCCTTTAAGACGCCGACAAGCTCATCCTGTGTATAGCCTTGATATACCCGGTGCTGCGGCTGATAGGTATAATCGGGAACGGTGACGCCTGCCGAGCGCCTGTTGCGGCCGAGCCTTTCCGCAATCCGGTTTAAAAAGCCGTCTTTGTTTTGGATTGTTCCGTTTGTCATCTGTCTTCCCCTTTCTCTTTCCGTCTGTCCTCAAACCAGTCGCGGAACCTTGACTTGTTCGGCGCGGGGAAGTCGCGAATCTGAGTCCACTGTTTTAACGGACCCGGTCCCTTCGTTATTTTGCCGTCTTCGTTAAACGGCTTCATGGCTGCCGGCGCCCATTTGGAGCCCATTTTATATAGGGATGGCGCAGAAGTTCCCAAACCGAACGCTTTCATCGCGAGCTTCTCGGATATCGGTGCGCGTCCTTCTTTTTCAACGATGCGCTGTCGGTGCTTCAGAAGCAGTTCATGAAGCGGGATTTTTACCGGACATGCTTCAGAGCAGGCCGCACATAACGAAGAGGCGTACGGCAGTTCTTTATAATCGTCATATCCGCCGAGCAGCGGCGACAATACGGCTCCGATCGGGCCTGAATAGATCGAACCGTAAGAATGCCCGCCGACATGACGGTATACGGGACAGACATTGATGCAGGCCGCACAGCGGATGCATTGGAGGACGGATTGAAACTCCGTTCCGAGAATGTTCGAACGCCCGTTGTCAACGATGACGAGGTGAAACTCTTCGGGACCGTCCGCTTCACCGGGCAGCCGCGGCCCTGTCAGCGCCGTGATATAGCTTGTCAGCCGCTGTCCGACCGCGCTTCTTGTGAGCATGCCGACGAGAACCTCAAACTCGTCGAATGAAGGGACGATCCGCTCCATCCCCATCACTGTAATCTGCGTCTTCGGAATGGTCGTGACGAGACGTCCGTTTCCCTCGTTTGTGACAAGGCTGACAGATCCCGTATCGGCAATCGCAAAATTGCAGCCCGTAATGCCGATGTCAGCCTCGAGAAATTTCTTTCTGAGCACGGCGCGCGCGTGCATGACAAGCTCTTCCGGCTTTTCGGTGTTGCGGTAGCCGATCCGCTCTTTGAAGACGTCGCGGATTTGCTCTTTGTTTTTATGCAAAGCAGGTGCGACGATATGTGACGGCGGATCATGATCATCGATTTGGAGGATGTATTCGCCCAAATCGGTTTCGACCACTTCGCAGCCGTCGCGTTCAAGCGCCTCGTTCATGTTGATTTCTTCGGTCACCATTGATTTTGACTTCACGATTTTTTTGCCGTTTTTCTTTTTCACGACATCGCGGATATAGCCTGTCGCTTCTTCGGCCGTCTGTGCAAAGAATACGTGCCCGCCTTTTTTGGCGACATTTTCGGCGAGCTGTTCTAGGTAGTAGTCCAGGTTTTCGAGCACGTGCTGCCTGATTTCCTCGGCCTGAGACCGCCATTCTTCCCAGTTCCCGAGCTCTTCCGCCGCCTCAAGACGGCGCGTTCTCAAGCGCTCCTGCGCACTTGAAACAGCCCCCCTCATAAACTCGTTTTCGAGCCCTTCAGATACGCGCTCTTTAAATTTCTGCGTTCCGATCTTCATTGCCATAACGAATGTCCCCCTCTATCTGTGAAATGACCGGATGTCTGTTTATCTGCTGTTCAGCACTTCTGCGATGTGCATGACTTCAATCGGCTTGTTCTTTCTCCCGATCCGTCCGCCGATATTCATCAAGCAGCCGCAGTCTGCCCCGATTAACACATCTGCGGCTGTTTCTTCGACACACGCCACTTTCTCATCGACCATCTGTTCGGATATTTGCGACATCTTCACCGAAAAAGTCCCCCCGAATCCGCAGCAGTCGTGTTTGCGCGGCAGCGGCGTGAACTCCAGTCCCTTCACATGCCGAAGCAGCTTCATCGGCGCGTCTGTGACGCCCAAAAGCCTTGTCATATGGCATGACGTATGATAAGTCGCCTTTTTCTCAAGTGTCGCCCCAACGTCTTCAACCTTCAAAACGTTGACGATAAAATCGGTCAGCTCATACGTTTTGTCAGCCAGCCGCTGCGCTTTTTCCGCCCAGGCCGGCTCATCCCGGAAAAGGTGCGGATACTCTTTGAACATAAAAGCGCACGATCCTGAAGGGCTGACGACGTATTCGGCTGATTCAAACGTCTCAATCATCCGTCTCATCGCTTTTTTGGAATCTTTGACATAGCCGCTGTTGTACGCAGGCTGGCCGCAGCAGATCTGCCCTTCGGGAAAATCCACTTCACATCCGAGCCGCTCCAGCAGTTCAACCGTCGCTTTTCCGACATTTGACTGAAACATGTCAACCAAACACGTGATAAACAGTGATACTTTCATCTTGATCCCCTCTCCAACCCGATAAATCAGGTCATCTGATGACTTGGTTAGAAAACCCTCTTTCTCCATCTTACACCTTGGTAAAATTTTTTGAAAGGGGTTTCTTTTTCGTTTTCACTCGGGCCGCTGCTTATATGGCCGGCTCGTCGGCCTGTTTCGTTTCTTCAAAATATGAGGCCAGCACATTTTCCACATTCGTCAGATGATTGTGCATCGCCTGCTCTGCTTTTTGGCCGTCTTTTTCCATCACAGCCTGATAGATGGCTTCGTGTTCCTCATAAAGGCGCTTAACGGTTGTGTTCTTCGAGAACAGCCAAATTTTGCGCGTCTCCCTCATCGTCTCAATTAAGAGCGATGACACATGATTCATCAAGCCTTTCAGCAGATCGTTTTGCGAGGCGCCGGCAAGCGCAAGATGAAACGCGAGGTCGGCTTTTTCGCCAAGTTCGCCGTTCCCGTCCGCCTGCTTCATATCCTCGAGTGCGGCATGCATGCGCCCGAGATCATCTTCTGTGCGTTTTTGAGCCGCACTGGAAACAGCTCCGATTTCAAGAATCTTACGGACTTCGAGCAGTTCAGCGACGTCTTTCTTTTTCATCAAAAGCGCAGCCGAAAGGGGAATGGAAATTTGCTCAGGCTCAAACCTTTTCACATACGTCCCTTCCCCCTGCTTCATTTCGACCATCCCCATCGCTTTTAACGCGGACAGCGCTTCCCTGACGGCCGAACGGCTGACCTGAAAGCTGTCGGCGAGCGCCTGGACGGAGTCAAGCTTGTCACCTGGCTCAAGCTCTCCGCTTTTAATCGATTCAAGAAGCGCTTCCGCGACTTCTTCGTATATTTTTTTCGTCTTGATTTGTTTGTATTTCAACTTTTTTCACCTCGTAACCAGACTGGGCATGATGCGCTATTTTTTATTATACCGTTCTTTCCGTCCGGAACATATAGACTTCGGCTCCATGCAAAAAAAGATTGTAATTTATGACATTGAGAAATATAATGCTAAATGATCAGTCTTATCATCATGTCATCAGATGACTGAGTGAGACTTTGAACAAAGGGGGAATTGGAGATGGGATGGACGCAAGATTATACTCCGCTGGGGAACAGTTTGCTGCTCTCTTCGCTTGCAGCGCTGATACCGATTTTGTATTTTTTCTGGGCTCTGGCAATCAAAAGAATGAAAGGGCATACAGCGGGTGTGACGACTTTGCTGATTGCGCTCGCGCTGGCCGTTTTCGTATACGGCATGCCTGCTCATCAGGCTGTGATGTCGGCTTCGCAAGGGGCGGTTTACGGGCTGCTTCCGATCGGCTGGATCATTGTGACTTCCGTTTTTTTGTACAAGCTTACAGTCAAAACCGGCCAATTTGAAATCATCAGGAGCTCGGTATTGTCGATCACAGATGACCGCCGTTTGCAAGCACTTTTGATAGCGTTTTCATTCGGGGCGTTTTTAGAAGGATCGGCAGGCTTCGGCGCCCCCGTCGCGATCTCGGCCGCATTGCTTGTCGGCCTCGGCTTCAATCCGTTGTACGCGGCGGGCATATGCCTGATCGCCAACACGGCGCCTGTCGCTTTCGGGGCGATCGGCATCCCGATTATCGCGGTTGAAGGGCCGACGGGGATTCCTGCGATGGACATTTCAAAAATGGTCGGACGCCAGCTCCCGTTTTTATCTGTATTTATTCCGTTTTATTTGATTATCATCATGAGCGGCTTGAAAAGGGCTTGGGAAGTGCTGCCGGCGATTCTCGTGTCGGGTGTCTCTTTTGCCGTTACGCAGTATGTAAGCTCAAACTTTCTGGGGCCTGAGCTCCCAGATATTTTGTCAGCCATCGTATCGCTTATCGCGCTCGCTGTATTCTTAAAATTTTGGAAACCGAAAACGACATTCAGATTTTCACATGAAAAGGAAATGGCCGCTGCCGCGGAGGCGCAGCAGCTTGAACATCAAAAGGCCTCATACTCGGCGGGGCAGATTTTCAAGGCGTGGACACCGTTTTTGCTGCTCACGGCAATGGTCTCCATCTGGGGAATTCCAGCTGTCAAACAGGCGCTGACAGGCCATTACGAAGGGTCAAATCCATTGCTGCTGTTCATCAATGACATCGGCGGCAGGCTGACGTTCGCGCCCGGTGTGCCTTTTTTGCACAATCAAATTCTCGATGGCTCCGGAAAACCGCTTGAAGCTCTTTATAAACTTGATCTCGCCGGATCGGCGGGAACGGCGATCCTGATTGCCGCCGTACTGACAAAGTTTGTCACAGGCATGCCTTGGAAAGAATGGGTCGCCGTGTTTACAGATTCGCTGAAAGAGCTCGGCAAGCCGATATTAACGATCGCTTCCGTCGTCGGTTTTGCCTATGTCACCAACTCTTCGGGCATGAGCACAACACTTGGCATGTCACTTGCGATGACGGGTTCAATGTTCGCATTCTTTTCTCCCGTTCTCGGCTGGCTCGGCGTCTTTATAACCGGTTCAGATACGTCGGCCAATTTGCTGTTCGGCAGTCTGCAAAAAGTGACAGCACAGTCGGTCGGAATGGAGCCGGTACTGTCTGTGGCGGCCAACTCTTCGGGCGGCGTCACAGGAAAGATGATCTCTCCGCAGTCGATTGCGGTCGCCTGCGCAGCCGTCGGACTGGCAGGAAAGGAATCCGACTTGCTGCGCTTTACACTGAAACACAGCCTGTTTCTTCTGTTCCTGGTTTGCATGATCACGTTCCTGCAGCATCACCTGTTTGCGTGGATGATCCCGTAAAAAAGCCGCCGGCGTTCGTGCCGGACGGCTTCTTTATTGATATCTCTTTCTGACAGACGACGGCAGTATATTAAGCTGATCGCGGTATTTGGCAACGGTCCGCCTCGATATGACGACGCCGTGCTTTTCGTTTAAAAGGTCTGCCAGCTTTTGATCTGAAAGCGGTTTCATTTTATTTTCTTCATCGATCAGCCGACGAAGATGCGCTTTGACTGTGTGACTTGACGTATGCCCGTCAGCGGCGTCCTTTACCTTCGCCGAAAAAAACTGTTTAAGCTCGCACAGCTCAAAAGGCGTCTGCACGATTTTCCCTTTGACTGCGCGGCTTACAGTTGATTCGTGAACACCGAGGGCATCGGCGACCTCTTTTAATGTGAGCGGCTTCAGTTCGTCTTTCCCTTTTAAAAAATAATCTTTTTGACGCACCATAATTTCCGCCATCACCCTCCGCATCGTTTCCCGTCTTTGCCTGAGGGCATTGTCGAGCCATTTCCACTGCTTGAACTTATCAGAGATATAAGCGGTCGCCTCGTCTTTTGACTGGCGCTGCAAAAACGGCTCGTAAAACGCGTTAAGCTGGATATCGGGAAAAGAACGGCTGCTGAGCTCAAGCACCAATTTTCCATCCTCGGCTGAAATGATGACATCAGGCTCGATATAGACTCCGCCTTCATCCGTGCCATACATCAATCCGGGACGCGGCGACAGCCCTGCGACAAGGTCTTGTATGTCCTGAAGCTCTGAGAGCGAAAGGCCCGCTCTCTCAGACAGCTCTTTCCATCCTTTTTTGGCAAACAGATCAAAGTATAGGGAAATGACTTTCTCCGCTTTTGCCGTCTCCTTTGGCAGACGCTCTAATTGGATCAGGATGCATTCCTGAAGCGACCGCGCTCCGATGCCTGCCGGATCAAGAGTCTGCAGCTTGCCCAAGACTTCTTCCGCTTCTTCTCTGGTGACAGCCAGCTCGGAAGCGATAAAGGCGATGTCTTCTGTCACATATCCGTTTGGATCAAGGGATTCGACCAAGTAGCTGAAAATCCGCTTTTCCCGGCTTGACAGCCGGAGATCGAGCGCCTGCTGTTTCAAGACACTTTTGACATCTTCACGTGAATGCGCCGTCTCAGAGCGGCTCATTCCTTCATTTTGCAAATGACGATTCGTTTTATGGTAAAATGATCGGGGAATATCGGGGTCTTTTCGTTCGATCAGGGGGTTTTCTAATGAGAGTTCGTCAATCCGGCTGTTCAGCTCGGCCGACGAATACTGAAGCATATGAATGGCTTGGGCAAGCCCTTGCGTCAAGTGAAGTTTTGCCGTTTGCTGCTGCTGTACATGCAAGTTCATCAAATCTCCCCTCCCACTATTAGTTTACACGATCGGTTCCGTACCGTATAGACTTAAAAAAGGAGTGTTACCATTGACAGAACTTTTCTCTGTGCCCTATTTCATAGAAAATTTTAAAACCCATATTGAAATGCATCCAAATGAGGATAAAATCCAGGCGATGAACAGCTACTACCGTTCAGTCGTGTCAACGCTTGTCCAAGACCAGCTGACAAAAAACGCGGTCGTCTTAAAACGGATTCAGCATTTGGATGAAGCCTACAACAAAGTAAAGCGCGAAGAAGCATAGCAGAAAAACCGCCTGTCATACATGAACAGGCGGTTTTTCTGCTTCTTCCGGCTTGTTTTGAATCAGTTTTGTACTCGGGATATCCTTCATCCATGTGTTGTAGTAATTTGCGTTTTTTCCGTAGGAGTTGTCAATCACGACATTTTCTTTTCCAAGCAGACACGATAAGATGTGGCCGTGCAGCCTTGAAGTAACGACGGATTCATAGCGGTTGAAAAAACGGATTGATTTGTCGACGAGGCTGTCCGAATAGCGTTTCCAATAAGAAGCGATCGGCAGCGGATTGCCGGCTTTTTTATTGAGGACATTGATCGTCTGCAAGCGTTTGATTCCGCGTTTGTCGCCTTCTGACAAGATGACGTTCCAATCGTACGTATCCGGCTCCCCTGTTTTCTGCAGGCTGCTGTTTGCTTCTTTGTCGGTTCTGATCAACCGCAGAACGGACTCAGAAGGCTTTTCGGCAGGTGCCGCGATCGGCCAGAGCTGGTGCGCCATATCGGGCATCATTCTGATGTTTTTCACCCCTTCGAAATGCTTGAGGGCAAATTCGAAGGATGCCTTTTCCCGCGTGAATAAGTGCAGATCCGGGTGAGCCGCCAAAATGCCGCACGTTTTTTTTGCATTTTCTTCATGTTCATAATAAATCGACTGCGGCAGAATGACGATCCGGTGGTCCGGGTAATGTTCGACCACCCGTTCCCTGAACTGCTGAAAGTGAGGGTACAAATCGCCGAAATTGCCGCCCCCCTGACAAACAATGATGGCGTCCTTTGGAATGCGGCGGCCCGGAATGAAATTCTCTGCATTCCATCTTTCGCGCACCTTGATGCCGTATGCTTCAAAAAAAGCTTCCGTTCCTTTCATGATCAATAGGTCCCCGACGTTTCCGTAGAGCGGGTAGTCCAAGTAAACGACTGATGAATGCCTTGGAATGACATCCAAAATTTCTGCCAGCTTATGCTTTAAGCTGTCCATGGAATATGTAATCGCCATGTTTAGCACCTCATTTATATTTAATCCGGTCGGCCACGATTTGAATCACCCGATCCTGCTCTTTTCGCGTCATACTTGATCCTGACGGCAGGCAGAGCCCGCGCTGAAATAGGTCGCAGCAGACAGAGCCTTGGTCATCGTGCGGATAAAAGGCCGCGCCTTTAAAAAGGGGCTGTCTGTGCAACGGCTTCCATAACGGCCGGGCTTCTATGTTTTCATTTGCGAGCTGTTCAATGATGTCCGCCGGTGTTGTTTGAATCTTTGCTGTATCAAACGTTAATGTCGTGAGCCAGCGGTTTGACATGCCGGCTTCAGGCATGAATTCTATACCTTCGATACCGGAGAGCGCCTCCTGATAGCGCTCGAAGATCGCCCGTCTGGCGTGTACCCTGTCATCCAGGACGGCGAGCTGAGCGATGCCGATTCCGGCCAGGACATTGCTCATCCGGTAATTGTAGCCCGCTTTTTCATGCTGATAATGAATGGCGGGCTCGCGCGCCTGAGTTGCTAAAAAGCGCGCCTTCTTCAAAGCGTCTTCATCATCGCTGACAAGCATTCCTCCGCCTGATGTGGTGATGATTTTGTTACCGTTGAACGAATAAATGCCGAAGCGTCCGAAGGTTCCGCTTTTTCTGCCCTTATAAACAGAACCGAGCGATTCGGCCGCATCTTCAATAACAGGGACGGCAAATCGATCGCAAATCGCCATAATCTCGTCCATTTTCGCGCTTTGGCCGTACAAGTTGACGACGATGACGGCTTTCGGAAGATTCCTGGCCCGCTCTGCTTCGTCGAGCGCCCGTTCAAGCGCCTCGGGCGACATGTTCCATGTATCCCGTTCAGAATCGATGAAAACCGGATCAGCCTGCTCATATATAATCGGATTGGCGCTCGCTACAAACGTAAAGGAAGAACAGAACACCGTATCGCCTTTGCCAACGCCGAGCAATTTCAACGCCAGGTGGATTGCGGCTGTTCCTGAGCCGACTGCCGCGGCACCGGACGTCCCCGCATAGGCGGCAAGCTTTTCTTCGAATGTATCGACAAGGGGACCGAGCGGCGCGATCCAGTTTGTCCGAAACGCTTCGGCTACATAGCGCTCTTCGTCTCCGCTCATGTGCGGCGGGGATAAATAAATTCGCTTATTCTGACTCATGTTTTTCACCCTTTTTGCTGCTGTGATATTTAATTTTTCTTGCAGGGACTCCGACAGCGGTACAATCATCAGGAATGTCGTGAATTACGGATGATCCCGCTCCCGTCACGCTCCAGCGGCCGATTGTCTTTCCGGGAATGACCGCCGTTCCCGCTCCGAGATGAGCGCCTTCCATAACTGTCACGCCGCCAGTTAACACCGTTCCCGGCGAAAGATGAACGTAATCGCCGATCCGGTTGTCATGTTCGACGATCGCACCTGTGTTGACAATCGTGTGGATGCCGATGTGGGCATCCGCTTGGATAACGCTCGACGCCATGACAACGGCGCCGTTTTGAATCCGGGCCGAACCGCTGATCACGGCGGACGGATGAATCAAAACCGCATACCGGTCAAGCGGAAGGCCGAGGCGTTCATACAGCCGCTTTCTGATGCCGTTTTGACCGACAGCTAAGACGAACTTCGCGTCCGGATGCAATCGCGCAAGTTCTTCTGCGGCGCCTGAAGGCCCGCGATACAGACCGTTCTCGACATGAAGCTCTGCATACCGGTCATCGAGAATACCGGCAAGCGCCGTATCGGGCCGCGCTATTACAAGATCCCGAACGACTTTCCCATGGCCGCCGGCTCCGATGATCACCACATTTTGCATCAGGCATTCCTTCTCCCAGTAAATTTTTCTGCTGTCACATGCCGGTCCTGGCTGACGCCTTCCGACTTCAAGACTTTTACGACAGTCAACAAAAGGATTTTGAGATCAAGCAAAAAAGAACGATGGTCCACATACCAGACATCAAGTTCAAATTTTTCCTCCCATGTCACTTTATTTCTCCCGTTGATCTGCGCCCAGCCCGTGATGCCCGGCTTGACCTCATGCCGTCTCCACTGCCGCTTCGTATAGAGGGGAATATACTCCATCAAAAGCGGCCGCGGCCCGACAAGGCTGAGGTCTCCTTTGATGACGTTGATCAGCTGCGGCAATTCGTCAAGGCTCGTTTTTCTGATCAGCTGCCCCGTCTTTGTCAGCCGTTTTTCATCGCTTAGCAGATTGCCTGCTTCATCTCTTTCATCAGTCATTGTTCTGAATTTATATAATGTAAAAGGCTCGCCATTCAGCCCCGGACGGGTTTGGCGAAATAAAACAGGCGAGCCGATTTTCCATCTGATAAGGCAAGCTGTCAGGATCATGGCCGGACTGAGCGCGACCAGCAAAATAACCGACAATGCAAGATCGAAAAACCGTTTCGCTAGCACGAAAAACGCACCCCTTTCTTTTATTTAAAAAATCCCTTTTGAAATGGTAAGGATAAAGAGCATCGAAATGCTTGCAGCCTTGTTGTGACAATATGCCGTTCCGCTTTCGTCAACATGACGAAATAGGCAAACAGGCCGTATGCCCCCGTCGCAGCAAGCGCCGTGACAAACAGGGACAGCAGGCTGCCGATTGCAAATAAGTATTGAAGAGCGTAACAGACAGCCAAGGTAAATGAAGCGCCGGCCACCGGCCCGTATATGCCTTTATAAAAAACCCTTTTTCTTTCACCCGTAATCTTTGACGCATAAATCGGAGTGAAGACGACATTTTTCAGCATTAAAGCTGCCGCTCCGGCCAGCGCTATTCCGTAAAGGCCGAATCCCGCCGGTCCGCTCAGCACGATGGCAAGCAGCAAATTGACAACGCCGAAGGCAACCGTTGTCAGTGCCGGTGTTCTCAGCTTGTTATAGGAGGTAAAGATATAAAACAGCGGCGCCGGGCTTAATGAAACAACCAAGTAACCCGCATGTATCAGTAAAAGCCATTTCAAATGTTCGAATGAAGGGCCGAGCCACAGCGACAGAAACGGGCCGGCAAGCCCGCCCAGAAGCGCAGCCGGCAAAGCGAGCAGAATGCCGTTAAACCTGACGGCCTGGTTGGCATAGCGGACGAGCCCTTCTTTGTCGCCTTTTGAATAATAGAATGTAATCGTAGGTGAAAATACGGCCGCAAGCGTTCCCGAAAGCGTCCGCAATAACAGCGGAAACTGAATGATCGCCGCGTACATGCCGGATTCGGAAACCCCCAGCATCACATTCGCCACCATTAAATCGATTTGCAGAAACAGCAGGACGCCGACTTGGCTGACGGAGCTCCACCCTCCCGCCTGAAGCAGTTTTTTGCACTTTGCAAACGACATATCCCTCACCCGAAACGTAAACCATGGGATCAATTTCTTAAAGAAAAAGATCGACAGGATACACGCCGAAGCGGTTGCGATAAGAGCGGCGAGCTGAATGTGCCAGATCTTCGGTGCAAACCACGCGAAAATCAACAATACGCTCAAGACGCGAATCAGCATTTGGACGGCCTGGATCGTGCTTGTAATATAGATTTTATTGGCAAAAAAAGGACCGGCGGCAAATCCCGACATCACAAAGGTCAATAAAAACAGCAGGCTCCCGATTAAAAGCGCGATCTGCACATCCCCCAAAAGACCGGCGGGAACGCGAATGATCTGATCGATAAAAAACACCGTGCCGCCAAGCGGAAAAAACAAGATGACCGAAAGCACCAGTGATGAAACGATGTAGGTATTCATATAGCCCCTCGCTTCATCAAGCGCCCCCCTGTGGGCGGAAACAGAAAAAAACCGGACAACGACCGCGCTCAAGGCGACCGTAATAATCGAAAAGTAATTGATCATATTCTGTGTGAGATGGACAAACCCAAACGCCTCAACACCGAGGTTCTTGATGACATAAGGCGTCAGCCACATCGAAAACAGCACCGATAATAAAAAAGACGCCACATTGGCGCCGAGATTCAAAACAAATGTCTTATTCAAAAGGCTCATCCCTTACTGGGCAGATTTCGTTTAAAAAACAATTCGAGCAGGATCGGAATATTCAGCTTGCATAGCAATAAAACGAGCCGTTGGCCGATTAAAAGATTGCGGTTGCGGAGAGACGTTGATTTGACGCACGACTGCACCATCCGGTAAGACAAAATGTCTTTAATGTGCCGCCTCACCTGCTTTGAAGGCTTCGGTTCCGCACAGGCATTGGCTAAAAGCATCGGAATTTGATGTTTGCATGTGTATGTTTCCAGATCGTCCGCACATTCATCCAAAAGCTGAAACGTCTCATAGAATCTCCTTTTCGCCCGGTACTGCCTTTTCAGGCTTTCATCCATGTACGGTTTAAACGGCACCTCCGTCAGGCTATCCGGATTGCATCTGTACATGTAGTAACCGTCATCGATCGCCCTCACCCGTTTGGCTGCATAAAAGGCGTACAAATTGAACGGCGAATCCTCTGCAAAACGAATGTCCTCAAAAAAGTACAGCTGGTTTTTCTTCAGCAGGTCGCGCCTGTACAAATTCCGCCACACATACCAGATGAAGCGGGTTTCGTGCGCCTTTTTGAGCTCGCGTTTAATATCCCAGCTCAACAAGAGGCGATCGGTCGGCAGCGGCGGCGGGAAATAGGTATCTTCCGCATCGGAATGTTTATGATACCCGCACATGACGATATCAAGCTCGTCTTTTTTGGCAGCAGCGTACATGTTTTCAAACATGGCAGGCAATACAAAATCATCGCCGTCGACAAATCCGACATAATCTCCTGTCGCAGCTTGAAGACCGGCATTTCTCGCCGAGCTCAATCCGCCGTTTTTTTTATGAATCACTTTCACTCTGGCATCCAGGCTGCAGTACTTTCTGGCTATCTCTCCTGATCTGTCGGGAGAGCCGTCATCGACAAGGATGATTTCAATATTTTTCAGCGTCTGCCTGCGCAGCGAATCGACGCATTCTTCTATATAATCTTCGACATTGTACATCGGAACAATGATACTGACGAATGGCTTCATTGGACATCACCCATAATTTTCTGTCTTAAATCTGTGAAATAATGCTCCCTTGACGGAGTCTCACGATACGAATCACCGGTCTTAATCAGCTCTTCGATTGCGCCGAGAACCTCTGCCGCATCGGGATTTTCCACAAGCTTCAGCGAAGGAACGCCTTTCAGCCAGCGAAAGCCTTCAAGCACCTTATGATCAAAAGAGCGGATCACAACGCACGGCGTTCCTGTAATCGCGCAAAAAATCATGCCGTGCAGCCTGTCTGTCACGACGACCTCCGCACCTCTCAGCTGATCCCAAAGCCGATTCAGCTCCTTCTCGCGGGACACGCGGCTGACCCTCCTGCCGATCGTCGTTGTAAAAGTTTGCACGCCGCCATATTCGTCGCCGACAGCCTTCAGCAGCTTTTCACGCTCTTCCGGTCTGAGAAAGCTTTCTTTATCCTCCCTTAAACAAACGAGCACACCATCTCTTTCAGACTGCTGTTCTTTCTTTAAATAAAGCACCATATCAGGCTGTTTCACAATCGTTTGCTTTGAAAAATGCCTTTTCATAAATTGATAGGTTGTATCATCGCGCGCCATCATAAACAGCCGGCGATGAGAGTTGTAGATTTTTTTCGCTCTTTTCAGCTCCTTTTTGCCGCGGGGCGTCTCGGAAAAGTGCGCGGTTGCCGGGAGCTGGACAATTTTATAATGCTTGAATGTTTTGATAATGAAGCGCCTAGTCCATTCCTCATTGCGGTACAAATCCCCCATGTTTCCTCCGCCGACGATGAACACCATATCCTCGGGGTGGCGGATGCGCATGAGCGCTTTTGCATGTTTGTAAATATCGTTGATGCCGATTTCAATTAATTCAAAATCGGGAAACTCGTTTTCTATGAATGTCCGGCTTGCCAGGGCAATCGCGTGATCTCCCAAATTATCATGGGACGGAATTAAAGTCAGAATGATCTTTTTCTTGCCTTTGTATTGATCGAAACGCCTTAAACCCGGCGTTCCCATCACATATTCAGAAGGATATTTCACCTTGAGCAAAAGCCATTCTGCAAGATTGATCTTCAGTTCCTGAAAGGTCATTTCCTCACCGCCTATTTCTTCATTCTGTGCTCGATCATTTTCTGGTAAATGGCTGCAAATCCATACACTGCCGGCATCAACCGCAAGCGAATCAGCATCAGGAGAAGCTTCTTCTTCGAATCGAATGCTGACATGTCCACCGCGGGGATTTTCCCCCTGAATTCCGGACAGGCGCATATGCTGCGGATATTTTTATATTTTTCTATTGAAGGGTTTTGGTTTCGGCTCTTGCATTCATTTAAAATACTGATGCAGCCGTGGTTGACGATAAAGACGTGCAGCGCCTCCTTTAAAGCCGGAAGCTCTCCGTGCTTTGTCAGGCAGTCGAGGTTCGCTTCATAAAGAGCGAGCCCGTCTTCAAACAGCCCCGCCTGATACTTTTGGACGATGGACGACAGATGGACCCTGTAATGATAAAGCGGCTTAGTCACGAACGCCGCCGTATTTGCATATAAAAGGCATCTGAAGCTGAAGTATTGATCTTCGATGTTTTCCAGCTCGTCGCGCAGCGGGAAAACGAGCTTATGCCGCTCAATCAGGCTCCGCCTGTAGAGCTTGTTCCAGGAAAAGCCGCTTACTTGACCCTTTAATAAATCTTTTATGAATGCCTCTTTCGGCTTTCCTTCATAGTTTTTCCCGATGTCCGGGCAGACCGTTTTTCCGGTATCCTGAATTTCGACGGCATAATCACAGATGACAAGGTCGGCATCCTCATCCTTCGCTTTTTCATACATAGATTGGCAATAGTCCGGCTCAATCCAGTCGTCGGAGTCGATAAATGCCAAGTACTCGCCTGACGCCGCTTCGATCCCTTTATTGCGGACAGCGCCGAGGCCCTGATTCTCCTGCTGAATCGTTTTGATGCGTCCGTCCTTTCGGGCGTAATGATCAATGATCTTCTGGCTTCCGTCCGTTGAACCGTCATTAACGATAATGATTTCGATATTTTTTAAGGTCTGGCTGATCAGCGACTGCAAACAATTCGGCAAAAAAGCTTCTGTATTATAAACAGCGACCAGTAGACTAACTGCTGGATTTTCCAATGTGATGACTCCTTTGTCGAAATTTTCACAAGACCTAAACGGCCTATTCCGCTATTCAACGTTCAAAAATCGTTCTGTACGGCAATACCGACGAGTCGAACGGCATGAGCATAAAGCTGTATAAGAAGTAACAGATCAAAATCAAAACATACAGAAGCGCATTCGATTTCGGTTCGAAAATCCGTACAAAATAAGGAACGAGAATCAGCTGATAGAGCCCGAAGTAAATGTTGAACCTCGCAAAAATGACATCCTTTGTCGCCAAAATTCCGAACAGGAAGCCGATCAGACAAAGGTTGACGATATAATCGACTTCGGGCCAGCGCTTTCTGAGCTGCTCCCTGAAGCAGAATGCAAGTACGAGCGGGAGAAGAAGAACGATGATTTTAATGGCGTTCATGCCGTTCGTATTTTTCATCAGCCATTCTTCATAATGTCCGTATTGACTGTTTTCAAGCACGACAAGGAATACGGACAGAAATTTTTGATACAGAAAAGTCCCCGCCAAAAATAAAAGCATGAGACACCAGAGGACAGGCGACCACGCTTTTCTTCTGACGATGAAATAGACCGGAATCATGATCAAAGCCGAAGAATGAAAAAGCGAACAGATCAGCACGACGATCATATAGCGCACCAGCTTTCCATCGATCAGATACCGCACCGCCCAAAACAGAATGGCCGCCGCCATGTATTGGCGAATGCCGTTAAACGAAGCATAGTAGTGAAACATGCCGATAAAGAGAAACATGCTCAACTCAAACGGCCTTCCATATACATAAAGCGTCTTGACGATATAGATATAGGTAATCGCGGCAACGACGGCAAACATGAGCGCCGGATCAGCTGAAATCTGGTTTAATATCCATAAGAGTGCCGTAAATCCGGGATCTGTCGACGACTTGTCTGTTCCGAAACCGAAAATCTCCCAAATGTTTCTGTATTTTCCGGCTAATTCGTAAAGCAGCATATAAGTGTGGTAATCCGTTCCGACCTTGTATCTTAAGCCGGCAACGATAATCAAAGACGCGAGCGGAACGACGGTGAGGAGCGCATTCGGACGGTAGCCCGTCGGCAGCCTGTGATCTTCCCTGCCGTACATTTTCGCAAACCATGACCAGATGAAAACAATCCCCATATTCAACATGTAAACAGCCATACACTCACTGTCCTTCTGCCGCGGAGATTGAATAGATGTCCATCAGTCTCGCCAAATTTGCTTTTGCATCATAGCCTCTCTCTGCCAGGCTTCTCTCAATCTCCGGCCATGCAGGCTTTTTCGCCTGAGCGGCACGGCTGATATCCTCAGCCCACCGTTCAAAGCCGGCATTTAAGCTGAGACGGGTCAGCAGGCCGAGTCCCAAATCGGTTTCCTCCGTAATATGGTCTGATACAATACAAGGAAGCCCTGACGCCTGCGCTTCGACGAGTACGAGGGGGAGCCCTTCAAACAAAGACGGCATGGCAAATACATCAAACGTCTGCATGAGAGCCGGGATATCTTCGACGACGCCGAGAAACAGTATGTCGTCTTTTACACCGAGAGCGGCGGCTTTTTCTTCCATCTGTCTGCGCAGCGGACCGTCACCTGCGAACACCGCTTGAAAAGGCGTGCCCGATTTCTTAAAATGAGCGGCAAGCCCGAGCAGAAACGCATGGTTTTTCTGTTCAAAAAAACGGCCGACATGCCCGATCACCAATGCGTCTTCCTTGATGCCGAAGCTCTTTTTTGCATCCGTCTTTGAAACGCCGTTCGCTTCTTTGAAGCGGTCAAGTTCAATCCCGTTTTGCAAAAGATGGACCGCGTTTTCGCCCATCTTTTTTCCGCCGAATAAAAAACGCCCGGCATCTTTGCCGCAAGCACACAGAGCCGTAGCACTGGAGAAAATCAAACGGCGGAATGCGAGGAGCTGCCATGTATCCCAAAACCGGGGGTTAGGCTTCCAGGCCGTGTTGTGGGAATGGCAGACCCTGACCGGAACGCCGGCGAGCCTGGCCGCCAATGCGGCAAACCCCGTCTGAAAATCCGTATGGGCGTGCACTGCGGCATACGGCCCTTTCTCAACCAAAATCCTTCTGATGTTTTTGATGTAGGCGAGAGGACCCGAGCGCCCGATGCTCGGTACATAAAACACCCGGCCGCCGCGCGTGATGATCTCCGGATCATAATCGCACGTTTCTTCCCGGTGGGAAATAAAATCAAATTGAATATGCCGCCTGTCTGTATGGCGGTATATATTCATAATCATCGTCTCCGCTCCGCCGCGGTTCATTCCGCTTACGATGTGAAGCACCCGTTCTGGTCTCACGCTTCCGTCACTCATGTTTTACGACCCCTCCGCCTTCATTCATCAATCTTCTTTTATGATATCTGTTCATGATAAAAGGAGGCATAAGCCCCCTGATGATGGGTTTCATCGTATAAATATAGTCCGATAGCGGCAGCTTCAGCCGTCTGCAGGCGGCAAAGACGATAAACGCATTATCAATCGAGTAGCTGAGCTTTCTCCTTTTAAACGCCGATTCGTCTTCCCTTACTTTGTATAAGGCTTCCTGAAGGTTGTAGCCCGTGAAGCCCGCCTCAAAAAAACGAAGCCACAAATCGATATCTTCCATCCTTCTTGTTCTCCGGCCGACCCGATAGCCGTCCAGCGCCTCGTACACTTCCGCTCTCATCATGATCGTCGCATGGCAAAACGGCGTCCCTTTCGCCATGATTCTCGGCCCGGGAGAGGGAGGAAGCATTCTGATGCCTCTGATCCCGTTTTCGTCGAAGGCCATCATTCCGCTGCCGACGACATGATAATGAGATTGTGATTCGAGAAACGCGACCTGTTTTTCAAAACGCCTTGGCAAAGAGACGTCATCTCCGTCCTGGCGCGCGATATATTTCCCGCCGGCGTACCGGAGACAGTGGTTTAGCGAAGCTGCCAGCCGCTGATTCTTCTCGTTTTTGATCAGGTTGATCCTATCTGCGTAATGATCGGCATATCGCCTGGCAACAGCATATGTCCCATCTGTCGATGCATCGTCGCATATAATCAGTTCCCAATTTTTATAGGTTTGATTTAAAATCGACTCGATGCTCTCTGCGATCGTGTCCTCACAATTGTAGACTCCCATAATGACAGAAACTTTCGGCTTTTGACCCCCTGTCATCCTTTCAGCCTCCTTTCAACTGTTTCATGATCCATAAAGGAAGAGTAAATGCCCGCCATTTCTTTGACGGTGCGCTGCTGGGAAAAAGCGGCGGCCGTTCGTCTCCCCGCGTCCCCCATCTCTTTTCGCAAAGAAGGCAGGCGGTACAGCTGCAAAATCCGGTCGCTGAACGTTCCGGCGTCTCCCTGCGGAATCAAAAATCCGTTCACGCCCTCTTGAATGACTTCCCGGTGTCCGCGGTTGTCCGCTGCAACGGCGGGTTTACCTGCAGCCATTCCTTCCAGGAGGTTCATGCCGAGCCCTTCCCTGATGCTTGAAGCGACAGACACATCGGCAAGCTGAATCCATTCGTGGATGTTTTTTTGAAAACCGGCAAATGTGACGGTCGAAGAAACGCCTTTTTGTTCAGCGAGACTTCGGTATTTTTCTTCCATCTGCCCTTTACCTGCAAACACGAGCTTTAAGTTCGGGGCTCTGTCTTTTAAAGCAGCCGCCGTTTCGATGAGCAGCGCCTGGTTTTTATTCGCGTTCAGTTCCGCGGGATATATGAGAATAAAGTCGTCTTCTTTGAAACCGTATGTTTTCCTGAGCTGCATTTTCTCTGTTTCGCTGACAGGATGAAACCGCTCCGTATCGACGCCGATGCCGTGGATTTTTTCCGTCCGCAGCGCCTTGCGCAAGCCTTTTGCAAGGACGAAATCTTCTTCATTGATCGTAATCAGGCAATCGGTCAAAGCGGACAGCCCTTTTTCAATCGGATAATACAGCAGCCAATTCTTTAAAGGTGCACCTTGGCAAAAGTGAAAGCCGTGAGCGGTATAAATCACTTTCGTTCCCTCTTTTCTCTGTTTCCGGGCCGCAAGCCTTGCCAGCACGCCTCCCATCGGCGTGTGGCAATGAATGATGCTGTACCGGTTTTCGTCAATGATGCGCGCCAGCTCCCGATAGGCTGCGATATTGCTTGCATTCAGAGGAGAACGCCTGATGTCGATATCAAATTTTTTGTCTGTATAAGGCAGTGTCATATCTCCTTTTGCGGCGATATGAACGTTCCATCCCTGCTCTTTAAACCATTTTAAATATGGGAGGTGGAAGGCCTTGAAATGGTAATCCACAGTAGCGCAAAACAAAACCGTTCTTGTCATGTTCTTCCCCCTAGTGCGCTGTCACCAGCTTTTTCTCGTGCTGGCCGATCGCTTGGAACAAGCGTTCTCTCAGCTCGCGGTCTGACAAATACATAAATTCCTCCATGAATGTCTTCAGCACCGTCAACTCGACGTCGACCGCCTTGCCGATATGAATCTTCGGAAAAACCTGCTCTGCCAGCACTTCATTTTGATTCAGCAGCTCTTCGTACATTTTTTCTCCCGGGCGGATGCCTGTAAATTCGATTTTGATCTGGTCTGTCGTATAGCCGGAGAGCTGGATGAGATTTTTGGCGAGATCGACGATTTTGACCGGTTCGCCCATATCGAGCACGAAAATCTGTCTTCCTTTGGCAAGCGCCCCCGCTTGAATAACCAGCCTTGAAGCTTCCGGAATCGTCATGAAGTACCTCGTCATGTCCTGGTGTGTGACAGTGACCGGACCGCCTTTAGCAATTTGTTTTTTGAAAATCGGAATGACGCTTCCCCTGCTGCCGAGAACATTCCCGAAGCGGACGGCGACAAATTTGGTTTTGCTCGTTTTGCCGAGATTCATGATCAGCATTTCTGCGAACCGCTTCGTTGCCCCCATGATATTGGCGGGATTGACCGCTTTGTCTGACGAGATCAGGACAAAAGTTTCCACTCCGGTTTCGTCGGCGGCTTCAGCGACGTTTTTCGTACCGAGGATATTGTTTTTGACAGCTTCTTTCGGGCATTTTTCCATCAGCGGCACATGCTTGTGTGCAGCTGCATGATAAATGACATTCGGTTTGTAGCGTTCCATCAGCAAAAACATTTTCTCTCTGTCCTGTATGTCGGCGATTTCCGGATAATAGGCGACATGCTTTCCGAACTTCTCCTGCAGTTCCAGCAGAATCGAATGAATGCTGTTTTCTCCGTGCCCGACTAAAACAATCGATTTCGGTTTAAATTTGCTGATTTGCCGGCAGATTTCCGAGCCGATTGAACCTCCGGCCCCCGTCACAAGAACGACGCGGTCCTTGACCGTATTGGAGATTTCGCTTGTATCAAGCTGGACAGGCTCCCTTCCGAGCAAATCTTCCGCTTTGACATCGCGAAGCTGGCCGACAGGATGTCTGCCAAGCAAAATTTCGTCTATTTTCGGCATGATTTGCGTTTTGATCCCCGTTTGCGCACACGCCTTGTACATGTCCTGCATCTGAGTGACGCTTAAAGACGGAATGGCGATGATGATCCGGTCAATATTCCACTGCCGGACCGTCTGCATGATCTGCTCTTTTCCGCCTAAAACGGGCAAACCCATGATTTCAAGCCGGTATTTCGTTTTGTCATCATCGATAAATGCGACGGGCTTAATGTTCAATTCCGGCTTTTGCACAAGCTGTTTTGCGATCAAACTGCCAGCAGAGCCCGCTCCAATGATGAGCGCTCTTAGAGATCCTTTGCTTTCTTTGTTCACCTGTTCCCTGATGATGCGCCACATCATCCGCGACCCGCCGATCAAGATCAGCTGGAACAGCCAGCTTAAACATAAAAGGCGAACCGGAACGTTTTGAAAGAAAAACAGTTCGAGGACCGCCGTCACAAGATGGGACAAGGTAATCGATTTAAGCAGCACATATAATTCACCGATGCTTGCGTACTCCCACACTTTTTTGTAAAGGTGGAAGCAATGGGCGAATAAATGCTGAGCGCCAAGCAGTATCAGTGAAGTCATCAGCAGCATTTCCGAAGGGTATAAATCATATGATGGCGAAATCAGCTGATATCCGATAAAGATGGACAGCAAAACCAAGTACGAATCGAGTGCGGTAATAATGGAAAGCCTTCTCCGATATGTCAATTTCCTACCTCCTAATGTATCTTTCTAGCTGATAGGATCTTTTAGGGCAAAATCCCATGAGCTAAAAAGATACGGGCGATTTTCAAATTTAAACCGAGCACGTCAATTAAATAAAAATGGGCATTTAACCCGTCCTCACGCTCCGCCATCGACGACTTGCGTCTAAGGCAGACGGGTAGTCTGCCCACGGTAGAGCCGAGTGCCTCCATCGGTAAAGGCAAGGAGACATCACCTAAAGCGGCGCAGCCGCTTCAAAAGATTACATGGTTGCGTAATTATACTGACGCGCCTTCTTCACTTTCCGCCCGTTCAACACGGCGCCGAGCAGTTCGCTTTTTGAAGAATTCAGCGCGTCCCGCGACTTGATCGCGTTATCAAGCTTTGTTTTTCCGCTGAGGATGACAAGGATGCTTCCATCCACTTGGTTCGCCAATATTTGCGCGTCTGCGACCGGCAAAAGCGGCGGCGAATCAAGGATGACTAAATCGTACTGGTTGTACGCTTCAGCAAGCAGATCCTCCATCGCCTGCGACGACAACAGCTCGGACGGATTCGGAGGAATCGGACCGCTTGTCAGCACATGGAGATTTTCCGCCTGACTTTGCTGCACGACATTTTCCAGCGTCGTTTTTTTCATCAATATATTTGTGACGCCAGAATGGTTATCGAGCTCAAAAATTTTGTGAATCGTCGGCTTTCTTAAATCCGCGTCGATCAGGAGGACCTTTTTTTCCTGTTGCGAAAATACGACCGCCAAGTTTGAAGCCGAGAATGATTTGCCCTCTCCCGGCAGGCCCGATGTGATGAGCAATGATTTAAACGGCTTCTCAAAGGATGAGAACTCAATGTTCGTCCTGATCGTCCGATATTGTTCGACGATCGGCGCATTCGGCTGATGCAATGCGACAAGCGCCGATTGATATTTGCGAGAGCGTTTTTTTCTAATAGCCAAGCGGCTCACTCCTTCCTGCTTTCACGCGGATATTCATATCGGAGTCTCCGCGAAACAGACTTTTTGTATGCTTCATTTGCTCAATACTTCCCAAATAAATAAATCCCGCTTCCTTTTCGACTTGAGACGGCCTTGCAACCGTATCATCGATAAAATCCAAAAAGAACGCCAAAGCGATTCCGGTCATTATTGCGGCGCCGAATGCCAGCAAAATATTCATTTTGTAATTCGGTCTGACAGGAGTCGGCGAATCGACGATGTCGGCTTTTGAAAGGACGGTTATCCGATCGGTGTTCATAATTTGCTTAATCTCTTTTTTGAGAACCGCTGTTAGCGTGTTCGCTATATCGGCTGCCCGTTTCTGATTTTCATCTTGAACCGAAATATTAATAATCTCTGATTCGCTTTCACTGCTCGTTGCGATTTTTTCACCCAACCGGCCGGCAGAGTAAGGTAAATCAAGCTCTCTCTTGACTTGCTCCAAAATCACCGGGTTCTTCAGAAGCGCTTGGAATGTCCGCGTGTATTGAAGGTTGATTTGAATATCGCTGTACGTGGCGCTCCCTTTTTTCTCTCCTACTTGATGTACCAAAATCTGCGTCGATGCCTGATAGACAGGTGTCAGCACATAGAACTGAATGATTCCGGTCGTCAATGTTACACCAATTGTCAAAACGAGAATAAGAACCGTTCTTTTTCGCAAGATTGCAATCAGTTCTCTAAAATCAATATTTTCTTTCATGCTTGACTGCCTCCTCAGGAATGCCGTTTGTTAATGATTGGATTATAAAAGAAAAAATTTGAATTGAAAAATGCTGAATTTAGCTATATAGTTCTTTTTAGAGAACAAATCCGTTCGTTTTCTTTTGTTTTCTGTCGATATCTTAAATTTTTGAATTTTATAAAGAACAAATTATTTCTTATAATGAACAGGAAAGCGTTTTTATATGAATGGCAAGGGGAAGGGGAGGAATCAGTATGATCGGAAGAGTCATCCGAATGTACAGAAAAAGAAAAGGCTACTCCATTAACCAGCTTGCTGATATAGCAGGCGTATCAAAATCATATTTAAGCAAAATTGAACGCGGCGTTCACAGAAATCCGTCAGTCGAATTCCTGAAAAAAATCTCCCGTGCGCTGAAAGTGGAATTAAAGGAATTGTTTGATACCGAAGTGATCCTTTATCGGCGGACCGAGCATGAAGACGAGTGGAGAACCCACCTTGTACAGGCCGTGCAGGCGGGGATGAACCAGGAAGAACTGTTTCAATTCACACACCGCCTCAAGCAGAAAAAGAAAGAACGGACGCTTTATCGAAACAGGGAGCTGACCCAAGCCAATATCGACGAATGGAGAGCCCTTATGCTGGAGGCCAAAGAAATGGGATTAACCGTCAAAGAAGTAGAAGCGTTTTTGATGAGAACAAAAAACCATTAATTCATCCTGCATTCATATTTAATTTTTAGAAGATAACGGGAGCTTTTGACTTGAACCATTCATCCGGATATAGATCCACATTTCCATTTCAACTTGCCTAAAATTCGGAATAATCGCATTAATAGATATCGCCCGATCATGATGATCCATGTCTATAGCTCCGTTTTCACCTGTTTGCCTTATTTTTTCATGGCAGTCTTTAAGAGACTTTTTGCTTATGTTTATATATAAATGAAGAAACTCGGATTTTGACCTTTCGCATCTTCCTCCAAGGCATGCAAATTCTGTGTCTTGTGGCTTATATCAAGACCTTTGTCACGGCCCGATTCCTTGAATGGAGACGGAGCGTTTTTGTTGAATCCAAGCTGGCTGTTCGTTAAGATGAATAAAATGGAAGAAGGAGATGGAATCATGAAAGTATTGGTGCTCGCATTTCATCCGAATATGGAGCAGTCAGTTGTGAACAGAGCATTTGCAGACACATTGAAAGACGCACCCGGCATTACATTCCGCGATCTTTATCAGAAATATCCTGACGAGGCCATTGATGTGGAAAAAGAACAAAAACTTTGTGAAGAACACGATCGGATCGTCTTCCAGTTTCCGCTTTATTGGTACAGCTCGCCGCCGCTCTTAAAAAAATGGCTGGACCACGTTTTTCTCTACGGCTGGGCATACGGAACAAACGGCACAGCGCTTCACGGCAAAGAATTCATGGTCGCTGTATCGGCGGGCGCTCCCGAAGAAGCCTATCAGGCTGGCGGGTCAAATCACTATACGATCAGCGAACTGTTACGCCCTTTTCAGGCGACAAGCAACTTCATCGGTACTACATACCTTCCGCCGTACGTGTTTTACGGGGCGGGTTCAACCGGCGAAAGCGAGCTCGCCGAAAGCGCGAAAACATATAGAGATCATGTTTTGAAGTCATTTTAAATCGAAAAAACCCGACTCTGAAAAGTCGGGTTTTATTATTTCTTCGGCTATCATTCACGTTCATCCATCCACTTTTCCCCCCACGCGGCCATCTCTTTAAAAATGCTGTGGAACTCTTTACCTTTTTCTGTTAATTCATATTCGACAGTAACAGGAACCGTTGGGAACACCTTCCGGGAAATCATACCGCTTTCTTCAAGATGTCTTAATGTGTCAGTTAATCCTTTCGTGTTGACGTTTCCCAAGTTCCTTCTGAGCTCATTGAATCGCCGCTTGCCCTGAATGAGTTCGGCGAGAACCAAAAATGACCATTTACCAGAGAAAATTTTCAATACACCCTGTATTAAAGAAGAGCATTCTTTATGATCGACAGCTGAATTCATAGCAATTCCTCCATTGCCTCATTCGCCAATTTTGACTTGATCCTACCATATGGACACCGGAGCATTCAAGAGAACGATCTTACGGTTTATTTTTATAAAGCATATATAAAAAAATTGCGTTCTTGTGGAGCCTCACGGTGGTTGCTATGGTTATATCAAAAGGAGGAAAAACATGAAAAAACAATACGATTCTTTATTCACACCCTTTACTTTTAAAAACGGCATCCAATTGAAAAATAGGATCATCATGCCGCCAATGGGGCATTCATCCTCTATGCCGGGAGGATTCATTTCTGACGACGAACTCGTCTATTATGCCGCGCGGGCGACAGATGTCGGGATGGTCATCACATCTGCGACAACCGTACAGCCCGGAACCGGATTTCCCGGCATCCCCGGAGCTGAGAACGATGATCAAATCCCGGGACTAACCCGGCTTGCAGCCACTTTAAAGAAACATGGAGCAAAAGCGATCCTGCAGCTCTTCCATTCCGGAGCCAAAGGTATAGAACGAACAGTCAGCGCCAGCGCTGTCGCTCCGAATCAACCGAATGCACCGGTGCCAAGGGCGCTGTCTGATCAAGAAATTCAAGACCTTATCCATTCTTTCGGCCAGGCGGCGCGAAGAGCGATAGAAGCTGGGTTTGACGGAGTTGAAATTCACGGCGCAAACGGGTTTCTCATCCATCAGTTCTTCTCCCCTTATTACAACCGGCGCAATGACAGCTGGGGCGGCACTTTAGAGAAACGGATGAGATTTCCGCTTCAGATTATAGAAGAAATCAGACGCGTAGCGGAAAGCTGCCATAAACCATCTTTTATCATCGGCTACAAATTTTCGCCCGAAGAGCCGGAAACGCCCGGAATCACAATGGCTGAAACGTTGGCTTTCGTCAATGTACTGCGGGAACAAACATTGGATTACCTGCACGTTTCTCTCATTGATTTCCGGTCCTTGCCGCGCCGTGGTGCAGACAAATCCCGCACGCGGATGGAACTGATCAAAGAAGCGGTCGGGGACCGTCTCCCTCTGATCGGAGCCGGGAAAGTACGCACACCGGAAGATGCCGTTCAAGCGCTGAAAACAGGAGCCGATCTCGTCGGAATCGGCCGGGGTCTTCTGATGGATCCGGAATGGCTTCAAAAAGTTCAAGCCGGAAAAGAGGACGATATTCAAACAACCCTGTCAAGACATGATCAGCAGAAGCTTGCAATTCCGGATGCCTTTTGGGAAAGTATACCGATGTATATTGATTTCAACGATTGACGATACTCCTTATACAGACTATAGATTCATTAAAAAAGGTGTCTTTTAGCTTAAAATTGATGTCGTTTGCAAAAAAATGTATGAGAAAAGAGGAACTTAGACCAGTTGAGTCCCAGAGATGAGTATATTAGAATGATGGTAATTCAATATTGTCGGGATTGTTACTGTTAAGCAGGCAAGACCTAAAATGTGTGAAGGGCGAAGTCTATCTTTTGCCTATATGACCTTGCACATTTTAGGTCTTTTTTCTGTTCTTCAGGACAATGTCGCAGTTAGGAGGGATGATTGGAAACGTTCATGTTGTCAGGAGCAATCTGTTACATATTTAAAAAGGGAGGAAATATTGATGAACATCAAAAACATCGCTAAAAAAGCGTCAGCCTTAACCGTCGCAGCAGCTCTGCTTGCGGGAGGTGCGCCGCAAACCTTTGCAAAAGAAACGCAAGATTACAAGAAGAGCTACGGATTTTCTCATATCACAAGACATGATATGCTGAAAATTCCCGAACAGCAAAAGAGCGAACAATTTAAAGTTCCTCAATTCGATCCGAAAACCATCAAAAACATTCCTTCGGCAAAAGGTTATAACAAAAATGGAGAACTGATCGATTTAGATGTATGGGACAGCTGGCCGCTGCAAAATGCCGACGGAACAGTCGCTACATACCACGGCTACAATCTTGTCTTCGCGTTGGCGGGCGACCCGAAAGACGTCGATGACACATCCATCTACTTGTTCTATCAAAAGAAAGGCGAAACTTCCATCGACAGCTGGAAAAACGCCGGCAGAGTGTTTAAAGACAGCGACAAATTCACTCCTGACGATCCGTACCTTAAGTATCAAACACAAGAATGGTCAGGGTCCGCCACGCTGACAAAAGACGGAAAAGTCCGACTGTTTTACACAGCTTTCTCCGGCACGCAATACGGCAAACAGACGCTGACAACGGCGCAGGTCAATTTCACTCAGCCGGATTCGGACACACTGAAAATTGACGGTGTAGAAGATCATAAATCAGTCTTTGACGGCGCTGACGGCTCAGTGTACCAAAACGTTCAGCAATTCATTGACGAAGGAAACTACAGCTCCGGCGACAACCATACACTGAGAGACCCGCATTATGTGGAAGATCACGGCCGCAAATATCTCGTATTTGAAGCCAATACGGGAACAAAAACCGGCTATCAGGGAGAAGACTCTCTATTCAACAGAGCTTACTACGGAGGCAGCAAGAAATTCTTTAGAGAAGAAAGCAGCAAGCTGCTTCAAGGAGCGAACAAAAAGAACGCTTCATTGGCTAACGGCGCACTCGGCATCATCGAATTAAATAACGATTATACGCTGAAAAAAGTCATGAAGCCTTTGATCGCCTCCAATGCGGTGACTGATGAAATCGAACGGGCCAATCTCTTCAAAATGAACGGAAAATGGTATCTGTTCACAGATTCAAGAGGATCAAAAATGACAATTGACGGCATTGGTGCAAAAGACATTTATATGCTCGGCTATGTATCAGATTCACTAACCGGGCCATTCAAGCCTTTAAACAAATCCGGACTTGTTTTGCACATGGACCTGGATTACAATGACATCACATTTACTTATTCACACTTTGCCGTACCGCAGAAAAAAGGCGACGAAGTCGTCATCACGAGCTACATCACAAACAGAGGAATTTCAAACGAGCATCATGCCACATTTGCACCAAGCTTTTTGCTGAAAGTCAAAGGATCAAAAACATCCGTTGTCAAAAACAGCATTCTTGAACAGGGACAATTAACGGTAAACTAATAAAACGAAAGAAAATGCCGGTGAACATCGGCATTTTCTTTCGTGTGTCATCTTAGAATAAAGCGGGGAATTTTCTTGAAGAAGACAGTATATAAGCGGATTAGCATTTTAACTGTTTGTCTTGGAATCTTCATCATGATATTGGCTTCAGCCCGGGAAACAGAAAAAAAGGGAGAATCCCCGGAAACACCGGAATATCGAGCGGCTTTCCATTTGACAACCCCTGACAAATGGAAAAACGACCCTCAAAAGCCCGTCTATTTCAATGGAGAATATCATTACTACTACCTCTATAACCGGGACTATCCGGACGGCAACGGGACAGAGTGGCGCCACGCGGTGTCAGACGATCTCGTCCACTGGCAGGATCAAGGGGTTGCCATTCCGAAATATACGAATAAAAACGGCGATCCTTGGTCCGGTTCTGTCGTTGTCGACTCACAAAACACAGCCGGCTTCGGCAAAGGGGCGATCGTGGCGATTATGACGCAGCCTTCGGCCAATGACGGGAAGGAAGAACAATTTTTATGGTACAGCAAAAATGGTGGAAAAACATTTAAACCTTACGGTGAAGAGCCGGTCTTGCCTAACCCGGACACCGTCGATTTCAGAGATCCGAAAGTGATCTGGGATGAAGAGGATGATAAATGGGTGATGGCGCTGGCTGAAGGAACGAAAATCGGCTTTTACGAATCACAAAATCTGAAGGAATGGCGTTATACAAGTAGTTTTCAAACAGAAAATATCGGCATCATCGAATGTCCGGATCTGTTCAAGATGCGGGCTGATGACGGAACATATAAATGGGTTCTCGGAGCAAGCGCAAATGGAAAAGGTGCCGGCAAGCCGAATACTTATGCATACTGGACAGGCAGCTTCAACGGCAACGAATTTACGGCGGACGAGGCGGAACCCCAGTGGCTTGATTACGGCTTTGACTGGTATGCGGGCGTGACATTTGAGGACGGCGAAACAAACGATCCGTACGAGAAACGCTATGCTTTGGCGTGGATGAATAACTGGGATTATGCAAACCGGACGCCGACATGGAAAGACGGCTTTAACGGAACCGATTCGATCGTCCGGCAAATTCAGCTTAAACATAAAGGCGGAAATCAATACAGCCTTGCCTCTCATCCAATCGATCAATTGGATGAATTAACCGAATCGACAGATGAGTTTGAGCGCATCGAAGTAAACGGATCAAAAACGCTTCAGATTAAGGCAAATACCTATCAGCTTGAGGCGGATATCTCGTGGGCCGATCTTAAAAACGCGGGATTCAGGCTCAGAGAATCTGCGGATCGAAAACGCCATATCGATGTAGGTATTTCGGCTGAAGGCGGTTATTCTTTTGTGAACAGAGGATTTACGGGACAGCCTGACAGCACCCGCACCTATTTGGAAAGCAAAGCACCGTTTGATCCGGAAAAAAAGCGGGTGCATTTCACAATCATCGTAGATCAAAACACTGTCGAAGCGTTTATTGATGACGGCGAAACGACGCACTCAAACCTTGCATTTCCCGACCTGAATGATACAGGTATCACGCTCTTTACCGAAAATGGAACGGCCGTCTTTGAAAATCTAAAGATCAAACATATGCGTTCAATCCATGATTAAACAACAACGGGCGGCCAAACGGCCGCCCTTTTTTTGTAAAAGCGTAAAAAAGCGAGCCTTCCAGCTCACTTTCCGTTTCGTTTCGGCACAACAGCAGACAACAAAATCCCCGCCCCGAGGCCGATCAAAAGCCCCGGCGCCGGATGGTCGAATAATATCCCGATGCCTAATCCAATCAACAGTCCTGATGGTATAAAATAATTGTGTTTTTTGTCCATTTAACCCCGCCCCTTCGTCTAGTCATCACGAGTGACCCCAATTGATATATGCTTCCGGGGAGTCAAATACGACTAAAAGTTCAAAAAAAACAAGGGCGGCTAATGCCAAATCCTTGTCTTGAAAACGCGCTCGGAGGGATTCGAACCCCCGGCAGACGTGGTACCGGAAACCACCGCTCTATCCAGCTGAGCTACGAGCGCACAATATGATTTTTTAACGTCAGCAATTTATATTATAAGGGCTGTTCTTTAAAAAGTCAATCACAATCTCTTGCTCGAAACAATGCAGGTTCAGATTATACTCGATTTCTTACTTCGTCCGTTGTTTTGACAAGGCAGAGAAGCAGCATGGCTACAGCGCAGTCTTTTCTCTCGTCCAGATAAAATCTGTGAGCGGCAACACCTCCGAGAAACCACCATAAAAGAAATACGATCAGCTTTGGTTTCTTCTTATTTTGGAACCCTGAACGCTCTTGTCCGCGTTCACATATATAACCGGCTTCCTTTTTTCCTATAAAATAAATGGAAGATCAATGAACTTAGACCCCAATTTTCTATACTTTGCTCTATAAAGTTGATATTTTGTTTGAATGTCCTTTAAAATGGGAAAAATAAACCCCGATATGTCTTTTTAATGAAGGCAGCTTTTTGTTTGACCTTTATTGACCAAAAATGTATGATTAAACTACATACTTACCTTTTAAGGTGAAGGAGGAGCATTATGAATTTAATACCTACAGTCATTGAACAGACGAACCGCGGGGAAAGAGCGTATGACATTTACTCACGCTTGTTGAAAGACCGTATCATTATGCTGGGATCAGCAATCGATGACAATGTTGCGAACTCCATCGTATCTCAGCTTCTATTCCTTGAAGCCGAAGATCCAGAAAAAGATATCAGCATCTATATTAACAGCCCTGGCGGCTCCATCACAGCCGGTATGGCGATTTATGACACCATGCAGTTCATTAAACCGCAAGTCTCTACGATTTGTACGGGAATGGCGGCATCTATGGGCGCGTTCCTTCTCGCAGCCGGCGAGAAAGGGAAGCGCTACGCTCTTCCAAACAGTGAAGTCATGATCCACCAGCCGCTTGGCGGAGCGCAGGGTCAGGCGACAGAAATTGAAATTGCCGCGAAGCGCATTCTTTCATTGCGTGACAAACTGAACAAAATTCTTGCAGAGCGCACTGGACAGCCGCTTGAGGTTATCGAGCGCGATACAGACCGCGACAACTTCAAAACGGCTGAAGAAGCAAAAGAATACGGCCTGATTGATAAAGTGCTCACACGCAATATCGACGCACAGAAGTAAACAGCAAAAAAGCTGCCGATGATTCGGCAGCTTTTTTATGTTGCCCTACCCTCCGCTCAATATGTAAGAGTTTCTATAAATCCTTCCACTTTTTCTCGAGGACAGGGTAGCGATAATCATTCATATTCCCGATCAATTCCGCGGGACTCGCCGAAGCATGAATCAGCTGAAGGTGCGATTCGTTCGAAAAGCCTTCTTGAACGCTGTATTCGAGCATTTTAAGAAGGGGGTCAAAATAGCCGTTCACATTGTAAAGTCCGATCGGCTTTTGATGAATGCCGATCTGCGCCCAGCAAAGCACTTCAAACAGCTCTTCAAACGTACCGAAGCCTCCGGGCATCGCGATAAAGCCGTCAGCTAATTCACTCATTTTCGCTTTGCGCTCATGCATGCCGCTCACTTCGATCAGCTCTGTCAGCTGCTGATGAACGATTTCCCCTGTAAAAAGTCCTTTCGGCATAACGCCGACAACTTCCCCGCCGTTTTCCAATACGGTATCCGCAATCACGCCCATCAATCCCATTCTCGATCCTCCGTAAACTAGGCGAAGCCCCTTCTCGGCAATATAAACGCCGAGCTCTGCAGCTTTCTTCTTGTACGCCGGGTCCGTCCCCATATTTGATCCTGAATATACGCATACCGTTTTCACTTTCGCTCACTCCAACTCCATATATTGATAAAAGCAATTAACATTGTACTATATATTGTTTGTTCCGTGTGCGATAATATAATTGAATTTCTAAATGGGAGTGTATAACTTATGACAATCACAGACGCGGAGCAATGGACAAAGGCATTTTACAGGAAAAGAGGATGGAGCGAATACGGACCTTTCATCAGGATGGGATTTTTAATGGAAGAGGCTGGCGAACTGGCGAGAGCAGTCAGAGCATACGAAATCGGAAGAGACCGTCCTGACGAAGCAAAACGGCCGGCTGCTGAACTGAAAAAAGAACTGATCGAAGAAATGGGCGATGTGATGGGGAATTTGATTATGCTTGCCGGCATATACGATGTTTCATTGGAAGACATGATGGATGCCCACCGACGCAAACTGACGAAAAGATTTGCAAGAGAGCATCATGAAGATCAATGACCGCCTTTACGGAGAGGCAGATTTGGAGCCTGTGCTGACAGACCTCATTCATTCAAAAGCCGTTCAGCGTCTGAATGGGATTCATCAGGGCGGAGCATGCTTTCTCGTCAATCCCGCATGGAACATCAGCCGCTGCGAACACAGCATCGGGGTTATGCTTTTGATCCGCAGGCTTGGCGGAAGCCTGGAAGAACAAATTGCAGGTTTGCTTCACGATGTTTCCCATACGGCATTTTCCCATGTGGCTGATGATGTATTTAACATGGAAAACGAAGATTACCATGAACAGATGTTTCGGCAATGGGTCAAGCAATCTGATATCCCCTGGATTCTGGATACATACGGATTCAAAGATGAAGACATCTTATACGATGAAAAAAAATGGACGCTGCTGGAGCAGCCGGCTCCTTCATTATGCGCGGATCGCATCGATTACACGCTTCGCGACTCTTTAGCCTACGGGTTTGGCGACCAAGAAGAGATTGGACGATTTTTAGAAACTGGACTGACCGTTGTCGAAGGCGAAATCTGCTGCACTTCGGCAGAGCACGCCGAATGGTTCGCCCGCCTTTACTATCAAGAGGTGATTGACTTCTTTATGAATCCCCTCAGTGTATATGCGCTCTGTACGCTCAGCCAAATGCTGAAAAAGGCGCTTGACATGCGTATCATCACGGGACGCGATTTTTTCAAAACCGACACGGAACTGCTTGCGATGCTAAAGCAAAAAGCGTGCTTCCGGGAAACGCTTGAAAAGCTCAGCACTGCGAGCCAGCGCGTTAAACAAGGAGACGAAGGCGATTTTACTTTTCATCAAACATTAAAGGTAAGATGGATCGATCCAAAAGTGGCCGTTAACGGAAGAAAAGTCCCTGCCTCCACACTTTTAAAAGACGTCCTTTTGATGAAAGAAACGGCAATAGCCGCAATGAAAAAAGGCACATATGTAAAAGCCGCTGAATAAAAGCAACCGCCTGCTTCGGTCCGGCCGGAACAGGCGGTTTTCTTCAGTTATGTCACGTCAAATATTTGTTCAGGCCTGTCGACAAAATGCTTTTTGCCGATTTTATGAAACAGCCCTGTTTTATGAAGAAGCTCACGCGGCTGCTGCTGCAGCCCGACAATCATCACTTTGCCGTTTTGCTGGTGGACACGGTTGACGATCGTCATCAAGCTGCCTTCTGCGGAAGAATCCATGTAGTCTACTTTGTTCATAAGCAGGATGAGGAGTTTGGGCGGGTGGCCTTTGTCCAAAATTGAATCCTCCAATGAATTCGATGAGCCGAAAAACAGCGGGCCTTCAACAGAATAAATGCTGACAGAACGGTGGAATTTCTTTTCCTCCGCTGCAGCAGCCGACTGGACAATCGATTCAGACACATCCTTTTTAATACGGAACGATTTGCTCATTCTGGCGATAAAGGTGATGATCGCCAGCAGGATACCGGCCGCCACCCCAAAGACAAGGTCCTGCCAAACCGTTAAAAGAAATGTGACAACAAGCACGGCAGAGTCGGAATTCTTAATTTTCAAAATATTTACAAACTCTTTCCGCTCACTCATATTCCAAGCGACCACCATTAAAATCGGCGACATGCTTGCAAGCGGGATAAGGGAAGCGTATGGCGCAAACAAAAGCAGGACCAATAAAACAAACACGCCGTGCACGATACCTGAAATCGGAGAAGCAGCACCCGTTTTAATATTGGTCGCCGTACGGGCAATCGCACCTGTCGCCGGAATTCCGCCGAATAGCGGTGCGGCAATGTTCGCAACCCCCTGGCCGACAAGCTCTTTATTGCTGTCATGCCTTGTTCCCTTCATATTGTCTGCCACCATCGCGGAAAGCAGCGATTCGATTCCGCCGAGCATCGCAATCGCAAGAGCGGGAGGCAGCAGGTAAATGATTTTTTCCAATGACAATTCAGGAAATTGAAAGCTCGGCAAGCTGCGCGGAATTTCGCCGTAAGCTGAGCCGATCGTCACCACCTGTTCAGGAAACAGCATCGTGGCCATGACCGTCGATACAAGCAAGCCTGCAAGCGCCCCCGGCACTTTCGGCAGAATCTTTGGCGTAAACAGCACAAAGAAGAGCGATACGACAGCCGTCAAAATGCTGTAAAAGCTGAGCGTATTCAGGTTGATGACAACCTCTCTCATATTCATATAAAAACTCTCATGCTTCTCAACATTCCTCAAACCTAAAAACTTGGCGATTTCTCCGGTGAAAATAATCACCGCGATGCCGGCCGTAAATCCGATGATCACCGGCCGCGGAATAAACTTGATAATCTTGCCGAGTTTTAGCAGCCCTAATATGACGAGAATCACTCCGGCCATAAAACCGGCAATCAGCAGATTCTCAAATCCGTATTGGAGCACAATAGCGAACAGGATCGGAACAAAGGCGCCTGTCGGCCCGCCAATCTGGTATTTCGACCCGCCGAGAAGCGAAATCAAAATACCGGCGACAATCACTGTGTAAAGACCGTGTTCCGGTTTCACCCCCGAGGCTATAGCAAAAGCCATGCCAAGCGGAATTGCAACGACTCCAACGACCATTCCTGCTACAATATCTTTTTGAAACCGCTTAATGCTGTATCCTTCAAATCTGCCTGAAAAATGTAACATTTAATCTATCCTCCCCATTTCCGACAGCGAAACGTCTTCACGTGAATAACCATCTTCCACAATATCCAAACGGCCGGTCTTTGGATCAATCACCAATCCGTGCACCGGGACGTCTGAAGGCATCAGCGGATGATTCCGGACCATGTTCACGCTGTGGCTGACGCTGTCTTCAACGCTGTCAAAGCCCGTCATCCATGTGTCCAAATCGATGCCTGAATGCTGCAGGAGTTCGAGACAGCCATCATCGACACCCCGCTGTTTGGCCTTTTGAAGGATAGATGAAGCGTTCAGGCTTGCCATACCGCACTCATGGTGGCCGATCACGCAGACTTCTTCAGCCTGCAGCTCATAGACAGCCACAAGAATGCTGCGCATGACGCTTCCAAAAGGGTGAGAAACAACGGCCCCCGCATTCTTAATGATTTTTGCGTCTCCATTTCTTAACCCCATTGCATGATGGAGCAGTTCCAATAAACGCGTGTCCATACATGTCAAAATCACAAGTTTCTTCTCCGGAAATTTTGTCGTTTCATAAAACTCGTACCCCTTTTCCTCTACAAAAGACTGATTTTGCTTCAAAATGGAAGTTAAAATCGCCATTTCTCTCTCACTCCTTTTCATAGTCATATGACCTTGATATTGTTACAGCCGAATTATAGCACATGGATTTCCGATTTGGATTCGAATCAAAAAATTCGCTAAAAATGTACTGAATATTTTAAAAAGTCTAATTTTATATCTTTCTAAAATAATAAAATCTACACTGTTCTTCACCTATAAAAATAGAACTGGAAGCAAAATGGAATATCTAATATTTGGATTTATAGTTATAAAAATGCATTAAAATAAATTAAAAAACTGAAATAAGTATCTATGATTTTCTAAACAACAATAATTGAGCTGATAGTCCTGCGTTTATCCGGAACAGTCTTTGATTTTTATAGAAGCCGTTTTTCCTCTATAATAGAAGCAGATGACACGCGGAAGGAGAATGCAGATGAAACCGTTTGTATATGTCACAAAACCGGTCCCAAAAGAAATCGAAGAGATGCTCGCCGAACACTGTACATATGAAATTTGGACTTCGCGCGAGCGTATTCCCAGATCGACCCTGCTCGAAAAAATCAAGGAAGCAGACGGGCTTTTGACCTCAGGGACAAAAATCGATCGTGAATTATTATGCAATGCGCCGAAGCTAAAAATCGTCAGCAACAATTCCGTCGGCTATGACAACTTTGACATTGAAGCAATGAAAGAAAAATCGGTCATCGGCACTCACACGCCATACATTCTTGACGACACAGTCGCAGACCTCGCTTTCGGTCTGATCCTTTCCTCAGCGCGGCGAATCGCCGAGCTCGACCGCTACGTCCGCGATGGAAAATGGACCAAATCAGAGGATGATGAAAGCTTGTTCGGATGCGATGTCCATCACCGGACGCTCGGCATCATCGGAATGGGACGAATCGGCGAACAAATCGCCAAACGTGCGGCCTTTGGTTTTGATATGGAAGTGCTCTATTACAGCCGCAGCCGCAAACCCGACACAGAGAAAAAAACCGGCGCGGTTTATACGGGCTTTCACGAACTGTTGGAACGCTCGGACTTCATTGTTCTGGTCACACCGCTCACAGATGAGACATACCGCCTTATCGGCGAAGCTGAATTCAAAAAAATGAAACCGTCGTCCATTTTCATCAACATCTCCCGCGGCAAAACCGTTGACGAACAAGCGTTGATTCAAGCGCTGAAAGAAGGATGGATTAAAGGAGCCGGACTTGATGTATTTGAAAAGGAGCCGATTGAAAAAGACAATCCGCTCCTAACCCTTTCCAATGTGACCCTCGTTCCCCACATTGGATCATCCACCCTTGTCACACACGTCAACATGCTGAAAAGCGCCGTCCAAAACCTGATTGACGGTCTTCATAACAGACAGCCAAAAGATATAGTCAAAGAACTGAGATGACGCGCATTCTTTACATTCAAGCGCGGAATGTTTTGCCGAGCTCGCATCCTAAACCAAAATAGTGTCTGAAAAGATAAATTAAAGGCCCCCATTTTTGAGGATCGATGTGGTGTTCCCCTTTTATAATCGCTTCATGTGCGTGCACATGAAGCACTTTTGTTTCAATGACGGCAAAATACGGTGAATGTTCTGAAATGCGGATATTGACGGCTTCCGCTTCAATTTGAAGCGGACAATCGGCGACTCTGTCAGGTTTCACCGCCAGGGAATCCGCTGCCGTAAATCCGCCTGCTGCAAATTTTTCTTTAAGGTATGTAAAGCCGAGCCGCTTTTTTTCTTCCGGAACACATCGTTTGCCGGTATAGGCAGCGAGCCGTTCTACATTGCTCCATAAAGATGAATCCGGCACATTGATGACGCATCCGGCTTGCCTCTCTAAATTTTCCAATGCTTTGCCGCCGGTGCCGACGCCGAGTACGATCGAATCCCCAAGCGCCCAAGAAGAGGAAAGCGGGCTGAGATTCGTAGAACCGTCTTCGTTCAGCGTGCTGAGCAAAATGACGGGTGTTCCGTAGTATAAAATGCTTGGCTCTATAATTTTGCTGTTTTGATGCATATGGGTCTCCTCCTTTTATGCTTTTATTGTAATTCTCCAATATTTCAATTAACATCGAAGTATCGATTGCATTTTAGGAGGAAGTGTCATGAACGTGAATCCGAATATCGCCGAGGTCGCCAAGCTTGTCACCGATCCGTCGCGGGCCGCGATTTTAACCGCATTGCTTGATGACCGGTTTTATACGGCTACAGAGCTGGCCGGGTATGCGGGAATCAAACAGCAGACAGCAAGCTTTCACCTTTCCAAACTGCTTGACGCGGAAATGCTGACATGCCGGAAGCAAGGACGGCACCGCTATTACCGGCTCAAAGATGGCAAGGTTGCACAATCGCTGGAAACTCTGCTCAACATAGCGCCCCCTGCTGAAATTCGCTCTTTCCGGCAGTCAGCCGAAGATCGGGCGGTCAGAAAAGCACGGACATGCTATGATCACCTGGCTGGATCGCTCGGCGTCACACTTGCGGAGCGGCTCGTGGAGATGGGCGTGTTGAAAGAAGAAGAGACGGCTTTTACAGTGACTGAGGCAGGGGAAGTATTTTTGAAGGAGCTCGGCATCGATGTTGGGGAAATCAAAAAGAAACGGCGCTCTTTTTGCCATAAATGCCTGGATTGGAGTGAAAGGCGGCATCACATTGCCGGCGCCTTGGGTTCCGCACTGCTCGACGCTTTCATCCGCATGAATTGGATCGAGCGGCGCCCACGTACACGGGCCGTTGCTGTCACGCCCGCGGGCGCAAAGGAACTTTACCGCCTATTTCATATTTCCATTGAAAAGAACTGAGAAAAACAGTCGGTTTTTTTCTTCAGATCTTGACTAACATTCCGGGATTCAAATAGGAAACCGCGGCGATCCGTACCTGTCCCCGGCTTTCATGGAAAATTTACAATACTATAATGATTTCTGAGCATGTTTTGAGGTACAATTCAATATGATTACAGACGGAATATAGAAATGAGGAAATGCGGCTGTTCAATCCCATGAAGGCACATTCTTCATGTTTATGCTATAAAGTCTAAAGACAGGGAGGACTTTATCCGTGAAAAAAATATTATCTACACTTGCGCTTGGGATTGTTCTCGCGCTGGGCTTTCTGGCGGGGAACCTTTTTACAAGCTCAGCTGAAGGGCCGCATGCAGAAAACAGCACCGTTCAGTCAAATGAGATGATTAATACGTTTGAAGGTGTTGCCGACTATATCGTGAAATACGGCAGGCTGCCTGACAACTTCATCACAAAAGCCGAAGCGGCAAAATTAGGGTGGGACCCGCAAAAAGGCAATCTGGCAGAAGTAGCACCTGGAAAAAGCATCGGCGGCGATATCTTTCAAAACAGAGAAAAGCTGCTTCCAGATGCGTCCGGACGCGTATGGAGAGAAGCCGACATCAACTATACATCGGGATTCCGGGGGTCAGACCGGATCGTCTATTCCAGCGACAGACTGGTTTATAAAACAACTGACCACTATAAAACGTTTACGAGAATGAGATGATCATATGAAACAAGTCACTTTAAACGGAGACAAGATCACGAGTGTATCAGATCTTCACCAAGCATTAAAAGAACAGCTGGAGCTTCCGGACTACTATGGCGAAAATCTTGACGCGCTATGGGATTGTCTGACCGGCTTGGTCGGCATGCCTTTGCTGATCGAGTGGAAGAATGTCGAAAAAAGCCGGATTTACTTGGGCGATCAAGCCGAAGCATATTTGCAGCTTTTTCGCGAAGCCGAAGAAACACTGGACGGCTTTCAGCTGAAAACAGAAGGATAAAACAAAAAACGAGCGGGCGCGCTGCAGACAGGCGCCCGCTTATTTTAATTGATGCGCACAGCGGTTCTTCAGTCAAAAAATGCTTGAATGAAAATGGTCTGGAAATCTCCGGCGTTCACATCTTCTTTCGTCAAACCGCTCCCGGTTTGCTTTGTGAAGTGATCCTTCGACAAAATTAACTTTCCGTCCTTTGTCAGCTTGGAAGCGAGCGGGTTTTTATTAAAGGGAGACGCTTCCTCATCGAAAACCGCATCCCGCACGCACGTAAGCGCTGCTTCATCGATTGGCGTCAGCGAAAACGCGTAGCCGATCTGCCATCCCTCTCCCTTATCCATTTCAAGAAGGTAATCTCCTTTATCTGTCTTTGTTTTCCTGATACGGTAAGCTCCTGTTTTTGAGGTGATCGGTTCACCTGAGAACGGAACGGGTGCAAGCGGCAGGTTGATGCCAAATCCGGTATCAAGCAAATAGGTTTCATCACCTTCCCGCAAAATAACGGCGACATGCGTTCCCGTCAGCTCCCACGCCTGTTCTTTTGTATTAAAAACCGTCCCGCGGACCATGTGTACGGAAAAGCCAAGCTCTGTCAGCACATGGTAAAGAAAGGCGTTCAAATCATAGCATAACCCGCCTCTTTTATTGTTCAGCAAGGCTTCCGTCAGTCCTGTTTTCGTCATCGAAATCCGTTCGTTTCTTAAAACCGCGCCATTTTCAAAAGGAAACTGTAAAGCCAGCAGCGACAAAAACTCAGGCAAGTCTGCAAATGTCACCTGCTGACCGGGCTTGTATCCGATCCTTTTAAACAGCGAATCAAGCATCGTCGTCATCGGTTATTCTCCTTCCGCTTTGAATCGATGAGAAAAAGCCAAACCTCATAAAGGTTTAGCTTGTTTCTCTTGAACATATGCAGTCAATGCAGCAAGAGCATCTTGTTCATCGGATCCGTCAGCGATCAGCGTGACTTCCGATCCGGTGCTGACAGCCAGGCTCATCAGCCCCATGATGCTTTTGGCATTCACTTTTTTATCTCCCTTTTCCAGAAAAATATCTGATTGAAAACGGTTGGCTTCTTGAACAAACAATGCCGCCGGGCGCGCTTGAAGTCCCGTTTTCAAAAGAATTTCCACTTTTTGTTGAACCATGCGATCTCCCCCATTCCCTATTTTAAAGAGACAGATTGTCCTGAACGCAGCTGCTCAGCTATTTCATCCAGTTTCCTAAGCCGGTGATTGATGCCCGATTTGCTGATTTTTCCGCTCGACACCATTTCCCCGAGTTCCTTTAAGGTTACTTCCTGATAATCAATGCGGAGCTGGGCGATTTCCCTCAGCTTTTCCGGTAGCGCATCAAGCCCGATTCTTTCGTCGATCAGCTTAATGTTTTCCACCTGCCGCAGAGAAGCGCCGATCGTTTTGTTTAGATTGGCTGTCTCGCAATTGACGAGCCGGTTGACCGAGTTTCTCATATCGCGCACGATCCGGACGTCTTCAAAGCGGAGCAGCGAATTATGCGCGCCGATCACATTCAAAAACTCGGTAATTTTTTCAGCTTCCTTCAGATACGTGATGTATCCTTTTTTCCGCTCAAGCGTTTTGCTGTTTAAATGAAACTGATTCATGAGCCTGCACAATGAATCATTATGCTCTTTGTACAGCGAAAAAATTTCGAGGTGGTAAGAAGATGTCTCGGGATTATTGACAGAACCCCCGGCTAAAAAAGCCCCTCTCATATAAGAACGTTTGCAGCATCGTTTTTTGACTAAGTCTTCCGAGATGTTTCTGGCAATGACAAAGTTGTCTCCGAGTATTTTCAGGTCCTCGAGAATCAGCTTGGCATTTTCGATCAGGCGTACGATGTAGACATTGTTTTTTTTCAGTCTCATTTTCTTTCGAACGAGCAGTTCAACGGAAACATCGTATTGTTTCTTCAGCAATGTGTAAATTCTTCTGGCGATGGCCGCGTTCTCGGTCTGGACGTCGAGAACCACTTTTCGGTTTGAGAAAGACAATGAACCGTTCATCCGAATGAGGGCAGAGAGCTCTGCTTTCGCGCAGCAATCCTTTACTTCAAGGTTTGTAAGTTCTTTTTTCGTTTCCGATGCAAATGACATATTATAGACACCCCCATTCCAAGGCCTGCTATTCTTTTAACAAATCAACAAGTAGCGAAGCGACTTTATGTGTATCATGACGGATCACGCCATTCTCGTATGTCACAATCTGATCTTTGATGACCTCAAGCCCCATCGCAGACAGATCATCAATGTTAAACTGGACGGGCTGTGCCTGCTCCTTCGCATAGCGTTCCCGGATATCGTCCGGGATTTCCTCATTGTTGACGAGGATCGTATCGATAAACGGACCGCCCATATGCTGGTTAAGCGCTTTTACATGATCGGCTGCACTGTAGTACAGCGTTTCTCCCGGCTGAGTCATCACATTGCAAATATAAACTTTTTTTGCCGGGGCGTTTAATATTTCTTCCCTTATCTTCGGAACGAGAAGATTCGGCAAGATGCTCGTATACAGACTTCCGGGGCCGAGAATAATCAGGTCGGCGCCGCGGATTACGTCAATCGTTTCCGGAACGGGTTCGATTTTTTCAGGGGTTAAAAACACTCGTTTAATCCGCTTCCCGTAAGACGGAATCGTCGATTCCCCTGATATGATCTGTCCGTCATCCATTTCCGCATGAAGGACAACGCTGGTATTGGCCGCGGGCAGAACCCTTCCCCTCACATTTAAGACTTTGCTCATTTCAGTGACGGCGTGAAAGAAATCACCGGTTATATTCGTCATCGCCGCCAAAATCAAATTTCCCAATGAATGGCCGATTAAATCGCCGCCTTTAGAGAAGCGGTGCTGGAACAGGTCTTCAACAAGCGGTTCAACATCAGACAGTGCAGCGAGCACATTTCTGATGTCCCCCGGCGGGGGAATTTTAAGCTCATCGCGCAGCCTCCCCGAGCTTCCGCCGTCATCTGCGACCGTCACAATCGCCGTAATGTCAACGGGCTGTTGCTTCAATCCTCTGAGCAATACCGAAAGGCCTGTTCCTCCGCCAAAGATTGCGATTTTTTTCTGATCTGCCATGCTATTTTCTGCTTTTCTTCTCGATGTCCCGGTGAGTAACATGAGTATAGTAGTCCTTTTTATAGTAATCGGCAAGGTATTCAGCAAGTGTCACAGAGCGATGCTGTCCGCCTGTGCAGCCAATCGCGATGACTAGCTGGCTTTTTCCTTCGCGCTTATATGACGGAAGCATAAAGCTCAGCAGCTCGGTCAGTTTTTCAAGAAACTTTTGCGTTTCGTTCCACTTCATCACATACGAAGATACTTCCTGATCTTTTCCCGTCAGCGGCCTCATGCTGTCGATATAGTACGGATTCGGAAGAAACCTTACGTCGAACACTAGATCCGCATCGATCGGTAATCCGTATTTAAACCCGAATGACATCACATTCACCGTAAAGGTATGTCCGTGATCTGCCGCAAAATGCTGGACGATTTTTTCGCGCAGGTCCCTCGGTTTCATATCGGATGTATCATAAATGATTTGAGAGCGGCCTTTCAGCTCTTCGAGAAGCTCCCGTTCCGTTCGGATGCCCTCAAGCGGCAGGCCAGTTGTCGCAAGGGGATGGGACCTTCTTGTCTCTTTATATCTTGAAACGAGAACCAAATCCTTGGCATCTAAAAATAAAATTCGCGGGGTAATCCAGGATGTTTCCCCAATCTCGTCAAGCGCTTCAATCAGGCTGTCAAAAAACTCGCGGCCGCGCAAATCCATAACAAGGGCAACTTTGCTCATTTTTGAACTTGATTCCTTCATCAGCTCCAAAAATTTCGGCAGCAAAGATGGCGGCAGATTATCGACACAGAAAAAACCGAGATCCTCAAAGCTTTGAATCGCCACTGTTTTTCCTGCCCCTGACATTCCGGTTATGATCACAAGCTGTATATCATGGCCTCCATTCGCATTCATGCTTCTCTCCCCCTCTTATGTTTATTCGCCTTGCGGGTCGAGGCGATAGGACAGCAATTCAAAGTCAGGCGTATACGTAAAGGTGCCGTGAAGCAGTCCTTTGCCTTTCAGCATAAAATCCAGAATATGGACGTCGCCCGGCGCCATCGGCAGGCTCCCGACGTCTCCCGCCTGATGCCACCTGATGATGCCCTCTTCCGATTCTTCTACATGTTTACCTGTATAATGATCGGCGACGAATGTGAACATCATCCATTCAGATACGACCTGATCATTTTCTTTTATGATAAAGGTGAATATCCCTTTCAGCTGCGGGTTCAGCACATACAGGCCCGTCTCTTCGCGGTATTCCCTGATGACGGCGTCCCTGACGGTTTCCCCGCTTTCCATTTTGCCGCCGGGGGCTACCCACCAGCCTCGTCTGGGCTTTTGCAGCAACAGGACTTTATCACCTGATGTCAGCACACAATTCGTCACTCTTTGCAAAGTTGTCACCCATCCTTTTATTCCTTCAATTCTTTTTTCTATTATACCGTTTCCTGTCCCCGCTCACAATGAACATGCAGTTCCGCCGCGAAAATCGCTTTTTTCCGGACTGCTTTAAGGCTTTTTCCGGGTAAAACTTAAAGAAACGGCTTTTTCAGCGAATGGAAGCGCTTGCGAAAACCGTTCTTTTATTCTATTTTACAGCAAAAATGGACGTTTCAATATTGAAATTTGAACAACTTGTGAAATTTGTAAAAATTTCTCTTTAAGGAAAAATAAAACAAAAAAAGGACACGGATAAGATCATCCGTGCCAATAAAATTCATTATAAAAGGGGGTCAATTACTATACCCATCATAACGAATAATTGTTTCACTGGTGTTACAGGGCGGTTAAATCATGATGACGATAAAAATACGTTATTTTACAGCCTTTTCTTTCTCTTTCAGCTCTTCGATATAGTGCTGAACGCTCTGTGCGGCAATGCTTCCGTCGCCTGTTGCCGTTACGATTTGGCGAAGGGTTTTCTCGCGGATATCGCCCGCTGCAAAAATACCTTCGACTTTTGTTTCCATCTGTTCATTTGTCACGATGTAGCCCTCTTCATTTGTAATGCCGAGGTTTTTGAACGGCTCTGAAAGCGGCAGCATGCCGATGTAGATAAAGACGCCGTCAGTCCGGAACTCTTCTTCTTCGCCCGTGACCGTATCGACCAGCGTTACTTTGCCGACCTTTCCGTCTTTTTCATGAATTTCCTTGACCGTCTTGTTCCAGAGAAAGTCGACTTTTTCGTTGTCAAACGCGCGCGCCTGAAGGATGCTTTGCGCTCTCAGCTTATCGCGGCGGTGGACGATTGTGACTTTCGAAGCGAAACGGGTTAAGTACACGCCTTCTTCAACAGCGGAGTCCCCTCCTCCGACAACGACGAGCTCTTTGTTTTTAAAGAATGCGCCGTCACAAACCGCACAATAAGATACACCGCGGCCGCCAAGCTCTTTTTCTCCAGGTACGCCGAGCTTCTTATATTCGGCGCCTGCTGTGATGATGACCGCGCGCGCTTTAAATTCTTTTGACCCCGCTTTGACGATCTTGTAGTCTCCTTCATCGACGACTTCTTTAATATCGCCATACGCATACTCAGCGCCGAACTTTTTCGCATGTTCAAACATTTTATTTGAAAGCTCGGGTCCCAGAATGCTTTCAAATCCCGGATAGTTTTCGACATCCTCCGTATTGGCCATCTGTCCGCCCGGAACGCCTCTTTCAACCATCAAAGTCGACAGGTTCGCCCTTGACGTATAAACGGCCGCCGTCATTCCCGCAGGACCTGCTCCGATAATAATGACGTCATACATTTTTTCTTCTGACACAATGTTCACTCCTTCATGAATCTTATGCTGCCAAGCAGTCCATTCCTGTTAAATAAGATTCCCTTCTTATATCTTCCTTACCCATATCCTATAAAATATCATGAATAATCGCTATTTTTTTGCTCACATAATAAAACAGGCTGAACAGTGAAAGTTCACACCTGTTTCTATAGATGTTCTTTTAATGTACGCTCATACTTAGAAAGCGTTCCGGGCGAGATATGGAAGATTTTTGCGGTTTCAGCTTTTGTCAGCCGCTCCTGATGCTCTGTCTTCCAAATGTAATAGATCGCCGCGGCAAGCCCGCCGGCATTTTTCAGCTGAAGGCCGTAAGCCCTGATCTGCTGAATGACATGAAAAATCCAAAAGCACATGGCCTCCTGCTCCATTGCTGACTGATCCGCTTGTTCAATCGCTTTCGCAGTTCTGTAAGCAAGAAGCGCGTCTTTTGAATCAACGGCTGCACTGCTTTCCCCGTAAAGCACAAGCCTGACAAACTGATCTTCAAACGGCGTTTTTGCCATCTGTGAATCAAGCACCGCTTTCAGCTGGGCTTTTTCCCCTTTTCTTCCGCTGATATAGTACGCGGCAAGGCGCTCCTCAAGCGGCCGCTGGACAGGTTTCTTTTCCTTCCGTTCTTTCCACGGCTCCATGCGGGCGTCATCCGGATACTCTTCCTGCATCTTTTTCCATACAGACCGGGCAAATTGAGTACGGCCGGTGTAATAAGCCGAGCAGGCGAGCCAGTAATAAAAGGTCTCATCCCCTTCAAACCCCATGCGGTAGAGTGATTTCAGCCATTTATAGCCGAGGTCGTATCTGCCGACGAGGGACAGTGTGGCGCCGAGCTTATACCTTTGCTCAAACAGCATCGGATAAACACTGGAAAGCTGTTCGGAAAGCGCCTCGACCTTATCGTCCCGTCGTTCATAGTGATAAAAAATGAGAAGATTGCAAAGCGCATGAAGGTTTCCATGGCTTTTTTCCAAGACCGTAAAAATCGTCGTTTTGGCTTTCTGAACGTCTCCGGCATAAAAATATGCCAGTGCAAGGTTGTTGTAAGCCGACCAAAACTCGGGGTAATCGGAAGTGATTTCTTCAAGCATCACGATCGATTCCTGAAGCTGTCCATTTTCCAGCAGTGATTTCGCCCGATCCTGTTTCAGAATCAAGTCGTCCTGATCGAACTGCGAATAGCCCTCATCTTCCTCTCCCATATCCAATAAATCAAGGAGCTCCGCATTTTCCTCGCTGAACTCGCCGTCCGGGTCTTCTTTTAAATAAGTCTCCGCTGCTTTATAGGCTTCGTGAAAAAGGCCGAGGTGCGCATAGTTGTTCGCTTTAAAATAGTAGCATTCAGTCATTTTTTCGTTGATGTTCGTCAGGATAAAGTCCAAAAGTTCATTTGATTGCTGGTAAAATCCCATTTCAGTGTAAATAACCGCAAGTTGGGACAGCATTCCCGTGTTTTCCGGTTCAAGAAAAATCGCTCTCTGAATGAGCTTGCTCGCGCGGGATAAATTGCGTTCTCTGTATGCTTTGAGCCCTTTATGATAAAAATATTGCCCATCTTGGAACAGTTGGACAATTCTCGAATCTTTATGGTGTTCAGAAGTGTACTTTCCCACAGATACCCTCCATTTCAAACTATATACCGTGAGTAGTATAACATAGTTTCCAGCAGGCTTAACAGGCCAAAAACAAGTTTCGAGAAAATTCTCTTCATTTTCCACATATGGTTTTTTCACCATTTTATTCCGGACGTTTGGAGCACCGGAGCGCATAGGGCTTTCAGAAGGCTCAAGGCAGGTTTTATATCGGAAGTGCGCTTTTTATTTTAACCCGGGCAAAATCTTTTTTTAGCACTAGACGGTGACGAATATATGTTCCCATTGTATGATAATAGAAAGGGGGTTCATTACGTGAAAAAAAGCGGATCAATAGAATTGAAGCATTTCTCGGAAGAACATTCAGCTGCGCTTCTCGAATTCGAGCTTCCTGAAGGACAGCATCGATTTACCGCGCTGCCGAAAGAGGTTTTAAAACGGACGGACGGTCAGTTTCCAATCGTAATTTTAAGCGAAGGCGGGCCCGTTGGATTTTTTATCCTGCATGCGACCGAGAGGGTAAAAGGCTATTCGGACAACCCGGACGCCATGCTGTTAACGGCGCTATCCGTCGACAGAAAGCACCAGGGAAAAGGTTTTGCAAAAGAAGGAATGCTCAAGCTTCCTGAGTTTGTCGCCAAGGAGTTCACCCATTGTCATGAAATCGTGCTGGTTGTGAACGTGAAAAACACCGCGGCCCAGCACCTGTATGTGAAAGCCGGATTTACAGACACAGGGGAAAGAAAAATGGGGCCGGTCGGAGAGCAAATCGTGATGAAATTAAACATCAAATAGCTCCCCTACCGGGAAAACACCCAAAAGGCAGTTAGCTTTTTGGGTGTAAGCAATTCGCTTATGATTCAGAGCCTTCATGGCGCTCTTTCAGGACGCCAAGCACATCATCAAGCGGAAGGGATTGCTCCCTCAGCAAAACGAGCAGATGGTAAAGAAGGTCAGCCGCTTCCCATTTCAGCTCTTCAGAATCCCGGTTTTTTGCAGCGATAATGACTTCCGCCGCTTCTTCGCCAACCTTCTTCAAAATCTTGTCAACGCCTTCACGGAACAAATATGTCGTATATGCGCCTTCAGGCATTTCAGCCTGCCGTTTGGCAATCACCGTTTCAAGTTCATTGATGATGTCAAAGCGGCCGCCATCAGTCTGTCTGATATGTTCGCCGGGCGAGAAACAGCTGTAGCTTCCTGTATGACAGGCCGGTCCTACCGGTTTGACCAGCACGATGAGCGCATCCTGATCACAGTCAAGCCTGATGTCTATCACACGCTGAATGTTTCCTGACGTCGCTCCCTTATGCCAAAGCTCTCTTCGCGATCTGCTGAAAAACCATGTCTCCTTCGTTTCCAGCGTTTTTTCAAACGATTCTTTGTTCATATAAGCAAGTGTCAGCACTTCCTTGCTCGCTGCATCCTGGACAATCGCCGGGATCAAGCCGGCTTCATTAAAAGTCAACTCGTCTGCCTTGATCATCTTACATTCACCCCGCGCTCTTTTAAATAAGCTTTTACTTCTTTTACAGATGTTTCTTTGTAATGAAAGATAGATGCGGCAAGAGCCGCGTCCGCCCGCCCTTCTGCAAATGCATCATACATGTGGCCCGCATGACCTGCGCCTCCGGATGCAATGACCGGGACTGAAACAGCTTCTGACACAAGCTTTGTGAGCCTGCAGTCAAATCCGTTCTTTTCCCCGTCTGCATCCATGCTTGTCAGCAGGATTTCACCGGCTCCCCGCTGAACGGCTTCCTTCGCCCATGAGACGGCCTCAAGGTCCGTCTTTTTACGTCCGCCGTGTGTATAAACATAATACTGATCAGCTTCCGGATCGAATTTTGCATCAATCGCGACGACAATGCATTGAGAGCCGAAAAAGTCAGCGCCTTCCGTTATCAGCTCCGGACGGAGAACGGCAGCCGTATTAACGGAAACTTTGTCGGCTCCGGCCCGCAGGATCGTTTTCATCTCATCCAACCGATTGATGCCGCCGCCGACGGTAAACGGGATCGCCAGCTTGGCCGCCACTCTTTCAACGACATCAACCATCGTTTTTCTCCCCTCGTGGGATGCCGAGATATCGAGGAAAACAAGCTCATCGGCGCCTTCACGATCATATACTTCAGCCAGCTCAACGGGGTCGCCGGCATCTTTCAATTCAACAAACTGTACACCTTTGACAACGCGGCCGTCTTTTACGTCCAAACACGGGATAATTCTTTTTGTGATCACTTTGCCGCCACCCTTTCAAGCGCTTCAGCCACGGTAAATTGATTGGTATACAGCGCTTTTCCGACAATTGCGCCAGAGACGCCTTCCGCAGTCCGGGAAGCGAGCGCCTCAAGATCGTCGAGAGAGCTGACACCGCCGGAGGCAATGACTTGTTTGCCGGTTGCTCTGGCAAGCTCCACTGTACTGCTGATATTCGGTCCTGACAGCATTCCGTCAGTCGCAATGTCGGTAAAGATAAAAACTTCCGCACCTTCATTCGCAAGCTCGCGGCCAAGCTCTTCCGCTCTAACGGAGGAGGTCTCAAGCCATCCTTCAGTTGAAACAAATCCGTCTCTTGCGTCAAGACCGATTGCGATATGCCGGCCGTAAGCTTTCAGCATGTTTTTGACAAACTCGGGATTTGATACGGCCGAGCTGCCTAAGATCACCCTTTCAACACCTTGCGACAAGTAGTCATACACGTCTTTTTCGGTCCTGATGCCGCCGCCGATCTGCACTTTAACGTTGAGTTCATCAGCAATGCTTATGACGTGGCTGTCGTTCACTTTTTTGCCTTCCCTTGCCCCGTCCAAATCGACAAGATGAATCCAGTCTGCCCCCGCTTCAGCAAACCGGGAGGCCATATCCAGAGGGGAATGACCGTAAATCGTTTCTTTTTCGTAATCTCCCTGGATGAGCCTGACGCATTTGCCGTTTCTCATGTCAATGGCAGGGTATACAGTAAACTCGCTCATTTTTTCACCTTCTGTTCTTGTGTAAGCTGCTTGAAACGCTTTAAGATCGACATGCCGACCGCACTGCTTTTTTCCGGATGGAACTGGGCGCCGTATACATTGCCGAAACCGACGACAGCAGGTACACGCACACCGTATTCGGCGCTGGCAAGCAAAGCTTCCTCTTCGATTCCGCAGACATAATACGAATGAACGAAATACGCATACCCTTCTTTCGTCTTTGGCAAAAGCGGAGAGTCGCGGTGGACCGTGAGAAGATTCCAGCCCATGTGAGGCACTTTTAAGCGATTTCCCGCTTGATCACGGTCTTTCAGTTTAACGATTTTTCCTTTCAAAAGGCCGAGTCCTTTTGACGCCCCGCGTTCTTCGCTTTCTTCAAATAAAAGCTGCATACCGAGGCATATGCCGAGAAGAGGTTTTCCTTCACTTACGGTATCTTGAATAAATGTTTTCAGGCCGGTCTGGCTTAAAGTCTCCATCGCATCCCGAAAAGCTCCGACTCCCGGAAGGATATAGCTGTCCGCTTTCATAAGTTCATCCGGATGCTCGGATACGAAATAAGGAGCATCGATCCGTTCAAGCGCTTTAGAGACGCTGTACAGGTTTCCCATTCCGTAATCTATGACACCGATCATTTACAGCATTCCTTTCGTTGACGGAATTCCTTTGACCCGCGGATCGATCAATGTCGCTTCATCAAGCGCACGTCCCAGCGCTTTAAAAACCGCCTCGATCATGTGGTGGGTATTCGTACCGTAATGAACGATGACATGAAGATTCATTCGCGCTTCCAGCGCAAACTTCCACAAAAATTCATGGACAAGCTCTGTATCAAATGTTCCGACTTTCCGGCTCGGGAATTCGGCTCTGAACTCGAGGTGCGGCCTGTTGCTCAGATCAATCGCAACCTGGGCGAGCGCTTCGTCCATCGGTACCATGCTCGAACCGTAGCGTTTGATTCCTTGTTTATCTCCGAGCGCTTCCAAAAGCGCCTGTCCGAGACAAATACCGATATCTTCCGTCGTATGGTGGTCGTCGATTTCAACATCGCCTTTCGCTTCAACTGAAAGATCAAACTGCCCGTGTTTTGTAAATAAATCGAGCATATGCGTCATAAACGGGACATCCGTTTGAATATCCGCTTTCCCTTCTCCATCAATATGAAAGGATAATTTAATATCAGTTTCATTGGTTTTTCTTGCCCGTTCGGCTTTTCTCATCAGTTTTCCTCCCGGTTTCTGGATTCAATTGCTCTTGCATGGGCTTCAAGTCCTTCTAATCTTGCAAAGGCCGCGATGTTCTCGGCATTCTCGCGGAATGCATCCCTGCTGTAGGAAATGATGCTGGAGCGCTTTTGGAAGTCAGTCACATTTAGCGGGCTTGAAAATCTGGCTGTGCCGTTAGTCGGCAGAACATGATTAGGGCCCGCAAAATAATCGCCCACCGGCTCTGAACTGTAGCGGCCCAGGAAAATAGCGCCCGCGTGTTTGATCTGTCCGAGCAGGGCGTCAGGCTGCGCTGTTAAAATTTCCAAATGTTCAGGAGCGAGCTCATTGATGACGGAAACGGCTTCATGCATCGTCTTTGTAACATATATCAAACCGTGGTTGTCAATCGACTGCCGTGCAATCTCTTTTCTCGGAAGATGTTCGAGCTGTTCGTAAACCTCTTTTAAAACAGATTCGGCAAGCGGCTTTGAGTCGGTGACAAGAATGCTCGCTGCCATCGCATCGTGCTCAGCCTGTGAAAGTAGATCAGCGGCGATTTCCCGGTGATTTGCCGTACTGTCAGCGAGGATGGCGATTTCACTTGGGCCCGCGATCATATCGATATCAACCTGGCCGAATACTTCCCGTTTAGCCAAGGCGACGTAAATATTTCCGGGTCCCGTGATTTTATCGACGGGGGAAATGGTTTCCGTTCCGTAAGCCAATGCGGCAATCGCCTGAGCGCCTCCCATTTTGTAAATCTCTGTGACGCCAAGCTCGGCGGCAGCCGCCAGCACTCCCGCCGACAATTTGCCGTCTTTTCCCGGAGGTGAGGCAAGGACAATGCGATCGACGCCGGCAACAAGCGCCGGAATAACATTCATCAGGACGGATGATGGGTAAGCAGCCGTTCCGCCGGGCACGTACACTCCCGCTGAATCAAGCGGCGTGATTTTCTGGCCGAGCATCGTTCCGTCCTTGCGGTGGTAAAACCATGAAGATGCGAGCTGCCGCTCATGATATTCTTTAATGTTAAAAATCGCCGCCCGAATAATCTCGAGATCGCGTTTTTTGAGCGTGGTGTATGCTTCCTTGATTTCCTCTTCAGAAACGTGAAAGTCGGCCACATCCGCTCCGTCAAATTGCCTTGTGAATGCGGAAACAGCTGAATTCCCGTTCTTTTTCACTTCTTCGATAATGCCGCGGACTGCTTTTCTTTGTTCTTCCGTTCCGGCGTCAATGGTGCGCTTTAGTGAAACCGACGTATTTCCGCTGATGGATTTGATCTTCATTTTGCTTTTTCCCCTTCCACAATAAGAGAAAGTTTTGAAGCCATTTCATCGATGACTGCGTCTTTCATTCGGTAGCTGACAGGATTTACGATGAAACGCGACGTGATGTCGCAAATTTTTTCGGTTTCAACCAGACCGTTTTCCCTTAAAGTCTGTCCTGTTGATACGATATCAACGATTCGGCCGGCAAGCCCGATCAAGGGAGCGAGTTCAATCGAACCGTTGAGCTTGATGATTTCCACTTGTTCTCCCTGCTCCCTGAAGTAGCTTGACGCGACATTTGGATACTTGGTCGCAACCCGGGGCGCAACGCTGTCGGCCGCCGTCTCTGGCAGGCCGGCTACGGCAAGACGGCATTTGCTGATGTTTAAATCAAGAACCTCGTAGACATCGCGTTCTTCTTCCAGCAGCACATCTTTGCCGGCGATTCCGACATCGGCCACCCCGTGCTCGACATATGTTGTGACATCCATCGGCTTGGCGAGGATAAAGCGAAGGTTTTCTTCAGGCACTTGAATGATCAGCTTTCTCGAATCGTCGAATTCTTCAGGGAGCTGATAGCCTGCTTTTCGAAGCATATCGGCAGCTTCCTCAAATATCCGCCCTTTCGGCATCGCAATCGTCAATTCCTTACCCATGCTTCTCTTCCTTTCTGGCCCCGATAAAATAGGTCACGTTTTGAAAAGACTTTGTCATTTGGTCAATATCTCCGATTCCCGCTAAGTCCTGTATGACGACTTTTTTGCCTTTTCTTCGCTCTTCTTCGGCAAATTTGATCGCCTCTTTTCTCTGTTCCGTGCTGAAGATGACGACATCGATTTTTTCTTGCTCTTCCGCCGGCTTCAATGCTTCCAGCAGCCTGTCAGTCCTGATGCCGAAACCGGTTGCCGGAGCGGGTGAGTCGAAGCGGCCGAGAAGCTGGTCATATCTGCCGCCGTTTCCGATCGGAAAGCCGACGTTTTCAGCATAGATTTCAAACAAAACGCCGGTATAGTAGCTCATATGGCTGACCATGCCTAAATCGAGCTTAATGTCGTCCGTGCAACCATAGTCGCCGAGTGTCTCCCAAAGCGTCTTTAGTTCTGAAACTGCGTGTTTTCCTTTTTCAGAATCGATGATCGATGCCGCCTTGCCGCACGTTTCAATACCGCCTCTCAACTCCAAAAGCTCGAGCAGCCTGCTTTTATCAATTGAGGATAAATTGAGGGATTTTACATGCTCCCGGTAGCCGACATAGTTCTTTTCGTATAAATAGCGCCGCAGGACATGAGCCCTTTCTTCATTTCCTAAAACCTCCACAAACAGGGCGTCTGAAATTCCGACATGGCCGATCGAGATTTTAAATGAAGTCAGGCCGGCATTTTTAAGCGAAAAAATGACGAGTGCAATCACTTCTGCGTCAGCGCTTGTAGATCCATCGCCGATCAGTTCGACGCCGACTTGCTCAAATTCGGCGGCACGTCCGCCTTCACGCTCCTGTGCCCTGAACACATTTGCAGCATAGCCCACTCTGAGCGGGTGATCATCTTTGTGAAGTTTTGAGGCCGCTACCCTTGCGATCGGAGCCGTCATATCAGGTCTTAACACGAGCGTCTGCCCCTCCTGATCAAGGAGTTTAAACAACTGCTGATCCAATATGGCCGACTGCACACCGACCGTATCATAAAATTCAAGGGCCGGTGTCTCCATGAACTGATACCCCCACAAAGCCATCACCTCTGTTAATGAAGAGCGCACCTTTTTCTTTGTTTCGTAAAGCACAGGCAGCGTATCCCGCATGCCATGCGGTTTTTCAAACATAAACATCTGCACTTGCACCCCCATAACCGTTTGAAGGAAAATTCCGAATCCTTTAGTTCGCTAATATGATAATATGCTAACAGATAAAAGAATCAAAATCAACAGCCGTTCTTAAAATAGACTCCGGACTGTATGGGAAATGATAACTTTTATGTAATGAACATCTTGATGTTATAATATAAACGATCGCAAATCTTTGCCTTAACCAAACCAGCAACGGGAAGACAGGAGACTCAGAATGAAATTTTTCAAAACTCTTTTTTTTATTTTTTTCGTAGCAGCTCTTATGACCGCCGTTCTTATACTGTTTTCTAAAGATGCGTTAAGCCCGTTAGCCGAAATGTTGCACAGCAGCCATAAGAATTCTGCTGACAATAAAGAAGTACGTCAGCCGCTTGACGTCCCGCTGATCAACCAAATGGACTCGCCGAAGCTTTATAACGGCTGTGAAGTCGCCAGCCTGGCGATGATCTTAAACTACAGCGGATATAATGTCACAAAAAATGAGCTTGCCAATGAGGTGAAAAAAGTGCCTCTGCACTATGAAAACGGCTTAAAGGGAAATCCTAACGACGGCTTTGTCGGAGATATGGAAAACGGACCCGGACTGAGTGTCTACCATGGCCCGATTTACGATTTGGCCTATTCATACGCAGGTACTAAAGCTGTCGATTTGACGGGAAGTGAGCCGGAGAAAATATATGAACAGCTGAATCAAGGAAGACCGGTTTGGGTTATCACCACTGTACATTTCACCCCAGTCAACGATATGGAAACATGGAATACGCCATCAGGTAAAGTCGATGTGACGTACAGCGTTCACAGTGTTGCCGTGACAGGCTATGATGAGGATTACGTTTATTTAAATGATCCGTACGGATATAAAAACAGAAAAACAGACAGAGAAAATTTTGAGAAATCATGGACACAAATGGGCAGTCAGGCGATCGTGATCGCCGCTTAAAAAGGCAGATTAACCCCTGCCTTTTTTTAGTTCTTTCAACCCCTATTAAAATAAGCCCCTTTACCCTTTCGTCACATCCAAAACACAGAAAACAACCTCATTGCACATGTTTAATTTACTGTTTTTTCATAATATTCAAATTATTTGTGTACATTTCAGCAAGTTCGCATATATGATAGTACCGAAATAGGTGTCTCATCTTATTGCAAAAGGACCAGAAATTACTTTCATCTAAGGGGGACAAATCTGTTTTGAACAATATTTCATGAGGAGGATGAAAATGATGAAGAGATTAGCAGGTACGGTTATTTTGTCAGGTTTGCTCGTCTGCGGGTTTGGACAGGCTATGCCCGAAAACGCTTCGGCCGCCGAGGTCGTTCACAAAACGATTGTAGTCGAAAAAGGACAAACGTATGACGGAAAAGGCAAACGGCTGATTGCAGGTCCGGAGCTGGGGGACGACAGCCAGCGCGAAAATCAAAAACCGATTTTCAAAGTGGAGAATGGTGCAACGCTCAAAAATGTCGTGCTTGGCGCTCCTGCTGCTGATGGTGTTCACACTTATGGCAACGCTTCCATAAACAACGTTGTTTGGGAAGATGTCGGCGAAGATGCCCTGACTGTTAAAAGCGAAGGAAATGTCACGATTAACGGAGGATCAGCCCGGCTTGCCGCGGACAAAATCTTTCAGATTAATAAAGCGAGTACATTTACTGTGAAAAATTTCACTGCGGATCAAGGAGGCAAATTCATTCGCCAGCTCGGAGGCTCGACATTTAAGGCAGTGGTCAATATTGATAACTGCACGATTACAAACATGAAAGAGGCCATCTTCAGAACCGACAGCAGTACAAGTTCCGTTACGATGACAAATACAAGATACTCAAAAGTCGGAAAGAAATGGATCGGTGTGAAGCATATTACGGAAAGGAACAATCATGAATTTTAACGCTGATTGCAAATAAAGGCCCCCGTTCTTTATTCAGCGGGGGTCTCCAACTTTTTTTCCATTTCTTCTTTTGTATAGATCAGCCGCATCGGATTACCTCCGACAAAAGCGCCCGGAGGCACATCTTTATGAACGAGCGTACCGGCGGAAATGACAGCGCCGTCTCCGATTTCGACGCCTGGAAGGATCGTCGTATTGGCTCCGATCATGACTTCATCGCCGATGACAACCTCGCCGAGCCGATATTCTTTTATTAAATACTCGTGCGCCAAAATGGTCGTATTGTAGCCGATCACGGTGTTACGCCCGACGGAGATCTTTTCAGGAAACATGATATCCGGCATGACCATTAAAGCAAATGAGCATTTCTCTCCGATTTTCATCCGCAAAAACGTCCGGTACATCCAATTTTTCATACCAAGAAACGGCGTATAGCGCGCTGCCTGAATGACGATAAAGTTTTTGACCACTTTAAAAAACGGAACCGTCTGATAGATGTGCCATAAGGAATTGGGGCCGGATACCGGATAGCGCTTCGTTCTTCTCAAGCTTTCTCCACCTCAAGAATGCGAAGGAGATCGCTCATTTGCTGAAGCATAAAATCAGGCTCGTGTTTGGCAAGGCTTTCTTCTCCTTTAATCGTCCACGCAACGCCTGCTGTTTTCGTTCCGGCATTCTTCCCTGCTAATATATCGTGGTAATTGTCACCGATCATGATCGCTTCTTCCGGACGGCTGCCAAGCTTGGAAAGGGCGAGCAAAACAGGCTCGGGATCAGGCTTCGGCCGCTTAACGTCATCCAGCGTCACAACCGTCTCGAAAAAGGCATCAAGCCCGGTTAGTTTAAGCCCCATGATGACGGTGTCCCGCAGCTTTGTCGTGACAATCCCGAGCTTATACCCTTCTTCCGCAAGACGTTCAAGCGTCTCGTAAACCGTCTCATACTCGGTTACCAGTTCATCATGCATCTGATGATTAAATGTCCGGTACATGGTGATCATTTCTTCAGCCTTATCCTTTTGAATGCTTGAGAACGTTTCATAAAGGGAAGGTCCGATGAAAGCAAGGACATCCTCCCGTTTATAGCGTCCCGGTGCATAATGATCGAGCGTGTGCAAAAATGAGGCGATTATCAGATCATTTGTATTGATGAGCGTTCCATCCAAATCAAATAAAACCGTATTAACTTTCATACAAAGCTTCCTTTCTGCGAACGGAATAACCCGGCTTTCTCCAGATGCGCGAAATCGCGATCGTCAGCAGAACCGCGGTAATAAGCCTGATCAACAAAAGAGGCCAGACCGGAATGCCGAGCGGGATAAATACGAGTGTGTCTTCAACAACCGCGTGGCAGGCGACGAGAAAAATAAACGCGAGCGTTACATCTCTTTTGCTGACGCCGTCTTCTTCGACCGCTTTGATCATAACGCCGGCCCCATATGCAAGGCCGATCGTCAGCCCGGCAACCATCGTCATTGAGGTGTTCTCTTTCATTCCGAGCATTCTCGTCAGCGGTGCAAACCACTTTGAAAAAGTATGCAGCCAGCCGAGGTCTCTCATATATTGAATGATGATCATCAGCGGTATCACGATGGCTGCAAGCTGAAGGACACCAAGACCCGCCTTGGTGACGGCTTCAAGCGCAATTTCAAGCCAGCCGGAAGGAGCGGCGCTTTTCGCAGAGATCAAGCCGTATTTAGCCGCATCCTGACCGCCGTGCCAGACAAGGTTGATAATAAAGGCCGAAAAAACGGCGAGACCGATGCGCACGAGCAAAATAAGCCATATTTTAATTCCGACCCTTGAAGCAACGGTCGATTCGATAATCAAATTGTGGCAAAACGACAGCATCACCGCTAAAATAAACACTTCTTTAACCGTCAAATCAAGCGTTAAAATCCCCGCAATTCCGGCATACAAGTTCAGCATGTTCCCGAGCACAAGCGGTATCGCCGCTTCCCCTGACAACCCGAAAATTCCCATCGCCGGCGTGATCAGTTTGATCAACCAGTCCATCACCGGAGTATGCTGAAGCAGGCTGACAATCAGCGTGACAGGAAAAATCACTTTTCCGAGCGTCCACGTCGTTTTCAGCCCCGCCACAGCGCCGGCTTTTAAAGTTCCCTTCATTGCTGTCTCCCCTTTGTAAAATCGCTACATCTCCTGATACCGTTTAATCTCCCTGCCTTTGAAACGTCTGTAGGCTATCAGCGCAGCCGCACAGAGGATCAGGACGATCGAAATCACCTGTGCGATGCGAAGGTTCGCCGTCAGCATCAGACTGTCCGTTCTAAGGCCTTCGATATAGTAGCGTCCCATCGAATACCAAATGACATAGATTAAGAACAGCTCGCCTCGCTTTAAATTAGCTTTTCTTAAAAGAAGCAGAACGACGACTCCCGTGAAGCTCCACAGCGATTCATACAAAAAGGTAGGCTGATAGTACTGTCCGTCGATATACATTTGATTGATGATAAAATCAGGCAGGTGGAGGTTTTCTAAAAACGCTCTTGACACCGCCTCACCGTGCGCTTCCTGGTTCATAAAGTTTCCCCAGCGGCCGATCGCCTGACCGAGCAGGATGCTTGGAGCAGCGATATCAGCAAGCTTCCAAAACGAAAGCCCTTTGACCTTCGCATAAATGATTCCCGTCAGCACGGCGCCGATCAGTCCGCCGTGGATCGCAAGGCCGCCGTTCCATATTTGAATAATCTGGTCCGGGTGTTCACTGTAATAGCCCCATTGAAAAATGACATAGTATGCCCTTGCACATAAAATCGCAATCGGGATCGCAAAAAGCACCAAATCGACAAAGGTGTCCTTATGCAGTCCCCTCCGTTCGCCTTCCCTGACCGCCAGCCACAAGCCCAGCAAAGCGCCAAGGCCGATGATAATGCCGTACCAGTGGACAGAAATCGGCCCCAGGTGAAAAGCAATCGGATTTAAAGGTTCAATCGTTTCATTCATATTGTCAGCTCCTATTCTTCAAGCTCACCATCTTCAATCACATCCGCAAGCTTATGGGTAAATTGCTCAGCGGCATTCAGCCCCATTCTCTTCAGTCTGAAGTTCATTGCGGCCACTTCGATGATGACGGCAAGGTTTCTTCCCGGACGAACCGGAATCGTCAGCTTCGGAACGTCTGTATCAATAATTTTCATTGTGTCTTCTTCAAGCCCTAAGCGGTCATACTGCTTTCCTTGCTCCCAAAGCTCCAGGCTCATGACAAGAGTAATCCGTTTAAAGCTTCTGACCGCCCCCGCGCCAAATAACGTCATGACATTGATAATACCAAGGCCTCTGATTTCCAGGAGATGCTCAATTAATTCAGGCGCGCTTCCGATCAATGTATCCTGGTCTTCCTGTCTGATCTCAACGCAGTCATCCGCCACAAGGCGATGGCCTCTTTTGACAAGCTCCAAAGCCGTTTCGCTTTTTCCGACGCCGCTCTTTCCGATAATGAGCACCCCGACGCCGTAAACATCGACGAGGACGCCGTGAATCGCAGTTGTCGGAGCCAGCTGGCTTTCAAGAAAATTCGTCAGACGGCTCGTCAGGCGCGTCGTCTTTAACGGAGAACGAAGCACAGGCACGCCGTTTTCTTCGGAAGCCTCGACGAGTTCAGGCGGAATCGGCAAATCACGGGAAAGAATGATCGCCGGTGTAATTTCCGTGCATAACGACAGCATCCGCTGCTTTTTTTCTTCCTCTGGAAGCTTTTCAAAAAAGGTAATCTCGGTCTTCCCAAGCAGCTGAACCCTCTCTTTAGGATAGTATGTAAAATAACCAGCCATTTCAAGGCCCGGTCTTGATAAATCGCTCATCGTAATCGGGCGGTTGATCCCTTCTTCTCCGCTGATGAGCTCAAGCTTAAATTTATCCATCACATCTTTTGTTCGAACTTTCGGCACGATTGATGCACCCTCCTCTTCTCAGATGAAGAACTAGACATTCAGCTTTATTCTATCACTTTCAAAATGAACCTAAAACATTTTTTGAAAATGGCCCCCTTGACACTTCGATGAAGTGCTTTCTTTCAAAGCGAAAAATCAGTAGTATGTAAAGAGGAACGCGAAAAGGAAGTGAAGAACCGTTGAAATACAATATCCATGATACAACCGTGCTGAACGAAGACATTTTGACCCCGGAAGAAAAAGAGACATGGGTTCTTTATATGAAAGTACTGACCGCTGCCGGCCTGGGGGATGTCTCCGAATGGATGAAGCTCGATCTCAGCATGCCGCAAATGAAGGTTTTAATGCTTCTGAACAACCACGGCACACTGAAAGTCTCCGAAATCGCTGAAAAAATGGGCGCTTCCCTTTCAAACATGACCGGACTGCTCAGCCGCCTTGAACAAGCTAACTTCATCAAAAGAACACATTCCGAGCAAGACCGGAGAACGATTGTTGTTGAACTAACCGAAGATGCAAAGGGGATTTTTCGAAGCCTTTACAAAAAAGGCCACGAAAAGCTCAAAAAAGCGCTCCAGAAGCTGAATGAACAGGAAAAAATCAAAGTGAATGAAGGCCTTACCATTCTTGAAAAAGCGTTAAAAGCTGACGATGAATAGACAAGCTGCCCGGAAACCGGCGCAGCTTTTTTTGTTGAAAAATTTCTTTTGACAAAACGTGTTTTTTTAAGGATGATTAAAATAGTTCACTCAAAGTGAATTATTCATTTTGAATTAATGAAAAAAGGAGGATATATGGCGTGAACCAAAAGTGGGCCGTTTTATTATTTACGATCGGCGTGTTTATGGCTGCTTTAGACAATGGCATCATTTCAGCCGCTCTGACGACAATCAACGATTCGTTTCAAGTATCCCCCTCATGGGGAGCTTGGGGCATCACGCTTTATACGCTCGGTTTGGCAGTCAGCGTTCCGATCGTCGGAAAGCTGTCTGACCGGTATGGACGCAAAAAGCTGTTTATCATCGAAGTCTTGCTGTTTGGCGCCGGTTCGCTGCTCGTTGCATTGAGCCAAAACTTCCCAATGTTCTTGTTGGCGAGGCTGATTCAATCGCTTGGCGGAGGCGGAATCTTTATTATCGGGAGCTCGCATATTCTCACTGCGCTGCCTAAAGAAAAACAGGGAACCGCCTTGGGGCTTTTAGGTGCGATGAACGGAATCGCGGCAGTGCTCGGTCCGAATATCGGCAGCTTTATTTTGGATATGACCGGAAGCTGGCACTGGCTGTTTTTGATCAACCTTCCGATTGCCGCAGCACTGATCATCCTCAGCGTTCCATTGATGAAGGAGACAAAAGGCGGAACACGAAAACCCCTAGATCTGGCCGGAACTGTGATATTGTCTCTTGCGATTTTAGCTGTGATGTACGGAATAACGAATATAAACGGACAGCGCCTGTCTGCCGTCCTGTCCGATCCAAAGGTTTACTTTTTTCTCCTGATCGGCTGCGCGCTGTTTGCGGGACTCATTTTTTACGAAAAGCGCGTAGAGCTGAAGGGAGGCGACCCGATCCTTGCCTACAGTTTATTAAAAAACAAGGTGTTTCAATGGACGCTTTTTATCGGATTTTTATCCGGCGGACTCTTGGCAGCCGTTATTTTTATTCCTGCATATGCGGAACAATATTTGCACGTCGCTCCTGAAAAAGCGGGGTATTGGATGACGCCTCTTGCGCTGGCTTCAGGGATAGGAGCCGGGCTCGGCGGAATGCTCGCCGATCGAAAAGGACCGGTAAAGGCGGCCCGGCTCTCTGGCGTCATTTCGTTCGCCGGGTTTTTGCTCTTGTCCTCCTGGGTGACAGAGAAGTGGGAATTTGTTTTGGCAAGCATCATCGCAGGGGTCGGTTTTGGCTTTCTGTTAGGCGCGCCGTTAAATATGCTTGTATCCGAGGCGGCAAAACAGGATTACGGGACAGCGCTCGGTACATTATCGCTCGTCAGGCAGATGGGGATGACCTTGGCGCCCGCGCTGTATGCAGGATATATAACGGCCGGCTACGAAAATATCGGCACACATATCAAACATAAGCTGAATGATGCAGGGATCACTCTGAAGGGGTTTGCAGGCGGTGAGACGGACGTATCGCGGCTGAGCGAATCCCTCAGCCAAATTTCCGACCCAAAAGTAAAAGACATCATAAGCGAAGCGATCCATGAAAGTGTGGGAGCGGGGTTTTTTAACCTCTACTTCACAGCCGCCGTCCTTTCACTTGCAGTCATTGCTTCTGTCAGCGTTTTATCGCTTTATAGGAAAAAACAAACCGACACGGCAAGCCGTCTAAAAAAAGACGTGACAAACTAAAAAGCATTTGCTCCCTCTTAGGAAAACAAATGCTTTTTGCGTTCGCAAAGGAAAACCGCCGCCAGCCACAAGCTGATTTCAGCAATTGGGAGGTTTGTCCCTTTCTTTAAAATCATCCCGGCCGGCGGGGGGCTCCCCGACAATTGCCTCAGGGCCGAGCCCGCCCCGGCTGTTTGATCTATTAAAAAGGATTTCATGCCATCGTCTTTTGTCGTCAATCTCCACATTTGAGACCTGCTGTTGCCGCCGTATTGATCTGAAGCTGCGGCGTACCAGAAATAGGTTGTATTCGGCTGCAAATCTTTCCACGTCACGGAAGCCGTCTTTCCGCTTTTCACCGTTTTTGCTTTCCCAATTTCCTTGTTCGAAAAGACATTCAGCTCAAAATAATCGGTTTTAACCTTTTTCTTCCTCGGTTTCAGATCCGTTTTAATGTTGAACTCGTCCTTCGGGCCAAATTGGTGCGGATCATAAAAGTTATAGTCATCAAGATATGGCGAATACGTTTTGACATGGATCGTGTCATGCTTCGGATCCACATGGAGAATTCTTAAATAACCTTGGCCTCCTTCAGGACCGCCCTGATAGTCGGCAAGCATTTGATAAACCTTGCGATCCGGCTTGCCGTCCCCGTTATCATCAAGCTTGTCGACTTTTAAGTTGGAGCTGTGATAGTGACCGCTCAATACGGCAATCACATTCGGATTCCGCTTGATGATCTGTTCAAATATTTTCTCCCCGATTGGACTTCTGCTTCCGCTGACAAGCAAAAACTCGTGAAATGCCAAAATCGCTTTTCGATCGGGATGGCGTTTCAGAACATCATCTATCCACTGCAGTTCTTTTTTTCCGATTCCCCACCCCATCGACACCATGATATAGTCGTTGCCCCCGCTGGAAATGAGGTCGTAATGCCCTTTGTTATTCTGATAAGACCCGCCGTAATGCGGTTTTTGTTTAAAACGCCTCTCCCCGAAGTACCTGCCGAATTTCAAATATGACCGGTCTTTATGGCTGACATCGTGATTGCCCGCCAGCACGCCGTATGGAACTTGATTGTCGTCGAGAACTTTCATGAACTGGTCGGCGCGCTTCCATTGCAGCGGCTGATCCGCTTCATCCACAAGATCCCCCGTATGAAAGACGTACTGAATGTTCAGCTTGTCCTTTTGTTCCGCGATCCACTTGACCTGACGTTCAAAAATGTGCGGATAGCTTTCCGAATAATATTGCGTATCAGACATCCACACAAATGTATAGTCATTTTGCGAAAGCTGAATTTGATCCTGAATGATGATGCTCGCCTTGGATTGGCGGATATAATCGGCGGCTTTTATGCTTCCTTTGAGGGTAAAAGGTTTGCCATCCTTTGCAACATGGAATGCAAGCGTCTCCCACCTCTTGCTGGCCCAGTTCCAGGCGAACATGGAGACTTTTCTGCCGGGAAGCGAACTCCCGCGCCACAGCACTTCCACCTTGTCGTTCGGCCCCGTATTTTCATCCACTTTTACATCAAAGCGATGGTACGGAAACTTTGTTGTTGATGAGGTTTCAAAACCTTTTCCGTCAAGTGCGGACATGCCGCTGCGCTCTTCTTTTGTCAGCGCCTTTTCCCCCCTGACCGCAAAGCTTTGCGGAGGTTCCGTCCCGCTTTCGTTCGCTGACACATCAACATGCTCTTCGTCTTTTACTGTGTACTGAAATCCCTGATGGAATGACACTTTCATCTTATCTTTTGTCGGGTCCTTGACGCGGACGGCGAGCTTAGCATGTGTGCTGCCGGGTGTATTTTTGACCCGAGCGGGCTTGTCCGGCTTTTCCTCTTTAATGTAAAATGCCTTTTTTACGATTGACAGGTTGCCGGCGCTGTCCTCCGCTTTTATTTTCAACTCGTGCTTTCCCGCATCCAGGCGGGCAGAAGATACGAGATAGGGAAGCGCAATCTTTTTGCCGTCAAGAAAGGCTTTTATGCTTTTCATCCCGCTCCATTTATCGTGTGCGGCCGCATTGATCTCAAACGACCCTTTATACGTCCTGCCGTCTTTTAATGACGTTTTGATCTCAGGACCTGTGTTATCGACCGTTACCCTGCGGATGAGCCTTTCTTCGCCATTCTCCGCTTCAACGATGTGCTGCCCTTCGTTCCAGGCGCGTGTATGCCATTGACTCGCAAGCGATGCAAACTTGGCTTCCGGAATCGTAAAACGGAATTCATACCATTCATGCGCCCCAGGGCCGTCACCGGCCGGAAGCTCGGCTTTCGGATCGTCGTATCGCTCATCGCGGATGATGGTCCCATCCGCGAGTATGAGGCGGGGGTTCTTGAGGACAAAATCATCCCTGTTTTCTTCTGCAGTTTGTTCAAATGGTGTTGATTTCGTACCTGAACGAACTTTAATCGAAAACGGCTTTCCTTTTTTAAATTCATCCGGAGAAACCGGGACCGTAATTGTCGCATACCGGCGGCGCGAATCGTCAAAAACTTTTTGAACTCTCCTGCCGATCGTTACAGCATTTTTAAAATACAGATTCGTTTGATTGACATCGAAAGCAAAGTAGGCTTTTTTTTCAAGCGCCGGTTCACCTTCTTTTTGTTCAATCCCGTCAATACGAATTGTCGTTTCAGAAGGCGGCTTTTCTGATGTGGCTTTCAACAGCATTTTTCCGGAAACGGTTCCGCCTTCGCTTACATTCAGCCTGAGTCCCTTCAAAATGCGCTGTTCGAGCGGTATCGTTTTCTTTTCAGTCGACGAAACATTTGATCCATCACCGGCCCGCATATAGTACTCCACTTTTTCTTTGCCAATGAGTTCGGCAAAATAGATATTGTGGCGGTACAGGCCGTCATTGCGGCTTTTTTCAACACGGACTTCGGTAAACGGCTCATCATCATTCATGCGGTAGAAAAACTGCGCCTGCTTCACTTGCCGATTGTCTTTCATATCAGCTAAGAGCTGGATCGTTTCACCCGGTTTTACAGCTTGATGATCCGTCATATCATGGATCTCCGGCTTTTCTCTGTCCGGCATAACCGTCACCGTCTGTGAAGGTGCCTGCGTCTTCAGAAGCGAACCAGGCGACGGTTTTTCTTCCCCGGCCGATATGATTTTCATATGCTTCGTTCCGTCCAGCGGATATCGATACAGAAGCGCTTTATTTTTGGCGACATCGGTTTTATCCGGCTCGCTTTGATAACGGGCGGATGCGACCTCTTCTCCGCTGTTTGTGCAGATGATCACCTCTCTCGGCGCCGTATTCTCCATGCCGCCCCCTTTGAGAGCAGTAAGCGTTTTGCCTTCACGAAGGTGAACACCGTAATACCGATTGAAATCACTTTCCGTCAGATGACCGTTTGAGCGGTTTTTCACCCAAAACACGTGTGTTTGACCGGAAGGAATCGCCACATCATCGTGCTCAAAAGGCCAGATGACGTCTGATTCCTTGCCCTTTTCAGGATGTCTGTACTTGATTTTGTAGCTGTTCAGATGAACAGCTTTATTGGTATTGTTATAAACTTCAATAAATTCATAGCCGTCCTTTCCACCGGTGTTTGACGTGTCGACTACCATTTCCGTGATCAACAGCTCCGGAAGCTTTTGTGTATCTGTACGCATGCCTTTCAGGGCGACAGTATACACATCCGTCTTCACAGAGGAGTCGCCGACTTGAGCTTCAATGTAGTACTGGACTTTGCCGGATGCTATGGATTCGCTTTCCAATTTGGCAATATAGGCGTTCTGTCTGCCCGGCTCAACTTCCATCGGAATCGCCCGATACGGCAATTCGTCATGCTGCTTGTAATATAAAATGACCGTGTCGGCGGCCGCCTGCGCGGAAAAATATATGTCATCTCCTTTTTGAACTTGTTCAACAGGAGTATGCCTGATAACCGGTGAACCAGGCTGAATATGCTCTTCACCCGATGCGGACGAAATCGGGATCTGCAAGGCAAAAAGTAAAACTGCGGCCAACAATAAAAGGGTTTGGCGATTTCTGTACTTTTTCATCGTCTACCTCCCTTTCGTATTTTGCCTTTACAGATCATTTTTATGAAAGAGACATCCGGGCAAAAAAAAGAAGCCTGATGATTCATCAGACTTCAACTTATTTTCTGGACATCGGTTCGATAATTGCTTTTTGAATGAGCAAGTGAAAAACCGACAGGACGATCGACGCAAAAATGGCTGTCCCAAAGCCGTCCAGGTCAAAACTGTCCCCCATAATGGACGCGGTCATATAAAGAGTGATCGCATTGATGATAAACAAAAATAAACCTAGCGTAATTACTGTGACGGGCAGCGTCAAAATCACCAGCACGGGCTTCACAAACATATTTAAGATGGATAAAATCAAGCTTGCCGTAATGGCTGCTCCGATGCTTCTGACGTGAACCGCATCAAAGTAACCGGCAATGACAATTAATAATAAGGCATTGACAAGAACGTTTATAATCCATCTCATCATCTGTTGACGTCTCCTTCATTCGGCACAAGGAATACCCAGACAATATAAATCAGCAGGACGGGAACTCCGGTCGAAAATATAAATAATAGAACCGTAATGATTCTCAGCAATGACGCATCCATATTTAAATATTCAGCAAGACCTCCGACGACCCCGGCAATCTTTCTGTCTGTTTCGGATCGAAATAGCCTTTTCATTGTATCACTCCTGTGTATGGTTTAAATGGATCGATCCTGTCTTCGATTCCAAAAACACGGTCATGCTATGATCATGATTTTGATTTGCTTTTAGGTACATTTCCTTCTGGATTGTCTCGTTTTTTTCCTTTAAAATTTCTGCATCTGAAAGATCATGAGACAGAGAACCGAGATTGCTTTTCAGCTCCGCTGTAACAGCGCAGTCCCGGGGAACATTCAACTCTACGCTTCCAGTCGTTGTTTTCACATATGCCGTCCGGCAGTGCGGATTTTTGACTGTTGCCGCGATATTGCCGTTAAAGCTCTGCAGGTCAAGCGCCTCGCATGAACCTTTAAGGTCGATCAATCCATTGATGGTTTCCGCTTCAATCTCTCCGCAAGTATGGTCGGCTAGTTTGATTTGTCCATTTGCAGTTTCCAATGAAGCTTTTCCTGCCGTGAGAGCAGAGAACGACAGCACGCCGTTCGTCGTTTTGGCGGACAGCTCTTTTACGTTTAAATGTTCCCCTCTGACCGGGCCGTTAAACAGTTTAAAGCGGATTTTGCCGTACTCTTTGTCCGGTATATAGACGGTAAGGTTGGTCTTCATCGTTTTTTTCTCGGTACGGATCATGAACTTATCGCCTTCCACACCGCAGTCGATATGCTGGAGAAAAGCCTGCCTTGCTTCATCCTGATTTTCAGCCCGGTACACTTTTGCCTGGCATTCGACTCTGATGTCGGAATCGCTCCATGGTACAAGGTTGACGCTGCCGTTGGCAAGCTGAATATCCAGAGTCGAAAAATCAGTGTCTTTAAACTGGAATATATGCTGGACATCGTACGAGTGCCCGAAATTCAAATCCAAGTCTGCTTCTTTTACTTTTTTTACAGCGGTATCAATCCATTCGAACAGTTTTGAACCGATCGAAGGCTTCGGTTCTTTTTTCTTTTCGCTGTAGAAGTCCTCCGAATCAATGACATCCTCAGACAGGGCTGTCACCTTGCTCTCGGTTTCCTTGTAGTCTTCTTCAAGTTTTTCGATCAGGATCAGCGCCTCTTTTGCAGACAGCTTTCCTTCCTCGACCAATTTTAAAATTCGTTCTTTCTCATGCTTCATGAAAAGCTCCCCCGTTCTCCTTCTTTTAGGCCTGAGTCAGCATTTTAATCCCTTGAACTACGTTCCAGACCACAATAATCAAACTGATGATCCCGAAAAAAACGAAACCTCCGATCATGAAAATGACCGCCAAATAACCGCCGTCACCAAAGATAAGCGTACCGCTTATCGCGCCTGCTGCCAATATGACTACGCTTATAAACGGAATAATATGCGAAATAAGCGAACGCATCGCATGCTTTTTCGTTTCTTGATCATCTGTTATAAAATACGCTGCGATTGGCAAAATAAGCGGGGCAAAAAAAACACTAAAATAACAAATTGAAGAAATCAGCGCGTTGTTTCTCGTCATACATAACACTCCTTATGATGTAAACCGTTCTTTGTGAGTCTAATGTACAGTGACCTTATACTTAGTTTACGTGTATCATGGCCTTTAGGTTTCATTTTCATTCGATCGGCGTGCGTCAAACTTCGCAAATTGATTTTTTTAGATTTTATGAATAGATTCTTTTTTTATAACCCTTTAAAATATGTGGCAAAGCCAATGAAAAGGAGCGAGCGTTATGAAACAGAAATCGGAAGTATACGCCTCATCCGCCTCCCAGCTTCTTAGTCTGATTCAGGAACAAAAAAGGATGAATCAGGAGATCGTGAACCGATTGGAATCGATCAATTCCGCTCCTCCGCTTTCCAGCGAAATCCGCTATTTAAAGGTTCTGCTGAACAGCAGCAGCACCCATATTTTAAACAGTATGAGTGAAGCGACCAAACACATCAGCCGGACTGAACGTTAACCGTTTTCATGATATTTTAACCAGATTTCCGTCGGGATCTCTGATATAAACCGAAACGACCGGCCCTTCAGCGCCCATTCGCTCTGCGGGGCCTTCTTCAATTTTAATGGACAGCCCCTCCAGATGACGAATCACATCATCAATGCCGGCATTTGTATGAAACACAGGTCTGCGGAGCCGGGCATCGGGTGCTGTGCCTTCGGCTCAAACTATTTTCCGGCTTCGTGGAGGTTTATTTTTTGCCTGCCGAATGTCGCGCTTTTCTTCCTTCTCGAAAAGTGACCGCATTCAACCCCGGCACACGGCTGTAAAAATCACATGTCGCATCAATGTCTTTTACAGTCAGTACCAAATGATCCATGCGATCGATCTTCATCACCCCATCCCCCTTTATTGTTTGTTTTTTTACGTTATAACAGCTATTGAATAAAAGAGCAATGAAAATCTTTTTGAACAAAGCTTGCCGCGGATCATTCGGCCATTGAAAAAGCTGCCGACGTGACATCGGCAGCTTTTTCTTTACGGTCTGACAGCTTCTTTTTCTTGAAGCCGCTTCTTCATTCTGTTTTTGTCGCGTTCAATGATCGGTTTTAAATAACGGCCGGTATATGACCCTTCGACTTTCACGACTTCTTCGGGAGGTCCGGCAGCCACGATCATTCCCCCGCCGTCTCCGCCTTCAGGACCCAAGTCGATCAAATAATCAGCCGCTTTTATAATATCTAGATTGTGTTCGATTACAAGCACTGTATCTCCATTGTCGACCAGGCGCTGCAGAACGGCCAAAAGCCTTGCGATATCATCGACGTGCAGTCCTGTCGTCGGCTCGTCCAAAATATAAAGGGATCTTCCCGTTGAACGGCGGTGAAGTTCAGATGCCAATTTGACCCGCTGCGCTTCTCCCCCGGAAAGCGTTGTAGCCGGCTGTCCGAGCGTAATATAGCCAAGACCGACATCATAGAGGGTCTGCAGCTTGCGCTTGATTTTCGGGATGTTCTCAAAAAATTGAACGGCATTCTCGACCGTCATCTCAAGCACGTCAGAGATATTTTTGCCTTTGTACGTAACCTGAAGCGTTTCACGGTTGTATCTCTTTCCGTGGCAAACCTCACAAGGAACGTATACATCGGGCAGGAAGTGCATCTCGATTTTAATGATTCCGTCGCCTTTGCAGGCCTCACAGCGTCCGCCTTTGACGTTAAAGCTGAAGCGCCCTTTCTTGTATCCTCTGACTTTCGCTTCATTCGTCTGGGCAAACACGTCGCGGATGTCATCGAACACGCCGGTATATGTGGCCGGATTTGACCTCGGCGTCCGGCCGATCGGAGACTGGTCAATATCGATCACTTTATCGAGGTGCTCGATTCCTTTTATTTCTTTGTATTCTCCCGGTTTCGTCTTAGCCCGATGCAGCTTCTGAGCCAGCGTTTTGTGGAGAATTTCATTAACGAGCGTGCTTTTCCCTGATCCCGATACCCCGGTAACAGCTGTGAACACGCCGAGCGGAAATTTCACGGAAACATTTTTCAAGTTGTTTTCCTTTGCCCCTTTTACCTCGATAAAGCGGTTGTCAGGCTTTCTTCTCTCGGCAGGAAGAGGAATGAATTTTTTCCCTGAAAGATATTGCCCTGTCAGAGATTGATCATCGTTCATCACTTCTTCCGGCGTTCCGGCGGAGATTACTTCTCCCCCGTGTACACCCGCGCCGGGCCCGATATCGATTAAATAATCGGCGGCAAGCATTGTATCCTCGTCATGCTCGACGACGATCAATGTGTTTCCGATATCCCTCATGTTTTTGAGCGTCTCAATCAGGCGGTCGTTATCGCGTTGATGAAGACCGATTGACGGCTCATCAAGGATGTAAAGGACACCGGTCAGCCTTGAGCCGATTTGCGTTGCAAGCCTGATCCGCTGCGCTTCTCCCCCCGACAGAGTGCCGGCTGCGCGGCTGAGCGTCAAATAGTCAAGCCCGACATTGTTCAAGAATCCGAGCCTTACTTCAATCTCCCGCAAAATGAGGTTGGCGATCTTCATGTCTTTTTCCGAAAGATCAAGTTCACGGAAAAATTGAAGGGCGTTAGCTACCGACATTTCGGTTATCTTACCGATGTGAAGGCCGTTAATCAGCACGGCGAGGGATTCCTTTTTCAGACGGTAGCCTTTGCATGAAGGGCACGGCTGATTAGCCATATATTTTTCCATCAGTTCACGAACATAATCCGAGCTGGTTTCTTTATAGCGCCTTTCGATATTGCGGATGACGCCTTCGAACTCAATGTAGTTTTCCCGGACTTGTCCGAAGTCGTTTTCATATCTGAAATAAATCTGCTCGCCTCCGCTGCCGTAGAGGATTTTCTCAAGGTGGTGCTTCGGCAGGTCTCTGACCGGAATATCCATATCGATTCCATAGTGGCTGCATACCGCTTCAAGCAGCTTCGGATAATATTGGGAGCTCTGCGGTTCCCAAGGTGCAATCGCATTCTCCTTTAGAGACAGCTCATCGTTTGGAATGACGAGCTCTACATCGACTTCCAGCTTGGACCCGAGGCCGTCGCAGCTCGGACATGCGCCGAACGGGCTGTTGAAAGAAAACATCCTCGGCTCCAGTTCCCCAATTGAAAAACCGCAGTGCGGACAGGCATGGTGCTCGCTGAACAGCAGCTCTTCCTGCCCGATCACGTCGATGATCACACGGCCTTCGCCGAGGCGGAGCGCCGTTTCGAGCGAGTCTGTGAGACGGGCGGTTACGCCTTCTTTTATGACGATGCGGTCGACGACGACTTCGATCGAATGCTTTTTATTCTTTTCGAGCTCGATGTCCTCTGAGAGGTCGTTCATTTCGCCGTCGATCCGGACTCTCACATAGCCTTGTTTTCTGATTTGTTCGAGCACTTTCACGTGCGATCCTTTTCTTCCCGAGACGATCGGCGCAAGCACCTGGATCTTCGTCCGCTCGGGATAATCCAAAATTCTGTCCGTCATCTGTTCGATCGTTTGCGAGGTAATTTCAATGCCGTGAACAGGGCAAACCGGCTTTCCGATTCTGGCAAACAGCAGCCGGAGATAATCGTAGATTTCCGTCACCGTTCCGACTGTCGACCGGGGGTTCCGGCTCGTTGTTTTCTGATCGATGCTGATCGCCGGCGACAGGCCTTCAATCGCATCGACGTCGGGTTTGTCCATCTGTCCTAAAAACTGGCGGGCATATGCGGAGAGAGACTCGACATAGCGCCGCTGCCCCTCTGCATATATCGTATCGAACGCAAGGGATGATTTCCCTGATCCCGAAAGACCTGTCAAAACGACAAGCTGATCCCTCGGAATAGAGACATCGATATTTTTCAGGTTATGGGCCCTTGCACCTTTCACCTCAATTCGTTTCGTTGCCATTTTCTATTCATCCTTCCGATTTTAACTCTAGGAGCAAGTCGCGAAGCTCGGCGGCGCGTTCAAAGTCAAGCGCTTTTGCCGCTTCCTTCATGTCGCTTTCCATTTGAGCGATCACTTTTTCCCGCTCTTTCTTCGTCATCTTCGAAAGCTTCGGCTCCTCTTTCACTTGATATTCTTCCTGGTCTTCAGCAGCATGAGTTGCCCGGATGACGTCCCTGATCTTTTTGTTGATCGTTTTCGGCGTAATGCCGTGTTTCTCATTATAAGCCTCCTGCTGTTCGCGGCGGCGCTTCGTTTCATTGATTGCGATTTCCATCGAGTTGGTGATTTTGTCGGCATACATGATTACGCGGCCTTCGGCATTTCTGGCGGCGCGGCCGATCGTTTGGATGAGCGAGCGTTCGGACCGCAAAAAGCCTTCTTTGTCAGCGTCAAGAATGGCGACGAGTGAAACCTCAGGAATATCGAGTCCTTCCCTCAGCAGGTTGATGCCGACGAGAACGTCATGCTTGCCGAGGCGAAGGTCGCGTATGATCTCGATCCGCTCCAGCGTTTTAATCTCTGAATGCAGGTACGTGACCTTGATACCGATTTCCTTCAGATAATCCGTCAAATCCTCGGACATTTTTTTCGTCAGCGTCGTGACGAGGACGCGTTCATTCCGCTCGATTCTCTGCTGGATTTCACCGATCAGATCATCGATCTGCCCTTCAATCGGCCTTACCTCAATAATCGGATCGAGCAGCCCTGTCGGCCGGATGATCTGCTCTACCATTTCAGGCGTATGCTCAAGTTCATAAGGCCCCGGCGTAGCCGACACATACACGATGTTGTGAATGTGCTTTTCAAACTCTTCAAACCTGAGCGGACGGTTATCCAAAGCGGAAGGCAGCCTGAATCCATGATCGACGAGAACCTGTTTTCTCGCCTGGTCTCCGTTGTACATTCCTCTGATCTGCGGTATGGTGACATGCGACTCATCTATGACCATCAGGAAATCATCCGGAAAGTAATCGAGCAGCGTATATGGAGTCGAACCTGCCGGACGAAGCGTCAAATGTCTTGAATAGTTTTCGATGCCCGAGCAAAAGCCCATTTCGCGCATCATTTCCAAATCGTATCTCGTCCGCTGTTCCAGACGCTGCGCTTCAAGGAGCTTGCCTTCTTCACGAAGCGCTTTGAGGCGCTCTTCCAGCTCCTCTTCAATGTTTATGATCGCTTTCTTCATCTTTTCTTCCCGGGTGACGAAGTGGGAAGCCGGGAAGATCGCGACGTGTTCCCTCTCCCCTAAAATTTCGCCAGTCAGGGCATCCACTTCCCTGATCCGTTCGATTTCGTCCCCGAAAAATTCAACTCGGACGCAGTGCTCATCCCTTGAAGCCGGAAAGATCTCGACGACATCGCCGCGCACCCTGAATGTTCCGCGCTGAAAATCGATGTCATTCCGCGCATATTGGATGTCAACGAGCTTTCTGAGCAGCTCATTCCGCTCGATTTCCATTTCCGTTCTGAGCGAGAGCACCATTTCCCTGTATTCCTCAGGAGAACCCAAGCCGTAAATACAAGAGACACTCGCCACAATGATGACATCTTTGCGTTCAAAAAGAGCAGACGTGGCAGAGTGCCTTAATTTATCAATCTCATCGTTAATGCTGGCATCTTTTTCGATAAATGTATCAGTCTGGGGCACGTAGGCCTCAGGCTGGTAATAGTCATAATAGCTGACAAAATATTCGACTGCGTTGTTGGGGAAAAATTCTTTAAACTCGCTGTAAAGCTGCCCGGCTAACGTTTTGTTGTGGGCGATGACGAGAGTCGGTTTGTTGACCTCTTTAATCACGTTCGACATCGTAAACGTCTTTCCAGTACCGGTTGCCCCCAAAAGCGTCTGATGCTTTCTGCCTTCATTGATTCCTTTGACAAGCTGATCAATCGCTTTCGGCTGATCCCCCTGGGGCTGATAATTCGAGACTAATTCAAAGCGGTCTTTCACATAAAAGCCTCCGTTTCTTTACGAAATCTTCCTGTTTATTATTTTAACACACCCGAAGCAAAAATACGAACTAAAGTTCGGTTTTTGTGTTTTCCCACAAAAGCCGGCGATTTCTGATCTATCAAAAAACCCCTCCTTTTTGTCATCAAAAGCAGGGCTTCACGGCAATCAATCTTACGGTTTCTATGAGTCTTCCTTCTTTTCGCCCGCCTTTTTTGCCGCATAGAGCGAACCGGCGACGAGCGAGGCGATATCAAGTCCTACAATAAAAAAGGTTTCCGTATAACCTTTTAAATATGAAGCGAACAACAGCGCTGCAGTGAGCGCAATTCCGACGTAATGGTTATAGGTCACCCTTGTAAAAAACAAGACAAGAATAAAAGGAAATATCAGTGCAAAAACGGCTTTTGTAAACACAAAAACCCTCCTCACGTTTCTTGATCTTATTCGATTATATTAAAGAACAAAGAAACGGACAAACATGGACACTCATTCATTTTGTCCATCATCTTGCCGCGTTATTCGGAATCGGACGTTAAAAGGCGAAAAAGAACGATATTCCGGCGGCCAGGAGGTTTGGCATGGCGAAAATGGCGAGAGCGTTTGCCAGCTTGCTGTTCCACTCCCCGTGCTCTTTCGTTTCTGCATCGTGATTTCCCCTGAACCGGTCACCGCTGACAAATACGCCCGAACATAAAGCAGACAACAGAATCGCGCCTAGGCCGGCTGCTCCCGAAACTTTGAAAATCAGCGTCCAATCCCCGGCCGCAGCCGAAACCAATACAGCTATTAAACAAACGAAAGCACCTGCGAGAAAAGCCCTTTTCATCAATCATTCTCCTTCAATGAGTTCTATCCATCATCCTAGCGGAACGTTTTGTAAAAGACAACCAAAAAGTTTCGAAACAAGGCAAAAGCAAAAGCGCCTGAAAGCGGCGCTTTTTTAACATCGGTTATTCTGTTTCTGCTGAGGCTGCTGCCTCGGCATGCTTCATCACCGCATCCTCTTCTTTTACAAAGATGATGCCGAGCTCATGATGCTCCCCTTCATAAGAAGCTCTTTGTTCAAAACGAATCTCATTGTTTAAACCGACGACTTCAAGCTTGAAGAAAGCCCTGTTCTTTTGGAGCGCTTCGTAGAAGTCCGCCGCATTTTTCACTTCAATCCCGTTGACCTTCGTGATGATTTCGCCGATCTTGAGACCGAGATCGGCTGCCGGCGTGTTCGGAATAATCCCGAGCACCATCAAGCCCTGGTCTCTCTTTGAAAAATGGAAAGGGGCGGAATTGTCGTTCATCCGCTGCTTCCAGGATAAAAAGGCCCTTCCTGCGATCGCTGCTCCGGCGGCAAGGGCGGCAAGCGGAGTCCACCATATGCTTCCGGCCGCGATCAGCAGAATGATGATGCCAAGCACGCTGATGCGCTTCGCTGTAATTTTAATGCTTTCAATCGGAAGCGATCCTTGAACCCTTTGGCCGAAGCCGATGAAATACGGAATCCACAAGAGCTCAAAGCCGCCGTTAAATGACAAAACAGGCCACCACGGAACAGATGATTCGATCGCATGTCCCGGAATAAGAATAAACAACGGCAGAAGCCAGGTTCTGCCCGCAATCTGCTGTCCGATCGGGAGACCCCTTGTGCTCATGACAATCGCAGGGGACGTTTTGATATGTGCCGTTTTATAGACAAGCACTCCTTCCGCCACCAACAGAAGTCCGAGCAAGACGGCAGCAGCCGACCAATTCGCGAGGGACAGCTGCGGCAGAAACGCGTCAAGCGCTCCGAAACCGGTGTATTCAATACATAAACCAACGACGATGCTCACGCCAAGCGTATATGCCGCTGACAGCAGACTCTGTCTGAAAGTTAAAGCTGCGGCAACGCTGACCGCCGCTATTAAAACCAGCATGCCCATCGGGAGATACAGCCCCAAGCCGAACGAAACAATGGACAGTACAAGTCCTGCCAGAAGTCCCTTGGAATATGTAAATTTGAACTCGTCATAAATATCTTCAATACGCGTATGGAACGTCTTTCTTTCACGTTTGATCCGGGCATAGCCGTAAGCAAGACTCATAATCATCATAAAATAGAAGAGCGGGTGCAAAAAGAACAATCCTGCTCCTTTTAAAAGTTCAATTAAGCTTTCTTCAACTGACAAGGGAACGTTCACCGCCTCAGCCAAGCATTTCAGGCCGCCTTCAACACGGCAGCTTTTTAACGTTGGATATTTTAAGGAAACCCAGCTTGTCTAAAGCGTCGGCACGAGGAAATGACGGGCGGCCGTTCAGGCGGGATGCCTGAGCCGTCAGCCGCAGAAACTTTCGTCATGATGCTTAAACGCCGGTGCTTTTCATGCGCATTCGTGACGACAAATGCTGGCACCTTTAGGCAAGCTGGTGCATTTTATTATTATTCTAACAAATAATAAAATGCTTGGGTATGGTAAACGTGAGGTTTATTTCTCCTGGCTCATCCAAAGCGTCACATTCGACAAAGAAAAATCTTTCAGGTAATGATTGACCTCGACATCAAGAATATCTCCTATCAGCTGCATTGACCGCTTGATGTCGGTCAGATTGATGCCGAGCCGCTTGTGGTTGTCCATCAAGTAGTTGAAATAAAGTTCCGCGCAATCCTCATTAATATCTTCCACACTTTCGACCGAAGTGTAGTTCACGAGGTATCTGCTGAACAGCATAAGCAATCCTACTGCCTTTGTAGCGGAAAACGTAACGTCTTGTGATCGAACTTTTAACTGCTCCACTAATTCATAGTATTTTTTCTCTCTCACAATACTTGCCCTTTTCAATCGTGTACCCCCATTTATTATTTATATATAAGAAAAGCGCAAGCGTCAGACGACTCCACCAACAGAGACGAAGAACGCAAACAGCGCTAACATTCTCCGCAAAAAAAATGCACACATTATAATTCTTGAAAAAGCTTTGGTTCTATATTAAAAAGTTTTCCTATGTTATACAACTTGCAAAAGTTACATTTTTACTGCATCTTTACATCCTTATAAAGTCTCCCATATACTTATGTTATCGGGTCAATTCTATTCATTATGAATGTTTTTTTTATGAAAAAGCAAAAATTTTAGGTAAAAAGATTGAGAATTTACTTTCTGAGAATAAAAAAAGTGAGGACATCCCGTGCCCTCACTTTTTGTTAAACAGCACTTTTAATGCGGCTTGCAGCTGAAGATCGTTCTTTTCATCCATCTTTTTCTCCTCAATCCGCAGGTTCATTGTATTTGCCGTTTTTTGGTCAATGATCCCTGTTTGCTTCAGCTTGTTTGCTGCCTGAAACGCCATGACGGCTTTTTTTGTGCTTTCATTGTAATAGCCGTCTTCCCGGCCGGGGACAAACCCGAGTCCTTTCAGCAGGAACTGCGCCCGCTTAATTTCATTGTTGTTCATATCCGGCTTGAGGGGTTCTTTCAGCTGTAAAGGCCCCGCCGAGAAATATGCAGGCTGCGTGACTGGAACGGTCGGCTGAATGCCCTGCTTATGGATCCAATTTCCTTTAGGTGTCAGCCATTTGTACAGCGTCAGCTTAATATTGCTACCGTCTCCCATCGGCACCGCCTGCTGGACGGTTCCCTTTCCAAAGGAAGGATCGCCAACCACGTCGTAGCCCTCGGCTTCTTTTAATGCGCCTGCAAGAATTTCCGAAGCCGAAGCGCTGCCCTTGTCCGTGATCACGCTCACAGGGTATGGTTTTTTCTCTTTTAATTTTGAGAAGTATTGTTTTTTATTTCCGTTTCTTTCGGCGATTTGTATATACGGATGATCTTTTGTCACAAAATGTTTTAAAATGTCTTCCACGCTTTGCAAGTACCCGCCCGGATTTCCTCTTACATCCAAAACGAGCCCTTTTATTCCCTTTTTCTCAAGCTTTTTCAGTTCAGCAGTAAAATCTTTTGCCGTATGTTCGGAAAAGGAAGATATTGCGATATAGCCGACAGGTTTATCCTGTACTTTCTTTATGGAAGCAAACACCGTTTCCAGCGGGATTTCATCGCGCTTAATCGTAAATGTCAGCTGGTCTTTCATTCCGGGTCGGTGAACTTTCAGTGTAACCGTCGATCCCTTTTTGCCTCTGATCTTTAATACGGCGTCATTCAAATCCATTCCGCTCATGGAATCGCCGTCGATGCTGATGATTTCATCGTTCGGCTTTAATCCGGCTTTCTCTGCCGGAGACTGTTTAAAAGGAGAAACGATAATGATTTTTCTGTCTTCCATTCCGATTTCTGCACCGATTCCTTCAAAAGAGGAATCAAGGGAATCTGAAAACCGCTTTGCCGTCTGTTTATCCATATAGACCGAGTATGGGTCATTCAATGTTGAAAGCATGCCCTGTATGGCTCCTTCCAACAGTTTTTCCCTGTCGACCTGCTCCACATATTCATTTGAAATCAGGTCATATGCTTTCTCAATTTTCTCCAATTCGTTTCTAGCGGTGCTTTTGGCTGCAGCTTCTTCAGCCGCTGATGCTTTTGAAACGACATCATGTAACGGAATCGGGCCGGCGCCTGTTACCAAGCCGCATAACAGGCTGAGCGCAATGATGAGCCGCACAATCTTCTGATTCATCCTATACCTCCTCTTCTGCCTGCACTATGTTTTGTTGCTTGATGTAGTATGCGCCAAAACCGCCCGTATCATGTAATCGATTTTCCATTCCACAGCAAAAAAAGCTGCCGGAGTGCTGGCAGCTTTCGCTTATATGGTCCTCACGCGCTTGATGATTTCTTCTGTCACATCATCCGTCGTACTTGAACCGCCGATATCAGGCGTTAAGTAGCCGCTCTTTAGAACGTCTTCAATCACGTCAAGCAATCTTGCACCGAGTTCTTCTTCCCCGAAATGATCGAGCATCATTTTTGCCGTCCAAATTTGGCCGATCGGATTGGCGATTCCTTTTCCGATGATGTCCGGAGCAGAGCCGTGCACAGGCTCAAACATAGATGGATATTTGCCGTTTACATTAATGTTGGCGGCCGGCGCCACACCTATGCTTCCCATAATCGCCGCCCCGATATCGGTCAAAATATCGCCGAATAAATTGCTGGCAACAATGACGTCAAGCTTCTCTGGCCTCGTTACAAAAAAGGCCGACAGCGCGTCAATGTGCTGCGAATCTGCGGTAATATCGGGGTAGTCTTTTGCCGTGTTCTCAAAGACTTCATCCCAAAAAGGCATTGAATAAACGATTCCGTTCGACTTTGTTGCGCTTGTGACATGCTTTTTCCGCTTAGCCGCCAACTCAAAAGCAAAGCGCATCGCCCTCTCCGCCCCTTTTCTTGAAAAAACGGCATTTTGAATGGCGATTTCATCTTCATCCCTGAAGATTCTGCCTCCGATCGAGCTGTATTCCCCTTCACTGTTTTCCCTGACGACAAGCAGATCGAAATCTTTTGGGTTGGCCAGCGGAGACTTGATTCCTTGCAAATATTTCGCAGGTCTAATGTTGATGACCTGTTCAAATTCGCGGCGGATTTTAATGAGCAGCCCCCACAGGGAAATATGGTCGGGGACAAGCTTGCTGTTTCCTACAGCCCCAAGAAAGATGCTGTCGAACTCTTTCAGCTGCTCCAAGCCGTCATCAGGCATCATTTCCCCGTGTTCCAAATAATACTCACAGCTGTATGGAAACTCCGTAAACCGAAATGAGAGTCCCCCGTGAACATCCGAAACCGCTTTCAAAACTCGTTGTGCAGCAGGTACGACTTCTTTCCCTACCCCGTCACCGGGTATGCTGGCAATGTTGAATACTTTCATTGGATCATCCCCTATTTCAAATTGTCGACTGTCGACAGTTGTCACTTTCATTCTATACCTTGTGTTATTTTCTGACAAGAATAAATTTTGAGAAAAACCCAGTTTGAATAACAAAAAGCCGATTCAGTCCATCTCCGGACGAATCGGCTTTCATTTTAAAGCGGTATATAATTGGCCGGATCAACAGCATTGGATTTCGCGTTGTTCCAAAGGCCTTTATGAATTTCAAAGTGAAGATGCTGCCCGTAGGATTGGCCTGTATTTCCCATCGTTCCGATCACTTGTCCCTGTTCAACACGCTGGCCTGTCTGCACTTTAATTGAAGACATGTGAGCGTAGACCGTCTGATATGTTTGCCCGTTGATGTTATGGGTAATAAACACAACATTGCCGTAGCTGGACGAGTAATGGGCGTTATAGACCGTTCCGGCGGCGGCCGCATAAATCGGAACGCCTGAACCGCGCTTGGCGATGTCTACGCCGAAGTGATTTCCGAGCGAACGCTTTCCGAACCCGGAAGTAAATGTGCCGGAAGCAGGGCGGATAAAGCCTGAGCTGCTTGGTGCCGACGGTTTAGATGAGGAAGCTTCCGATTGGCCGCTTGAAGCCTGGCGGCTCGCTTCAGCTTCCTGCTTTTTGCGATGCGCCTCTTCGGCTTTGATCGCTTCATCCTGGCGCTTTAAAATTTCTGCTTCATTTTCGAGTGAACCAAGTTCTTCATGTGCATGATCTTTATCTTGCTTCACTTTTTTCATGACATTTGCTTTCTCTTTTTGCTGCTTGTCGAGCGTCTTTTTTAAATCTTCCAGGTCTTTGAGCGCTTTTTCAAGGCTTTCAAGGTCCTTGCTCAGCTTAGTTTCCTTTTCCTCGACAAGCTGAAGATCGCGTTTTTGCTCTTCCATCAGGTCTTTATCAGCTTCTACAATTGTCGAAACCGCACCCGCGCGGCTGATGAAATCCCCGAAGCTTTTCGAGCCGAGAAGCACATCTATGTATTGAACAGAACCGCCGTTTTCCTGCATTGAGCGAACACGGTCTTTCAATATTTTATTGCGTTTCTCAATCTTTTCTTTAAGCTTTTTTATTTGCTTTTTCAGCTCTTCGATGCTTTTCTTTGTTTTATCGATTTCTTCATTTTTCTTTTCCAGCTTTTCATTCGTGTCCGTCATCTTACGGTCGATTTTCTCGATCTCGCTTCTCAGGCTTGCTTCCTTTGATTCAAGCTCTGAAAGCTCCTGTTTCGTTTTTTCGAGTTTTGACTCGTTTTCAGATTTTTTGCTTTGAACGTCGCTCTTTTTTTTCTCCAAGTCTTCATAAGCTAAAGCATGGTTGCTTTTTAAGGGGATCAGCACTGCCGACGATCCGAGCACAGCGGTCAGCCCCAGCGTCATAAGCTTTCTTTTCAACCTTGGTTCCTCCTTGCCTTCAGAATCAAGGGAGCCCGGCGCTTTGCAGGCATCCCAGCTTTAAACATGATACAACCGGCGAAAGCGCCGGTTTAAACTTTTAAGAATTTGCGAATCGACATCAAGCTTCCCCATACACCGATAACGGCTCCGATCAGCACCAGGATCGCTGAAATCTGGAAGACGAACGGATTGTACGGCAAGAGCTGTATGAAAGTGCCTTGAACTTTCGGAGCGATCCACTGAACGGCATGATGATACGTTCCGAGCAAAATAGCGATCGGAATGATAGAACCGCATACACCCAAGAGCAAACCTTCAATGAAAAATGGCCAGCGAATGAACCAGTTTGTCGCACCTACAAGTTTCATAATCTCGATTTCTTTGCGTCTCGCAAAAATCGTAATTTTGATCGTATTAGAAATTAAAAACATCGCCGTAAACAGCAGGCCGATGACCAATGCAATCCCGATGACTTTGGCGACATTGCTGATTTTAAACAAGCGGTCTACCTGCTCCTGTCCGTATGTCACCTTATAGACATTGGTCAGCTTCTCAAGCTTCTTGGCAGCTTTCGGTGTGTCTTGAGGGTCTTTTGTTTTTACGACAAATGCATCGTTCAGCGGGTTTTCCTGCTCGAACATCGCAAAGAATTTCCCGTCTTCCCCAAAGCTGTCTTTCAGGTTTTTGAGTTCTTCATCTTTAGATGAGTATTTGACACTGCTGATTTCCGGTATTTTCTTTATTTCTTTTTCCAATGTATTTTTTTGATCCTGGTTGGCCGTTAAGTCAACCAGCACTTTGACTTCGACTTCTTGTTCGGCTTTTAATGTCATATTGTATACGTTCAGCATGATGACCATGAACACGCCGACCAAGATAAGTGTAACTGTTACAGCACTGATGGATGCGAAAGTCATCCACGCGTTTCTCCCGAGAGATTTTAAGCTCTCGCGCAAATGCCGTCCGAGAGTTCTAATCATAAGAACCATACTCCCCTCTAGCTTCATCACGCACAATGACCCCGTCTTCGATTGCGATGACCCGTTTCTTCATGGTGTTTACGATTTCTTTGTTATGAGTCGCCATAACGACTGTTGTTCCGCGGTTGTTGATCTCTTCGAGCGTCTTCATGATTTCCCAAGACGTCTCAGGGTCAAGGTTTCCCGTCGGCTCGTCAGCGATCACGACATCAGGGTCGTTGACGATTGACCGCGCAATTGAAACCCGTTGCTGTTCTCCTCCGGACAGCTGATCAGGAAATTGCCTTGCTTTGTGCTTCAGCTGGACAAGATCAAGCACTTCAAGCACTTTTTTTCTGATCACCTCTGGGCGCTCCCCGATGACCTCTAAAGCAAATGCAACATTTTCAAACACCGTCAGCTTCGGCAGCAGTTTAAAGTCTTGGAATACAACGCCGATTTTCCTTCTGATAAAAGGAATCTCTTTTTCTTTGAGCTGCGCCAAATTTTTATTGTTTATGACAATCTTCCCTTTGGAAGGCTTTTCTTCGCGGTAAATCATTTTAATGAAGGTTGATTTTCCTGCTCCGCTCGGTCCTACAACATAAACAAATTCCCCGGGATATATAGAGATGCTTATTCCGTTCAGCGCCGAGACCCCGTTGGAATAAGTCTTATATACATCTTTTATTTCGATCATGTAATCACCTAATCTTTTATGTTTATACGGTCATACTCTTCGAAAGGGCCTGTCGTTTTGTGTCCCCTGCCAATTTCACGATAAATGGTATTAATTCAAGCCCTTTTTCAACAACACCCATTATACGTCAAGATTAGACAAAATGATATTACAGTTTTGTTTCAATGCCGACCTAAGTTATAGGAAAAACGCAAAATCAGCCAAAAAATTTGTACTTTGGGCCTTATTTAAGACAAAAGAACCCGTTAATTCCGTTTTCCCAATAGGCAAAAAGACCTTTTCAACAAAAAAAGAACCTTTTTCACCTGAACGTGAAGAAGGTTCTTTTCGCCTCCTGACTGGCAAGGCATGCTTACTTTTTCTCTGAAAGCCACTTCGCGACCGCTTCAGCTTCTTTTTCATCTACAAGATTGCCAGGCATTCCGCCGCGGCCGTTGACTACAATGTCCTTAATTTCGCTTTCCTTATACTTGCCGCCAACTTCCTTCAAACTCGGAGCGGAACCGCCGGCCAAATCCTTACCATGGCAGCCTGTGCAGTTTTGCTGGTAAATCTCTTCCCCGTCGGTTGCAGTTGCTTGCCCGCCTGTATTTTTCTCTTTGCTTTCGTTGTTATTGCCGCCGCAGGCAGCCAGCACAAAAGAAACAGCCATAAACAGAGTAAACAGCTTCATTTTCATTTTTTCAAGTCAGCTCCTTTAACAAGTCAACCTTTATTATAACCTCGATTATGCGCGTTTAAAACCCTCGCCAAGCACCTCTGAAGCATCCATCGCAATGACAAATGCAGACTCATCAATGTGTTTTACGAGTTGTTTCAGCTTTGTGAACTCGGTCTGGCCGACCACGCACATCAAAATAGGCCGCTCATCATCTGTATAGCCTCCGACCGCTGATATTTTCGTAATCCCCCTGTCGATTTTATTCAGTACCGCATGTCGAACTTCCTCTTCCCGGTTCGTAATGATCATCGCCATTTTGGAACGGTTCAATCCGACCTGGATGACATCGATGGTTTTGCTTGATATATAAACGCCAAGCATAGCATAAAGTCCCTGTTCGATGTTAAAAACAAACATCGCGGACAGGACGATCGTTCCGTCAATCAGCGCCAAACATTTGCCTTGCGACAGCCCGGTGTACTTATGAATGATTTGCGCGGCCAGCGCAGTGCCGCCTGTCGAGCCCCTTCCGAGAAAGACCATCCCGATCCCGACTCCGATGCCGACACCGCCGAAAATGGCGGCCAAGAGCGGATTCTCTGTCGCCGGAGCAATGTCCCGCGTCACGTATACGACAAACGGGAGAAAAACAGACCCGACAAGCGTCTTGATGCCGAATTTTCCTCCGAGTACCAGAACCCCGGCAATAAATAAAGGAATATTAAATGCCCATTGCACATAGGCGGCTTCAAAGCCGAACGATTGCAAAATGGTGCTGATGCCGCTGACTCCGCCGGCTGCAATCCGGTTGGGAAGCAAAAACATATTAAATGTCACAGCGACGACGGCTGATCCAAACAGGATATAGCCGTAGTCACGCAGCACCGTAAACAATTGATATCTCGTTTTGTCCATATTCATGTCTGTCATCCTCCGCACGATTCATTACCAATCGAGAGTATAGCATTTAGCATACTGTAAGTAAATAACAGCCAAATAACGTATTAATTGAATAAAGCGGCAGAGGGACAAAGCTTCTTACGGCTTAAGCTGCCCAGATTCAGGCAATTTTCCCCGCAAAAAAGGCACATCCTCACAATGTGGATGCGCCTTTCTTCAATTTAGGAAAGCTTGGAACGCAAATATGCGTCAATGAAAGAGTCAATGTCTCCGTCCATAACCGCCTGCACGTTCCCCATTTCCGTGTTGGTTCGATGATCCTTCACTAGAGAATACGGGTGGAAAACGTATGAGCGGATCTGGCTTCCCCAGCCGATTTCTTTTTGTTCGCCGCGAATTTCGTCCAGCTGTGCCTGCTGCTCCTCGATTCTGCGCTGATACAGCTTCGATTTCAGCATTTTCATGGCACGTTCGCGGTTTTTAATTTGTGATCGCTCTGTCTGACAAGTGACGATGACGCCTGTCGGCAAGTGGGTGATCCTGACGGCGGAGTCTGTCGTATTGACGTGCTGGCCGCCGGCGCCGCTTGCCCTGTACGTATCGACTTTAATATCTTCCGTACGGATCTCAATGTCGATTTCTTCGTTGAATTCAGGCATGACATCACAAGACACAAACGACGTGTGCCTGCGCCCTGAAGAGTCAAACGGAGAAATTCTGACGAGCCTGTGCACGCCTTTTTCGGCTTTTAAATAACCGTAGGCATTGTGGCCTTTAATCAGGAGAGTGACAGACTTGATTCCCGCCTCATCTCCTGGAAGGTAATCAAGGGTTTCCACCTTGAATCCGCGGCGCTCTGCCCACCTGGTGTACATTCTGAGAAGCATTGAACCCCAATCCTGTGATTCGGTGCCGCCGGCTCCCGGGTGAAGCTCAAGGATCGCATTGTTTTTATCATAAGGCTCGCTTAACAATAGCTGGAGCTCAAATTCATTAAACTGCTTTGTTAAGCTTTTCAGCTCGTTGACCAGTTCATTTTGCAGGTCCTGGTCAGGATCTTCTTTTAAAAGATCATGTGTCATTTGCAGTTCTTCATGAGACTCGCTTAAACTTTTGTACGTGTTGACATAGTCTTTTAACGCATTCGCTTCATTAATGATCGTCTGCGCTTTCTGCTGATCTCCCCAAAAGTCGGGGTCAGCCATCTGCTCGTCTAATTCGCTGATTCTTGCTTCCTTTGTTTCGAGGTCAAAGAGACCCCCTGAAGTCCGCTAACCGAGTAGCCATATTTTCAAGTTCCTGTCTGATTTCTGCCAATTCCATTATTCTTTCACCTCATCATATATTTCAGCCGGTTCAAAATAAAAAGAGGCGTGCACCTCTTTTTATTCTGTTCTTCCGCAGCAGTTTTTATATTTTTTTCCGCTTCCGCAGTAGCAAGGATCATTGCGTCCGATATCCACCGCTTTGCGGACCGGTTTTTTCTTCGCTTGTTTTTCCTCATCGCCTTCTTTCGGCTGATGGGCTGTCGTCTGTCCTTGAATGACCTCTTCGCGCTCAAGGTTGTTTTCGATTTCAGCCTTCATGACGAATTTGGCTACATCATCTTCAATCGCCGCGATCATGTTTTCAAACATTGCAAAGCCTTCCATCTGATACTCGCGGAGCGGGTTTGTCTGAGCATAAGCGCGCAGATGAATTCCTTGCCGCAGCTGATCCATCGCATCGATGTGATCCATCCATTTCGTATCCACTTCGCGGAGAACGATGACTTTCTCAAATTCGCGCATTTGTTCAGAGCCGTACCGCTCTTCTTTCTCATCGTATTTCGTTTTGATGCGGTCGTAAATGAGCTCTGTAATCTCCTCGGGCTCTTTTCCGAAAATGTCGCTTTTCTCCACTCCACCTTCATCAAGGAAATTCGCATTTACAAGCTCCACAAGGCCGTCAAGATTCCACTCTTCAGGCAGATCTTCCTTCGGCGTATATGAAGCAACAGCCCGCTCGAGTGAAGCTTTAATCATATTTTCGACGATGGAGCGGAGGTTATCGGAATCGATGACCTCAAAGCGCTGTTTATAGATGACTTCGCGCTGCTGGCGGAGCACGTCATCGTATTGCAGAAGCTGCTTACGGGCATCAAAGTTGTTGCCTTCCACACGCTTCTGTGAAGATTCGACCGCTCTTGAAACCATCTTGCTCTGTATCGGCGTCGAATCGTCCATTCCGAAGCGGTCAAGCATCGCCATCGTCCGCTCTGCGCCGAAGCGTTTCATTAATTCATCTTCCATGGACAGATAAAATTGGGTGATACCAGGGTCCCCCTGACGGCCTGAACGTCCGCGCAGCTGGTTGTCAATCCGCCGTGATTCATGGCGTTCCGTACCGATGACGGCCAGTCCGCCAAGCTCTTTTACACCTTCGCCAAGCTTGATGTCCGTTCCGCGGCCCGCCATGTTGGTCGCGATGGTGACCGCGCCTTTTTGCCCGGCATCTTCGATAATCTGAGCTTCCCGCTCATGGTTTTTCGCGTTCAACACTTGATGCGGGATTCCTTTATTTTTAAGGAGCCTTGATATCAATTCAGATGTTTCAACCGCAACCGTACCGACAAGTACCGGCTGTCCGACCATATAGCGCTGGGCGACATCCTCTGCAACAGCTTTAAATTTTCCTTCCATGGTCCGGTAAATTAAATCCGGTCGGTCATCGCGGGCAATCGGCTTGTTGGTCGGAATCGTAACAACCTGCATGTTGTAGATGTTGCGGAATTCTTCTTCTTCCGTTTTTGCGGTACCCGTCATTCCGGCCAATTTTTCATACATTCGGAAATAGTTCTGGAAGGTGATCGTCGCGAGCGTCATGCTCTCATTTTGGATCTCAAGGCCTTCCTTCGCTTCAATGGCCTGGTGAAGTCCGTCGCTGTAGCGGCGGCCTTTCATCAAACGGCCTGTAAAAGAGTCGACGATAACGACCTGACCGTCTTCGACGACGTAGTCGACGTCTTTATGCATCGCCGCATGGGCTTTCAGCGCCTGGGCAATATGATGGTTTAAGGCGACATGGCGGACATCAAACAAGTTTTCGATGCCAAATGCCTTTTCAGCTTTTGTCATCCCCTCTTCAGTCAGCTGAACGCCTTTTGTTTTCACATCGTATGTGTAGTCCTGATCCGCTTTTAGCGTGCGGACAAACGCATTGGCCTGAACATAAAGCTTGGTGGATTTGGCCGCTTGTCCAGAAATGATGAGCGGCGTTCTTGCTTCATCGATCAAAATGGAGTCGACTTCATCGATGACCGCAAAATGAAGCGGGCGCTGAACCATCTGCTCTTTATAAAGCACCATGTTGTCGCGCAAGTAGTCAAAGCCAAGCTCATTATTCGTAGAATACGTAATATCTGCTGCATAGGCTTCACGCTTCTCGTCTTTTGACAGGCTGTTCAGGTTTAGGCCGACCGTCAGCCCGAGAAACTCAAAGATTTTCCCCATCTCTTCAGCGTCGCGGCTCGCCAGGTATTCGTTGACCGTCACGACGTGAACGCCTTTCCCTGACAGAGCGTTCAAGTAAACGGGCATTGTGGAAGTCAGCGTTTTACCTTCCCCCGTTTTCATTTCGGCGATATTCCCTTCATGAAGGGCGACGCCCCCCATCAGCTGAACCTTAAACGGAAACATGCCTGTCACGCGCCGGGAAGCTTCCCTGACAACGGCAAACGCTTCAACCAAAAGATCGTCAACCGTTTCGCCTTTTTCAAGGCGCTCTTTGAACTCGATCGTCTTTTGCTTCAAAGCTTCGTCTGAAAGCTTCTCTATATCTGCCTTGAGCGCATCAATCTCGTTCGCTTTCTTTTCATAACGGCTGAGCGTGCGTTTTGTCGGATCAAACACTTTATTTAAAATTCCAAGCATAGAATAACGCTCCTCTTTAATTTCCTTGTTTAAGCATGAGTAAACAGTAATTTTTATATATGCAATATCATATCATACCTTTTGTCATTTCCAAACAATTTACCGCGGGGGAACGGAAAAAATCCCCTCTGCGGAAGATCCGGGAGGGGACTCGATATATTTATTCGTTCGGCTCGATCAAACCGTATTTTCCATCGTTTCTTCGGTAGACCACATTGGTCAGATTGGTTTCGGCGTTCGTGAATACAAAGAAGCTGTGTCCAAGCATATTCATTTGTAAAATCGCTTCTTCATTATCCATCGGCTTTAAATTAAAGCGCTTTTGACGGACAACCTGCGGCTGTTCATCCTCAATGTCTTCCTGCACGGCCGTTCCGATGCCGTTTCCTTCTGCAAAAACATGCTTCGAAGAACCTTTTTCGCGGAATTTCCGGTTAACTTTTGTTTTATGCTTGCGTATTTGACGTTCCAGTTTGTTCGTTGCGAGATCGATTGCATTGTACATATCTTCGTGGTGAACTTCCGCACGGAGAGAGAGGTCTGTCATTGGAATTGTCACTTCCACCTTTGATTCCTGATCATTGTAGAATTTTAAGTTGACGTGAACAATCGCATCAACGTTATTTTCAAAATAACGCTCAAGCTTTCCAATCTTCTTCTCGACGTGTTCTCTTAACGCTGGTGTTACCTCAATATTTTCTCCTCTGACGTTGAACTCCATCAAAAGAACGCCTCCTTTATATTAAGGATATGTAAATATATTTCGTCTTTTCCCTGCTGAATTCCTGCATAAACGTAAAAATTATGTGAAAAATCCGTGAATTTTGACGAAGTTTGTCTCCTGCCATCTGAGCCCCTTTATTAAATCTTAAATATATTCACATGCGGATAAAATAAGAACAAAAAATAACGGCATACACCTGCAGAATCCTGACAGATGTATGCCATTAATGGATGACATAAGGTTTCATGCATTGGTGGATCGTTTTCATCCATTCCCGATAAAGCGGTAAAAAGTGATGGATCAAGTCATGCTGAAATTCAGCAGACGGATAATTGTAGTAGATCAAGCTGTCAAACTCACGGAAGACTCTGTCAAAAAAACGAATCGAAGATTTGGCACAGCTTGTCTCCAAAATCGACAGCAAAACAGCGTGCGACGAATCCAACTGAAAAAAAGCATAGATTAAATCGTTAAAAATCCGCTCTCCTTCTGTCTTCGCCAAATCTTGATTCGCTTCTATTAAATAGCAAAACCCCTCTTCAATCGTAAACAAAAGCTGATAATAAGTCGTTAAGAGCATGTAATCGTCGGTGCTTGTCAAAGCGATCACCTATTTGCGCTTGTCATAATATGTGCCGTCAATCGTCATGTTGGCGTACGGATTGATATAGGAATGATGCATGGCACGCTTCTGCTTCGCCTGAAGCAGCTCCTGCTTGACAGCCTGCTGCAGCCTTTTCAGTTCGGCCATGATCAATGGCTCCATATCCGTCACCTGCTGCAGCTGCCGCTTTTCCGTCTCAGAAAGAGGCGGCTTGATCTCGCGGATCAAGCCATCGCGTTTTTTAAGAAAATCTTCAATTGCCTGAACCAGCTCATCGCTTTCCGGGGCGCCTTTTATTTGAGCGAGCATATGTTTTGTTTCGCTGTAGAGCAGCTCAATCTTTTCCATTATGCCAGTCCGCCCGATCCGAACCGGCCCTGCCGTTCGATTTGAAGCGCCTGCTTCCAGGCATCGCGTAAATCTTTGACATACCCTTCGACTTCCGCCACGATATCTTTGTCATTGTTAATGTTTGCTTCAATCAGGCGGCGGTGGATATACTCGTACATCGCCCCCATCGAAGCGGCCAATTCGACTTTCCGATCAAGGGTGATATTGAGCTCCTGTATAATGTTTTGAGCTTTGACAAGGTTCGTATTTTTCGTTTCCATATCCTCTTGTTCAATCGCCTGTTTCGCCAGCTTCATAAATTTAAGGCAGCCGTCAAATAGCATAAGCGTCAATTCTCCAGGAGTCGCCATGTTGATTGAATTTTGCTGATAAGCTGCATACGGATTGTTTAAAGCCATTGTTGATCCTCCAAATTACAATTATTGTCCAAGCAATTGCGCCAAGTATGTCGATTGTTCATTCATTTTTTGAATCGCTTTTTCCATCGCCGTGAACTTTGTATAATAGCGATTTTCGATTTGTGTCAGGCGGTTATTCATGGACGAAATATCAGATTCAACTGTATTCAAGTTTTTCCCGATTGTAAATTGATTGTTTGCCATTGCTGAATTTCCGGCTTTATCTTCAATCTGCTTCTTCGTATCGGTCAAAACCGTCTGAAGGCGTCTCATGATGCCTTTTTCATTGTAATTTTCCGTGCTGCTCGTTCCCGCCATAAAGAGGTTTGCCACACTGTCAGGGTCTTCTTTAATTTTCGCTTTCAGCTTTTCTTCGTTGATCTCTAAATGACCGCGCTGACTGTATACGCTTGATGTCGTAATTCCAAACTGAGTGAGCTGCAGCGATTCGCCGTTCACAGAGACATTCGAATAAAAATCTGTCCTCATTTGATTGGTGGCGCCGCTTAAAATCGTGTCGCCCCTTAACAATCCGCTTTTCGCTTTTTCTTCCCACAGCTCAATTTGCTTTTCCGTCATATCTTTTTTCTGTTCTTCTGTCAGCGGCGTATAGTCGCGGTATTTCTTTTCCGTGAGCTTGCCGTTGACCATATCGATCAGTTCGTTGTACTGTGTGACAAAGTCTTTAATCTTTTCATAAATCCCGTCAACATCAGTCGCTACATCAAGCGAAACGGGGCTGTTTGTCGTATTCTTCAACTGATATGTCACATTATTAACGGTAAAGTTGTTCGTTGTCTTCTCAATCTGCAATCCGTTGATGACAACTTCGGCGTTTTGGCCGGCCCGGCTGGCTGTCAGCTTGTTGTCGGCATCAAGCGCAAATCCGAGCTGATTGGACATAAAGCTCGCCGTCGCATCATCAGCTGCCTGTATGCTGCCCCCTGCGCCGGTTGCTTTTGATGTGAAAGCGATCGTTTCTACATATTCAGAACCGTTATAAATCTTTTCTTTCATAGCGGTTACGCCCAAATTTGATTTGTTGACTTTGGAAACGATGTCATCGAGCGTATCCGTGCTGCTGACGCTGATTTCAACTTTTTTCGCAGTCGTTTCTCCAGGTGCTGTCACTTGGAAAGTTAGCGTTTGATCGCTCCCGGTATACCCTGAAAGGCTGGAAGATTTATAGGTGGCCGCAGTCGCCAGCTTGTTGACTTGGATCGTGCCTGACGCCGCATTCGTGGTGCCTGTTGCCGTAACCGCCGACTCGTCAGAGCTTGTCACCTTTTTCGCGCCGTACGTGCTGGGACGGAGCATAAGGTTGATGGATTCCTGCAAATCTTTAATTTTCGTATTGATTTCACGATAGCTGTCGCGCTGCCATTCCAAAGTCTGTTTCTTTTGAGTAAGCTTATCAAGCGGGACGCGCTCCGTCTTCATTAATTTGCTGACAATGTCGTCTATATCCATACCTGAAGCTAATCCTGATATTCTGATCGCCATTTCTTTAACACTCCTGTTCTATGTAGTTTTATCGACAATTAACCCCATAAATTCCGCCATCGCCGCATAAAAATCGAGCCACTCCTTTGGCGGAATCTCGCGGACGACTTCCTCTGTCCGATTGTCCACGACCTTCACATAATACTCTCCCAATTTTTCGTGAAGCACAAACTGTAGGTGGACTTGAGACGGCTCTAAAAGATTGTTTGCGCCTTGTACCGTTTTTTCAAGCTGAGCAAATGTAAATTCTGCAGCATCCGTCTGCTGCGAACGCTCTGCCGCTTCATACTGCTTATTCATCATCTGTGTTTTGTAAGCATCAATTATGGGTTCTAAAGATGACAATCTACCGATCGACAATTTTTACCATCCCCTATGCTATGATCTAAAACTTATATCGGCTAAGGGCGAATGAGATTAAATATCTTTATGGAAAAAAACTAATGCAAGGTGATAGAAACTAGCCACTCACTGTATATTTGAAGAGTAAAGACCATGATAGAACTTCCTTATTATCACCTTTATTATAAATCCTTTTGGATAAGAAAATATCTTTCAATAAATATTCAAATTTGTTATTCGTTTCAATGTTATAATTAAATTTACAATATCTACAAGAAAGGGGATTTGATCATGAAAAAAATCTTTGTGTCGCTCGCAATAACCTTTGTATTGTCATTTAGTTTTTACACTTCTTCGAAGGCAGCAGTTTTGGCTCGAGTAGCTGTATACCCTGGTGAAGTTCGCCAAAGCGCTGATATTTTTCATGGCGTTGGGGAAGGCGATTTCCGGTGCAGATTTTATTATGCAACACGTTTAGGTGGTGGTACTTGTTCACTCTACGAAATTACTCCGGATGGAAGAAATACATTAGTTGCCTCTTCCAGTGTAGATTACTCGCTACAACAAGAAATTCAGACAGTTTATACTGATCCAGATCACCTCTACTACATAAAAGGTAAGAATTCTGCACTAAGTGGTACAAGAACACTTATTATTAGCGATTTCTCTAATTAATAGGCATTCTATATTGAGACACCCTAAGGTCAATGATTGAGTGTCTCTTTTCTAATATTACAAAAAAGGACCTTAGCAATCTTTATTGGATTTGATATTACAATAAAAAAGACCTTGGCTTTTGCCAAGGTCTTTTTTAAGCAATTAACGAAGCAACTGAAGAACGTTTTGCGGCTGTTGGTTCGCTTGAGCAAGCATCGCTTGAGAAGCTTGAGAAAGGATGTTGTTCTTCGTGAACTCACTCATTTCTTTCGCCATGTCAACGTCACGGATACGAGACTCAGCAGCTGTTAAGTTTTCACCAGAGGCACCCAGGTTGTTAATTGTGTGCTCTAGACGGTTTTGTACTGCACCAAGTTTAGAACGTTGAGTCGATACTTGTTTGATTGCGTTGTCGATCGCACCTAATTGTTTATCAAAAGTGAATCCAGAAGGATCAGCTGAAATATCATTCCCTTCTGAATCTACTTTTCCAGTTAGTGCTACAACATCAATTTGTTCCACCGTAAAGTTCTGAGTCGGATCAGCTGGATCAGCGATTGTTCCGATTTTATTAACGGCCATGCTTTCGATATTAACTGAAATCGTTTGACCACTGTTTGCTCCGATTTGGAATTGCAACTGGTCTCCGTCAGTAGAGTTGAATGTACCATCAAGAAGGTTTTTACCGTTGAATTGTGTACGGTCAGAGATACCTTTACTTGCTCCAGCCTTAGTTGATCCACCAATCTCTTCTTTCAGTGCATTGATTTCATCTTGGATTGCAGAAAGGTCGGTAGTATCTTGTGTACCTGTGCTGTTCGCTTGAACTGTAAGTTCACGCATACGTTGAAGGATTGCATGAGTCTCAGTCAATGCACCCTCAGCAGTTTGGATAAGAGAGATTCCATCTTGAGCGTTTTTCTGAGCCATTTCAAGACCGCGGATTTGTCCTCTCATTTTTTCAGAGATTGCAAGACCTGCTGCGTCATCTCCGGCACGGTTGATGCGAAGACCTGAAGAAAGCTTCTCCATGTTCTTTTGGCTTGCGCTGTTGTTTGAAGACAAACGGTTCAGCGTGTTAAGCGCTGCAATGTTGTGGTTGATTCTCATTGTATATTTCCTCCTTGAAATGTGTTTGATTGCACGTCCATGTGCATATTTTGAAGCATTCAGGCTGTCCTTCCTGCTACATACTATATATCGGAACTCCCTTTCATTTGTTTATAGCAAAAATAAAAAAATCCTCACTTTTTTTGTGAGGATAATTTCGCAAGCAAATCGTTTGAGATGGAAGCGGCCCGGCTGTTTTCTTCCTGGATCGCCAAATAGATTTCCTTGCGGTGAATTTCGATATGCTTCGGCGCGTCAATGCCGATTTTCACCTGGTCTCCGTCAATGGATATGATTTTCACTTCAATATCGTCTCCGATTTGAATCGCTTCATTGAGCTTGCGGGATAAGACTAGCATGCTTCCCCTCCTATCGGCTGCTTTGTCTGATAAGAAGAGTCATGCAAAATAACTTGTTTGGCAAGCATTGTTTTTCGGTTCACCACAATCGGCGCCATCAAATTGGCCGTTGATTTTTCGAATGGCTCTTCGATCGTTAAAATCGCCATCACTTCAACGTCTTCGGCAGACTCGATTTCAAGCAGCTCAACCGTCGTTTCATCAAGATCAAAGCCGTAATCTTTGAAAAAGACGAACGGACTGGCGACAATGAATGCCAGCTCTTCAGACTGCACCGATTGAAGGACGACGAACGGCGAATCCTCGGACAGCGGCAGAATGACAAACTTTTTTTCGCCTGTAAATCCGGGCAGGCCGTTTTTAAACACGATTGTCTGGTCTTCTTGAATTTGCGTTTCTCCGTGATACTTCGTTTTTATGATCATCATTCACGATCCTTTGCTGAATTACTTTTGTTTTGGGTATTCCACATCTATTTTTACCTCCGGATATTGGAGCATGTCAACCTTCACACTGCCTGGCGTATAGTTAACAACCGGTTTATTCGGCGTTGCTTCGATAACAGGCTTGCGCGGCGTCGCTTCAATGTTCACTTTAGCCGGTTCGTATGCGATTTTCACCCTGTCAAATGACGGCGTAAAATGAACGCCGATTTGAATCGGTTCAGGCTCGCTGTTACGCCTCGCCTGGTCTGCCAGCGGATTGCCTTCGATTTCGATCCGCATCATTTCGTCCCCTTCTTCAGCGGTCCGCGCCATTCCGGCGAGCCAATCTTGATAGCCCTGCTGCGCCCCTTCTTCAATCCTTTTAAATACATGCTTTCTTTCTAAGTCTTCCCAAGCTTTTGTCTGGTCAATCGTGAGCTTTGAAGGGGTGGTTGTTATCTCCAGTTCGGCCGGCGGCTGTTCGATTTTCAAGTCGGCTTGCGGCTGTTCCATTTTCAAATCCGGCGGCGTTGTTGTTAAACCGATGCGGCCGGGGATATTTTGCATGATCAGCCTCGGCATCTCCATTATGATATCCTCCTTTTGCTGAAAAAAAAGCAACTCGGATAGAGTCGCTTTTATCTTAAAAAGTCAACCAGTGTCGGCTGAACGATTTTCGCATTTATGGCAAGTGCAGCTCTATGAACCGATTGCTGTGTAATAAATTCAGTAATGATTTCTTCAAGCTCAACATCTTCGTTGTCTGACAATACCTTTGTCGCCGTCTCTTCCTGTTCGCTCAGCCGCGCATTAATCAATTCGAGCCGGTTGTAGCGCGCTCCGATATCAGACCGCTCATTGCTCATCTGATTGGAAAACTGGTCAATGTCTGAGAGGGCGTTTTCCATTCCTTCCATTGTTCCCGCTTTTAAGGCGTTCTCGAGAGACTCAATCATTTCAAACACATTTTGTCCGCTGCCTGACTGTCCGCCGAAAGCCGAAATCGGATTTGAGTTTACATTTAAGGTTGCGTTTGGCGAAACATTGATGAGAACGTCAGAGCTGCTTGTATAGTTTTCAAAATTGTATGTGTAAGTACCGTCGGCGTTTTTTGTGATCGGAGCGACGTCAGAGTTCGTACCGTTAAAGAGGTAGCGGCCGTTGACCTGCGTATTGGCGATCTGAATCAGCTGGTCTTTCAGCTGGCCGATTTCGACTCCGATCGCATTTAGTTCATCCCCGCCGTTTGTACTGTTTTGAGCCTTAACAGTCAGCTCCCTGATTTTCCCCATGATATCAATGCCTTCTGTAATGTTCGTTTCCGTGTTTTCAAGCCATGTAAAAGCTTGGGAGGCATTGCTTTGATATTGTTTAACCTGGGACAATTGCGTATTGTACTTCAGGCTTTTCATTGCGACGACGGGATCATCGGACGCCTTTGAAATCTTTTTTCCTGACGAAATCTGGGATTGAAGCTTATCCAGCTTACCATAGCTTGAATTGATGTAGCGCAAAGAGTTTTTTGCGATCATCCCTTGGGTTACCCGCATGAATCTCTACCTACCTTCCTACGACACCCATGCCGTTAATAATTTTATCGAGGACTTCGTCCTGCAGCGTAATCATTCTCGCAGCCGCGTTATAAGCATGCTGGAATTGGATCATGTTCGACATTTCTTCATCTAATGATACGGCGCTAACAGACTGTCTGTTCAATTCAGCCGTGTTTACAAGCGTTTCTGTATTTTTGGCCAGCCTGTTGGTTTCCTGAGCTTTTACGCCCATTTCACCGATGATGCCTGCGTAATAGTCTAAAACTGTCGTCGTTTTGTCGCCGATTTGAATTTTCTTGGTGAAGACATTAGCCAGATTTGTCGCGTTGGCGTTGTCACTCGCTTCACCATTCAGCGATGCGGCGATTTTATCGCCTTTTGAATTCATGATCTCATCGGCTACTTTGATTTTGCCGGCAGCTCCCTTTGCAGGCTCAGCCTCTCCCCCGGTGAATTCAAAGAAAATGCCTCCCGGTTCTCCTGATGAAGTAAACCCGCTTTGATGGACTGCATTAAACTCTTTCGCAAAAGCAAGCGCCATCGTATCCAGGTCTGCGAGCATTTCAGGATATAAACCTTTTTCTTCACCGTTTGACATATATCCGAAGGACTCGATTAAACCGAGCAGCGACCCTTTGCTAGTAAACGAATCGATGCCGATGTCCGTCCCGCCGAGGGAAACGCCTGTCACAAGGCCTGTATCGTTGTCGTAATTTACTTTGACCGTTTCAGTCGTGAAGTTTGGTCCGTCAAGAACCTGGCCCAGAGACTGGCCGTTTTCGTCCAGGATTTCTATTGATGCAATGCCTTCAGCGGTTGCAAGTGGGTTGCCGCCAGTCTTCGTATAGCTGACTTTGATATTAACCATTGAAGACAGCTCATCAAGGAGCTGGTCACGCTTATCGTACAAATCATTCGGGAGATAGCCGTTCGGCTCGACTTTGGCGATTTGCTCGTTTAAGCTGTTCAGCTGTGACAGAAGCGAGTTGATCGTCATCACATTTTGATCAATCTGGTCGCCTAAATTTGATTGAACGGTTGTCAGCGATTCATACAGAGTTTTAAATGTCTCGGCGACCGCCTGCCCTTTTTGTCCGACGACAGAAGCTGCGCTCGGCTCGTGGGCGTTATTCGTCAATTCCTGAATGGAATTCCAGAATGAATTCAGAACCTTGTTTAATCCGGTGTCGTTCAGTTCATTCATAATCCCTTCCATTTGGTTAAAAGCGTCCACTTTTGCATTGTAATAGCCGGCCTTTGTATTCTGCGTCCGGTATTGATAGTCCAGAAAGCTGTCTCTAACCCGTTCAACCGAACCGATTTCAACGCCTGTACCCATCTGGCCGGCAAGCCCGACAGAGTCTCTTGATACGGATGGATAAGGGGTTGATGCTTTAAATGTAACACGTTGTCTTGAATACCCTTCGGTATTGGCGTTGGATATATTGTTTGCTGTTACGCTCAGAGCTGATTGCTGCGCGGACAATCCTCTTTTGGCGATTTCCAGCCCTAAAAAAGTTGGGTTTGTCATCTTTTTCACTCCGTTCTAAGCTTTTGAGTCGAATAAAGAAAGCCGTTTTGCCCCGCCTGTCTGGTTTGGCTGCTGCTCTTTTCCGTAATTTGAACCGCCTTCTTTCGGAAGGAGCATATCAAATGTAAGCGAGATAAATTGAAGCGACTGAAAAGTCAGCTGCTTGTTCAAATCGTTCACATCCTTTAAACGGATGACGAGCTGTGAGAGCTTGGCATACAGCTGTTCCAGCACCTTTTTCTCGCCGCCCGCAGCTTTGCTGATACATGCGCTGATAGTCGCGTCCGAGCTGCCGATACAGCTTTTAGTTGCTTCAATGCGGGACTGCTCCGTTTGTTCAATCGCCTGCACATACTTTTGTTCTTTCGTCACGATTTCTGAAAGTGCCTTTATTTCGTTCGTCTTCAGCGCCTCCGTTTTTTGTTCCGACAGAGACAGCAGATGTTCATGCAGCACGCATAAGCGCTCCAGCTCTTCAATCACCCGTTTCACTGAACTGACTTCCTCCTTTTATTGCTGTTTATAAAAATTGACCATTTTTTCAGCTATGCCTTTGCCGTCCACTTTGTACGTTCCATTCTCCACGGCTGCTTTCAGCTGGGCAATTTTCTCCTGACGCTCTTTCATTAAATCAGGACCTTTTTGCAGCTCCTTTGCTTTCGCAGAAATCTCAACTTTATCTTCCGGCTGGGCTGCACCCTGTGAAGAAGCTGTTTGTTTTTCAAATGATTTATGATAAGGATTAACAGGTTGTGTTCCATATTGGTTGATCTTCATGGGATTCCTCTCACTTTCCGCCATAGTTATCTATGATCATACTCATTTTATCGTCTGAGCTTCAAGTTAGTTTAGGGAATCAGTCATTTTTAGGATTAAAGGTATAGTACGTGCCTTTAGAACTATTTCTCTTCTCTTTTTCAAGCTGCTCCAGCTGGTCTAATTGACTCATTTGCGATGCTAAATCTTGATCGCATGACAGGCAATAACGCCCCTCCCGAATAAGTGTGCCGCACCTTTCGCACGGATAGCCGAGATTCGGAAAATTGGAGATTTGAATGCGTTTCTGTCTGATAAACTTCAATATTAACTCTTCTTCGACACCTGTTTTTTCTACGATCTGAAACATTGTAGACTGCCGGTTTTCTTGTTTTTTCAGAAATTTATAAACGGTTTCAAACGCACGTTCTTCTTCTTTCAAGCATGAAACGCAAACGGTTTGAAAACTGCTTTTCATAAACAATGCATTACATCTTGGACAATTCGCCAATTGACTCATAAATTTTGACCCCTATCCTTAAATTCTATCTTTTATATCGGCAGTGAAAAAAAATGATTTAGCTTCGAATTAATGTAAATGATGATACAGATTTTGCCTCACCGGATGTCATCAGACAAGCAGCGGCATGATGAAGGGTCGCCCCTGTCGTATACAAGTCGTCGATCAATATGATATCCAGATTCTTTACCGATCCCTTTTCGGTTCTAAAAACCGTTTTGGGCTTGATCCGTTCTTTTCTGCTTTTTTTGGATTGTTTTTCATTTTCGATTCTGATCAAAGGATGCATAACGGGTTTTTTTAATAAGGAAGCAAGCCTCTCCGCCTGATTGAATCCCCGCTCCGCTTTACGTTCTTCACTGAGTGGTATCGGAACTAAAACAGCTGGAGTGCGGCGGTAATATTGGTGGAAAGCATTGATAAATAAAGGAGCAAAAGCGAAGACCAGTTCAGCATCACCTCTGAACTTAAAACGGGCAAGGACTTCTTTCATGAAGGTATTGTAGATATAGACAGAGCGGTTTTGCCTCAAAAGAGAGCGGGTTAACGGATCAGCTTCCCATTTTAGGCAGTCACCGCAAAGTTCTTCGCTCTCTTGGGGGCGCCCGCACTTAGGGCACACCGTTCTTCCTTCGATCCTGATAAAATTGTCTTTACATGCCCTGCATATTTTCTCTTCTGATCGTAAAAAGAATAAAGCGCGCCATGAAAGAGAATGTAAAAGAGGCGCTTCACAAATTAAACAATGCAGTTCATTTCCTCCCTTTTCGATTGCTTTCGCAAAGCGGGTTGTCATTCACCTTTCTGGCAGCTTCAGCCAAGGTGACGAGCATTGATGTATTTTTTTGTTTGTCAACGAGCTCTGCTTTTATGTAAGCCAGCTTTGACTCATCTGTTACATATTGCGGTTTTACAGCATTTAAAGCCAGGGCGAGCACATCCTCTCTGCACCTGCTGCACATACAGCTCATGTGCAGCTGTTCGATATACTGATCAAACAACTCTTCCAAAACAGCCTCTTTAGCATTGACTAGCATCCGGCACCGCTCCTCATTTTATATTCATAGGTATACTTTACCATGAATATCAGACTAGTCAATCAACATTTCCTTTTTAGACAGTTTATTCATATGTTGAATATGACGTTGTGCCGCATTCATCGCCTTTGTCCTGCCGTGATGAAAGAAACAGACGTCTCCATCTGTGTGCTCGGGATGCCTGCCGGCTCTTCCGGCCATTTGGACAAGGGCGCTTTCCGAAAAAATCGCCGACTCTGCCCCCAATACTCCAACCTGCGCTTTTTTGACGGTCACTCCTCTTTCCAAAATCGTTGTCGTCACGAGCACCTCAAGCTTACTTTCCCTAAACCGGTTCACTTTTTCATTTCTCTCAGGGTCTTCGGCATAAACTCCTTCAGCGAGAAATAGTTCCTTTTTCAGCAGACTGACCACGGTTTTAAGAACAGGGACAGAGGGAACGAACAAAAAAACAGGATGCTGCAGTTCCTGGTGCTTAAAAAGCCATTTTTTGAGGCGAGAAGGAACTTTTCTTCGTTTCAAACCCCTTTCCCAATTTCCGCACCAAATCAATGTAGGTTCAGGCAGCGGGCTGCGGTGGAATCTCGCGGGAATACGGACGGTGTGCAGCTTTCCGCTTTCAGCCCTTTTCTTCATATCCGCAGAAGGCGTGGCGGTCAAATAGATGTGTGCGCTTTGCTGTTTTGCCGATTTTTTAACAGCGTATTGCAGCGTATTATCAATAGAATACGGAAAAGCATCCACCTCATCTATGATGATCACGTCAAATGCTTCTTTATAGCGGAGCAGCTGGTGGGTAGTTGAAATGACAAGCGGCGAGAGAGTCCCAACGTCTGAGCTCCCTCCGTATAAAGCGGCAATTTCCACCCCTGGAAAGGATTGTCGAAACCGCGGAGCAAGCTCGAGCACAACGTCTGTTCTCGGAGTGGCGATACATACTCTCAAACCGTTGTTCAGCGCGAATTCGATCCCTTGAAAAAGAAGTTCTGTTTTTCCCGACCCGCAAACCGCCCAGATCAACAGCTCTTCTTTCCTGCGTATAGCATCGATAATAGATTTGGCCGCTTTTTCCTGACCGGCTGAAAGTGCGCCTTTCCACTCCGTGTAAACAGGCGCCCATTCATGTCTGCCATGCCCACGCCAAGTCAACAGAGGGGTACACTCGCTCACCCTGCCCATCATGACGCAGGCCCGGCAGTACACGCAGCATTTATTGCACCTATAGCAAGGATATCGAGCGAAACATGAGCGCTCGTGCTGGCCGCACCTCAAGCAAACAAAGCCTCTCTTCGTTTTTTTAATGCCTTCCTCCGTCTTTATCAGGCCTTCTTGGATATGCCAATCAATGACAGGTTCCGGAAAAGGAAGTTCGCTTTTCAGAAGGTGGCGCTGCTCCATACATGACCGCAATTCACGGGAATAGGATACAGGATGTTCGATGTAAATCACCTCCAATCTGCCATTCAGTATCTATCATCCATGTTTTCTTGTAAAACAGTCAAAATCTAAAAATCTCCCTCCAAAACCGTTGAAAAAGAAAAAATCTCCGTTTTGCAAAACGGAGATTGGCTTTTATACTGTATACCAGGCGATACCCATTGCTCCTTCACCAAGGTGGGTGCCGATCACAGGCCCGAAATAGCTTTTATAAAATTCGACATGTGCGTATTGCTGCGACAATTCTTCAATTATTTGATCGGCTTCTTCTTCACGGTTGGCATGAATCACAACCGCTCTCAGCGGCTTTCCTTTTTCTGCATCTTCGCCAAAAAGCTCAAATAAACGGTTCATCGCTTTTTTTCTCGTCCGGATTTTTTCGTAGGGAACGATCAGCTTGTTCTCAAAGTGCAAAATCGGCTTTACTTTTAAAAGGCTTCCGACAAAAGCCTGGGCGCCGCTCAGGCGTCCTCCCCTTTGCAAATGCGAAAGGTCGTCAACCATAAAATAAGCCCTCATTGAGATTTTCATATGATCCAAGTGGCGAATGATTTCTTCCGGAGCCGCTCCTTTTTCCGCCATCTCAGCCGCTTCGATCGCATAAAAACCTTGAGCCGTGCAGCTGATCTCTGAATCAAACGGATATACTTTAATTCCTTCAAGCATACCGCGTGCTGATACAGCGCTGTTGAATGTTCCGCTGATGCCGCTGGAAAGGTGGATGCTGATGACCGCATCATATGTTTCGCCGAGCTTTTCATAGAGAGAAATCAGCTCGCCGTACGCGGGCTGGGAAGTCGTCGGGAGATTTTCGTGAGCTTTTACTTCTTTGTAATAGTCCTTCCAGCTCATATCGATCTCTTCCCTGTATGAAGTCTCTCCAAAGATCACATTGAGAGGTATCATATAAATATTGTAGCGGTCACGCAGGTCTTTAGGTATATATGCCGTACTGTCTGTTACTACTGCTGTTTTCATGAAATAAACCTTCCTTATGAAAGATACTCTTTTCTATTTTAAAAGAAAAAGCAGCTTTTTTCATTATAAAGTTTGATTTCTGCCAAAAGAAAAGACCTGCCTTATGGCAAGTCCACCTTTATCTCATTTCTACCCAGCCGTTTTTAATGGCTACAACGACAGCCTGCGTTCTGTCGTTCACATTCATTTTTTGAAGGATGTTGCTGACATGGTTTTTAACCGTTTTTTCACTGATAAATAATGATTCGCCGATTCCGCGGTTGCTTTTTCCGTCCGCCAGCATCTGCAGAACCTCGCATTCCCTTCTTGTAAGAATGTGAAGAGGTCTCCGGATTTCCGGATACACTTCATGCTGAGCGTGAGATGATACACCGCTTGTTGCAAGACGGCGGAATTCATTCACAAGATTATGAGTAACCTTAGGATGCAGGTAAGATCCGCCTTCAGCCACAACTTTCACGGCTTCGATCAGCGTGTCGGCATCCATTTCTTTCAGCAGATAGCCGCGGGCTCCTGTTTTTAATGCATGTGTAACATAGTTTTCGTCGTCATGGATAGATAAAATAATAACCTTTGATTCCGGATACAAGTCGACCAGTTGTTTTGTCGCTTCTACGCCGTTTACATTCGGCATATTAATATCCATGATTACCACATCAGGATGGTAGTGCTCGACAATGCGAGCCGCTTCATCTCCGTCGTCTCCTTCGGCCACTACCTCAAAGGTAGGTTCGAAATCCAAAATCCGTTTGACACCTTCACGGAATAACTGATGATCGTCAATAATTACAATATTTACTTTAGTCACAAGCTACGCCTCCCCATTCTCATTGTTAAACACACCGCTTTTATGGTCAATATGTCTTTTGTCTCTATTTTACAATTATCTTTACAAAGACAGCGGAACTTTAATCAAAATAAATGTCCCAAGACCTATTTTCGAATCGATTGTCATTGAGCCTTCGAGCAAATCGACTCTTTCTTTCATACCTAGCAGACCGAAAGATTTGTTCTTCTTGCCTTTAACTTCTTTTAAGTCAAAGCCGTTTCCATTGTCTTTGATAATCAGCGTCACAAAATCTTTTGTCACTTCTACTTTAACATGAATTTCAGTTGATTCGGAGTGTTTTAAGGCGTTTGTCACTGCTTCCTGTGCAAGCCGGAAAAGTGCAACCTCAAACCGCGGTGCTATTCTTCTATCTTCGGATTCTCCGATGCATTGGAAATGGATCTTTGCCTTTCCATGATAATCTTCGATCGTGTTCAAGTATTTTCTGAGCGTCGGTATCAATCCTAAATCATCTAAAGCCATCGGCCTTAAATCATAAATGATTCTTCTGACTTCATAAAGAGCATTCCTGACGTTTTGCCGGAGGTTTCTAATTTCCTGAAAGCCTTCTTCTGTTCCTTTGTCTCTGAAGATGCGTTCGATCAGCTCAGATCTCATCATGACGTTGGCCAGCATTTGCGCAGGACCGTCGTGGATTTCCCTCGAGACCCTTTTTCTTTCTTCCTCTTGTGCTTCGATGATCCGCAGTCCGAAGTCCTGTTTGGCCTGCGCATCTTCAAGGAGAACGCCGACCTGGCGCAGATCCTGATTTAAATAGTTTAAGACGACGGTAATCTGGCTGACAAGCCCTTCTGAACGCTCGATGATTTCCTGAAGCCCCAAAAGGCGCCGTTCCAGATCATCACGCTTCTCTCTCAGCTGCTTTTCACGCTGCTGGATCATCGTCAGTTCAACCTGCAGTTTGTGGGCTTTTTCATAAGCTTCGCGAATTTCTTCTTCACTGAATTTATGAAAGTTTCTGCTGACCTCAGACAAGCGGTTCCGCGCATGGCGGGCATGCACTTCCAGCCTGTCTCCAAGATCGATGACTTCGTTGACCTGCTGTTTAATCTGCTTCAGCTCTTCTACCAAGCCTTCGTATTGCTGACGGGACTGCTCTCCGATTTGAAAGACCTCGTCCTTGCTCCCGTCAACCGTTTTTAACATCTTCATAATGATTGAATCTAAAACTTTGGAGTCCATTTTGGAAACACTCACCCATTTTCCCTCCGTAACAGCATTGTCATTTAGTTTTATCATAAATTTCATTGAACTGAAATTCGTGTCGAATTATAATGAAAGAATGCGTATTCTGGTTTTTTGGTCTTTTTATGGTTACCGATCCATTTCTATTTAATCATAACAAAATACGCGCCAAAATTCTAAGTCTGTTCGATTTTTAGGAGAACAGCCGCATGGCTTGTCAGGAGGTAAGCAGGCATGCTGCAAAGTTATCTCACTGTTGCAGGTGAAGGGACCCATGAAATCGTGATTGAAAAATCCCGGTTTATATGCCACTTGAGCCGCGTCAGTACTGAAGAAGAAGCACAGAACTTTATCAATCACATAAAAAAGCAGCATTGGAATGCGACGCATAATTGCTCGGCTTACGTCATAGGAGAAAATGATCAAATTCAAAAAGCGAATGATGACGGGGAACCGAGCGGGACAGCTGGAGTTCCGATGCTTGAAGTTTTGAAGAAACGCAACCTTAAAGATACGTGCGCCGTTGTGACGAGGTATTTCGGCGGTATTAAACTCGGCGCAGGAGGGCTGATACGGGCTTACGGAAAATCCGTGTCAGAGGGGCTAAACCATGTCGGCGTTGTCGAACGAAAGCTGATGCGGGTGATGCACACTACGGTGAACTATACATGGCTCGGCAAGCTTGAAAACGAGCTTCGCGAGTCCCCTTATCAAATAAAAGACATTCATTATGCCGACGATGTCGAATTTGAAACGTATGTCAAGGAAAGTGAAAAACAGGCATTTACGGAATGGATAACCGAATTAACAAATGGCAAGAGTGAGAATAGAGAAGGCATTCAAATCTATTTGGAAGAAGCTTTTAACAATTAAAGGAGAATTTTTATATGGCTGAGCGTATTAAAGTGAAAGTGCGAAAAAAAAAGAATAAAAAGAGAAAGCTGATTAAACGGTTTATAGTCCTTATGCTGCTCGCACTTCTCGTAGTCGGCGGAGTGGGCATATATAAAATTATTAACGCGATTTCCGCGGCTGACGGCACTTATGATGAGCTTGAGCGCGGAGAGAAGTCAAAGCTCAGGGATGATGTCGTTAATATTCAAAAAAAGCCGTTTTCGATTCTTTTTATGGGTGTTGAAGATTATTCGACAAACGGCGAGCACGGACGGACGGATTCCCTGATTGTCGTGACGCTCGACCCTAAAAAGAAGTCGATGAAAATGCTGAGCATTCCGAGGGACACAAGGGTTCATTTGGCCAGCGACACAACCGGCACAAAAACAAAAATAAATGCGGCCTATGCAAAAGGCGGCAAGGATGAAACAATCGAGACGGTAGAGGACTTCCTCGGAATCCCGATCGATTACTATGCCACAGTCGATTTTGACGGGTTCAAAGATGTCATCGATGAAATCGGCGGAATCGATATTGACGTCCCTTTTGATTTCAGCGAAAAAAGCGATGTCTCCAAATCCAAGAGAATCTATTTTAAAAAAGGGAACATGCATCTAAATGGAGAGGAAGCTCTTGCCTACGCAAGGATGAGAAAACAGGATAAGCGGGGAGACTTCGGGAGAAACGACAGACAAAAGCAAATCTTAAAAGCCGTTCTTGATCAAATCTCAAAACCGCAAAACCTCGCTAAAATTGATAAAATAGCCCAAAAAGCAAGCAAAAACATTCAGACAAACTTCAAAATCACACAGGCTCTGGCGCTTCAGCAAATCTACAGCGGCTTTGCTGGTGATGATATAAAAACATTAAACATCACAGGAAAAGATCTTACGATCGCTGATGTTTACTACTTTGAGCCTGACCAGCAAAACCTGGCAAACGTGCAAAATGAATTGACCCATCATTTATACCCGGACTCAACCGCTGATTCGAGCGGAACATCGTCTGAATCTTCCGCACCCGCTGACGGGACAGACAGCTCAGCTGAATCGTCTGCTGCTTCTTCTTATTGATCGGCTCTGTTGAATGTGAAAATTCATAATCGAATAAAAATGAAGGGGAACTCTTTATATATTAAGGGTTCCCCTTTCTTTTGAAAAAGACAAATGATTGATAACACTTTGTTTTAAATAGTTATACTGTTTTTCGTTGGTATCTGAGAATGCCTCGTTTCTATTTGAGGGAACATCCATATACAGGATGTCTTCTTTGAATTGGGAAACCGTTAAATCATATCTTTTACCATTGATAACATTATAAAAATGCCACCCTTCAGGCAGCCTTGTTTTCCTTATTTCTCCACCTAATAGATCATTTACAATTAAGGCGGTTACGCCGCATTGTCCCTTTGCAGGGTTATCCTGACTCCATTTTGAACTTGAATCTGAAGACCAGGATTTATACAGTGCGTTCATTATTTGTTCGATCTGTCCAAGGTGATGATCATCCATAAAAAATCCTCCTTTTCATCGAGTTTTAGTTAGTCAACCAACCGCTTATGGGGCTTCCCGAAATGCGGTAATAATAAAACCCCTGGAATCCAGGGGTTTTTGTGCACATTAATTCCTCTTCACCATCCGCCTGTAAAACTTCGTAAAGGGCTTGTACTGCTCATTTACAAGGCCTGTCACTTCTGCGATGATCTGCATGAACAGGATTAAGCCGAAGATGATGAAGATGGACACCCAGAGCGTCGCGGTTTTTAAAAGAATGGCGCTCAGGCTGAAGACGACGCCGATTAAATAAATGACGATAACGGCTTTCCGATGGGACAGGCCGAAGGCCATCAGCCTGTGGTGAATATGCGATTTATCGGGAGCCGAAATCGGCTGCTTGTTTAAAATCCGCCTGATGATCGCAAATGTCGTGTCAAATATCGGCACTCCTAATATAATAATCGGGATGACGACGCTGAACAGAGTCACGCTTTTATACAGCCCCAGCAGCGACAGAACCGAGATCACATAGCCCAAAAACAGCGAGCCCGTGTCTCCCATAAAAATTTTCGCCGGGTGGAAGTTGTAGAACAGAAAGCCGACCGTGCTTCCGATGACTACCAGCGACAAAGAGAAGATCAAGATTTTATCGGCAGAAAACGCCATGACGGCAATCGTCGAGAGGCCGATGACGGATATACCCGCAGCCAGTCCGTCCAATCCGTCGATTAAATTGATGGCATTGGTGATCCCGACGATCCACAAAATCGTCAACGGGTATGCGAGCCACCCCAAATCAAAGCGAAGATCCCAAAACGGAATCGATAAAAATTCCATTTTCAAGCCTGTACTGACGATGATGCAGGCTACTAATACTTGTACGATAAATTTAATTCTCGCGCTTAAATTGTATTTGTCATCTACAATGCCTAAAATGACGATCATAAAAGCACCGAGTGTAATTGCTGTTATTCTGTTTTCATAAAGGCCGCCGGCAAACGAACCGGTCAATACTCCTATAAAAATGGCTAAACCGCCCATTCTCGGCATTACTTTATCATGTATCTTTCGTTTATCCGGCTGATCCACGACCCCGGATTTGATTGCTAGACGTTTGACAAGCGGAGTAATAATTAAAACAGTAATGAGAGAGACAAAAAACGCAATTACAGTGCGTTCATAAGACATAAGGAAGTCTCCTTTTTAAATGAAGTCTGGTCGTATAAAAGATCATACCTTTTCATTATACAATTTCATTATTTATTATAACAAGCTCCAGCCAAAAGAAACATCACGAATTAATATCCCCCGCCGCAAATTATGCATCCTTATTCAAGTTCAATTTATCAAGCATCATTAAAAATAGATGATGCCAGTCTCTTTCACGTGCGATCTTTCTGCGCAGTTCCACATGGGAAACATCATCATGCGCAAGCTCCAGCTCTTCACAAACCGCTGTAAATTCAGCGGGGTCGTTTCCTGTTAAATGACGGTAAACGTGTTCCTGTTCAACCTTTTCCGTTGAAGGGAGGTTCATACCTGCGACAGGCTTTCCGGCAGCCAAAAATTCAAACAGCTTTAAAGGAAATACCGCATTGTTATATGGCGACGGTTTATACGGCATGATACCGATATCCACTACATTCATATAAGCTGGTACTTCTGACGGCGCAGCGGGGCCCGTCCAGATGACATTATCTTCTTCAAGAAGCGCTTTAAAATCTTCGTCTCCGTTTGTCCCGTCAGGACCGACAAATAAAAATGTCCACTCTTTTTTTGTTCTGGCAGCTTCTTTGACGAGCTTAAAATCGAGCTTCGGCTTGATTCCTCCGATAAAGCCGAGGACGGTTCCTTCCCTTCCCTTCAATACATCCGCTTTTTGCATATTTTCTGCAAACAAGCTGTACTCCACACCGTTTTCGATTGTAAAAACCGGCTTTGTCTCTCCTTGAAGCCGGTCTGCTACATTTTGTTGCAAGTATTCGGAAGTGCAAAAAATCGTATCAGCAGCTTTGATGATTCTGCCTTCAGCTTCAAAAATGACCTTTTGCCTGAATCCTGAGACAAGGCTTTGGCTACCGCTGATCGGGGCCGCCCACAGGTCGCTGCAGTCATAGATGACCTGATCCCATTGATAAAGCGACGACAGCAGCGGAAAGCCGGGGAAGGTGTACCATAAGCACACCTTTTCTCCCTGAACGTCTTCTTTCAGCCGGTCAAGCAGCGGCTTCAGCTTGCTTTGATAGAAAACATCTTTGTAGCGGGCAAACCTGAATATTTTCTTTTTCAAAAAATCTTTGACTGCAAATTGCTTGATTCCGTTGTCAAGCAATGTAAAAGTCTCACGGGAAGGATTTTCAGACGGACAAACCCAAATGACTTCCTTCGTCTCCTTGCGGCCTGCTAAAAACTCAGCAAGGCGGTGCCTTCTGTATCTTAGCTGATCCTGCCCCCATTCACCTGTCGCTACTATGACGTGTATGAATTGATCTGCTTTCACTTTCAATCACCTTTTCTGTCAATGCCGTTATAATCTTTTCATGACTGCGTTCTTAGCGTAATGGAAAAAGCACCATGTCGCTTTCATCAAGTGAAGGCGTTCGATTTCCCTGTACACATACCAGGTTTTTCGCGCCGCCTTCCACTTGTTTCTGGAGATCGATGTTTCAACGATGCGGTATTCGGCGAGGGGTTCGTTCAGACCGAATGCCTTGAATCCCCGCTTTAATACGGACAGCCATGTCGCCAAATCCTGACGGGTTCTTATATTCGGCATCCGGATATCACCCGTTTGCTCTCTGTCAATCATCACCGTCAAACAGCCGATAATCGTATTTTTTAATACATCATCATATGTAAGGCTGACGGGTGCATGAATGGTTTTATGAAGCGGTTCGCCGTCTTGGCTGATCAGCTCGTATGCCGTAAATGTGAAAGCATGCTGATGCTTCCTCATAAAGTCAAGCTGCTTATCCAGCTTTTCTGCTTTCCACAAATCATCGCTGTCCAAAAAGGCGACATAGCGCCCTTCGGCTTTGCTGAGCGCCGCATTTCGAGCCGCTGCAGCGCCTTGATTTTCTTTCAGAAAAATGGCATGGATCCGCTCATCATCTTCTTCATAGCGCTTCAAAATGTCTCTTGTCCCATCTGTTGAGCAATCATCGGCAATGATCATTTCCCAGTCGGAAAACGTCTGATTTAAGACGGACTGAATGGTTTTTTCGATAAATTCCTCCGCGTTATAGGAAGGCGTAATGACAGAGATTAAAGGTTTTTGCCTCGTCATGGTCCTGATCCACATCCCCAATTAAAAATTTAACGTTCTCTGAATACTTCCGGAACGACAATGATAAAAAACGACAGCGCTAAACCGATCAGTACGCCTAATACCGCTCTTTTTTTAGGCGACATGCCGGCAGCCTGGTTATCCAGCACGATCAAAGGCTCAATTTCTTCAGCAGCCTTCATATCAAGCTTGCTTGTTTCAAGCTCATACAAAAACCGCTGTTTATCAACTTTGGAATCAGCGCTGACTGTTTCACCTTCAAGGGCCTTAATATTCTTTTCGATGACTTCTTCCCTTTTTGAAAACAGCGCCTTATCGCCTTTCATATAGGCATCTTTAACTTTTCCTAAAGTATCCAATGTTTCCTGTTTATCAGGCCCTGTATAGCTTAAATTAAAAAGTGAATCCGTTCTGATTTCAATCGCCAGATCGTCTTTCAACTGTGCCAGATCCTCTTCCGGCATATCCGGGAAAATGTCCTTTAAAAAAGCTTCGTTTTTCAACAGCAGCGGCACCTGCTTTGCATTGTTGTACTTCGCTTCTCCATAGTTCCCGGTTGATATCGTTACAGTAGCCGTGTAATCGGACGGAGCAACGCTCCCCTTCGGCATAAAATAGCCGACAAGACCAAGAATAAGAGGAAGCGCAATAATCGCCACAATAAACTTTTTCACTCTACCAGCAATACGTTTGATTAAATTCATCACATGAATTTCTCCCTGTTTTTAAATTCGATTTTCAAAAATCACCTATACTGTTCGGTTTCATCCGTTCCGCAGACTCTAAAGGTATTAACCGTCGCAATCACAAGCGCGAGGAACACCCAATGGAAATATAAATTCGAGACGGAACTCGGACTGATGCTTGACACAAGGAAGGCGACGAGCGCGGCTGTCAAACCTTCAATAAGAAGCTTTGGCCGTCTTCCAAGCGATCTTTTATAATATCTGTAAAGCACGGTTATTAAATAAATGTACATCGTTAAATAACCGAGCATCATCACCACTCCAAAATTCGTCATGATCTCAACGAGCCAGTTATGAACCTCCACGACCCGGTCCGTATCGAACAGTGCATGATGCTCCAAATAATATGGCACATTGCCGGCGCCGACGCCAAATCCGTAAGTATCCAGCACATAATGCCCGGCGTTTTTCAACAAATTCGCCCTGGCGACATTGGATGGCAGCGGCTCGCTGAAATCGTGTGCGGTTTGCGGAGCCAAAAAGTATGTATAAAAAGCTCCGGTAATCTTTCCTGCAAACAGTGTGACAAAAGCGATACATCCTGCAGCTGCGGCGATGAGCGCCCATTTTTTAAGCACCTTCGGCAGCAAAATGAACACATAAACGGCAAGGCCGGCTATGACCCCCAGGATGCTGGCTCTTGATCCAGTCAGGAAAATCAAGTATGCCGAACAGAACGCAAGGAGCAGCCCCGCTATTTTTAAGTAGCTGTTTTTAATGTTTTTGAAAAAAGATAAATAAAAGAAAAAGCTGATGGACAGAAATGTCGCAAAGTCATTCTGGTTGAAAAAAACGGATGTCGGATAGTGCTGTTTATAGTGCGGCCCGTTATAAAGGGTCGAGCTCGGCAGGTGGTTTAACGTAAAGTGATTGTAAAACCCGATGACCATTAAAAATACGGTCATGACAAGCCATATGTAATAAAACGCGAGAATACGATCCATTTTTTGAAAAAACATGACAACCAGAAAAACAAAAAACATTCCCATTGCCAATAGGAACAGATATTTTATGCCATCAGTGGCAGACTTGACCCATAGCAGCGAAATCAGTCCATAGCAGAACCAAAACGCGAAAAACATCAGAATGCCTTTGACATGCACCTGCTTCCACTTTTCAAGGTGCTGGCTGCCTTTCAACATTTCCGCTATGAATAAGAATCCTGCCAGAATCAGAAGTATTCGATATGGAAACAGGCTGAAAAAGCCCAATTTAATCGCAAAAAAAGCATTGTTGGCAAAAGTTGCAGCGATGAGCAGATATAATACGGGCATCAGCAATTGCTCGGACGACAAATACTTCCGGAGCACAACGATCACAGCCAGCGCAATCAAAATTAGACATGCTAACAAGATTTTTTTTGCATTGGACTGGGCCAATACAACGAATGCTAACCCTGCGGTCAATGCGGCGAGCCAAACCAGAACATTGACCGCGGAACGTTTGAGACTCATTTTTCCCCCTCCTTCCGCTTCTTTCTGGAAAAGGGCTGCCGACATCAGCCAGCAGCCAGTGATTTACGTATTCATTTCTTTTTTATAATATGAAATGGTCTTTTCCAGTCCTTCAGCAAGCGGCATTTTTGGTTCCCAGTTTAAGATTTTCTTTGTTTCTTCATTACACAGTGTGCTGTGGCGGATATCCCCCGGCCGTTCATCTTGATAAATCGGAGAAAGATCAGAGTTCGTCGCTTTTTTCATCTCTGTAAACAGCTCATTGACCGTGATGGAAAAGCCGTTTGAAACATTTAAACAAACGTTTGATTGAGCTTTTAGCGCCTTTACGTTGGCAGAAGCTACATCACCGACATAAATAAAATCGCGTGATTGTTCTCCGTCTCCAAAAATTACCGGAGCCTTGCCGCTGGTCAGCAAATCGGAGAAAATCGATACAACGCCGCCCTCTCCTTTTGCATCCTGGCGCGGCCCGTACACGTTGCTGTACCGCAAAATGCAATACTCGGTTCCATATAGATCATAAGCCAGTTTTAAATAGTTCTCCACTGTAAGCTTCGTCAGCCCGTAGGGTGAGCCTGGGTTTGTTTGGTGACGGGTGTCGACAGGCAGGTAATCCGGATTTCCATAAACAGCCGCTGATGATGCAAAGACGATCTTTTTCACATTGCATTCACCAGCTGCTTTAATGATATGGAGCGATCCTCTGATATTGATGTTTTCATCATTTAAAAAATCGCTGACAGACTCCGCTACGCTTACTTGTGCAGCTAAATGAACAATATAATCGGGATCAATGCTTTTGATGACGTCGATGACTTCCGGCTTCGTGATATCCTGCTCATAAAAGTCAATTGGGAGACCGTCAATGTTGGAGCGGTGTCCCGTAGTTAAATTATCAAGAATTGAAACCCGGTAATTTTCTTTTAGAAGCTGTTCAGCAATATGCGAGCCGATAAATCCGCATCCGCCTGTCACTAGTACTTTTTCCATTGTTATCCCCCCGTTGTTTATACGTTGGTCAGGATTCCTTCTCCCTGTTCTTCCGGCCGTCCGATTGAATGGTAGATCATGCCTTCGTTTCTCATTTGTTCAATTTCAAATATATTTCTTCCATCGATTAAGACGGGGTTTTTCAAAGCAGACTTAAGTTTGGCAATATCCATGTTCTGTACTTCCGGCCACTCCGTCAATATGACGCACGCATCCGTATCCTGAATCGTCTCATACAGATCTTCGCTGTAAACGGCTTGATCGCCGAGAAGCTTTTCTGCTTCAGGTACAGCAATCGGATCAAACGCTTTGACTCTAGCACCGAGGCTTCTCAGCATCGGAATGACATCCAGAGACGGCGCCGAGCGCATATCGTTTGTATTCGGCTTGAATGCCAGCCCAAGAACCGAAATGGTCATGCCGTTTAAATCGCCGAACACATCAAGGAGCTTTTGCACAATGTGGGCGCGCTGCTTTTGATTCGTCTCGATGACAGCTTCAATCAATTTAAAAGGATAACCGACTGACTTCGCGATTTGCAATAAAGCCATCGTGTCTTTAGGGAAGCAAGAGCCGCCAAAGCCGATTCCGGCTTTTAAAAATTTACTGCCGATTCTGCTGTCGAGTCCGACGCCTTCAGACACCTTGGATACATCAGCTCCGACCCTTTCGCAAATATTCGCGATATCATTAATGAACGAGATCTTTGTAGCCAAAAATGCATTTGCAGCGTATTTAATCATTTCTGCACTTTCAAGGTTAGACTTGACGATTTTCGTTTGAAATGGCGTATGAAGCTCTTCAATAATGGCAGCAGCCTTTTCGCTTGTCGCGCCGATGACTGCTCTTTCCATATTCATCGTATCGTAAATAGCTGTTCCTTCACGAAGGAATTCCGGATTCGACACGACGTCGAAAGGGAATTCCCCTTTTGAATTGCGTTCTATAATGGCTTGTACGAGCTTTCCTGTTCCAACAGGGACAGTGCTTTTGTTGACGATGACTTTATAGCCGTTCAGGTGCTTCCCGATCATTTCGGCAACGGATTTAACAAATGTCAGATCCGCTTCCCCTGTTTCCGACATCGGTGTACCGACTGCAATATAAATAATCTCAGCTTCTTCAATCGCTTTTGGAATATCAGTAGAGAAAAATAAGCGATTTTCGTTTACGTTTTTATCCACAAGTTCTTTTAGGCCGTTTTCATAAATCGGCATCACTCCGGCTGAGAGTCCTCTTATTTTTTCAGCATCAATATCGCAGCAGACAACCGAGTTTCCCACTTCGGCAAAACAAGTTCCAGACACCAGCCCGACATATCCCGTTCCAATGACAGCGATTCTTTTCAACATTATCATTCCCTTCTTTCAGCTGACCCTTCAAATCCAATAGCTTGATTTAGGTAATGATCTTTATCTCTTTCTATTGAAAAAATCTGGGTTTTTCGTTTTCCCAATCCTTATTTTTATTAGCTTAGACGCAAATAAATGGGTTTAAACAGTATTATATTCAACATTCATACGCATATTAACCGACAGACCCCAACTTAATTTTTGTTCTTGACAACATCCCCATACACATCCAGCAGCTTTCCGGCATTTTTAAAGGCGTCATAATCCTCGTGCACCGTTTGATACAGCTCTTCAGCGATGGCTTCTTGCCAATTGCCGCCTTCCAAATATCCCTTGACAGCTTCTGTTATGCTGGAAGCCGAGTGCGGCTTGATCAGAAGGTGTTCATGCTTTCCGAATAAAGACGGAACCCCCCCGACCGCCGTACAAAGCACCGGAACCTTGAGAGCGAGCGCTTCAATGACAACAGTCGGCATCCCTTCAGAATACGAAGGGAGCACAAACAGATCTGATGCAGCCAGATATTCTGATATCTCATGGTTTGCGACCTGCCCCGTCAATACTGCTTTTTCACCGGCGATTTGACGGATGTTCTGCTTCTCCGGTCCGTCGCCGATGAATACAGCTCTGTAGCTGTCATCAAGCTGCCTGACCGCTTCTGCCAGCTCGGCTACTCCCTTTCCCTTCACCAAGCGGCCGACGAACGTCAGCAACTTTTTGTCTTGCGGCAGGCCGAGTTTCTCCCTCAATTCAAGTGTTGAAGCGGAGGGCTTTTGAAACCGGTCCAGGTTGACTCCAATAGGAAGCACCGAGCTTTCAGCACCGGTCATTTCTTTCGTTTTGGCTTTCAGCGCTTCGCTGACAGCCAATACTTTTGCTGCGGAATGCACAGCTGTTTCAAATGCTCGAAAAGCGCCTTTGCTGTAATGGGGATAAATATTGACATCGCTTCCGTGCAAAGTCAGAACATAAGGAACCTTCAGCTTCTGTGAAACAACGGCAGCGGCACCCCCGGATGGCATCGCGAAATGGGCATGGATAAGATCCGGCGCAAGCCCGTGCTTCTCGATCGTCCTCAATACAGACTTTGCGATCCGGCGATGCGGCTGAGCCCATTTTAGCTGTCCAGGCAAAGCCGTATACGGCGGCCTGTAAACCGGGATGCCTTTTCTTTCTTCATATTCCGGGACTGTTCGCACTTGACGGTATTTTTTTTTCAGCAGCCTGAGAGGAGCAGGATTCACAGGCAATGGACATATGACCGTCACATCAACGCCCTGCATCTGCAGCGCCTGAACCTGTGTTTCATGAAAAACGCCTTCTCCCGGCCTTTGACTGCTTGGATAAACGCTGGTAATCCAAAGAACCTTCAATGATGAACCGCCCTTTCTGCTGTCATCTTCCTAATTGGGCCCTCATAGCCCGCCGATAAAATTTGCCGACCAGAAAACCGTAAAAAATCCCGCTGATCCCGACGGAAACTGCCAGCTGAAGCATGGCGCCGTGAAGCAGATGTCTGCTGCCGACGCTCAAGACAAGAGCCAGCAATGCCATGAGCAGCGTCAAGGCCAGCGGTTTTCCAACGGTTCTGAAATATTCGCCCAGCTTCAGCTGGATGACATATTTGAGCAGCCATCTGCCGATAAAGAAATTGACCAGGCTGATCGCTGCATATGTCCAGGCGGTGATCGTCAAATCATTCGTTAATACCGCCGCGTAAAGAGACAGCCCATAAAGGAGCATGATCCCGCTGTCCCAATAAAATGCCAGGTCTGCTCGCCCCTTCGCCAGCAAAACCGATCCGTTCGGATTCATCAGAACCCTGAGCAGCCCGACAATCGCGAGGATGTTCAGAACCGGTACGGCCTGCAGCCATTTTTCTCCGAAGACGACTTCAACAAATAAATCTGAAACAGTCGTCAGTCCGATCAGGAGCGGGAATGAAATCAGCGCGAGAAGCTTTGTCATATTTAAAAAGCCTTCGCGCAGCGTTTGGTTGTCCCCTTGATTCTTTGAGAAGACAGGAAACGCTACCCTTGTTACGATCGGATTGATTTTTAATACGGGAATCGTAATAATCTGATACGCCAGGTTATAGATTCCCAATGCTTCCGCACCGAGAAACCGCCCGATTAAAATCATGTCGATATTGGCGCCAAGCCTGTTTACAAGCCTTGAAGCAAGCTGAAACGCGCCGAACGAGAAAAATTCTTTCACTTCCCCCAATGCAAAGACGAAAGAAGGACGCCATTTTTTTAAATATACAGCAAAAAACATGATGCCTTTAACCGAATTAAGAAAAACTTGTGACAATGCATAGGCCACAATCGGATCCATCAGAAAAACCAAAACGAGCAGGAGCACAAAAGACAAAACGGTGACTCCCGCTTCTATTTTGCTCAGCACATTAAACTTCAGATCTTTTTGCAGCATATATTGATACTGCTGGCCGACCGGGGCGATTAAAAACATGACGGCCAAAATCCGCACTAGAAAAACAAGTTCGTCCCGCTGATAAAAGTCTGCGATGAACGGACTCAGGAAAAAGAGGCCGATAAACAAAAGGATGCCCGTTAGGATATTCAGCCAATACAAGGTCGATAATTGGCGTTCACTGATGTTCTCCTTTTGAATTAAAGCGGCCCCGAATCCCATATCGAGTACAATTTGTGTGAAAATCGTTACGGTGGTCAGCATTCCGACCAAACCGAATTCGGCAATTGTCATGATATTGCCGAGCAGTGCAAACTGTATAATTTGAATGACCGTGACGATCAAAGTTGAAACACTTGTCCATTTTGCACCGCTTAATATTTGTTTCGTAATGGTAGACATAGCATATTCCTAACTTCCTCGTATTATCTGGCTCCTTCGCCAGTCAATACTACTTTAATCGTTTTCAGCATAACCTTCAAATCGAGAAGAAACGTTAAATTCCGAATGTAATACAGATCGTGCACCAATTTTTCTCTCGGACTGATATCATAGCCTCCGTTCACCTGCGCAAGTCCCGTTAAACCCGGCTTAACGATTAAGCGGTTTTTAAATCCCGGAATTTCGTGGTGAAACTGAGCGGTAAACATCGGTCTTTCAGGCCTTGGCCCCACAATGCTCATGTCTCCGGCCAGCACATTGATCAACTGCGGAAGTTCATCGATTCTTGTTCTTCTTATAAAAGACCCGACTGCAGTGATGCGCGGATCATCCTTCTGAGCCCATTTCGCACCGGATTTTTCTGCGTCAATTCTCATAGAACGCAGCTTGATCACCTTGAAATGCTTCCCGTCTTTTCCGACGCGTTCCTGCCGGTATAACGGAGAACCCGGTGTTTCGATACAGATTAATATACAAAACAGCAGAATAAACGGCAGTGTAAGAGCGAGCCCAATCAAGGAAAGGACGATATCCATTATCCGTTTCATATATAAATAACGTACTGCTTTTTTAGATAGAGCACAGGAATAAGTTTGCTGGCTTGAATATTCATTGTACATTCTTAAACTTTTGTCGATACTCACTAGCATACACCTCGATTAGTATGTTACTGTTTGATCTATTCGTCAGTGTAGCATACGAACGTAAACACAATGTAAAGGAGTTATTAAAATTAGTAAATTCGTTGATTTTTTGTTAAAAATGCACCGCCTCCGTTTTATCTTTAATTTCACCAAAAATATCATACTATATAATAAAGACAAAACAAAGGCAGCATAGGCAATTTTTCGAAAAACGAGTTTTCTGTTTATATTTTAATAGTAAGCAACGATTCCGTCGTAAATCGCTTTAGCGCCTTTTTCTTTGTAAGTCGAGCTTTTGAGTTTTGTCGCATCGCTTACATTGCTGATAAACGCAAGTTCAACAAGGCAGCTTGGCATTTTTGATTCCCTGATGACATGGAAGTTGCCGATCTTTACACCGCGGTTTTTTGTATTCAATGCAACATAGAGACGGTTTTGAATCTCGGTTGCCAGCCGTTTGCTGTTGGCAGATTCATATGTTGTATAATAGTAGGTTTCTGTTCCGGAAGCAGCTGGCGTTGCCGAGTTTGCATGGATGCTGACAAACAAATCCGCATGATTTGACTGCGCTTTTGACACGCGCTGTGCGAGCGTCAGGTAAGTGTCGTTCGTTCTCGCCATAATTGGCAGAGCACCGCCGTTTGATAGTTTCGTATTAATTAATTTTGCAACATCAAGGTTCACGCTTTTCTCATATAAACCGTTGCCGACGGCACCGCTGTCTGTACCTCCGTGCCCTGCATCAATGAAGATTTTTTTGCCGACGATCGGATTCTTCAGCTGTGACACGACATTGGATTGAAGAGAAACCGTTCCGCCAAGCACAGTAAACGTCGTCATGTTTTTGGAACCGATCACTTCTCTTGTCGGTGTCGGCAAAGATGATGCATTCGTGAACATCATCGGACGGTTTTGCTTAGCCGCCAGAACAGATCCTGTTAATCCGTCGGCATACGCATAGCCGTTGCTGATGATTGCATTCTTGGCAGAAGAATAATATTTCTTGACGACATTGGCCGCGACTTCATAGCGGTTGCTGCCGCCGATCCGCGTCGGAGAAGCAAGCTGTTTGTAAACGCTGCTGGAGATGCTGACTTCACCGCCTACGACAATGGTCGATGTTGTTCCTTTGCTCTTCATCGCATTTTTTGTCGCTGTCGGTATGGAATTCGACGATGTTAAAAGAATCGGGATGCCGTTTCTCGCGGCATATGCGCCGATCGCAAGGCTGTCAGCATAGGCCGTCCCGTTTGCGATGACAGCTTTCGAATTGCTCGGCAGCTTATTCGCAATATTCGCCGCAACCTCGTAGCGATTCGCTCCGCCGATGCGTTCGACAGATGACACACCAAGCTTTTTGATCTCGCTTACGACACCGTTTTGAACGCTGACGGTTCCGCCGATTACGATCACTTTGCTAGGTTTTAATTGACTGATTCGGTTTTTAGTGGCCGTTGGCAGTTTAGACGCTTCCGTTAATAGAACAGGCGCGTTGTTTCGATAGGCAAATGGAGTCGCTGAAAGGACGTCTGCATATGCCTTTCCATTTGCAACAATCACAGTGCTTGCACTTGTCCACCCCTGCTTGGAAACGTTCACCGCAACCTCATATCGGTTTGCACCGTCTAATCTTGTGACAGAGTTGGCCGCAAATACATTAGGCACAAACAAAAAGAACCCTAACAACAACATAGGTACAGCTTTAAGAAAAACCCTCAAAAAAATAACCTCCAAAAATGTAAATGTTATGTTTTCCCCTGAACATGAACAGAGGAGGCACTGCTGCCTCCTGTTCAAACTCTATTAATAGCTTGATAGAGTCGTATTTGGATAGTAGAAACTTAAAATCTTCTTGTAATCGTGCCCGGCAGCAGCTCTGGCATTTGCTCCGTACTGACTCATGCCGATGCCGTGTCCGAATCCTTTACCGCTGAGAGTAAAAGCGTTCGTATTGCTGGATACAGAAGCATACGTGCTCTTCATATTCATGCCGCCCAGCATCGATCTTAATTGAGTCGTCGTCACGGAAATCGTCGCTGTTTTTTCTGAAAGTTTTCCGTTTGATAGAACATAGCCATTTGATTTTTCTTTAACAAAGTAAGAAAACTTCACCTCTGCTGTTTTCGGCCGCTGACCGGCAGTTTTTGCGCTGCTCAGGGTCAGGCTTGAGATTTTCGTAATCTTAATAGATTCTGCACTAGGATATTTATTGGTAATAAACCAGCTTTTCAGTCCAGACAAATAGGCGGAGTTCGTTTCATTTGTCGTATTCCACCATGTGCCAGGGCTGCTCAGGTTTAAGCCGCTGGTATTGATCTGCGTCCTATTCAAGGAAATCGACCAGCTGTTTTGCGGGTCATATGTATCCGCTTTGGCAATTAAATATGGCACACTGCCGCCCCATACCTCTGCGCTTGCTTCCGTATATCCCCCGTTGCTTGACGAGTAAACGGCTGAAATCAAATTGCCGTTATATTTTAAAACTTGTCCTTTTGTGGCATTTACAACGCTGGATGTCTTCGAATTCCAGTCGTATCCTCCGTATACTTGAAACGCCTGCGTATCGGCCACTACTTTTCCTGCGGAACCGACCGAATAAGTTCTCGCCGCCACCGCTTGGGCTTTTAACGCTTCCGTCTGCCAGCTTGCCGGCATTTCGTGCGGCACAACACCTTTTAAATAATCTTCGAACGGAATGTTTTCGTTTATCGGCCGAACATATTTGCTTGATTCAATCGTAAACTTCATCTTGCCTAAATAAGGCCTTCCGTTGATGCTGATGGAATTTGACGTCGAATATTTTTTAGGTGATGCCGTAAATGACGTTCCAAGCGTTTTGACGGCTCTATTATTTTTATAGAGCACAAGCTTTCCGCTCGACACGTTAACAGAGTATCCGTCTCCGGTAAACATATCTGCCAGGCTATTTTTCAATGAATCCGTGATCGAGGTGGTCCCCCCAAGCAAAGCAAAAGACTGTGTTCCTTTTTTCGCGACTACATCTGCAACAGGTGTCGGCAGGCTGCCCGCTTGGACAAGCAGCAAAGGATGCTTTTGTTTGGCAGCAAGGACGGAACCGGCCAGCGCATCCGCAAAAGTCGTTCCATTAGACATGAAAACCTTTGATGCGTTCATGTTAAGCGTGTTGACAATGTTCGCTGACACTTCGTATCTGTTCGCTCCGCCGATGCGGGTAACAGCCGCTTTTTTCTTTAATGTGTTTTCAACGCCTGTGCTGACACTCAACGGACCGCCGACGATCGTAACCTTGCTCGGAATATTGTAATCGCTTCGGATTGTATTATTCCCTGAGAGCAGTATCGGATAACCGTTCATTGCCGCATAAGGCGCGATAGACAGAGCGTCGGAAAAGACTAAGCCGGTGGCAACAATCGCTTGGCTGTAGGACCCCATCCGGCTCGCGATGTTTTTGGACACATCATAGCGGTTGGCGCCGCCGATGCGGTCAATTGCCCCATACTTTTTCAGCGTGTTTTCAACATTTTTGGAAACGCTCGTTGTTCCCCCGATAATTAAGATATTATCAGGCTTCATCTTGGCAATTTGAGTTTCGGTTTTCGCCGTCAGCGTACCCGCATCCGTTAATAGAATCGGCGCATCGTACTTCTTTGCAAGCGGAGTTGCAGAAAGCGCGTCCGCAAAAGCGTCCCGATTGACAACCACGACAGTGCTCGGGTTCGTCCATCCGGCAGATGCGACATTGTTTGCCACATCGAAGCGGGTCGCCCCGCCGTACCGCTCTGTCGCGGCGATTCCCGAGCCCGGGATTTCGTATGCGCCGGTAATGTCGACATCAACGCTTGATTTATTGCCCAAATAATTGCTTAACTTTACCGAAATGGTTTTGTCGGCAGCCTGGGCAGATTGTGTAAACATCAGAGCTGCGGCAGTTACTGACGACAGAAGCAGAAGCTTCATCTTTTTCAAAACGTTATGTACCCCCTTGATTCAGCTCTTTATTTTGTTTCGATGCTTTTCAGCTCCAAAACGCCATTTTCACCTTTTGTATATTGGACTTCGACTTTTTTGCCTTCTTCAATGGAATTGACTTTGTCCTGAAGATCTTCATCGACTTGAAGCGTTGTTTCTTTGCCGTCAATGTTCACCGCAATTGTGTGGCTGTCAGCCAACCCCGCGAATGAACCTTCTTTAGTGACGGTTTCTTCAGAGGCCGCATTTTTATTGTCTGAGCTTGACTTGTCCTCCGATTGGCCCGAAGTGCCGCAGGCTGACAACAAAAGCAGCATTGATAATGTTAGAACTATGAGTTTTTTCATCTTCTTCACCTCTCCCTTTTTATCGACAAATTCCAACAGATTCTTTAATTATAGCGAAAAATTTTGCAGATTGATTGGTTTTTTTGAAACATTTTTCTAATGATTTCGTCTATCCAAAAGGACACATATAAATTTTTGTTGTTTTCGAATTTTAAGAAACTTATAATCAAAGTAGACTATTAAAAGGTGAGGGCTATATGAGAGCTGAAAAGAGGAAGAAAAAGAAAAAAATTCTATATACAATTATCGCTTTGATTGGCATTTTCGTTCTCAGCACAGGCAGTTATGCCTATTACTTATGGCATAAAGCGGCATCTACTGTAGCGAACATTCATGAAAATATTAACAAATCAAAAAAACGCGATTCAGCTGTTGACATTGATAACCATGACCCGTTTTCCGTGCTTCTCATGGGTGTCGATGAACGGGACGGTGATAAGGGGCGCGCAGACTCCCTCATCTATATGACGGTGAATCCGAAAACGAAAACGACTGAAATGGTCAGCATCCCGAGGGATACGTATACTGAAATTATCGGCAAAGGCAAGATGGATAAAATCAACCACTCCTACGCATTCGGCGGCGTTCAGATGACGGTAGACACGGTTGAGAACTTCCTCGATGTTCCTGTCGACTACTTTATCAAAGTCAATATGGAAAGCTTCAAGGATGTCGTAGATACGCTCGGCGGCATTACTGTAAACAGTACATTCGCTTTCAACTACGACGGATATTCATTCGGCAAAGGCGAGATTACGCTGAACGGAAAAGAAGCGCTCGCTTATACGAGAATGAGGAAAGAGGACCCGAACGGCGACTTCGGGCGCCAGAACAGGCAGCGTCAAGTCATCGAAGGTATCATTAACAAAGGCGCCAATATATCATCCATCACGAAATTCGGAGATATGTTCAAAGTGATCGAAAACAACGTTAAAACGAATCTCACGTTTGACAATATGTGGGATATCCAATCCGGCTATAAAGAAGCCCGCTCAAAAGTCATCCAGCATGAGCTCAAAGGCGACGGCACAAAAATCAACGGAATCTATTATTACAAAGCCGACGAAAGTTCCCTTTCCGACATTACAGCTGAATTGAAAGAAAGCCTTAATAAAAAAGCTTCCTGAAAAGGAAGCTTTTTTTATTAGTCTTTAAACACATCAGGCCGCGTGCTTCGGTATCCGTACCGATAAAGCAGCACCTCTGCAATTCGCCGCGAAGCCTGTCCGTCCCCGTACGGGTTTGAAGCCCGGGACATTTTGCGATATTCATCTTGATCGGTCAACAGCTGTTTAGTCAGCTGATAAATCTTATCTTCATCCGTACCTGCCAGTTTAAGCGTCCCGGCCTGAACGCCTTCAGGCCGTTCCGTCGTATCGCGAAGCACGAGAACCGGCTTTCCGAGCGACGGCGCTTCTTCCTGCACCCCTCCCGAGTCGGTGAGGATGAAGTGAGCTTCAGCCGCAAAGTTGTGAAAATCAATGACTTCGAGCGGCTCTATCAGATGGACCTTCTCCAAATCGCCGAAATGCTTTGCAGCCGCTTCACGAACAGCGGGATTGAGATGAACAGGATAAACAACCTGTACGTCGTCAAATTCTTCGACGATCCGCCTGATCGCTTTAAACATGTTTTCCATCGGCTTACCTAAATTTTCACGGCGGTGGGCGGTAAGTAAAATCATCTTTTCATTTCCTATTTTTTCAAGAACAGGATGTGAATAGCCGTCCCTCACTGTTGTGTGAAGCGCATCGATTGCCGTATTTCCAGTGACGAAAATCGTCTCCGGGTCTTTATTTTCACGGAGCAGATTCTTTTCGGCCTGCTCTGTCGGCGCAAAATGAAGATCGGCAATCGATCCCGTCAGCTGCCTGTTCAGCTCTTCGGGAAACGGCGAGTATTTGTTTCCGGTCCTGAGCCCCGCCTCTACATGGCCGACGGAAATCTGGTGATAATAAGCGGCAAGACTTCCCGCAAATGTCGTTGTCGTATCACCGTGAACAAGCACAATATCCGGTTTGATAGACTGAAACAGCTCGTCCAGCTTCACAAGCGCATTAGACGTAATTTCAGCCAGCGTTTGCCTTTCTTTCATGATATTCAAATCAAAATCAGGCTTTATGTTAAAAGCTTCAAGCACCTGGTCAAGCATTTGCCTGTGCTGGGCTGTAACCGTCACATAAGACTCAATTTCGGGATATTTTCTTAATTCTAGCACGAGCGGAGCCATTTTTATGGCTTCAGGGCGCGTGCCGAATACTGTCATGACTTTTAGTTTCTTCATTTTTCTATCACCTGTTTTCTGTATGAACAGCTTTTTTAAGAATCGTCTGCTGAATCGATTGATTACCGCTTTGCCCGTGTTTTCTCGTTGGAATTAATCCCGCCCATCGATTGCTTATGGACGATATTCTCATCATAAAACATCCGTTGATCAAACCGCAACCATCCTTGTTGAAGAATGAGATTTCCCTTCATTATATAACATCTTTACGCTTTATACCTGTTTATACTTGTTTAAGAATTGTTTTTCTTATATGATGAGTTTGTAATTGTAATTTTTCGGGGTATACCATACATATATTCAGCATACTCTCCGCTTGCTAAAGCGTATTTTTTCTCGCTGAGTAGAAAACATAGTTTAAGGAAGGTGTATTGAGTTGAAGAAAGTTCGTAAAGCGATTATTCCCGCAGCAGGCCTTGGAACACGTTTCCTCCCTGCAACGAAAGCGATGCCTAAAGAAATGCTTCCAATCGTAGATAAGCCAACCATTCAATATATTATTGAAGAAGCCGTTGAAGCCGGCATTGAAGACATTATCATCGTAACCGGTAAAAGCAAACGCGCGATTGAAGATCATTTCGATTTCTCACCGGAGCTCGAACGAAACCTGGAGGAAAAAGGCAAAACTGAACTGCTTGAAAAAGTAAAGAAAGCGTCTAATCTCGCTGACATCCACTATATTCGCCAAAAAGAACCAAAAGGACTCGGACATGCCGTTTGGTGCGCTCGCAACTTTATTGGGGACGAGCCGTTCGCAGTGCTTCTTGGAGACGATATTGTCCAAGCGGAAAAACCAGGCCTTCGCCAGCTGATGGACGAGTACGAAAAAACTCTCTCATCCGTTATCGGCGTTCAGCAAGTGCCTGAAGACCAAACGCACCGCTACGGGATTATTGATCCTCTGACAAACGAAGGGCGCCTATACCAGGTCAAAAACTTCGTTGAAAAACCAAAACCGGGAACAGCACCGTCTAACCTTGCGATTTTGGGACGGTATGTCTTTACTCCTGAAATTTTCATGTACTTAGATAAACAGCAAATCGGCGCGGGCGGAGAGATCCAGCTGACAGATGCGATTCAGAAGTTAAACGAAATCCAGCGCGTATTCGCTTATGACTTTGAAGGCAAACGCTATGACGTCGGAGAAAAACTCGGTTTTATCCAGACAACTCTCGAATTTGCCATGCAGGACAGCGAACTGAAGGATTCACTAATTCCATTTATGCAGGATCTTCTGGCAAAAGAAGAAGTTTAATAAAAAAGCTATTGGATGGATATCCAATAGCTTCAGATTATTGAAAAAATCCCAAAACTGCTCTTAGTTTTGGGATTTTTTCATCATTCTTTCAGCGTGATTGAAAACCCTTGCAGTCTAGGAAGGCCGAGCATCGGAAGCTGACTTTCACAGGATGTGATGACGGCGGCGTTCAGGCAGGACGCCTGGGCGGTTAGCCGCTGATCCTTCTCCTATTCGTGAGCACCGACGCGCAGGCCTGACAACGAATGCGAGGGTTTGTCGACACGCTGACGCTATTGGATGGATATCCAATAGCTTTTTATAATATCATCTACGCGCCTTTTCTTTTAAACAAACATCGCTCCGGCGGCCAATACGGCCAGGATGGACAAACCCGCAATCGGAATGATATTTGCCAAAGATTTTTGTTTTTTCTTGTCTTTTTCCCGATGAGCAAGATCTTCTTCAGACAAGACCTGTTTGCGGCTGGCTAATTGTTCTTTTTTATATTTGTCTTTCTCTTTTTTGGAAAGCTTTTTAAACCAGCTTATAAATTCTTTATATTCCTTTACGACCGTCTTTGTGTCATCAAACATGCGCAGCTCACCATTATCGATCCAGGCGACCCGATCGCAAATTTTCTCAATTTGACCGATTGAATGGCTGACGAAGAAAATGGTCTTTCCTTGATTTTTAAACTCGGTAATTCTGTCAACACATTTATCATAGAAGGTTTGGTCCCCTACTGACAATGCTTCGTCAATAATTAAAATATCAGGATCGATATGCACTGAGATCGCAAAGCCGAGCCGGGATTTCATCCCGCTGGAGTAACTTTTGACCGGCTGATTGATAAACTCGCCGATTTCTGCGAATTCAACGATGCTGTCATACATCTCATCAATTTCTTTATTTGTGAGACCCATCATTAAGCACTTGAGACGAATGTTGTCTCTGCCCGTCAGCGCGTTGTTTAATCCTGCGGAAATCGCAATCAGGGACGGCTGTCCGTTCATTTCGATTTCACCGCTTGTCGGCGGAATGATTTTTGCCAGCAGGTTGGACATCGTCGATTTTCCCGATCCGTTAATCCCTACAAATCCGATCGTCTCCCCTTCATACACGTCAAAGGAGACATTCCGCACAGCAAAAAAACCTTTATCCTTAATCGGAAAAAACAGCCCTTTAATTTTATCCGATTGTTTTTCATAAAGCTGATACTGTTTTGAAACATTTCGAAACGAAACTTTTAGTTTCATCATTAAAATCTCCTTACGTATTAAAGAAAGTCAACAAACCTGTCCCTGAATTTCATATGCAAGACAGCTCCTACAGTCAAGAGCAATAATGTGAAAGCCCAGAAATACAGCATGTAAGTTGCATCTTCGAAAAACCAGCTTCCGCCGAGAAAACTGTTTCTGAATCCGTCGATAATATAAAAAAGCGGATTCAGCTTAATCACGTTCAACAATGCCGGGTGCTTGTCCCCCAGCTGCGTGGAAATATCCCAAAAAATCGGCAGCAGGAAAAACAACAGCCTTGTCACAGATTGCAGCAGGAACTGATAATCCCTGACCAGCACACTGATCGTTGAATTAAACAAACTGAATGCGAACATAAAAACAATCATGCAAAACAAATAGTAAATATATTCAAGCCAATGAAGATTTGGATAAATGCCAAACGCAAGCAGCACAATGACATAAATTGCCATCATCACAAAATAGCTGAACAGGTTAGCCGCAATCGCCACTGAAGGAAGAGAGCTGATTGGAAAATTCATTTTGGCCACCATGTTGATTCGCTTATATACACTGTTTGAACCATCAAGAATCGTCGGGCTGATAAAAAACCAGGGAATCAAACCGGCAAGCATCCATATGATGAAAGGCACTTCTCCGACGCCTGTAATCATCTCACTGCTCTTTCTGATTCCGATCCCAAATACAAACCAATAAGCCAGCATCTGAATGAGCGGATTCAAAAACTGCCATAACACGCCCAAGTAATTCATTTGATATTTTGATTTTGTTTCGTAAGCCGCCAAACGCAAGGTTAAAGGAAACGATGTTACTTGTTCTTTCAGTATTTTCACTAATGCATTCATTCTAATCTTCCTTAAGGGATTAAGATTTGGGCTGTAAAAGAACCCTAATTAAAAGCACTGCTCTTTATTGTAACAGATGATCAGTTTTTTTTCACTTTCGGGGCCAATTCAAACCTCATAAAAGCTCCAAATTCCGGAACCACTTCACCGATTCAGTAATACTAAAAAGCAAATGTTGAGGCATTTGCCTCAACATTTTCTGTTAATTTAAAACTTTGTAGAAAGTATCCATAGCTTTTTTATTATACTCATTATAATCAAAGGCTTGCATGACTGTATTAATCTCTGTTCGTACTGTTTTTAAACCATTTTCAAGTCCAGCTATACTATCATCTACTAAGGTTCCGTATCTGCCGTTTTCTAAAACTGTTCTATTGGCAATAATGTCAGTTGCCAATATTCTCATTCCTAAAGTCATGGCCTCTAATAATACCATTGGTTGTCCTTCATAATGGGAAGACAATACAAAACAGTTGCACATTTTCATGAAATCAAACGGATTTTCCAGTTGTCCTACCAGATAGACGTGATCTTGAAGTTCTAAACTGTCCACTATTTTTTGGAGATCTTTCCTTAAAGGTCCGTCCCCTAAAATATAAAGCCTGCTATCAGGATAACTCTGAATATGTGTATGGAAAGCTTTTATTAAATTATCCTGCCCTTTTTCAGGAGAAAGTCTGCCCATATTTACAAAGTTGTAGTTACATTCAGATGGATAAGGAATGAGAGTCTTACCTACTTTTATTCCAGGAGGCTCAATTACATTTAAAGCTTTGCGCCCTATCCATCCCAACACTTCATTATTTAAGACTGCTTTGCAATAAGTGCCTTCTTGTGTAAGAGCTTCTTCAACAATTTCCACTTCTTTTTCATTAAATTTTTGATAGTCTTCTATAGGTGTGCATCCAGGTAAAGCGAAAGGTTTATTGTAAATGAAATCAGTTTCGCTTAAGTTCACAATCGCACTGTATTCCACTTCTCTGCTTCTTGCAATGATAGGCTCTTCTATAATATTAAAGGCTTTAGAGTCCAACCACCCAATTGCTTTTCCATCTGCAAAGAATCGGTAGTACTCACCTTCTTTTGTCTTATGGCTTTTTTTGATAATGACAATGGTATCGTTAAATTCTTCAGCAGTGGATATTTCTTTACACCCGTTATTAGGATAGGCTTTGGTCCAGATTGTATAATTTTCGCCATTTGTAATAGTCGCGAATAAATTCAGCTTTATTTCTTCTAATGTTCTGTTCTCCAGCCCTTGGATAATCTTTGAGTGTTCTTCATAATTTTTACGCTTAATTTTGGCCTTTTCTTTGTTTATCGCAGATTGTTTTTCTGTATCTTCTGGATGCGGTTCATACTCTTTTACAATTCTCAATGCTGAGTTATCAATCCATCCTATTAATACATCATTAATATATATTCTGCTGTAGAAAGAATGCTGAGTTCTGACTTCTTTATCTACCTCGACGATAATCCCTTTATATTGTTTGCTGGAAGATACTTTTTCTACGTCTAATGTTTTATAAGGTTTATTCCAGATATCGTTTCCATTAGGGTGTTGAATGACTGCCAGTCTATTCACTTTCTTTTCCAGTAAAATACTGTCTGGCAATAATTCAAAAGCCTCTTGGTTCAGCCACCCAATAATACTGTCATTTATAGTAAATTTATAAAACACGTTTCCATCACACGTATGCGCTTCTCGTATTATGGCGACTTCTTTATTTTCAAATTCCTTAGCCGGTGTTAATTTTTGGTTCGCCTTATCATACAGTGAATTGATAATGGAGAAGTCTTCACCATTTACAATCTTTGCCCTTGCTTTAAAACTTTTAATGGGTATGATTTCATCAGGATTTTGTTCAGCGATTGCTGAATTCTCAGTGTCCTTTTCTTTTAAATGATCAATCCCGAGAATTTTTTCAGGATTAATGGAGTTCATTATATAATCAAATTTATCCTCATCAGCATAAATCGAAAGATTCTTTTTGTTTAACTCCATCGTTCCCTTTGAAACACTTACCAGCTTATCAAATTTATTATAAATAGAGAATAATCCTCTTAGATTGATTTTGTGCGGGCGACGTCCATTAACTAATCTTTCACTATCTGACAAAAGGTCATTGTGCATGTAGCAAATCTTCTTTTTTGCATCAGCACAAACTAAATACTTGGCCCAGTATAAGCTGTAACCGCTGAAATCAATTACATAATCAAATTTAGATTTTCCAAAAAGCCTTTTATGTTCTCTTAAATATGCATCCTCCGGGAATAACTTCTTTTCAAGTTTCCCGTTAGCTCCCCTATTGTGCACCAGCTTATCTTTATATACATCATACAGCGTGTAAACTGGTAAACCGGGCTTAAATATAAACCTGACATTTTTATTCACTTTGTTGATATTGTTTAGAACCTCTCTTGAGTGCGGAGTTTTCATAAAACAGCTTACATCATATTTATCAAAGTCAATATTATTCATTAGATTAAGAAAGGAAGAAGTAATGCCGTTATTTTTCATTCCTCCCGGATAGATCAAGATCTTTTCTTTCTTTTTATCCAGATCTCTTATTACATTCAATTGTCCCTTGTTTTTAAAGATTTTCTCAACTACTCTTTTAGTAACATTTCCGTCGTCGTGATTTGTAAATTTCACTTTATTCTTTTTATAATTTGTTTCAAATTCTGATTTCACTTTATCAATATTACCAATCGATTCGACTAATTCCCTCACATTGTACAGGACCGGACCCGGAAGATCTTCATTCTCAATATATTTCCCTCGTTGCTTATTGTAGTCATCCGCATCCCACATATAAAACAAAATTGGCCGATCAGTGACAAGAAAATCAAAAAATATACTGGAATAGTCAGTTATTAATATGTCAACAGCGCTTAACAACTGGTTAGTGTCAATAAAGTCAGGTATCAGTTTTCCTTTCAGCTCTGAAACTTTGGAAGCCTCACTATATAAAAATGGGTGAACTTTAATTAACACATTATATTCACTGCCGATTTTCTCCTCTAAATAATTCATATCAGAAATAATTTGAAAAACGTCGTTTTTTACTTTTGATACACTATTCCCTTTCCATGTTGGAGCGTATAAGATCGTTTGCTTTTCATTTGAGATCCGCACACTTAAATCTTTTAAATAACTTTTAAACTCTTCAGGGTTGGTGTTAAGAGTGAAATCGATCCTTGGATAGCCTTCTTCAATAATCTCGCCGCTGTACAGCCCTTCTAACTTATAGCTGTTCACAAACATATTGGTAGTATGTTTATTTGGACTCAGAAGGTAATCTGCACTTATAAAGTTTCTAAGTACGTTTTGTGAATGGGCTGGATTTCCGGGAATATCAAATCCCATGCTTTTCAACGGCGTTCCATGCCACGTGTTTATATATACTTGTTCTTCTTTGCATATAAAAAATGACTGTAATGTAGAGTTATTGATTAGATACTTTGCAGTAGCCAAGTATTCCAGGTATTTATCTGAATTTCTTTTAACAAACTCAACATTCGGCATATCTTTATACTTGGAGATAACCGGCTCAAGCGTTTCAAAATCTGCAATAGTCCAAATATGCCTATAATGTTTGAATTCTGGATTTTTTATCAAATAGTCAAATATTGCAAAAGGACTGTCAGTGATACTATTCCCGTCACGGCTTTCATACAAGATTGTGTTATCCACAACATTCAACTTTTTATAAAATTTAGCGTATTTATTGTTTCTTCTATGATTTCCTTTTTTGAGATAGTTCTCAATAGGGTCTTTAATGAATTTTACTTTTCTTTTCAAAACTTTTTTGTTCATTTTTTTCTTGTCTCCTTCAGGATTACATACGTATTCTTTTATTATAAGAAGTTTTTATTTGAAATTTAGTCTATTTGTTCAATTTACTCAAAAGCCATTATTTGTATTTTGGAACATTTTCATATTATGAAAAATCAGATTTTCCGAGTGATTGTTAATGGCAAGAAAAAAAGAAGTAACATACATCACTTCTAAAAATAATGTTACCATTCCAAACTAATTACCACTGAAATTTTAACATTCCCGCAAAAAATATTAAACCTGTTTTTGCTTTACAGCATCTGTTGATTTCACAACATCTCCAAACACTATATTAAATCTTTGACTGTTGATTATTTTTATGATAAAAATTATAATAGCATAAGTTTGCTTAAAAGTTAAGACCATTTAGGGAATTAGGAATCCTATTTTTGTAACATTTTACCTGGAAAATTTTTGCTCTCATAGAGAATATTTTTTATCCTCTGAAAACCTCGCCTTCTTTCTTTATTGTTATCAGAGGATATTTTACAAAAAAGCCATTACAGAATGCAATGGCTTTTTTTGTATTTATTCAAATACTGTTTTCACAACTTTTTCCGAAGAATTGCCCGTCTCCAGGTAACAAAACTTTTCATGAAAAGGCTCAAAAATGTCAGGCAGACGATAGTCAGATGTCTCTGTTTCCTTAATTTTCTCAATTACTTCTTCGGTCGTTTTGACTAACGGACCCGGTGCTTCTTGTTCAAAGTCAAAATAAAAGCCGCGCAGCTTGTCACGATAAGTTTCGATGTCTGGAACAAAGAAAATCATCGGCCGTTTTAGATTTGCGAAATCAAAGAATACTGAAGAGTAATCTGTTATTAATAAATCAGATACCATATAAAGTTCGCGAATATCTTCGTATGATGAGAAGTCATAGGCAAATCCTTTGTATGGCGAAAGGTCAAAGTTTTCTGCGACTAAATAGTGCATTCTTAAAACGATGACGTAATTATCGCCGATCTCCTCTCGCAGCTTATCCAAATTCAAATCAAGGTCAAATTTGTATTTTCCTTTTTTATAGAACTGATCGTCCCGCCATGTCGGTGCATATAAGATGACCTTTTTATCCTCGGGGATATTCATTTTTCTCTTTATGGCCTTCATCGTTTCTGGGCGGTTGTCTGTATACAGAAAGTCATTTCTCGGGTAGCCGGACTCAATCATTGTTTTGTTGAATTGAAAAGCACGGGCAAAGATTTCGGTTGAATAACGATTCGGGGATATTAAATAGTCCCACTTCGATGCTTCTTTAGTGAAATTTTGCTTGTACTTCTCAGTGTTGGTGCCCGGCATGTGCACTTCTTCCATATCGACGGCAAGCCTTTTCAGCGGAGTCCCGTGCCATGTCTGCACATATGTCGTGTGCTTTGGTTTTGGAATCCATAAAGGAAGCCGGCTGTTTACAACCCAATACTCCGCTCTTGCCATGGCAAACAGCCACTTCAGCGTGAATCGGTGAATATAAGGAACGTTTTTTTCTTCGAAAATCTCTGTATAACTCGGGTTTACACTCCATATTAAGTTGTATTCCGGATGATGTTCCTTCATATATTCGTAAATGGCTCTCGGATTGCAGCTGTACTGCTTGCCGGCAAAGCTTTCAAAAATGACGGTTTTCTTTTTAACAGGCAGTTTGCCGGCCAGTCCAAAAGTAAAATAGTAGGCTCTCTTCACCATGCCCGAAATCTTTTTCTTTACTTTATTCTTGCCTTTGCGAATGACTGACATCAGCCTTTTGCTTTTTCCTTTCGCAAAATAAACCGCACGGGTTTTGATCGTATAGTCGTTCATTCTTAGGCGCATGCCCCTTTTTCGTTTCTGCGGATAGATGTGGAAACGAGCTGGTCCTTTTTTTGTGTCAACAATTGAAAAACGGTCTATATCATCTATAAGCCTGAATGCCCTGCTTTTTATAACGATTTCCTCCCCTGTTACAGCATCTTCACCTACGTACTCTATAAAAAACTGAAAGAAAGCAGGCATCCTGTTCTCTTCATAAAGCTTTTTCAAATCAATTTCCGCCTCGAATCCAACGGCGTGACCTGAATCGCCGCGCTGAACGTCTTTTAAAGGAAAATCAAAAACCCTTTCCTCATCTTTTTGACTAATTTCCTTTAAAACCAGCCTTCTGCTTTTTATCATCGAACGTGCTTCCGCATCAAGCAGAAAAGTATAGCCTTCGATCATTAGTTTTCCTTCGGAGCTTAACTTAATGCCGTCCGTTTCCGCCACTGCTTTTCTCCTTAGAACATCAAGAGCAAAATGGCCTTTACGTGTCGTATACGGCAAATAAATGAACTGATTGGCTCGATCTTGATGCCAAGACAGCTCTATCGGTTTTGAGGCTGTGTAAATCCTCTTTTTACATTGATTTTTTTCATTATTTTCATATATCACATAAAAATCGATGACCGTTTCGTCTATCATCAGATTAGATAGATCATCTAAAGATATCTCCGCTGCTTTCAACTGCTTTGAATCGCTTATGTTGTTACAAATTACACGCATCTCTTTTTTCGAATTGCGGTTAACTGCCAAAACACCGACATGATCAAGAGAGACAGAACTTTCGAACGCAAAATAGAGGCAAGCATCGTTCATTTTTATTTCCCGCAGCTGAAATTCTATCGGAATTGCACTATCCATAAGATCAGTCTACTCCTCTTTTTTATTCAAAAGCAAAGCTGTTCATACTTATTATATTAAAATGACTCGTATACGAAACAAAAAGCACTTCTTATTATGTTTAAGAAGTACTTTTTGAATTTTTATTAAGCTGATCCGGCATTACAGGTTCGCGATTTCCTCTTTAATCTTCGTCGTGGAAATCCCTTCGGTTCTCGGAAGGTAAACAACCTCGCAGTAATCCTTCAGGAAGTCGAATTTTCCTTCCCAGTCATCCCCCATGACAAATACATCGATGTCATGGTCGATCACATCTTGTACCTTTTGATCCCAGTTTTTTTCTGGGATGACTTCGTCTACGTAGCGGATCGTTTCTAGAATGAGCTTGCGGTGCTCATAGCTGTGATAAGCTTTTTTCTGCTTTTGAAGATTGAATTCGTCAGTCGAAATCGCGACGACGAGATAATCCCCCAATTGTTTTGCCCGTTCCAATAACTTGATATGTCCCCAATGCAATAAATCAAACGTTCCATATGTGATGACTTTCTTCATTGTCATGCGCTCTCCTTTCTAATCTTAAGGCGAAAAGCTATATTGATATATCAAAAACACTCGATAAGTTACATTCATTTCACAGGTCTTTACTGATCATTCATTATAGCACATCGCCTATCAAACGTTAAGTATTGTTTACGGTAAATGAAATTCCAAATTTTATTTTAAAAAATCGAGCCCTTTCTGAATAAGACGTAAAAAATCTTAATCTAATGTAAAGATATTGTTAAGCTTTTATGAATGATCTATGCTAAAATATACGTTAGACCTCCTGAATTTTTGGGCTGGTCTCTTAAACTTCGACTTTCATACATTCGTATATACTTACACTTCTTAACCGGAAGGAGGAAAAAAACTATGCTGCAAACGGAAACGGTTCATCATCTTGCATATGTTAACGGGGATTTGCCCGGATTTTTGAATCATCTTGAAGAATCCTTTATCGACCGCAATGAGGGGGCATTTATCGCAACGGTAAACCCTGAGATCGGGTATGCGGCTGCAAAAGACAAGGATTATTATCAAACAGTTTCATCTGCTGACTTTATCCTGCCTGACGGAATCGGCATCGTCCTGACGTCAAGGCTGATCAACAGCAGATTAAAATCGAGGATCGCGGGGTACGATGTATTTATCAACCTCCTGAGCCTGGCTGACCGCAAAAAGAAAAGAGTCTTTTTATACGGGGCCAAACAAGAGGTTATTCAAGCGGTTGCCGATCGGCTTTCAACCGAATATCCCGGAATTGAGCTGGCCGGGTACTCACACGGCTATGTCAAAGACAAAGGCAAAGTTGCGAAGCAAATCGCGGCAGCCAAGCCGGACATGGTTTTTGTGGCTCTCGGATATCCGCATCAGGAAAAGTTTATTTATGAACATAAGCATTTATTTCCTCAGGCGATTGCGATCGGCATCGGCGGGAGCTTCGACGTGTTCAGCGGAAAAGTGAAAAGAGCACCGAAAATGTTCATCAAGCTGAATCTTGAATGGATGTACCGCCTGCTGACCAATCCGACGAGGTGGAAGCGGATGCTGAACATCCCGAAATATGTCTTTTCCGTTCTGAAAGAGGAAAGAGTTCAAAAACAGCGGCACTACTATCCGGAGCAGATCAAAGAGCAATCCAAAATCGATTTGTAGAAAAGAGTCTGGGTAACGAATGAATATACGTTCTTTATTGGTTATGATTTACTCGGCCGGTCTCGCTTTGACCGGCTTTATTTTCAAAAGGATAAAAGCACGCGACAGAGCTGTGTTGCTTGTTTCCTTTCCGGATAATGCGCGCGCGCTGCTGAATGAGTATGTCAGCAGCAGCCGGCCGTTTGAAATGGAAGTCCTTTATACAAGGCACGCCGTTTCCCTTGCAAATGAATATCCGTCCGTTCAATCGCAAGTGATCAACGAGAAAAATCCGATTCATCTCATAAAAGCCGTATACCGGATGTTTAAGTGTAAATTCGTGTTAACGGATAATTATTTTCTGCTGACAAGCGTATTGAATAAACGCCCTCAGACGACGTGCATTCAAATTTGGCATGCGTCCGGCGCTTTGAAAAAGTTCGGCCTCGAAGATATTGGAAACAGGTATCGATCCGCCGGCGATATCAAGCGGTTTAAAAAGGTGTATCGTTCTTTTGATTATATCGCCGTCGGCTCGGAGAAAATGGCGGACATTTTCAAGCGGTCATTCGGCGTGAAAGATGACCGTTTTTTGCGGACGGGTGTTCCGTTAACTGATGAATATTTTCATGCCGGAAGACAAACAGCGGACCGTCCGGACCAAAAGGTTATTCTGTATGCGCCGACATACAGGGACTATTGTTTGACGTCCGTTCGCCTCCCTTTCTCTAAGGAGCAGCTCTCCGGGGAACTGAAGGGAGAATTTCTGCTGTTGGTCAAACTGCATCCGGCCGTGCGGGAACAGATTACCTTTGAAGAACACGAAGGGCTGATCAAAGATGTATCAGACGTTCCGCTAAAGGATCTGCTGATGGAATGCGACATCCTGATTTCCGATTACTCGTCAGTCGCCTTTGAGTACGCTTTGTTAAATAAACCGATTTTGTTTTTCACATATGATATGGCAGAATATAATGAAAAGCGCGGACTGATCGATGATTTTGAAGCAGTGATTCCCGGCAAAGCCTGCATGGACAGCGACATGCTGCTGAAAGAAATCAAAGAAATGTCCATCACAAAGGAAGAGATCAAGAGGTTTGCACAAGAATGGCATCAATATTCAACAGGCGATGCCAGCATGCGCCTGTTGAACTTTTTGAGCGAGCATATGACGGCAAATGAAAAAAGACCGGCCGGTTCCTAATGGAACATGGCCGGTCTTTTTATGATGATTACCGATAAACCGGCACATCATAGTACAGCGTATATTGATCGAGCAATGTATAAAGACTGTACATTCTCCCCACCTGCTTATAAGCCCAGCCGACATCTGTCGCATATTGGTGAAGGGCGTTCGGAGACCATCTCATTTTATAGAGGGTATCCTGTTTGTAAGTCGGGTGGTGAATGTATTTTTCACCGATGAATTTGGCTCCGCCCATAATGGCGGCCTCAGGTGTGAACCACCTTTGTTCATAGGCGTATTTTGCACCGTAGTAAAGCGGGTTGCTGTCGTAAGCCCCGACCCCGTACATATTGTAAACCTTTTTGCCGTTGAACATCGTTCCTTTGGCCAACTCGGAAGTTCCGTTGCCCGTCTCAAGGAGCGAGTGCGAAATGAGGTACAGTTCATTGATGCTGTATGTTCTTGCCGCGTCGATGAACGCTTGGCCTTTGCCTGTCAAAATCCCTTTATTATAAAGGATTTTCGCATTGACTTCGGCGGCATTCAAGCCGGCCGTTTGCGACAGTTTTAAAAATTGGAAGTATGCCGAGCTGTCTTGTGTAAAGTTTTGCGGGTTGACATATTTCTCGACTTCTTCTCTGCTGGCATTACGCCAATTCATTCTGATTTTTGCCCAGCCGTTTTCCTGAGAGATGATATTGACTTTATCCCCTTTTTGCAGCTGTCCAATGATATTGCCGCCTGTCACAAGGGGGCTTGACCTGATATTCAGCAGATCAGCCGTGACGGTTTGGTTCGCCGTATTGATGTAGCTTAATGAAACATAAGCCGGCGCATCCGTTTGCGGGCTGACTTTCATCTGTTTGTCGACCATCTGGCTGAGCGTGATTCCGTAGTCAGTCGTTGTGATTTGCGGGCCGTTTTTCACTTTGACGATATTCACCGGCCAGCCGTAATTCGTTTTAATCCGATTGGCGGCAGCAACTGCACGGTCTTTCCTTGTAAATTGTTCATTGATTGAGATGTGAAACAGGCTGACCGACTTTGTTTGATAAGTTGCGCTGACATTGTTCTTCTTAAAGACATTCAGTCCCTTGTCGAGATCTGCTTTGCTTGTGATCTGACCTGTCGTCACCCGGTACTGCCTGTAGCCGTACTCACCCGTTTGTTCAATCTTGCCCGGTATACTCCGCTTGCTGAAAAATTCGAGCGCATGCTGTAATTTCTTCGAGCCGATCAGAGCTTCCGAACTCAGTTTGTAGCGGCTGTCATACTGGCCGGTCTTGACGGCCTCTGCGTGAATGCCTGTTTCTTTAAAGAAATTGAGCGCCTTCGTCACTTTGTCCTGTCCGTATACGGATTCCGTTGTCAGCTGATAATGGCTGTACACTTTTTTTCCTGTTGGTCCAGCCGTTCCCGCCGCACCGTTTTTCTTAAAGAATTCCAGTCCTTTATTGATTCGCGCTTGGACGGCTGTTTCACCGGACGCGATCCGGAAGCGGCTGACGGTCGTGCTGACGGCGCTTTGGGCGGAAGCCTGAATGTTTTTGTTTTTAAAAAACCGGATACCGTCGTTTGCTTTCTTTTGATCTGAAACCGGGACGGAAACGATTCTGAAAGATGTCTGCTTTCTCCCTGCCTTTGCAGCAGTATAACGCCACGTTTTCTTTTTAAAAAAGGCGTCGACTTTTTTAAGGTTTTGACTGTCTACGCTTTTCATGCTGACGATCCAGAAACGCGTGCCTTTTACCTTTTCCGTGCTTGAGGTGAGACCGGTATTCTTTTTAATTTGGCCGGCGGCATTTTTCGCGGTCTTTTCGTCATTAAAATATCCCGATTTCACATTGTAAAGCTGCGCCGGGTGACCGGCGGCTTCATATGCCCCTTTGACCTTGAGCTCTTTTTCAAACTGCTTCAGCAGATTTTTTGCGTTTGTTTCGCCTTGTATCGCACCTGTCACAATTTTATATCTTGGCTGTTGTTTCTTTACTGTTTCTATCGTTCCTTTAAGAGCGGTTTCTTTTTCAAATTGGACAAGCAGGCTTTTCGCTTTGCTCTCATCTGCGATTTCTCCTGAATAAAGCTTGACGAGCACTTGTCCCGCTCCGTATGGTGCGTACGACGCTTTGAGGCCGGTCGCTTTTTGAAAACGATCGAGGATGGCTTTCGTGTTGTCTTCGCCTTCGATTCCTCCGGTGGCAACCTTCACGTAAGCTTCCATGTTTCCTGCAAGTGTATAGGTTGCTTTCAGCCCCGTTTCTTTTTCAAATTGGAGCGCCCATTCCTTTGCTTTTGCTTCACCGGCAAATTCCTTTGATACCGCTTTGGAAAACGGTTCTTTCTGTCCAATCGGACCATAGGACGCCTTCAAACCGGTTTCTTTTTCAAACTGCAAAAGCAGATTTTTAGCCCTGCTCTCCCCTTCTATCCCCCCTGTGGTCAAAACGTAAGTTGTCCCGTTTTTCCCTGAAGGTTTGACCTCGGCTTTCCATCCCGTGTCCTTTTTCAGTTGTTCGGCTGCTTTGAGCGCTTCCCTTTCGCTATTAAACTCTTTTGTTGTTTCAATTTTATAGACGGAAGTATCGGTATATGCTGCTAAAGCAGGGATTGCCGGGACTGCCGTATGTATGAGCAAAATGATTGCAGCAAAAATAACGGTTTTTCTAATGTTTTTCACATTCTCTACTCCCCTCGCCTACAAGCCTCCTAATTTCAAAAACTTGCTTTCTCTTTTTATCGGCGAGCCGGATTATTTTTTCACAATAAAAAAGCTTAACGGCCTTCTTTTGAAGACCGTCAAGCTTTTTATATGTGAGACACGATTAGTTCGCATGTTCCTTCTATTGTAAAGTCATTGGTTTCCGCCGGCAGGATAAAATTTGTTCCTTTGCTGATCGGAAATAATTCTCCGCCCTGAGTGAGCTTTCCTTCTCCTTCAATCACACTGCATAACAGGAAAGGGGCATCCTGGGTCAGCTCAGCGGCACCGTCGATCTCCCATTTGTATACGGAGAAATATTCGGCTTCTACAAAAGTCTTAATGGTAATCCCCTTTTGAGTTTCTGTCGATTCGTCAACATAGCTGTCAACGTGCGGTACTGTTGTGACATTGATCGCCTGTGTCAGGTGAAGCTCGCGCTTTTCTCCATTTTGATCGGTCCGGTCATAATCATATACCCTGTACGTCGTATCGGAGCTCTGCTGTGTCTCCAAAACGACCGTCCCTTCGCAAAGAGCGTGGATCGTGCCGCTTGGCACATAATAAAAATCGCCCGGCTTGATTTTGATCCGCCTTAACAGGTTGTCCCAATCACCGCTGTTGATCATGGTGACCAGCTCTGTCCGCGTTCTCGCCGTATGGCCGTAAACGATCTCGGCACCTTCTTTGCAATCGATGATATACCAGCATTCTGTCTTACCGAGTTCCCCGTTTTCGTGTTCGCCCGCATAGTAGTCATCGGGGTGGACTTGAACGGAAAGGTCTTGATTGGCATCAAGTATTTTCGTTAACAGCGGGAAACGGTCTCCCTCTGCACCGCCGAACAATTCGCGGTGCTCGTCCCAAAGCTCGGCAAGCGTTTTTCCTTTGTAAGGACCCGAAGCAACGAGGTTAGGCCCGTTTGGATGGGCGGAAATGGCCCAGCATTCACCTGTCAAATCAGAGGGAATGTCATAGCCGAATGTCTCGCGCAAAGCCGCTCCCCCCCAGATCCTCTCTTTAAACTCAGGCTGCAGAAATATCGGTGATTGAGTCATGAAGCCATCTCCTCCCTTAATTCACGATTATCTTATGTAAATAAAACGCTTTCTTTTATTGATAGACATGTATGATAAAATATAAACCTTTTCATATTTATTATGACGTTATCTCGATAGAAGTCAATGCCGGAAAGGAAAAACAGAAGCCCCAGAGGCTTCTGTTTTAGATTGTTGACAAAATCCCAAAACGGCTTTTTGTTTTGGGATTTTGTCATCCTTTCAGCGTGATTGAAAACCCTTGCAGTCTAGGAAGGCCGAGCATCGGAGCGGAGCGAATGTTGGAATTCGTGAGCACCGACGCGCAGGCCTGACAACGAATACGAGGGTTTGTCGACACGCTGAAACAGAAGCCCCGGAGGCTTCTGTTTCAGATTATGCCAGCTCGATAATGCGCTGGTTTGAGCTTCCTCTGTAAAGGAGCGTCAAGTCCCTTTTTTTGATTTCGAACGGGCCGTCTACCAGGACATCGCAATAGGCCAGCAAGGCGCTGTGCTTTTCATTTTTCAAGATTTGTTCGTACGTATAGCCGCTGTAAAGCCAGATGTCCTTTTCGGATTGCTGCTTAATTCTCTCAGACAGTTCGATCAGTTCGCCCGCATGCAAAAGCGGCTCTCCTCCTGAATAGGTGACGTTTGTAAGCGGATTTTTCATAATTTCCTCAAATACTTCGTCTACACTCATATCAAATCCGTTATTGATATTCCAGCTTTGTTTATTATGGCAGCCTTCACACATATGCGGGCAGCCCGCTAAAAACACGACTGTTCTCAGTCCTTCTCCGTCTACGATGCTGTCATGGATAATATTCATCACTTTCATAGGTGCTTCACTCTGTCCTTTTCTTCTTGTCTTTTCGCCGAATTCCACTTTGACATATCTCCGACTAAATATCCCGTAATCCGTCTGATCCGTTCAATCAAAGTCTCATCGCAATTTTTGCACTGCGGGCACTCGTTATCGATGATTCCGGTAAATCCGCACGCCTTGCAGTGGTCGACTGGATGGTTTATCGAGGCGTAACCCATGCCTGACCGGCGCATGGCGGTCACAAGCATGTCCATCGCTTTAATGTTTTTTTTCGGGTCTCCGTCCAGCTCAATGTAGCTGATATGCCCGCCATTGCACATCAAATGGAACGGCGCTTCTTTTCTGATCTTTTCAACCGCAGTCAGCTTATAGTGAACAGGAATGTGAAACGAGTTCGTATAGTAGATCCGGTCTGTGACATTGTGGATCGAACCGAACTCCAATTTATCTTTTTTGACAAATTTCCCAGAAAGTCCTTCTGCCGGTGTGGCGATCAAGGAAAAGTTCAGCTTATGTTTTTCTGTGGCTTCATCGGCCTTATCTCTCATCGACTGAACGATTTTTTTGCCGAGTTCAAACGACTCCTCGCTTTCTCCGTGATGTTTTCCGGTCAATGCAGTCAAAGCTTCAGCCAGTCCGATAAATCCGATGCTCAATGTTCCGTGCTTTAGCACATCCTCGAGCGTGTCCTCAGGATCAAGCTTCTCGCTTTCATGCCAGATGCCTTGCGAATACAGGAACTTAAAGTCTTTTGCTCTTTTTTTGCATTGAAAGGCGTACCGTTCAAGCAGCTGTTGAATCGTTAATTCCATGTAGCGGTTTAACAAAGCAAAAAACTGTTCAACGTTTTCGCTGAGCAGTGCTATTTTGACAATGTTGATCGAGGTGAATGACAAATTCCCTCTGCCGATGCTGTTTTCTTTCCCATGAATATTGGACATGACGCGCGTTCTGCATCCCATATAAGCGATTTCGCTCTCCGGTGTTCCGTCATAAAAAGGTTTATTCACGGGCGAATCGATAAAGCTGAAGTTCGGAAACAGCCTTTCAGCGCTTGTTTCCAATGCAAGCCGGTACAAGTCATAGTTAGGGTCTGTTTGATCGACGTTGACGCCTTCTTTCATTTTGAAGATCTGAATCGGAAAAATCGGCGTCTCACCCTTGCCGAGACCTGCTTTTGTCGCCTTCAGAATATTTTTGATCAAAAGGCGGCCTTCCCTTGACGTATCCGTGCCGTAATTAATTGAAACAAACGGAACCTGTCCGCCGCCCCGCGAATGCATGCTGTTGGCATTATGTATAAAGGCTTCGCACGCTTGGTAAGTTGTGTTGTCCGTTTCTTCCCACGCTCTTTCCCTTATCTCTTCTTCTGTCAAAGTTGTCGGGTATTGTTTGATTTTCGCGAGATGCTTTTCGTACGTTTTGCGGACGTAAGGCGCCAGGTCGTAATCGAACATCGGAAATGACTGGCCGCCGTGCTGCATATTTTGATTCGATTGAAAAATGATGGATGCGAGTGACAATGCGCTCATAATGTCCTTCGGTTCCCTGAGGGAGCCGTGGCCTGTATGGAATCCGTCTTTTAACAGCCGGCCCAAAGGTATCTGGCAGCAAGTCGTTGTCCCGCTCGGCATATAGTCTAAATCGTGCGGGTATATCAAGTTGTCATCGACTGCTTTCTTGATTTCCGGCGACATTAAGTAATGGAGCGCATAATGTCTGGAACTTTCGGATGCAAACCGGCTCATTTGCCCCATCGGGGAGCGGCCGTCTACGTTGGCATTTTCCTGCATAATATCGTGATCTCCATACCCGACGATATCATGAAATGTTTCTGTTAATTGTAATAATCCCTGTTCTTTAAAGCCTGTTGTCATCCTAATCTCTCCTAAAAAATAGCATATATAGTGTTCATCTTTTCATCAGACACTATATATTGATATTAGCACAAATGACACCCGCTAAATTTAGCAATTTGGTGACGTTATTTAAAAACGGTCATAAAAAAACGCCCCGGACAAAATGTCCCGGTGCGTCAGCGGCGAAATTACTTGTAATCGATCGTCATTTGTTTCGGAGGTTTTCTTTGTCTTGTCCGTTTTTCGATCCAGACGGTTGCAAGCGGCGTCAGGAGCGAGGTGACAATGACGCTTGTCGCGATGATCGCGGTCGCTGAATCAGCCACCGGCGCAAACATGGGGTTTGCATCGGCAAGCGCATACGGCACGGCTACCGCAGCCCCGGCCGTTGATGATGCCGCGACGCCCGCGACGCCGTCTCCTCTTGCGACAAAGCGGTCCAGCAGGTATAGAGAAGCACCCGAGAGAACGACGACTGATACGCCGACAACAATGCCTAAAAGGCCGGATTGGATCAACATTTTAAAATCGAGCGTGTTTCCCAATGAAAATGCGAAGAATGGAATGATCGCCGGTACGACTTTTCCGAACAAATCGCGCAATTCAGGGTCAAGGTTTCCGAGAATGCAGCCGAGTAAAAACGGGATGACGGTTGCAGCCAGCGTCTCCCAGGGAAATGCCGCGAGCCCTGTCACACCGAAAGTGACCATCGTCATAAACGGGCCCGATTCCGTGCTGATAAAGGCGAAAGCACCGGCGTCTTCCTTTCTTCCCATATGGTTCATTAACGCTAAATACAGACCGCCGTTCGTTTCATTCATAACGGCTACAATAGCAAGCACTGACAGTCCGGCAAAAAACCCGCTTTGAATGCCTTCGTCTGGAATGAACTGCGCTGCGATCAAACCTAATAATGCGGCAATGACGACTTTGCCGATCAGAAGCGTCAGTCCCTTCCTCGCAATATATCCTGAAGAACGAAAATCTATTGTTGCACCAACGCAAAAGATAAATACTCCTAAAATCGGCAGCGTTCCGGTAATCAGGGCGCCTGTAAATCCGCCGAAAAACTCCGCAGTTCCCGGAGCAAACGTATTCAGCGTTGCGCCCAGAAAGAGCGGAATGATCATCATGCCGCCCGGCACACGTTCAATCGTTGCTTTAATTTTCATCATTTTTTCTCCCATTCTAGAAATTAATGAAAAAGCAAAGCTGTCGATCTTGCAAAATCTGAAGTCTTTTCACGCTGCGCACGCTTTAATTCTGCCGAATCCGCCGCTGAAAGATACGCTGGAGATCCGCTTCTGACACTTTGTTCAGCTGGCTTCCCACTCCAACTGCCAATGCTCCGGCATCGAGCCATTTCTCCACATCGCCCGGATGGATCCCGCCTGTTGGTATGAATCGAACCTTCGGAAAGGGGCCGGCGAGGTTTTTCATGTAAGGAATCCCGGAAGTCCCCCCTGGAAACAGCTTAAGAACCCGAAAACCCTTTGAGACCGCTTCCATAATTTCGCTCGGTGTTAATACGCCGGGAATAAAAAATGTATGCAATGAGGCGGCTTCCTCAGCCAATTTTTCCGAAAAGCCCGGACTGACGATGAATTTTGCCCCCGCTGCCGCGGCTTCCCTCGCCTGTTCGCTTTCAACCACCGTTCCGGCTCCGACAAGAAGGCCGTCTTTTCCTGCAAATTTTTCAATCAGCTCAGACGCTCCCGGCGTCGTATATGTGATTTCAATCGCAGTAATTCCTTTGTCGACCAATCTGTGAATGCTTTCCTCAGCAGCTTCCTTACTGCCTGCGCGGACGACCGCGATCAGCCCGGCCCCGGCCAGCTGTTCTTGCACTTTTCCGATCATAGACATTTCCATTACGGTCAACCTCCTGTTTTTTGGTTGTTTACCTCTATAGCCATAAAAGCTTTCAATTGATCCCTTGACGGCAGACCGTCCATATCACCCGGAGCCATGACGGCCAGCGCTCCGATCGCATTTGCCCTCTGAACTGCTTCTTCCAGCGGCAATCCGTCTAATAGACCGCTGATCATACCGACGGCAAAACCGTCACCAGCGCCAACGGTATCAACAACCTTCTTCACCTGATAACCCGGTACATAACCCTCTTTGTCATGTGTCCGGTAATAAGCTCCCTCTTTTCCAAGCTTGATGACAATTACCTTGACCCCCTGCATCACATAATATTTAGCGATATCCTCGGGAGAATTGCAGCCTGTCAGGAGTTTTCCTTCATTGATCCCAGGCAGAAACCAGTCTGCCTGCGCGGCGATCTCATTAATCGTGTGAACCATTGTCTGCTGGTCCGGCCAAAGCTGGAAGCGGAGATTCGGGTCAAACGAAATCGTCTTTCCGTCTTTTTTCATCTGGTGAACGGCGTGGCGGGCGAAGCCCCGCATTTCCCTTGAAAGGGCAGGAGGTATGCCTGTCACATGCATATGTTTGGCTCCTTTGAAATAATCTGCCGGGTAGTCATCAATGCTCATCGTGCTTGCGGCTGATCCGCTGCGGTAATACGTGACATCAGGATCCCCGCTTTCAACCTTTGACTTGAGCAGGATGCCTGTCTGCCGGTCTGCACTGCGTTTGACTTCAGAGATGTCGACGCCTTCTTTTTTCAATTCATTTAAAATAAAAGTTCCAAGCGAATCGGCGCCGACCTTGCTCATCCAGCCGACTCGAAAGCCCAGGCGCGACAGTCCGACGGCAACGTTTGTTTCCGCTCCGGCAAGAGCCTTGGAAAACGAAGAAGCCTCATCCAGTCCGCCTGTTTCATTTGCGTAAAACATAGCCATCGATTCTCCGAATGTCATCACATCAAGCGACATGATTTCACACTCCTTTCGAAATGGTACCGGTTTCAAAAAAAGTTGCAGAAAAACACTCTCCCCTAAATTATCGGGTGTATGAGTGTTTCCATTTGACGAGTTCTACAGCGACTGTCTGAGAACAAGCTCCGCCTCAAGCTGAATCGTCTGCGGAGCACTTTCATCTCCTTCAATCCGTTTGATGATCCGCTCCATGGCGGCCCTGCCCATTTCATGCGACGGCTGGGCGATGGTCGTAATGCCCGGACCGATCAATTTATACCATTCCGTATCATCAAATCCGGCAATTCCGACGTCTTCCGGAATTGAGATGCCAAGCTCATAAAGGCAGCTGATAATTTTCAGCATCAGAAGCCCGTTGTTTCCAAGAATGGCTTTTTTCCCTTCTTTCATTTCCAAAAAGCTTTTGACGGACTGTAAAAGAGATTCTTTGTCCTTTACATCTGCCTCATATACAAGGGGATTGCCGCCGGCATTGCGTTGAAGCGCGATTTCTGTATAGGCGGAAACCCTTTCCTCCCTTGGACTGATCCCTTTAATCGGCTCGGTAAACAGACCGACCTGGGCATAGCCTTTGTCATACATGAGATTGACGATTTGACTTGTCACTTCGCGGTTGTTCGTTGTAACTGTATCGATCTTGAGCCCGGGCACTTTCCGGTCAACGAGCACAATCGACACATCCTGGCTGATTAAATCCATGAGCACATCGTTGTTTCTTCCCGTTGTATTCATAATCAGCCCTTCAATGTAATGCGCGTTCAGCTTGTGCAGCATCTCCCGTTCTTTTTCAGGACTGTTGTCCGTGTTGCAGACCATGATGCTGTACCCGTACTGATCGCAAACCTCTTCCACCCCTCTCAAGGTGGCAACTGAAAACGGGTTTGTAATATCCGCGACCAAAAATCCGATAACCTTGCTTTTTTTCACCTTCAGCCCCTGCGCCATCTGACTGGGGCGGTAATGAAGCTCCTCGATTGCTTTTTTGATGCTTTTCACCTTTTTCGGTGAGATGGCATCAATCTTCCCGTTGATATAACGGGAAACCGTTGATTTTGATACGCCTGCATGTGCGGCTACTTCATTGATGGTTACTTTCGCTGTTTGCTTATCCTTCATTCAAGTACTCCTATGACCTTATGATTTGAAACCGATTTCAAAAACTTTATACCATCAGCATATCACATCATTTAAAATTTGGAAGAGTATTTTTAAATTTTTCAAGATTGAGCTTGACAATATTCAGAAAAAAACGAAAAGACTGTTGACGGTTTCCATTATTTACTTTAGAATTCATGTTTGAAACCGTTACCAAAAACTTTGGGCCCTTCATTCAAGTTAGTCTAAAAACGTCCAATTCAAGGAGGAGAAGGTATGGAAAATCGTTATTCTGTTCATCCAGAACAAGCGAAACGATTCACAACCGCAGAGCTTCGTGAGCATTTTTTAATAGAGTCATTGTTTGTTGAAAACAAACTGAACATGGTGTATTCGCATGAAGACAGAGTCGTGATCGGCGGGGCTGTTCCAGTGAAGGAGTCCATCGCGCTCGATGCCGGTGATTTTTTAAAAACGGACTATTTTCTGGAACGGCGCGAAATCGGGATTGTGAATGTCGGCAAGCCCGGTGCGGTCAAAGTCGGTGATGAAGAATACGTACTGGAGCACAAAGATTTTCTTTATATCGGCCTGGGAAATAAAGACGTTTCCTTCTCAAGCTTGAATGAAGGCGGAGCCAAGTTTTATTTCATCTCAGCGACGGCACATCAAAAGTATCCGGTGCAAAAAGCTTCGCTTTCAGAGCTTCCATACGATCATTTAGGAGAAGAAGCCTCTTCAAATGTCCGCAATCTATACAAAGTGATTCACGCAGATGGCATCCAAAGCTGCCAGCTGATGATGGGCATTACGTTTCTTGAACCCAATAACACATGGAACACGATGCCGGCGCATGTTCATGACCGGCGGATGGAGGCTTATCTGTATCTTGACCTTGCTGAAGATGCAAAGGTGTTTCATTTCATGGGCGAACCGACGGAGACAAGGCATCTTGTCGTCGGCAACGAACAGGCAGTCATTTCACCCGCGTGGTCTGTCCACTCGGGCTCAGGCACATCCAACTACTGCTTTATATGGGCGATGGCCGGAGAAAACTACACATTTAAGGACATGGATGCTGTCCCGATGAATGTCATACGGTAAGGGCGTGAACGTGAGATGGGATATCTTGAATCGTATTTTTCACTTGAAGGCAAAACGGCGCTTGTCACAGGCCCGGGAACTGGAATCGGCAAAGGAATTGCCGAAGCGCTGGCAAAAGCGGGAGCGGATATCATCGGCACTTCACATACGAGCGGACTTGATGAAACAAAGCGGCTGATCGAAGAAGCCGGCAGAGCGTTTACATCTTATCAGCTTGATATGGGCAGCCTTGACGAGGTGGAGGCCTTTGCAAAAGAGGTGCTTGACCGTCATCAGATTGATATTCTCGTCAATAATGCCGGGACGATCCGCAGAGAAAAAGCGGCTGATTTTTCCCGGGAGAACTGGGAAGCGGTGATCAATGTCAATTTGAACAGCTTATTTTTGCTGACGCAGGCTGTCGGCCGGCAGATGATTGAGCGAAAGCAGGGGAAAATTATCAATATTGCCTCGCTTCTTTCATTTCAAGGAGGCATTCTCGTCCCTGCATATACGGCAAGCAAGCATGCAGTAGCCGGATTGACGAAGTCTTTTGCCAATGAATGGGCGGCGTACAATGTCCAGGTCAATGCAATTGCGCCGGGCTATATCGCAACGAACAATACAAAGCAGATCCGCGAGGACCAAAACCGCAATGCCGAAATCTTAAAACGGATTCCGGCCGAGCGCTGGGGTCAGCCGGATGACATTGCCGGCGCCGCCGTATTCCTTTCGGCGCCGGCGTCCGATTATGTGAATGGACATGTGCTGGCGGTCGATGGCGGATGGCTGGCAAGATAATGCGCCGAAAAGGCTGCCGGTAGCTCGGCAGCCTTTATCATCGCTATGGCTTCAAAATCACTTTAATGCAATCATCTTCATGGCCGTTGAACAATTGGTAAGCGCGGCCGGCTTCTTCAAGCGGAAGCTGATGCGTAATGATTTCCTTCGGATCAAATTGATTCTCTTCGATCTTCTTGTAAATCTTAGGCATCAAATGGATGACCGGGGCCTGCCCCATTTTCAGCGTAACATTTCTGGAAAAGAACGCGCCGAGCGGAAACATATTATAATTGCTTCCATATACCCCCGTAATCTGTACGGTCCCGCACTTTCTGACTGCCTTTGTAGAAATTTGAATCGGTCCGAGCGTGCCGCCCTGAAGCTTCAGTTTTTGCTCCAGATACTCAAGCGGAGATTTTTTGCCGTCCATCCCCACGCAGTCGATCACGACATCCGCCCCGCCTTTTGTAATCTCCTTTAAATGCTCGCCCATGTCAGGATATTTTGTAAAGTCAAATACTTCGACGCGGTTTAACGCTTCAGCCTGCCTTAGACGGTAGTACAAGTAGTCTACTGCAATAACCCGCTTCGCCCCTTCCATCCAGGCAAACTTCTGCGCCATTAATCCGACCGGTCCGCAGCCGAGGACAATGACGGTGTCTCCCTTTTTGACGCCAGCGTGAAGCACACTCCAATACGCGGTTGGCAGGACGTCTGATAAAAACAGGAGAGACTCGTCCTCCATCTCGCATGATTCAGGGATGACAAACGGCGTGAAGTTCCCAAACGGCACTTTTAAATATTCGGCCTGTCCGCCAGGGTGGTTTCCGAACTTTTCCGAGTAGCCGAAATATCCGCCTGAATCATAATGGGGATTGGCATTATCGCACTGGCTTTCCAGCTTGTTTTCGCAATAAAAGCAATGTCCGCATGCAACGGTAAACGGGATGACGACCCGGTCCCCTTTTTTCACTTTTGTTACATCAGGTCCTGTTTCTTCTACAATTCCCATCGGTTCATGGCCAAGCTGGAAGCCTTTCGGAAGAGGAAAATTCCCTTGATAAAGATGGAGGTCTGATCCGCAAATCGCCGTAGAAGTAATTCTGACTACGATATCATCGCTTTTTTCAATTTTGGCGTCCTCCACCTGGCTGACTTCAACATGCTGAGGCCCTTGAAACGTTACAGCTTTCAAATCGTCACACTCCCATTATCGTTCAGTTGACTTTAGTGTGAGATAAACCCGGGTTCTTATTCAGTTTTTTAAACAAACGTTTCATTAACCGTCATGCAGAGCGGCCATGATTCATACATAGAAGAAAACGGAGGTGTTGGGATGCTGCTGCAAATACTAGTCGGAGGGCTGGTTGTTTTCGTTATTTTCTTTCTCGTGTTTCGGGCGATCAGAACGGGTAATCTGCCGCGCCATGACGATTCGCAGCCAGAAGACGGAGAAAACAGAGATCAGCTATGATCGGCTGGCCTCCTCACACAAAAAAGGATGGGGCCATACCCATCCTTTTGCCTATCGTTCTATCGGCTGCGTGTCAGTTCCCGTGATTCCGCCGTGCCTGTTCCGTAAATCCTGCTCGATTTCTTCAAGGCTTTTGCCTTTTGTTTCTGTTACTTTAAAGAAAACGAACAGGAAGGCCGCGATTCCGATGGCCGCATAGCACAGGAACAGGTAACTGATGCCCATCGCTTCCATGAGGACCGGAAAACTCAATGTCACAATTAAGTTCCCTGCATGAAGCATTAAAGTCGATACTCCGGTTCCCACCCCTCTGACATGAAGGGGGAACAGCTCAGGCAGCATCACCCAGACGATCGGCCCCCAGCTGACGGCAAATACGACGATAAACACACCTAAACAGATGACAGTCGTCCATGCCGCACCAGCGGTATTGCCAAAAAAGATATTGGTGAAAGAAAGCACGATCAAACTGATGACCATGCCGGCATTTCCAAATAATAAAAGCGGCTTCCGGCCAATCCTGTCAATAAAGCGGATCGCCACAAGCGTCATCAGAACATTGACCGTACCGATGCCGACTGTCCCCAAAATGGCTGCCGAATCTTCAAATCCGACATTCGTAAACGTTTTTGGGGCATAGTAAATAATCGTGTTGGTTCCAATAAATTGCTGGAGAAACGCCAGTCCGACTCCTGCGATTAACGCCGGGCGCACCCACGGTTCCAGCAGCTCTTTCAAGCCCCCCTGATCCTGCTTTTCCGCTTCCTTAATTTCTTTGACTTCCTGGTCGACCTGCTTTCCTCCCCTCATCTTGGACAAAACCCGTCGCGCTTTCTCTTCTTTTCCTTTTGTTAAGAGCCAGCGCGGGCTTTCCGGCATGAAAAAGATACCGATTAAAAGGCCGATTGACGGAATAAGAGCCAAGCCCAGCATCCAGCGCCATGCACCTGCGTCACTAAATGCATAATTGATCAAATAAGAGACCAGAATCCCGATCGTAATCATCAGCTGATTTAATGAAGAAAGCGCGCCCCTAGATTCCTTCGGCGCAAGCTCTGAAAGGTACAAGGGAACAATGGTCGTTGAACAGCCAACCGCAAGGCCGAGCACGATCCTGAAAACCACCATATATTCCGTGCTTGGAGCAAGGGCCGTTCCGAGCCCCCCAATGCAATACAGCACAGCCGCTGACATAATCGCCCTTCTTCTCCCAAAGCGGTCTGTCAGCCTGCCGGACAAACCCGATCCGAAAATCGCCCCGATTAAAATTGCGCTGACAACCAGCCCTTCTGTAAAGGCATTGAGCCCAAGCTCATCTTTCATAAATAAAATCGCCCCGGAAATGACGCCCGTATCATAACCGTAGAGCACACCGCCCAAGGCTCCAAAAAAATAAAGCCAGGCATTCGATCTTTTTCCCTTCATCAGTATATCCTCCTAACAAGGCTCGTCTTTTATAATCTTTAACCTTGTCTCGCTTTCTTCAAACCTAAGAAACTCGGAGCACCATTAAAAGGAATTTAAAAATATGAAACATTTTATCTGTTTCATCGTCTTATTTAAGGCGGCAAAATGATCAGATCCCGCGTAATTTCCAGAGAATCCCCATATGCAAAACAGCAAATATCTTGTAAAATCCAAGATTGGGAAACAATTTTTTTATCAAAATTTAGACTTATTCAACAATTGTACGTTTCAATATAAATAAAAGAGGAGCTTATACATGCTACGATCGCAACGAACGAAGAAAAAGAGACTAAGAAAATGGGTGAAATACTCATTGTTTTTCATTGCTTTAATCCTGACGGTGACAGCAGCCGCAGGCGGCTATGCGTACTACAAAGTGGCGAACGCCTCCAAAGATGCGCAAGTCACCCTTTCCAGAGGAGAACAGTCCGTCAAGCGGATTAAAGAGTTCAACCCCAAAAAAGATAACTTCTCCATCCTGTTGATGGGGATTGATGCCCGTCCCGGACAAAGCATGGACAAAGAACGAAGCGATGCGATGGTTCTCGCCACGTTCAACAGAAAAGACAAATCAGTGAAACTATTAAGCATCCCGCGGGATTCCTATGTTAACATCCCTGGACACGGCTTTGATAAAATCACGCATGCCCACTCATTAGGCGGGCGCGACCTCAGTACAGAAACCGTCGAAAACCTGCTCGACATTCCGGTTGATTACGTCATGGAAGCCAATTTTTCAGCTTTCAAAGAAGTAGTTGACGAGCTCGGCGGTGTACCGATCACAATCAAAGAAGACTATATTGTCCGGCAGATTAAAAAGGATACGAAAGGCAAAGTCAACCTCCAAACAGGTGAGCAGACGCTAAACGGAGAAGAGGCCCTTGCTTATGTAAGAACGAGAAAAGCCGATACGGACTTGAAGCGCGGCGATCGCCAGATGGAAGTCATCAAATCGATTATCAACAAATCCAAATCGCTAACTTCAATTCCGGCTTACGACGATATCCTTGATACAGTCGGAAAGAACGTATCAATGAACTTGTCGCTGAATGATGCAATCGGACTGATCCCGTTTATGACGTCCATTCAAACGATCGATACCCTTCAATTGAAAGGGAGCGATTATCAACCGGGCAAAGTCTACTATTTCCAGCTTGACCAGGAAAATCTCAACGAAATCAAGCAGGAATTAAAACAGCAGTTAGATGTATAATGAGAAAAAGGATGAAGATCATTCATCCTTTTTCTATTTAATGAAACTCAAGATTTACTATTGAAAAAATCTAAATTTAGGTTTAGCCTTTTACATAACATGTCCTTTTAGGGAATACTGCCGAAGAGAGCTGTTTTTCGCCTCCCGAAAAACGGCAAACTGCTCTTACAGGAGGTTATCTTTACATAATGAGGTTAATTGCGATCGATTTAGACGGGACTCTTTTAAATACCGAAAGCCAAATATCCGCAGAAAACCGGGCCGCTATCAAAAAGGCGCTCATCTCAGACTGCATCGTAACCATTTGCACGGGACGGGCCACATTTGACGTCAAAGCGCTTCTGAACGATTTGGATATTCCGATTATTGCCGCAAACGGGGGAACGGTTCACGATTTCAACTATAAACTCCTCAGCAGAACGTTAATGGACAAGGAAGCCGGAAAAAAGGCGGCCCAATACTTAACAGATCATCAAATCTATTTTGAGGTTTATACGGACGATGCGCTGCTTTCTCCTTATGACGGAGAGCAGAAGCTTGAAGCAGAGCTCGATATCGTCACAAGCGCCAACCCTGATGAAGACAGGGATACACTTTGGCAGGGCGCACTGACTCAGTTTAAACAATTCGGCATCAAACCCGTGCCCGACATTCGTGAGGTTTTTAACGGAGACGAACATATTTATAAGCTGTTGTGCTTCTCATTTGATATGGAAAAGCTGAAAAAAGCAAAAGAAGACCTTTCAGCCTTTCCAAAATTGGGACTCACATCTTCCGGAAGACATATCATCGAGATTCTGCCTGATGAATCCGGCAAAGGCCGCGCTTTAAAAGAGCTGGCCCGCCACTATGGAATCGAGAAAAAAGATATCTACGTGATCGGCGACAGCCCGAACGACCTGTCAATGTTTGAGGAAGCCGGCCATCGGATCGCGATGGGCAATGCAATCGATGAACTGAAGCATATCAGCACGTTTATCACGAAAAGCAATGACGAAAACGGCGTCGCTTATTTCATTAATAAACTGCTGGAAAATGAATATCAATAATTAAGAAAACCGCTCGAAGATGGACTCGAGCGGTTTTCTGCTACTCAATTCTGACGCTTCCGGCGTATTTATCTTTCCAATAGGCGCTCGTCTCCATATCTGCTGTCGTCACACCGGCAGACAAGGTGACAAGAACGACCTGGCCGTTTCCGATATAGATGGCGGGATTGAGAACAGTGGTTCCTTTAAAGAACACGATGTCTCCAGGCTCCAGCTCCTGTTTTGTGATTTTCTTGCCTGTACTGTATTGTTTATCAGCGTACCGCGGAAGTTCCACTCCTGCCGCCGTTTTATAGACATATTGGATAAACCCCGCCGTATCAAAGCCTTCCTTAGGCGATGTGCCGCCTTTTTGATAACCGACTTCGCCGATATGCCTGATCGCTTCGGATACAATCGGATTTTTCGGGAGGGACATGTTGTCAAAACGTCTGACTCCTGTGAACTTCTTCTGCCAGTAGGAAGCCGACAAGTAAGAGATCGTCACTTTATTTGAACGGCTCGCATGGATAAACCGGCCGCCCCCTGCATAGATGGCGTTATGGGATATTCCCGGTTTGTACGTATTGCTGAAAAACAAAACATCACCCGGCCGGATATCTTCAAGCTTCACCTTTTGACCGACCGCCCATTGCTGTTCCGCCGATCTTGGCAAATAAACACCGAGCACCTCTCTGAAAACGTATTGGGTCAGTCCTGAACAGTCAAACCCGAGATCCGGAGAGTTGCCTCCAAATACATATGGAACACCGACATAGCTCTTCGCTTTTTGAACGACAGGGTCCATAGAAATCTCAGGTTCTTTTGTGATCCTTTTCGCTTTAAGATACCCCGAGCTCCAGTAAGAGCTGCCTTCAAGCTTTGTCACGACAACTCCGTTTGATTTTGTGCTGTGGATGATTTGATCATTTCCCATGTAGATGGCGACATGAGTCGGCCCGTCCGTTTCCAGTTCGGCATTTTTGAAAAAGACAAGATCCCCCTTTTCGAGCTGCTGACGGCCGACGCTGCTTCCAAGGGTCGATTGCTCTTTTACCGTTCTTGGAAGCGTTATATCGAGCGATTGAAACACATATTGTACAAAGCCGGACGAGTCAAACCCCGTTTTCGGCTTCTCTCCGCCGTAACTGTATTTCGCACCCTCAAGCTGTCTGGCGGTTTCTGCTATTTTCTCGCCGATCGTATCGGCGTGTACGTCATTGTGATTCGTTAAAAATAAAAACATCCAAAACACCGCAATTCCACAAAACAAAACCAACTTTTTGTTTGCCGCTTTTTTTATCAATTGTTCTGTTCCTCCTCTTCTTTCCTCTTTCATCGTCATTCAATTGGGATATTTAAAGGACTTTTTTTGCGTGTACAGCAGCGTCATAGCGAGAAGTAACGCGCAGCACAGAATGATCAGCTTTTTCACCTAAGCGCGGATTAAATGGATGAAGGGAAATATTCTAAAGAGGTCATGAACATGAGGTGCAGTTCCCATCCCGAATTGGTAAGGTGATGCATTTTTGAAGCTTAGTCGAAATTTGTCAGTTTTTATTCCCTTCAAAAGAATACAATAAACACGAACCCCAAAACCATGTATATATTCTCCTGATTTTCTATAAAACTTTATACACTGACCGGTTAAGAAAATTGTCGTGTTTCCTTTTCAAATCAGCCGCTTTTCACAGGTCTTTTATAACCGGAATCAGCACACGCAAAAAGAGAGTGCCGGCGGCACTCTCTTTTCTGCACTGTTATTGTTGGTTTTCCGTTGTGTGATCCTGCTGATTCACTTTTTGGATTTCCGTTGAGATTTTAGCTTTTTCATCGTTTGACAATTCATCAGAATACTTGAAAGCAGACATGAATGCAATGATCAACACTAAACCTACGAACGGCCAAATGGCTCTGACAAATTTCATTTGTTCACCACTCCGTTTTTGTTATTTTTCAGTTTGTCCGCATGATCGACTTCAAACGTCAATTTTCCGTTCTCTTCTTTCCAGTCGAGGTTTGTTCCTTTTGTCAATTGACGGAAGATCGCTTTTCGTTTCAAGAAATCGCTCTTGCCTAAAGGCGTCGGTGTTGCTTCGCGAATGTTGAGAGGCGTTATCTCAAAGCGCCCTTTGCCGTCATTCATTAAATGGTATTGTACAAGCGCGCTGTCCCGTGTTCTTGACCAGCCCTGATCAAACACAAAGTTTCCGAGGCTGTAGAAGATCACAGTGCCGTTATACACTTCGATCGGTTCGAGAACATGGGGGTGAGCGCCGATGATGACATCTGCTCCGGCATCCGCAATCGCTTTGGCCAGATCCTTCTGTCTGGCGTTCGGTTCATTGTCATATTCTTGTCCCCAGTGCACGTGGACAAGGACGATATCCGCTTTTTTGGATGCTTCCGCGATCATTGGAATAAAGATTTTCGGGCTGAGCGGCAGCACTCCGCCTCTGTTCTTTTTGGCTGTAAAGTTCTTCGTGTAGACGTCTGTAAAACCGAGCGTTGCGATTTTAACACCGTTCACATCCTGATAGGATACGTGCTGTTTCGCGTCTTCGAGATTATTCCCTGCTCCGACAAGCTCCAAATCCTCATTTGAGAATTTATTCAGCGTATCCTTCAAACCGTCTTCCCCGTAGTCCATCGCATGGTTGTTGGCAAAGTTCAGTACGCTGAAGTTCAGCTTTTTCAATGTTTCGACTGATTCTTGATTCGTTTGCAGATGGATGTTCTTTTCTGCCTCTTGATAGTCCTTTGCATTGGTTACAGGGTTTTCAAAGTTTCCTGTGATAAAATCTGACACATTAAAGTACGGCTTCACATTTTTGAAGACACTTTCCGAACCGTGCAAGTTTGTCACTTTTTCTACGTTTCTTCCCATCATGATATCGCCCACAAAAGTAGCTGTAAGCTTGGCATCTTCTTTTTTGTCCATTTGCGAAGGAGTTTTGGCGCTTCCGACCCAAGTAAAGACAAACATTAAACAGAAAATAACGGGCAATACGATAAAGACGTGCTTGTTTGTTTTCTTTTTCTCCTGCTTCGTAAGCTTCAGCAGTTTTTCCTGAAAGTTCAGTTGTTTTTTCATCGATTTGACACACCTAACTTTAGATTAGATAGTAAGCATACATAATGACGAATGTTGCTCCGCTCAATAAAAGCGTACTTCCAAGCGTAATCGTTAATCCCTGTCTTTGAATGGTATTCGCGATCAGCCCCGGCACGATAATTCCGATTCCCCTGAATTCGGCAATCTCAAACGGCATCACCGGATATATAAAATCAAAACCGATTTTCAAAAGAATTCCCGTAATCAGCATCGCTGCGAATTTTCTGCGTCCATATAGAATCATAATTTTGGAAAGTCCGAATTTCACGATGACATACGTCAGCAAACTGACAAAAAGAACGAGCAACATGAAAATCGGCTGATTGAACACAAGTCCCAAATAACCCGGTACGACGAGGCCGGCTGGTACAATTCCCGTTTTCTCTGCAAAAATCAAACTGAGTAAGACTCCTAAAATGAGGGCGATATATAAATCTGATCCAAACATTGTGTTTTCTTCCTCCTAGCTAACGAGCTGCTTAATCTTGTAATCTTGTATTTTTTCAATGAGAGGCTCCGCTGCTCCGTGGATATTTCCGACTCCGTAAATGACGCGGCCCTCAAGCTTGTTTTTCAGCATGAACATGATTTCTTCCGTTGATTTGTGCTCAAAATCAAACAGCTTGTCCGCAGGAATTTTGCCTGCTTCATATGCTTTGACGATCGGCTCTGTTGTTTCTCCAATCAGCACAAGTTCACTTGCTTCAATATAAGGAAGGACATCTTCCGCAAACTGCTGTGTTCTGTCTACCCTGTCGGCGCGGCAGTTCATAATGACGATCGGCTGATCCGTAGGATAGCCTATTTCTTTTACACGCTTCCATATGTTTAAAGTCGAAGCTGCGTCATTGGCCGCAAAACCGTTGACGAAATGTCCGGGGTTTTTGGCGTTCATCAGCGGCAGAATTCTCATGGCTCCCGGATCAGGCGGCGCATTCAGCATGCCTTTAAAAGCGGTTTCTTCGTCAATACCCAACGCTTGAGCCACACCGAGCGCAAGAGACGCATTATCAGGGAATACCATGTACTCAAACTGTCTGAGGTATTCATCTGTTATTTTAGAATTGTCTGCGACGATGACTTTTGTGTTCCTTTCTTTTGCAATCTGCTTAAAGAAATCGGTATACTCACTATCAGTGATAACTAAATGTCCATTATAAGGAATGGTTGCTGTGAAAGCTTCTGCAATTTCATCCAAAGTCGGTCCCATCACATCCATGTGATCCTCCAGCACGTTCACGATCACGCCGATATTAGCCTGAAGCAATTCTTCCTGAAAGATGATTTGGTAATCAGGGTTAACGGCCATGCACTCACTGACAATCGCATTGGCCCCTCTTTCCACCGTTTCTTTCATAACCTCTTTCTGTTCTCCGATATTCGGGCCTTGAGGTTTTCTTTTGATCGGTTTCTCTTCCGGTGTGTCCCAATAAATCATCCTTGCGTCTGTCCCGGTTGTTTTTCCTACTGTTTTGTAGCCTGCCTCGATTAATATCCCTGTTGTTAATCTTGTCACCGTGGACTTTCCGCGTATCCCGTTGATGTTCACTCGGACAGGCAGCGCATCGATGTTTTGCTGGTGGCGCCTTTTTTCATAAATGCCGATCCCAACAACGATCACACAGGCTAATAGCATTACCCACATTGTTTGTCTACATCTCCTTCTTGGAATCTGATATGTAAATTCATTCATCAGTATATAGGTTCACTATGAAATCACAATCGGCATTATGTAACAGAAGACGACGAAATTTTCCGTGACAAAGATCACCTAGTCCGAGTCAATAATGCCTATCTTTTTATTGATATTTTTGGTAATCGAAAGTTCTTAATTCCTATCAGTTTTTTGTCAGCGTTTTAAGTATGCGCTTTCAAAATTCGACATTATGATTTTTGTACTTTTCTCCCTATTTCTGATGAAAGATTGAAGGATGGATTCAGGGTCTCTTTTTCCCCCGGCTGAAATCCCCTATAAATGGGATGTCAACCGGGATATCCCCTTTCTTTTTGTATTTTCGCTCTTTTCCAACAGGTTAAAAAGTCACCAATATTCCCTCTTCAAAACAAATGCGTCCTATGACAATCAGATCACCTATTAAAAAATGAAAATCTCTTTAAGCATAAAGCGGGATTCATTAACAAATCCAAATTTTTTGTGAGCCGTTCGATTCACCTTATTTCTTTAGATTTTAGGTTAAAATCCTAAGATTTAAAAAGCCATTAATTTTTTTCAACGATAATTCATCAAACTTTAACATTTTTAATTTTTCTTATTATTCTCATTGTTACTGTAGTCGCCAATTTATGCCGAATGAAGGTTATTTTCTATTCAACATACTTGTATATGTCTCTATATCCCAACCCGGCTAAAAATTTTAGCGCCCGGACTTTTTTATTGAGATTTTAAAAGGATCATGATAATCTTTATGTAAACGGTTACATAAATGGAGAGGAGAAGTCTTTTTTGGCTACGATTAAAGACGTCGCACTTGCTGCAAAAGTATCTGTCGCTACGGTTTCCCGGGTATTAAATGAGACGGGATACGTCCATGAAGACACGAGGACACGCGTGTTAAAAGCGATGGAAGAACTGAATTACCACCCGAATGAAGTGGCCAGGTCTCTCTATAAAAGGGAGTCCAGACTGATCGGACTGCTGCTGCCGGATATCACAAACCCGTTCTTTCCTCAGCTTGCGCGCGGCGTTGAAGATGAGATCCACCGCCTCGGCTTTCGGCTCATCTTCGGAAACAGCGATGAAAATTTGGAAAAAGAGCTTGATTATTTGCAGACGTTTAAACAAAATCATGTGGTCGGAGTCATTTCAGCGACCAATTATCCGGATGCGCCAAATTATCAAGACTTGTCCATGCCGATTGTCTTCCTTGACCGGACGGGCGAGAATGCGCCGGCTGTATTCGCGGACAGCCGCGAAGGCGGCAGAATCGCTGCGGCTGAAATGGTCAGGAGAAACGCGAAACGAATTACGCTGATTAAAGGACCGGCCCACCTTCAGACTGCAAGAGACCGTTTCAACGGAGCGCTGGAGATGCTAAGCGGTGCCGATATCGATTTTCATGTTATGAAAACCGAGACATTTTCATTTCCGGAAGCCCAAAAACGGGCAGCGGAGCTGTTTGCCTCCTATCCGGAAACAGACGGCGTAATCGCAAGCAATGACATTGTGGCGACAGCCGTTTTGCATGAAGCCTTAAAACGGAAGATCAAAGTTCCCGACGAACTGCAGATTATCGGCTTTGATGACATTCCGCAAAGCGAATTGCTTTTCCCCTCTTTATCAACGATCAGGCAGCCCGCCTATGAAATGGGAAAAGAAGCGGCAAAACTGCTGCTGAGATTAATGAAAAATGAATATATTGAACAATCGGCAGTGCAGATGCCGGTTGCCTTTATTGAAAGACAAACGACAAGAAAGGCGGAATGACAATGAGTAAAATATGTGTGATTGGCAGCTCTTCGATGGATTTAGTTGTGACATCGCCTAAGCGGCCGGCTGCCGGAGAAACGGTGCTTGGCGAATCTTTTAAAACGGTTCCGGGCGGAAAAGGCGCCAACCAGGCAGTGGCTGCGGCCCGGCTTGGTGCAGAGGTCCATATGATCGGCTGCGTCGGCGATGATCATTACGGAAAAGCCATCCTCGACAATTTTCAAGCGAATGGTGTTTTGACAGACTATGTGGAACCGGTTACAGGTCAGGAAAGCGGCACCGCACATATCGTTCTCGCAGACGGCGACAACAGTATTATCGTCGTCAAAGGGGCAAATGACCATGTCACACCTGAATACGTTCAAAAAGCGCTGCCTGCGATTAAACAGGCAGACATCGTTCTGATTCAGCAGGAGATTCCGGAAGAAACCGTCGATTATGTCAGCGGACTGTGCAGCTCACTCGGCATTCCTCTCCTGCTGAATCCGGCACCAGCTCGTCCGCTTCGCCCGGAAACGGTCGAACTTGCGGCCTACATTACGCCAAACGAGCATGAAGCTTCGGTACTGTTTCAGGGCATGTCCCGGGAGGAAGCGTTAAAGCGCTATCCGGAAAAGCTGTTCATCACAGAAGGAAAAAACGGAGTCCGCTATCACAATGGTCTGGAAGAAAGGATCGTCCCTTCATTCCCTGTCAATGCAATTGATACGACGGGAGCCGGAGACACCTTCAATGCGGGATTGGCCGTTGCGCTTTCCGAAGGACAAAGCATCGAATCTGCCTTGCGCTTTGCGAACCGGGCGGCTTCCCTCTCGGTTTTGAAATTCGGCGCGCAAGGCGGCATGCCGAAACGGGATGAAGTGGAGCGTGAATTGTCATGAAAAAACACGGGATTTTAAACAGCCATATCGCAAAATTACTGGCCGATCTCGGACATACCGACACCGTCGTCATCGCGGACGCCGGCCTGCCCGTTCCTCCCGGCGTCCCCAAAATCGATCTTGCGCTGACATTGGGTACGCCCGGATTTCAAGAGGTCACAAAGCTCATCGCCGATGAAATGGCCGTCGAAAAAGTGACGGCAGCCGAAGAAATAGAAAGCGTCAATCCCGGTCAAGCCGCATTTTTAAAAGCTGAATTTTCAAACCAAAAAATTGACTATATCCCGCACGAAGCATTCAAAAAAGCGACGAGCCACGCAAAAGCGGTCATTCGCACAGGGGAAGCAACACCTTATGCAAATTGCATCTTGCACGCGGGAGTGATCTTTTAGATGTTTACATTCTACATCTGGAAAGAAGGGATAGCCCATGCATATTAAAATGAAGGACATTTATAAAGCTTTTGGCCAAAACCAGGTGCTGTCCGGCGTTTCTTTCGAACTTCAGGAAGGTGAAGTCCACGCTTTAATGGGAGAAAACGGCGCCGGAAAGTCGACACTCATGAATCTGTTGACTGGACTTCACAAGCTGGACAGCGGAACGATCGAAATCGACGGAAAAGAAACGTATTTTTCAGATCCAAAGAAAGCCGAACAGAACGGCATTGCCTTTATCCATCAGGAGCTGAACATTTGGCCTGAAATGACCGTATTGGAAAATCTGTTTATCGGCAGAGAGCTTTCTTCCAAACTTGGATTTTTAAATAACAAGAAAATGAAAGCGCTAGCAAAAGAGCAGCTTGAAAGACTCGGAGTCTCGATTTCTCTTGAAAAAGAAGCCGGAGACTGTTCCGTCGGCCAGCAGCAAATGATCGAAATCGCAAAAGCCCTTATGACAGACGCGAAAGTGATCATCATGGATGAACCGACGGCAGCGTTGACAGAAAGAGAAATTGAAAAACTGTTCGGCGTCATTAGAGCATTAAAGAAAAACGGCGTCTCCATCGTCTATATATCCCACCGCATGGAAGAAATCTTCACGATTTGCGACCGGATCACGGTGATGCGCGACGGAAAAACGGTCGACACGAAACGGATTCCCGACACCAACTTTCATGAAGTGGTGAAAAAGATGGTCGGACGGGAGCTGACCGAACGCTATCCTGAAAGACAGCCAAATCCGGGACGCGTCGTTCTCGAAGTCAAGCAGGCATCCAAAAAAGGCGTCTTCCAAAATATCAGCTTTACCGTCCGCTCCGGCGAAATCGTCGGGATTTCAGGACTGATGGGTGCCGGGCGCACCGAGCTGATGAGGGCGATTTTCGGGCTCGATCCGCTTGATTCGGGAGACATTTTCATCGAAGGCAAAAAAGCGACGCTCAAAAAACCGAGCGATGCCGTTCAAAAAGGAATCGGTTTTATTACTGAGAACCGCAAGGATGAAGGACTTGTGCTCGACACGTCCATCAGGGAAAATATCGCCCTTCCGAATCTCGCCAGCTTTTCACCGAAAGGATGGATTGACAAAAAAAGCGAGCAGGAATTTGTCGACCTTCTGATCAAGCGGCTGACGATCAAAACGAAATCGCCGGAAACCCACGCGCTAAACCTTTCAGGAGGGAACCAGCAAAAAGTGGTCATCGCCAAATGGATCGGAATCGGTCCTAAAGTGCTGATTTTGGATGAGCCGACGCGAGGCGTCGATGTCGGCGCGAAAAGGGAGATTTATCAGCTGATGAACGAGCTGACAGACCGCGGCGTCGCGATCGTCATGGTCTCTTCAGAGCTCCCCGAGATTCTCGGGATGAGCGACCGCGTGCTTGTGATCCATGAAGGAACGCTAAGCGGTGAGCTATCAAGAAATGATGCCACGCAAGAACGAATTATGACACTCGCTACAGGAGGGCGGTAACATGAAAACTCAACCGGCTGTGAAAAAAAGCCTTAATGTCGATTCTGTAATGCAAAAGCTCGGTCCGTTTCTCGGCCTGATTATTCTCGTCGTCATCGTATCAGTATTAAACCCGAGCTTTTTAGAACCGTTAAATATTTTAAACTTGTTAAGACAAGTCGCCATTAATGCGCTGATCGCGTTCGGCATGACCTTTGTCATTTTGACCGGCGGAATCGACCTTTCCGTCGGAGCGATTTTGGCGCTGTCGAGCGCATTGATCGCCGGCATGATCGCCGGCGGCATCGATCCTGTTTTTGCCGTCATCATCGGCTGCCTGATTGGAGCCCTGCTCGGCTTGGTCAACGGGCTGTTAATCACGAAGGGCAAAATGGCCCCGTTCATCGCAACACTTGCGACAATGACGATTTTCCGCGGATTGACGATGGTTTACACAGACGGCAATCCGATTACAGGGCTCGGCAATCACTACGGCTTCCAGCTTTTCGGACGCGGCTACTTTTTAGGCATCCCCGTCCCTGCGATAACTATGGCGGCCGCCTTTATCATCCTCTGGGTGACCCTTCACAAAACGCCTTTCGGCCGCCGCACGTATGCAATCGGCGGAAATGAAAAAGCGGCCCTGATCTCGGGCATTAAAGTTCCGCGCGTCAAAATGATGATTTATTCTCTTGCCGGCCTATTATCCGCGTTGGCTGGAGCCATCTTGACGTCACGGCTAAACTCAGCCCAGCCGACGGCAGGCACTTCCTACGAACTCGACGCCATTGCCGCGGTCGTATTAGGCGGTACAAGCCTTGCCGGAGGAAGAGGACGAATTGCCGGCACACTCATCGGCGTGCTCATCATCGGAACGTTGAATAACGGCTTGAACCTGCTTGGCGTCTCTTCCTTTTTCCAAATGGTCGTCAAAGGTGTCGTCATTTTGATCGCAGTCCTGCTGGACCGCAAGAAATCCGCTTAAGGAGGGCTATACTGATGAAAAAAACATTAACGGTTTTCACCGCATTGGCGCTTCTGTTTCTGTCCGCCTGCTCGCTGGAGCCGCCGGAATGGGCAAAGCCAAATAAAGAAAAAGGAACCGATATCAAAATCGGTTTATCTGTCTCGACTTTGAAAAACCCGTTTTTCGTTTCATTAAAGAACGGAGTTGTCAAAGAAGCAAAAAAACAAGGGATTGAAGTGATTGTCGTCGATGCACAGGATGATTCAGCAAAGCAGACGAATGATGTCGAAGATCTTCTGCAGCAAGGCGTTGACGCTTTATTGATCAATCCGGCCGACTCCTCCGCCATCTCAACGGCAGTCCAATCGGCCAATTCGCTTGGCATTCCGGTCGTCACCCTTGACCGCTCCGCCGAAAACGGAAAAGTAGAAACGCTCGTCGCTTCAGATAACGTAAAAGGCGGGCAAATGGCAGCGGACTTTATCGTACAGCAGCTCGGCAAAGGCGCAAAAGTGGCTGAACTTGAAGGCGTCCCCGGTGCATCGGCAACAAGGGAACGGGGCTCAGGGTTTCATAAGACCGCTGATGACAAGCTGAATGTGATCGCCAAGCAAACAGCCGACTTTGACCGGACAAAAGGGTTGAACGTTATGGAGAACCTTCTTCAAGGAAATCCTGATATTCAAGCGGTTTTCGCCCATAATGACGAAATGGCGCTCGGCGCGATTGAAGCGATCAGAAGCTCAGGGAAAGAGATACTTGTCGTTGGCTTCGACGGCAATGAAGATGCGGTTAAAGCGGTTCAGGCCGGAGATATGTCGGCCACGATCGCCCAGCAGCCTGAATTGATCGGCAAGCTCGCCGTACAAGCGGCCCGCGATATTTTGAACGGCAAAAAAGTTGAAAAAACGATACCCGCACCGCTCAAACTGGAAACGAAAAAGTAACTACAAAATCAGACCTCTTCATAAATGGAGGTCTGATTTTTTTTTGGCCATCTCCATAAAAGCTTTTGCCGCCCGGCTCAAATAGCATGTTTCCGGATAAGCAAACACAAGCGTCCGGGACGGATCGGATTGCAAAGGAACATCCGCATGACCATCCGGGGCACGACCGTGACCCCCATTCCGTGTTCAACGAGAGATTGGGCGGTTTCAATGCTGCTTGTTTTGAAGGTCACTTTCGGTTGAAACCCTTCCTCCGCACATAAATCAAGTACCATTCTACGGAAGCCGTAGCCTTCTTTTAATAAAATAAACGGCACATCCTCGGCCGTTTTCAAAGCAAGGGGGTTTTTTTCGGCATTCGACCGGACCGAAATGATGAGCTTCCGCAATTGGCCGGTCATCCAGCTCTCCCTTTCATTTGGAATCGCCAAAAAAAGCGGCTCGGTCAGTATCGGCCGGATCGCGAGCCTGTCATTTTCAATCGGCAAAGGGAGAATCGACAGGTCCACCGATCCGTTTTCCGTCATTTTTTCCAATGCCGCCGGCGAGTCTTCTATCAGCTGAACCTGTACGTTCGGATGCTTTTTCAGAAAGGCTTTCAGGAGCGGCGGAAGAAGATACCCTCCCGTGACAGCGGGAACGCCGATCGATAATTCCGTCCCCATTTCCTCGAGCTGATCGCGCATTTCACACAGCAGTTCATCTCTTGACCGCAAAATATCCTGCGCTTTTCGGATGAAGCGCATCCCTTGAGGAGTCGGCGAGACCCCCTCTCTGTTTCTGTAAAACAGCGGAAAGCCGAGCTCGCTTTCCAGCTTTTTTATTTGCTGGCTCAGTGAAGGCTGAGCGATATGCAGGCTGGCAGCCGCCTTTGTAAAACTGCCTTTTTTGAAAATCTCTGCCGCGTATTCAAAAAGTCTCATATCCAATTCCCGCACCCCCATAGTTTCCGCCTATCATTTTCAAACATTTTATATCTTAGACTGATGGCTGTCGACTCCCCTAATATAAATACATAGCCGATAGGAGGATGATACAAATGAAAACTAGCGCGCAACGGCAATTTTCAAAAAATCCGGAGCAATATCGAGATGAGCCGCTGTTCTCATCGGGAAAAGATCTTGATGCCATGGTCAGCTGCCGGAATCTGAACGGCGGTGAAACCCTGCTTGATATCGGAACCGGAGCGGGACATACGGCCATTGCCTTTTCGACTTTTGTCAAACATTGCACAGGAATCGATATTACAGAAAAAATGGTTCAAACCGCGGCTCAATTTGCCAAACAGAAAAATGCTGAAAATGTGGTTTTTCTTCAAGGCGATGCAGCACAATTGGATTTTGCAGACGAGTCCTTTAATATTGTCACATGCCGGTATGCAGCCCACCATTTCCCGGAGATCAGCCGGGCCATGCAGGAAATAGCGCGCGTCTTGAAAAAAGGCGGCTCCTTTCTCCTCATCGATCATTGTGCTCCGGAGGACGAAGCTTTAGACCGATTTATAAATCGGCTCAATCAATTGAGAGACCCGTCACACGTAAGGGAATATTCAGAGAGCGAATGGCAGAAGCTGTTTAAAGAGAACGGACTTGATTTTGCCATCCGGGAGAGATGGAATCTTCCGATCGATTACGAGAGCTGGCTTCGAAGAGGCGCCGTACCTGAACAAAGAAAGGCAGCCATCCATGCCCATTTGTCAGAACCGTCCCAGTCGTGCCGTGACATGTTTAACATCGTCCACGGTGAAAACGGGCATCCGGTGTCTTTTTGTCTGAAAGCGGTATTGATTGCCGGAATGAAAGCATAAGCAAAACGGCCCGCTGGATTCCGGACTTTTTCACCGTCACCTCTCAGCATACGCAACAGTATTTTTAAGGAAGCAAGCGAACGCAAAAAAGCCCCCTTTTCAAAGAGGGGGCTTTTTCATTTACTCGGGATTGCCTTCGGCCGCTTCGATTCCGGCTGCAAGATCATGTTTATTGAGATCCGCTTTAAAGAAATCTTGCGTATTCGGCAATCTGAGATTCATATTGAGTTTTTGAGAAATTTGCACCGTGCATTCTTCGATTTCATAATCGAAAACGTGTCCGCCGACATTGCGGTCTTCATCAATAAAGTGAAGATGGAAGCCGGAAACTGCGATTCCGTTGGCATATTGCGGCGTCCAAAAGCCGACGATCGTCCCTTTAATATCATTAAAATCAAAGATCGGCTGCGATTTTACCGCATCGACCATCGGCACGTACGGTTTTTCCTGCAGTTCAACCGTTCTCGTTTTGACTTTCTTAAAGATTCCGTCCATGCGGATCGCGTAAAACAGGTTTTCACTCGGCATGATCCGTTTCATTTCTTCCTCGAACGCCTTAAGCGGCATCCGCTGCTTGATTTCGTGATAAATATCCGGCCGGAAGAAAGCGAGCGAGCAAAACGGAGAACAATCGCTTCCTTGAACAGGATAGGCTTTGCCATCGGAACGAAGACGGTAAAACTCACCGTCGAAACCGATCAGCTCACCGTCGAGCCGGTTGAATGTTCCGATCCCGAAGTCTCCGTAATCCTTTGCTTCAGACATGTAAAAATCCCCGTCATAAATCCCGTCCAATAACGATATCATCGTTGAGACCTGAAAGACCTGGTCGAGGTTCTTGTCAACGGGCTGAACCACTTTTTGTTTGCTTGCACTTTTCATTTTCCTCTTTTCACTCCCTTGATTTTGTTTGTTATGACTGGACTTGCTGTGATCAAGATTGCTTAGAGGCTTGTTTACTAAAATGTTCCTCAAAGTTTTTTGGAAAACGCTGATCAGCCAAATGAACGTTGTCGCTGTAATCAACCGGAATATCAATGACAACCGGACCCTCTGCATCAAGACCAGCTTTAAGCACCTCTGCCAATTCGTCTGGCGAATTGACCCTTAAACCTTTTGCTCCAAAGCTTTCAGCATATTTTACAATATCGATTCCGCCGAAGTCGACTCCGGACGTCCGCTTGTATTTCATCTCCTGCTGAAACGCAACCATATCGTATGTGCTGTCATTCCAGACAATGTGAACGATCGGCGCTTTCAATCTGACCGCTGTCTCAAGCTCCATCGCGGAGAACAGGAAGCCTCCGTCCCCGGAAACAGACACGACTTTCTGTCCCGGATTGACCAGTGTTGCTGCGATCGCCCACGGCAAAGCAACGCCCAGCGTCTGCATGCCATTTGAAGTCAGCAGTCCATACGGACGGTATGTGCGGAAATATCTCGACATCCAAATCGCATGGGAGCCGATGTCGCAAGTCACTGTTATATCATCGCTCAGCAAATCACGCAAATCGCGAACGATTTGCAGCGGATGAACAAGATCCGTTTTTGTTTCTTTAGGCGGCTCGCTTTGCTCCTCCAGCGCTTTCTTCAAATAATCAAGTACAGGTGCAAATGATTCATCGATGGAAACCGGCAAAGAATCATGTTCAATATGGTTTAATGTCTCTGCGATATCGCCGATCAGCTCAATTTCAGGCTGATAGTCATGATCGATATCGGCTTGTATTTCATCAAGATGAATCACGCTGCGCTCGCCTTTTCCGTTCCAAAAGACGGGGTCGTATTCAATCGGATCATAGCCGACCGTCAAAACGAGATCCGCTTTTTCCAACAAAATATCTCCGGGCTGATTGCGGAATAATCCGATCCGGCCGAAGTACTGGTCTTCTAAATCGTGAGACAGCGTACCCGCTGCTTGGTATGTTTCAACAAACGGCAGTTTCACTTTTCTCAGCAGACGGCGGACCGCTTCAATCGCTTCAGGTCTTCCGCCTTTCATCCCTACAAGCACGACGGGAAGGTTCGCATTGTGAATTTTGGCGATAGCCGCGCTGATCAGTTCATCCGGAGCCGCGCCCAGCTTCGGCGCCGGCATGGTTTTCACCGGCTTGGCAGTTGCCGGACCGGCCGTAACGTCCTGCGGAAAGCTGAGAAACGCTGCCCCGGCCTGTCCGGAAGCTGCCGCTCTGAATGCATTGGTTACCGCCTCAGGGATGTTGTTCGCATCTTCCACTTCTGCGCTATATTTTGTAATCGGCTGAAACAACGCCGCATTATCCATCGATTGATGAGTTCTTTTGAGACGATCCGCTCTTTTTACAGCACCCGCCAGGGCAACAACCGGATCTCCTTCTGTATTGGCTGTTACAAGACCGGTCGCTAAATTAGACGCTCCCGGACCCGAAGTCACCAGGCAAACACCGGGCTTTCCAGTCAATCGTCCGACTGCCGCCGCCATAAATGCTGCATTCTGCTCGTGACGACAAACAATCAGTTCAGGCCCCTTGTCTTTCAATACGTCATACACCGCATCGATTTTCGCTCCCGGAATACCGAAAACATGAGTGACACCTTGCTGAATGAGACTATCCACCACAAGCTCTGCTCCTCTTACAGTAAGAGTTTCATTTTTAGCGGCTACATTTTTCAAAGCCCTCACTCCTCCATTTTCATTCGTTTACAATGAATTTTTAATAAAATTATTGTATTATTAAATATACATCTTGTGGAAATTGTTTTCCAATACTTCTTTGTCTTACAATTAATATGTAAAACGACTGAAATCGCATTCAGAAAGGAATGAGTGAATAATGGAGCTGCGCCATCTTCGTTATTTTATGGTTGTTGCCGAAGAACTGCATTTCGGAAAAGCAGCTCTTCGGCTGAACATGACTCAGCCTCCGCTCAGCCAGCAGATTAAACAGCTAGAAAGTGAAATAGGCGTCACCTTGCTGAAGAGGTCAAAAAGAGCCGTCAGGCTGACGGCGGCAGGCGGGGTCTTTTTAAAACAAATCAAGGAAGGACTTTCCCAGATTGATCAAGCCGTCGACATGGCTCAGCGGACGGCCCGCGGGGAGCTGGGCAGACTCGTGATCGGCTTTGTCGGCTCCGCAACATACGAGATCATGCCTCCCATCATCAGGGAATACCGAAACCGGTACCCGTCCGTCCAGATTGATCTTCGGGAGCTTTCAACCCCCAATCAGGTCGAAGCACTGCTAAACGGACACATTGACATCGGCGTGCTGCATCCCCCGTTGGGAAACGACGAGCTAAAGTCATACACAGTGAAGAAAAGCCACTGTGTCCTTGCACTTCCGAAACACCACCCGCTGACAGAAAAACCCCGGGTATATTTGAAAGATCTTGAAGACGAATCGCTGATCGTCATTGCCAAAGAAGCGTGGCCCTCTTTATACACGGAATTTAATTTCTTGTGTGAAAAAGCCGGGTTTATCCCCAACATCGCCCAGGAAGCTACAGAATACCAAATGGTGATCGGCCTCGTGACAGCCGGAATGGGAATCGCCGTTGTGCCTACAGCGGCTAAACGATTATTTAACCTCGATGTTGTATACAAAGAAATCGAAGACTTTCCCCTTCGCGCAGAATGGATTACCGCACATCGAAAAGACAACCGCAATCCGGCGCTTAAGCATTTCATCGAAATCTCGGATCAATACTCATAGCCGGATAGAAAAAAACCCGTGGACAAATCCTCCTTGTTCACGGGGTTTTTTTCTCATATTGACGTTTTCGCGTTTTGAAAACGGAGTTAACTGCCGATTGCCGCCCCATCGCTTCTCGGATCGCTTCCCCCTCTCAGGAAACCTCGATCATCAATCTCGATGATGCCGGCATGACCCATCACACCGTCAAAGTCGCCGACAATGGTTACATGATGCCCATGCTTTCGCAGTTTTTCAATCACTTCGGGCGCCACTCTGCTTTCCATTCTTACACCTTCCACCCGTTCTCCCCATGTTCTGCCCCACACCCATCTCGGTTCATGAACGGCGGTTTGCGGATCCATCCCGTAATCTATCATTCTCGTGATAAGAGCCGTCTGCGTCTGCGGCTGTCCTTCTCCCCCCTGCGTTCCGTAAAGAAATTTCGGCTTGCCGCCTTTGAACGCCATGGCGGGCATCAGCGTATGAAAAGTTCTTTTTCCCGGCTCCAGTGAATTGACATGGCCGGGATCAAGCGAGAAAAACGACCCTCTGTTCTGCAAAATGACACCGGTATCTCCAGCTGTCACACCTGAGCCGAATTCGAAATACAAACTTTGAATAAACGAAACAGCATTCCCGTCTTCATCTACTGCTGCAGCATAAGCCGTATCGCTGCCGAGCGGCTGGCTCTCCGCCTGAAGAGCCGGCAGTCCGATTTTTGCGGCCAGCTCCCGCGCATACCCTTTGTCAAGCAGGCGCCCCAGCGGAATTTGGGAAAATGCCGGGTCAGTCAATACTTTATTGCTGTCGGAAATACTTAATTTCAATGCTTCGATGAGCAGATGATAATACTCGAAAGAACCGTGCTCGATCATGCCAAAGTCGTAGTTTTCCAAAATATTCAATGCCATAAGACCGGTAAATCCTTGTGAATTCGGAGGCATTTGATAGATCGCATATCCTCTGTATGTAGAGGAAAGCGGAGACACCCATTCCCCTTGATGCCGCTCGAAATCTTCCAGGGTCAAGATGCCTCCGTTGTTTTGCAAATAGGCTGCTGAAGCTTGGGCAATTTCCCCTTTATAAAAGGCGTCTCTTCCTTTCTCAGCGATCATCGCCAAAGTGCGCGCGAGCTCTTTTTGCACAAAGCGCTCACCTGGAGAGGGCGGGTTTCCTCCCGGAAGATAAATATCTGCAGTGATCGGCATACCGGAAAGCCACTCGGCGTTTTTCACCGTGTTTTGACATTGATCCGGCGAGACCGGGAAACCCTTTTCTGCATACATGATCGCCGGCTTCAGCACCTCCCGAAGTGATAAACGGCCGTATGCCGCCAGTATTTCGGCCCAGCTGTCCGCCATCCCCGGCACGGTAATCGCACTGCTCATGCCCCTGACCGGAATGGCGCGCTCTCCTTTATACTGATTCCGGTCCGCTTTCCGCCCCGACCGCCCGCTGCCATTGTATCCTTTGATCTCACCGCTTCCATTGTGATACATCAGCCAAAAAGCATCCCCTCCGAGTCCTGTCATATGCGGATAGACAACAGCAAGGCACGCGCTTACTGCCACAGCCGCGTCAAACGCGTTTCCTCCCTTCTCCATGATGCTGTGCCCTGCAAGCGAAGCGAGATAATGAGGACTGACAACCATTTGTTTCGAACCGATCTTCAGCTTCTCCATAGCTCCCTTCCTTTCTTTCAAGCATCCATTTGTCTTTGAAGTATAGTGGCCCGTTTAAAGAGGCGCTACTTTCAGGGAAGAAAAACTAACATCCTTTTTCAATAAGTATTAAAAAAACGTTAAAATGATTCATATCGAAACCTGTATTATGATACAATTTACAAAATGTTCATTTTCAATGCGATTGACAAGCAATTTCGCATGATAATGACCAAACAGAAAGGAAGGGACATTTGTGAGCCTCGACTACCATATGCCAAATTTAATTCTTGATGAAACGGATAAAAAAATCCTTTCGATCTTGCATGAGGAAGGAAGAATCTCTTATACGGATTTAGGAAAACGCGTGGGACTTTCAAGAGTTGCCGTACAGACGCGGATCAACAACTTGATTGAAGAAGGCATCATCGAAAAATTCACAGCCGTCATCAATCCGGTCAAGGTCGGGATTCACGTATCGGTGTTTTTCAATGTTGAAGTCGAACCCCAATATTTAGAGGCTGTTGCCGTTACTTTGGAAAGAGAGCCCGCCGTGACAAGCCTCTATCATATGACAGGGCCGAGCAAACTGCATATGCACGGCATTTTCGCAAATGATCAGGAGATGGAGGAATTTTTGACGAAGCGCCTGTACCCTCTGAAAGGCGTTGTAAGCGTCGACTGCCAGATGCTCATTAAACGATATAAGAGCCGAATGGGAATGAAGCTTTAACTGAATAGGAGGAAACGCGAAATGAAGCACCCTTACCGGGAACTGATCATCGCAATGACAAGAACGGGGATATTGGGATTTGGCGGCGGACCCTCCGTTATCCCGCTGATCCGTCATGAAGCCGTTTCGAAGTTCAAATGGATCGATGATGATGAATTCGGGGAAATTTTGGCGATTGCCAATGCGCTGCCCGGACCGATCGCGACAAAAATGTCGGCATATTTAGGTCATAAAGTCAAAGGTGTTCCGGGCGCTGTCGTGGCCACAGCGGCTCATATCTTGCCGACGTGCGCTGCGATGGCCGCCTTGTTCGCAGCCGTTAATGTGCTCAGCCACTCCAAAATCGTAAGCGGCATGATCGGCGCTGTTACCCCTGTCATCGCTGTCATGCTCGGCATCATGGCTTACGAATTTGGGCAAAAAGCATTGAAAGGCTTCGGCTTGCTTGCCGGCGTGCTTTTCTTTATTCTTGCGTTTTTGGGTCTTCAGGTGTTTTCCATCCATCCCGGCATCATTGTCATCCTGTTTTTAACATATGGCGCGTTCCACTTTAAATTAAAAAGAAAAACGGCCCGGGAAAAGGATAAGGGAGTGTCCGCTTCATGATCATTTTTTATTTGTTTTGGGCTTTCTTTATTGCAAATTTATTGGGCTACGGGGGCGGTCCGGCTTCAATTCCGCTTAATTTTGAAGAAGTTGTTCAGCATTTTCACTGGCTGTCAAAAGAGGAATTTTCAAACATGCTTGCGCTCGCAAACGCACTGCCCGGACCGATCGCGACAAAAATCGCCGCTTATGTCGGCTACAGTGTGCTCGGATGGCCCGGTGTCTTCATTGCTCTTGCCGCAACTGTACTGCCTTCGGCCATCGCGCTCGTTTTGCTGCTCAAACTGATCGGCCGCTACCGCCAGTCGCCGGTCGTCAAAGGAATGACTTTGGCGGTTCAGCCGGTTATCGCTGTGATGATGCTTCTTTTGACATGGGAAATCGGCGGTGACGCAATCCGGTCGATCGGCATGGTTCAATCACTTGTCATCGCGCTGATCTCTTTGGCGGCCTTGACGAAGTTCCGCGTCCATCCGGCTTTCCTGATCGTGGCCGCCTTCGCATACGGCGGGCTTGTCATTCCGCTTTTGTAGAAAGCGACGTCCGGCCGCTTTCTATCGATGATATAAAAAATCAGCGCCGCATAACCGGCGCTGACATTTTGGCTGACGGGCTTTTGTGAACAACCTTTCACAGCAGGCCCATCAGCTTTTTCTTTTTGACGGGACGGGGTGTATCTTTATGAATCTCCCGGTTTTCCAAGAGAAGGCCCGCGTTTTTTATAAACACGTTTAAGAAATCGCGGCCGTAATCGTTTTCCACTGCATCAAAAAAGAAAGATCGGGTCGTGAGGTTGTGGGCGTCTGATGCGATAAAATGGACAAGGTTCGCTTCAAGAAAGCGGCGGGCGAGCCGTTTGACGCTTCTGCCAAAGCGGCCTGTAAGACTTGAACATGTCAGCTGGACGCACGCACCGTTCTTGACAAGGCGGTACAGCAGATCGGGATTCTCCATCAATTCAAGGTTCCGCTCGGGGTGTGCGATAATCGGAATGTAACCATTTAACTGAAGATCGAACAGCAGCTTTTCGGCATACCGCGGAACATGGTGGTAAGGAAGTTCAATCAGCAAATACTTTGTGCCGGCGAGGCTGAGCAGTCTGCCGCGTTCAAGATCACGCTTCAATTCACCGTACAGGCGGATTTCCTGTCCGGGAGAAATGAGCACCGGGATGTTTTCCTTTTGCACCCGCGTCTTTAAACCCGAAACAGCTGCAAGAATGGCCTCTTTTTGGTGTTCGTATACACCGTTTCGGTGGTGAGGTGTGGCGATAATCGTATGAATCCCTTGACGGGCGGCTTGTTTAGCCATTTCTACACTGTCATTCATACATGCTGCCCCATCATCAATGTCCGCAAGAATGTGGCAATGAATATCGATCATAGGCGACCTCCCCGTGTTTTCCCGTTTTAGAGCGTATGGTCTTTACCGACAAAGCTTTCCAGCTTCCGGGCTTGTCCTTTTTTCGGTTTTACATACAGAATATTTCCCAACACGTGAATGTTCAGCTCTTTTTCGATGTCTTCTTCATTTCGAACGGTATTTTTCAAAAGCTCGAGCAAAAATGCAAGCCCTGCGCCAAACAGCAGGCCGAACCCTGTAGAAACGGCGATGTTGAACTTCTTATTCGGGCTGACGGGAGCAGGCGAATGTTCGGGGTTTGCTTTCGCAACAAGGCTGACTTCGGTATTTTCACCCATAATGCCGTCAATGTCCCTTTGGAATACGGCGACGACCGTGTTCGCGATGTCCGCCGCCTTGGAATAATCCTTGTCAGTCGCGGAGATACTGACAATCTGTGATTCATTTTCGCTGATAACCGTAATTTTTCCCTTCAGGTCTTCAGCCGTTTCCGGCAGGTTAAGTTCGTCTTTAACCCTATTTAAGATGATCGGGCTTTTCATAATGACGTTATAAGTGTTGATAAGCTCAAGGTTGGTCTGAATATCGGTGAAGTTCGACGTTTGACGGCCGTTGATGAGGATTTGGGCGGATGCCTGGTAGACGGGTGTGAGCCAATAAAAGCTGACGGCAGCGCTGGACAGAGCGGCCGCAATGGTGATCAGTGCGATCAGAACGAATCTTTTTTTCAAAACGATGAACACATCTTTAAAGCCGATATGATCTCTCATAAAAGCCTCCCTCTAGGATTCGCGTATTTATTTAAATTTTCAGCAAATTAAACACCTCCCTTTGATTATACATGGTTCTTTCGTTTCCGAAAGAAATGAATCCTGACAAATAACGGGAGATACCGGGGAAATCGCGTCTTTATATGGTATTAAATATCGACTTTTGCAGGACCTGCGCGCTTTTTGCTGAACGAAAAAGTGTGCAAACCGCAGTTTGCACACCTTTTACGTCGTATATCCATTTTTGATATGAAGAATGAGATCTTCAAGAAGTTCTTTCGTCGTTATGTCTTTTGATTTTTCACCAATGTCATACGCATGCATAAGAATTCTCAAAAATTCTTCCTGATTCAATTCCTTGTCATCCATATCCTTTTCCTTTCAGATTCCATAAATTAAAACATTTCTGATTATATTTCAAATTATATGATGTAAAGAATCGATTTGCCATAGTCTATTACATTATTCGACAGCCAACCGTTTTTATGTCCTTTTCCTGAGAAAATCTTTTTTGGACGGGTTGATTAAGCTATAATAGAGAGATTGGAAACTTTTTAAAAGCCATTCGGTTAGGAGCGATAGACATGCTTCAAGACATGATTTCAAAAACGGTTGTGATGGATGCAGCTGAACAGTTTAAGCATGTACTGCCGTGCACAGAAGCTAACATTCAACTCATGAAAAAAGCCCTTATTTTATACAGACAGGATTCCGTCTATCGGGTCAAGCCGATGAGCGGGCATACGGTCAGCGCTTACGTTCAGGATGTGGTCCCGGTAAAGGTCTTCATCGACCTCGCCGACGTTAAAAAAAGCAGCTGTTCCTGCCCTGCTCAAAACATCTGCCGGCATGTGCTTGCCGTTTACTTATATTTATATGCACAATATGATCGATTGGGAACGTTTACGGAGTTTTGGAAAGAAGCGCAAAAACGGCGCGAAAACAGGGATATTCTCGGACAGCTTCAGCGCGGAATGAAGCCCCGCAGCCACACGCTCGATCAATGGACATCGTTTTTCAAAACGGAGTTCAGACGATGGGAAGAGCATACGCCTAAAAACCAGCAAACGATGCAATACCTTTACTACGGGTATTTTTCAGCTTTAAAAAAGCGGACGCCTGCGGAGCCGGAGCTGAAAAAAATGTACCAAATCCACGCGGCTCTTGCGACATGGCTTGCCATGCATTTGCTCGTCGAGAAAGGGCGCATCGATCCTGAAAAAGATTTTTACTCGCTGAATCCTTATATCGAACAGCTGATGGATACGATCTACAGCTCGATCGATGAACTGAAAACATATGCGCTATCGTTCTCCCTTGACCCGTTTTTAGAAAAAACCCCCGGCGTGATTCGGGAACTGCTGCTCAAGAAAGACATTTTCCAGTATGAAAGGCTGCGGATTTTCGGGGAAATCTGGAGTGCCCTTCTGTCCCGGCCAACCTGGCTGAAGCGGGAGCTCGATGTGCTCAACGACCTGGAGCCGTCGCCTGAAATACAATTCGGCAGGCTGCATCTTGAATTTCTGCTGAAAAACGACGATGTGATTCTTGATCAAGCCAGATCGTTTTCACCTGAGATTCTTCCTTATACATTTCAATGGCTCAGCGTCATGACCGCCAAAAAAGACTGGAAGCGTCTTAAAAAATGGTATGAACACCTTGAGCAGCTTGCAGCCGGCTTCTGCAGACTGGATAAGCCGTACCGGGAAATACGCGATGTTTTAAGCGAACTCTTCCTGTTTCTGAGCGATTACAGCAAAAACGCAAAAGAAGAGCATGTATATGAACGGTATTGCAAAAAGTGCCTTCCTTATACCTTTACTGAATACAGCCATTTTTTATATAACAAAAACCGCTTTACGGAGTGGATGGAGATCCACAGCCTTGTCGGTTTTTCAATCTCTGAGATCGGGCAGAACGCCTTGAAAGATATCGCAGCAGCGGCTCCTGAAGCATTGATTCCTTCCTATCACAGAGAAATTTCCGGGCTGGTTGAACAAAAAAACCGCTCAAGCTACAAAGAAGCCGTCAAACAATTAAAAAAGCTGCGCACCCTTTATAAAAAATCGAAAAAACAGGATGTCTGGAACCGGTTTATGGAGCAGTTTTCAGCCCGCTATAAACGGCTGAGAGCCTTCCAGGAGGAACTTAAGAAAGGAAAGTTGATCGATGGCGAGTCTTAAGGAAATCGTGATACATGTCGAACAATCAGAAGACTATACATTCATTTTATCTTGTCATGACGGGGATCATCAGTTTCTTACGCGGAATGAAATGGAAAGGTATTTGTTTCAGTGGCACGAATCGTCTTTTTACGGAACGTTTCTCGAAGATGCCGGTTTAGAGACTCCGGCGGTTCTGCTGTCTCCGTGGATGGCGGTCGAATTTCTCGGTAAAAACTCATTTAATTCTTACAGCGACATCAATCTCACCGAGGAAACCGAACCTTTGATGAAAACAGCTTCCACCATTTATGAGTTTATCGCAGATGAAGATTTTCTTCCCGACTATGAAGCATGGAAGCAAGAGGTGCTGCGCTGGAAAGATAAAGAAGGGATTTTGGAAGGCTATACAGCTGAATGGTTTTCACACGCTGTCGAAGACTACATCAACTACAATGACGAGTTAAAAGCAAAATGGGAATCGATTGTCGCACATTCTCCCGCCGTTACCACATTTCAGGGACACTTTCTCGATGAAGACGATTTTCTTGAAACGATCGGCTGGCATGAAAACCCTGTGCCGTTTACCGTCGGACTCCGTTTAAATGAACCTGATTTTGACGGAGACGATTGGAAAATCGAACTGTTTTTGCGCGACAAAAAAAGCGGAGCCATTCAGTTCTTTGAAGGCTTGAACAGGCTGAAAAAATCGTGGCACACATACGCTGATAAAATCGCCCGCGAACAAGACAGATTCCGCCAAATCGTGCCGTGGCTGACGATCGACTCGGGAACGACGCTTTTAACGGAAGAGGAAGCATGGATCTTCCTATCCGAAGCAAGCGAAACTCTTGTCAGCATGGGGATTGAAATTTTGCTGCCGTCATGGTGGCAAATCGTCAGAGACAGCAACATGCTGCTGAAAGCGAAAGTGTCATCGGCTCCCCGCGGCGAGTCTTTTGTCGGAATGAATGCATTGATGGACTTCAACTGGCGTTTTGCTACGAACGGAATCGAACTCACAGAAGAAGAATTTGAGCAGCTTGTCGCCAATAAAAGACGGCTTGTCAACATACGCGGGCAGTGGATTAAAATCGATCCGAATTTTATCAAACAAATGAAAAAGCTGATGGAGCGAGCAGAAACAGAGGGGCTTCATATGTCTGACATCCTGGCGCGCGAGCTGACGGAGCGGAGCGAAACCCGCGAGGATGATGATCTGTTCGATGCTTCCGCATTCAGCGAGGTGCGGTTTGAACTGTCTTATCAGCTGAAAAACATGATCAGAAAGCTGAGCCATCGCGATGATCTCCCGTCATACCCGGTCAGCAAATTTTTTGACGGAACGCTCAGGGCTTATCAGGAAGACGGTTTGAACTGGCTGATCTTTCTCAGAAACTGCGGCTTCGGCGCCTGCCTGGCAGACGATATGGGTCTTGGAAAGACCATCCAGATGATCGCCTATTTCGCCTATTTAAAAGAACAGGGACAACAAATGCCGTCTCTCATCATTGCGCCGACTTCCGTCCTCGGGAACTGGCAGCGCGAACTCGAGACCTTCGCGCCCGGCCTGACGGCGGCGCTCCATTACGGGCCAAAACGCCCTAAAGGTGAAGCATTTCAGGAATGTTACAAAGATGCAGATATCGTCTTGACATCATACGGCCTCGCCCAATCCGACTTTGACGATCTCAGCAGCGTCGCCTGGAACTGCATCTGCCTTGACGAAGCCCAGAATATTAAAAATGCGCACACGAAACAATCCCGTTCAATCAGAAAGCTGAAAGGCATGCATCATATCGCGCTCAGCGGGACTCCGATGGAAAATCGCCTGACGGAGCTGTGGTCGATCTACGATTTCATGAACAAAGGCTATCTCGGAAGCCTTGGCAGCTTCCATAAGCGTTTTGTCCTGCCGATTGAAAAAGACCGCGACGAAAAACGGATCGAACAGCTCCAGCAGCTGATCAAACCGTTTTTATTAAGACGGACAAAGCAGGACAAGGAAGTCGCGCTCAACCTGCCTGAAAAACAGGAAGAAAAAGAGTTCATCCCGCTCTCCGCAGAACAGGCCTCACTATATGAACAGCTTGTCAAAGATACGTTTGAACATATGTCAAGCCTCGCCGGAATGCAGCGTAAAGCTCTCATCTTAAGCATGCTCGGCAAGCTCAAACAAATCTGCGGCCACCCTGCCCTTTACTTAAAAGAGACCGGGAGCGAGCTCCTGAACGGAAGGTCAGTCAAGCTCGAAAAACTGCTGGAGCTGACGAAGACAATTCGCGAAAGCGATGAAAGCTGCCTGATTTTCACCCAATATCTCGGGATGGGAGATATGATGAAACGCCTGCTCGAGAAATCATTCGGCGAACCGGTCAAGTTTCTGAACGGCAGTTTATCCAAGCTTGAACGGGACAAAATGGTGGAGCAGTTTCAGAACAAGGAATTTCCGATTCTGATCTTATCATTAAAAGCCGGGGGCACAGGCCTCAATTTGACGGCCGCCAATCACGTCATCCATTACGACAGATGGTGGAATCCCGCGGTTGAAAATCAGGCGACAGACCGCGCCTACAGAATCGGACAGAAACGGTTCGTCCACGTTCATAAACTGATCACCACCGGCACAATTGAAGAAAAAATCGACCACATGCTCGAATCGAAGCAATCGCTGAACGATCAAATCATCCAAAGCGAAAATTGGATCACCGAACTTTCCGAGCATGAACTCGAGGAGCTATTTACCCTGAACGCTTCGGCTATTACGGGTTAAATAAAACAGCTGTCTGAAATAGACAGCTGTTTTTTATGTTAATGACAGTCCCAATTATACAATACGTTTGAAAAGTCCTTATTCTTTAAATCATCAGGCCTTATAAAAAAATTGGCAATCCCGACATCTCCCCACATCGCGTCAATGTTCTCATCAGAATCAATTTGCAATAGCAGAACGGTATGATCCGGATAATCGCCTTCCCGCGGATCATATTGCGTGAAGGCTGCGTAGCCCCCGATTTTATGGGAGAAGCCGTCGTACATTTCATGGTATTCTTCGAACACCGTTTCCTCTTGATCGCCGAATTGCTCAAAGAATGTCCAAGCATCCGTTCCCGCGTATCGCTCAAATTGAAAGTCGGACGCAGAGACAAGTTCAGACCCTATGTCAGGTGTGAGTGAGGCTTCGCATCCAATCGGAAAGGCCAGCTCATCCTCAAGCTTCACAAACGAAAAATCGTCGACAAGCTCGTCTTCATTTTCGATGACATTCTCAAAATACTTGATGCAAAAACTCGACTGTTCACATGGATCATCAAAATTCAATCCGTAAACATCATCACTGACAGAGATAAAAAAAAGCAGAATACCGGATTCCGGGAAATTCTCAAGACGGGGCATGTCTGAAAAATTAATTTGCGCAAGCAGTTTCATCGGCTTTCCCTGTGAATCGACAGGATACTTTTCAGACTTTGGAAAATAAGGATCGCCGGCCAGTTTGCTTTCATACCGGCCTGTTTTTCCTTTTCTCGCGTCCAGCTTCAAAAAATCCCGCACTGATTGTTCAAATTGCCCGCGGTATCGGGCCATTTTTTCGGGTAATTGAAACGGCTTTTTCATACTTATCATTCTCCTTTTGACCGGGTGACTCTTTAAAATGCGGAGGTTACCTATTTGAGCTTATTTCTCTTCATATAATCAAGAACGGATTGATATTCTTTATTCGCATCACTAAACATGGCATAGTTTTTCGCTGTTGAAAACCATTCAAGCGTTGAAGGCACTCTCCCTTGAAGGCTGCTTTCAAGATCTGTCTGTTGGACAGGCGACAGCTTTCCTTGCTGAAGCGACCGTTCGATCGCCTGATCTAAAGCATCGCTGACCAATTGTTCTAAATCAGCCCCCGAAAAATGGCAAGTCTTTTTGGCAATTTTCAGTACATCAATCTGATCATGCGGCTTGCCGGACAGCTTTAAATTTAAAATGTCGACACGTTCTTCTTCAGATGGAGGCGGCATAAATACCATCTTATTCAATCTGCCGGGACGGCGTAAGGCAGGATCTAAATACCACGGTGTATTCGTTGCACCGATCACATACACACCGTCATTAAACGACCCTAAACCATCTAATTCTATCAGCAACTGATTGACCAGCACCCTGTCATGATGCTGGCTCATTCCCTGCCGATTCCCCCCGATCGAATCAAGCTCATCAATAAAAAGAACGCAAGGACTGTTATCACGCGCTTTTTCAAAAATATCATGCAGATTATGTTCACTCTGCCCAACATACATGGACAATATCGCTTGAAGCTCCAAGTGTATAAAGTTTGCTTTGATCTCGCCGGCAATCGCTTTCGCGATAAATGTTTTTCCGCATCCCGGCGGGCCAAACAGAAGAAGACTTCCCCCCGTCGCTTTTCCAAACGCTTTAAAATACTCAGGATTTTGCAAAGGCAAAATAAAGTCCATGTTGATTTTCTTTTTAATGTCTTCTAATCCGCCGACATCAGCAAAAGTTTCACAGTGTTGTTCTAATTCGGTTAAAGCATGTTGATGTTGATCAAACTGAATGACTTTCACCTTTGCGCGTTTTTCCGTGTCATCCCTCTTCATATTTATCCTTCCTATCTATGATTTGTACCGGTTAAGATCCTTTTCATCACTTTATAGTTCGCCTTGGAACCCGCATGTTTTTCCAGCTGGGCCTGATCTTTCTTTTTGATTCCGCTTCTTTCAATATGTATTCCTTTCCGCTGCAGGAGCTGATCAAGTTCGTCAGCTTTATTGTAAAACTCGTCGGACAAGGCGGCATCGATTTTTTTTCCGTCATTTAACGTCAGATCATACTTCAGGTAAAGTGCGCCTTTTAACCCTTTTTGATAATAGGCATGGACAGAAGTGACATCTTCCATATCGTAATGTTTGGTGCTGGAAATTAGCCCTTCTCTCATGACAATGCTGTTTTTCCCGATATTTTGATATTGAAAAAAAGCATTGCATAGCAGCGTCAGCCCTACCACTAGAAGAATCAAGGATAAAGGAAGCTGCAAGCGCCCCTGATAGCCTTTGGAAATTATCACTTTTCTAACGGTGTAAGGTATACAAATCAAGGTCAGCAGCAGGCTGTAAAATATGCTTACATCAGAGCAAAAAAGCAAGTTGTCGGAAGCCGCCAGCATTTTCATTTGAAGATTCCCAAATCGGTCATACAAAGACATCGTGCCGACAAAACTGAGCAGTCCGAAAAAAACAAAAAATAGAGTTCCCGGTTTATCTTTATGTATTTCCATTATTTCCACTCTTTCATTCATTTAAAATATCAATCTGTATAAGAATGATATGATCCCTATCACAATGATCAGCAATACAAAAAGGATCCAAATCGGTGTGTACCCCAAAAATGTGAGGACCGAACTACCTCGCATCTGTTCGGGCAATTTTCGCTGCATGAGGGCTCCCGCCAGCCCGTTCATCATATAAGGTGTACTGTAGACGAGAAACAGGTATGGAATCATCAGCCACTTGAAGACCAATGTCACAATGACTAGAAGCGGCCAAAACAACACCGGTTTTTTAACACGCAGCTTCTCATGGAAGCGCCTGACTTTCAACGGGTATTTCATAAACCAAAAATTACACATGTTGTATAACGCTAAATTGGGTACAATCCCTGGATTGTTCGGATTGATTTGTAGAGCTGTTTTGTTTAAAGTCAAGGCTTGTGCATAATCTCCTCTTCTATGCGCCGCAGAAGCGGCCATTCCCGTGATCATGGCATCATCGGCATTTTGGGCAAGCGCTCTGTCTGAACACGCCCTTGATAATCCATCCTCAAAAAATACCGCCAAAATTTCACTGTATACGACAAGAGAAAATGGATCGTCAGGTTCTAATTCCACTGCCTTTTCTATATAAAAACGCGATTTTTCATACTCATTTTTATCATGGAAAAGAAATTGAGCGTGCATTGCATAAGTGTAGTGATAATCAGGGTACTCAGAAATCATTAATTCATTTATTTCCTCATGCTCTTCGTACATTCCCAATTCATAGTATGCAAGAGTCAAGACAGCCAAAATTTCAAAGTTCATCGGATCTAAATTTAAAGCCTCTTTTGCAAACTGTACCGCTTTTTCATATTCTTTCGCATTAAAATATATATTTGAAAGCAATTGATAGCCTTCGTGTGAGTCGGGGTAATTGGATAAAAACTGCTCTGCTTCCTTCAAGGCTTCCTTTGTTTTCCCCCACTTTGAAAGCCGCTCTGCTTTCTCATACATTATGCTCATTTGATTATCCAAATCGATCACCTGTTATTTACTCTTTTTCAATGAGTTCTAGTATCTTTTTCTAAATTCGAGGATTTAAACTAATGATAAAGTCACCTTCCATTCTTGGAATTTGAAATAATAGTTAAATAGTAACAAACATCACCATATCAAACAATGAATAAAAAGTAACGAAAATATACCTCATAGTTCACGAGTCAGCGTTAAAATAAATAAAGGCCGCCGACAATGTCGGCGGCCCGCGGATCAATAACATCCGCTGCTTAACCGCACTCCTTCAATCGTTACGCTGCCGTGTACCGGCATCACGCCGATTTGAAAGGATGTACGAATTAAACCGGTTTGACTTGCTGTTCAATCAGCTGATTCAGGATGTGAGCGACGCCATTTTCATCATTAGTGAGCGTCACCTCATCAGCCATCTCTTTAATGTCTTCGCGCGCATTGCCCATGGCAAAGCTTTTCCCCGCGATCTTCAGCATCGAAAAATCATTGAGGCTGTCTCCGACGGCAGCTGTTTCCTGAAGGGTAATGCCGAGCTTGCGCGAAAGCTTTTCCAACGCCAGCCCTTTTGACGCCTGAAGATGCTCAATTTCAAAGTTATGCTCGGCTGAAGTGACAAGCGTAATATCTTGCGCATCTTTAAATCGCTGCCAGCCTGTTTCCAGTTTTTCTTTATGAAAAGAAAAAGCTAATATGTTATATACATTGACATCTTTTCCCGCTAAAAACAGGTCGGTATAGGAGCTGATGTACGCATATCCGTTTTGGCTGAGCTGCTGTTCAGCCGCGAGTTCCAGCCTTGAAAGATCGGCCCCGGGATTTGCGCTTTTCAAGCGGTCCAGCTCAATGTCAAGCAGCTCGCGGCCGTTTTGCGGCGTGAAGATCGCTTCATCGCTGAATACCTCATAATAGTAATTCTTTTCTTCAAGCCATTGAAGAATTCCTTCCGCCCGTTTCCGGTCAAGCGGCACCGAGTGGTAAAGGCGCCCTTCAGGATCATGAATCACCGCTCCGTTGGCACTGATAATCCATGTTTTAATACCTGTCGGCTCAAAAATCGTTTGAACATCGAAGGATGCTCTCCCCGTGGCAACTACTACTTCAATCCCGTGTTCCCGCGCTTTTTTAATCGCATCGATGTTTTCTTTTGAAATCTTGCTTTCACTGTTTAACAACGTCCCGTCTAAATCGACCGCAATCATTTTCATCTGCTGTTTTCCCCCTTAAGTATCGTGATGTTCAGCCACGAGCAGCTCGACATCATGTTCATCAAGCAGTTTCTGAAACGGTTTCGGCGGCAGCCGGTCTGTAATGAGAAGGTCGATGTCACTGAGTTCAGCATACCGGTAAAAATCCGTTCTCCCGATTTTCGAATGGTCGGCAAGCGCTATGACTTGTTTCGCTTGAGAAATAATTTTCCGTTTCACCATTCCATCCTCCTCATGGGCGATTGTAAGCCCGTGTTCGGAAATCCCCACCACGCCGATCAGCGCTTTATCAACATGATAGCATGACAGCTTTTCAATGACGGAGGCGCCGTACAAAAAGCGGTGCTCTTTTTGAAGCTTACCTCCAAGCAGGTGGATATCAGCACCTTTTCTTGAGGAAAGAACCTCCGCAAGGTTAATCGAATTGGTGATGATCGTGCAATTGACATCCGGCAAATGCTCGGCGCATGATTGGACTGTCGTGGAAGCGTCCAAAATCATACGGTCGCCTTCTCTGATTAAAGAAGCGGCTGCTTTTCCGATCATGCTTTTCTCTTCGGAAACCATGCCCAGCCTGCCAGAATAGTCTTTGACCTCATCATGAACGGTAGGCAGAATCGCCCCTCCCCTTGTTCTGATAATAGCGCCTTGCTCCTGCAATTTGACCAGATCCCGCCTTGCCGTATCTCTTGAAACTCCGAATAAAGAACATATTTGTTCAACGGAAATCCGTTTATGCTCTTTTAAATAGTCAATGATGGAAATTAACCTTTCCTCTTGATACACTCGATCATTCCTTCTTTACACAAGTAAAATTCATTATTTATAAGTGATTATAAGCGATTACACAGAACAAATCAAGAACACATAAGTAATGATAAGCAAAAATAAAGCCTGAGGCCGGTTTCCCGGTCCTCAGGCTCGCATGCTAAAATGAAAATGTTCCATATTGAGAGTGCCAAATTTCACGAAACGCATGGATATCGCGGTCTGCAGCCGGATGATCAGCCAAATGGCTTAAAAGCTCAGGGCTGATTGTCGCCTCATGGCTCCCCGCTTCCATGACGGCAAGAATTTGACGGTTATGTTTAAAGCTTGCCGCAAGCACTTTGCAATTTAAACGGTATGTGTTAAATAAGCCGACAATCGTTTTGACAACGCCCGCCCCATTACCATACTCTTGATCAATACGATTGACATACGGCGCGACATAGGAGGCGCCGGCTTTTGCGGCCAAAACAGCCTGTGCAGCGGTATAAACCGTTGTCCCTGTGGTCTGGATGTTTTCAGCCGCGAGCTCTCTGATCGCGTAAAGTCCTTGAGCCGTCACCGGAATTTTCACCGACACGTTTCCATCCAGCCAGTTATAGAGCGCCTTCGCCTGATCGGCCATATCCCGCCAATGGTCGGCGATCACTTGGGCATGGAGAGGCAGATGCTCGGGAAGGAGCCGCCGAATATCTTGAATCTGCTGTTTAAAGGGCTGCTTTTCCCTTGCAATCAGCGCCGGGTTTGTCGTGACGCCGCCAGCGGGAAATGAATCCAGCAATCTTTCAATCTCCGGTATATGCGCTGAATCAATCAGCATGTTCATCATCGCTTCCCCCTCGTATTTTAATGCATGACCTGCCCTCCGGTTACATTGATCGATTGACCCGTCATATAGGATGCCTGGTCAGAAGCGTAAAATAGGATGGCATTGGCGATGTCATCATACGTACAGCCCCGTCCGAGCGGCACTTTTTCGGTGTACACGCGCTCTACTTCGCTCTCTGGAATGCCGAGCTTTTTCGCGTATTGCGGGATCAAGCTTTGGAACATCGGCGATTTTAACAAATTCCCCGGCATAATGCTGTTCACGCGAATGTTGTGTTCGGCAAGATCAAGCGCAAGGCTTTGAGTGAGACCGACGCCTCCAAATTTGGAAGCTGAATAAGCTGTATTATGTTTGCTGCCGACTTTTCCCGATTTGGAGTTGATTTGAATGATTGACCCGCTTCCCTGCTCAATCATGACCTTTGACGTTTCCCTCGCGCAAAGAAAATACCCGGTCAAATTGACTTCGATGGTCCGTTCCCAGTCTTCAAGCTCAAAATCTGTGATCTTATTGCTTTTGGCGATTCCCGCACTGTACACCATCACATCGATTTTATTGAATTTCTCCGTGACCCTGCCGATCATTTTTTCCACATCGGCTTCCTTTGTAAAATCCGCTTGAATCCACAGCGATTTGACCCCGTATTGACCGGCTGCATGTTCAGCCGTCCTTTCGGCGTTCTCGCCGTTGATGTCTGCGACCGCGATGTCATATCCCGCCTCTGCCATGCGGTAGGACAGCGCTTCTCCGAGACTTTGGCCGCCGCCGCATATCAATGCCACTTTTCCTTTATTTATCTCCATATTGCACCCGCTCCTTATGAGAATCTTTTAACTTGAATACAGTCTCCTGCTGAAACCTCCGGCAGTTGTTCTTTTCGTTCAAGGTACAGCGTTCCCGGCAGCTCGGCCGAAGCTGATCCGTCAAATTTCAGCGTAATATGCCCGAGATTCGCCAGGTTCTGCCGAACGGCGCCGCCAACGGCTGTGATTTTGTATGACTCGCCGCCCAGTATGAGCTCATCGCCTTCATTGAAGTCGCCTTCTACAGGCTTTATATCAATTGATAAGCAATAATCTTTCAATTCATCCGGAGCACCTTCGCCGAATAATATAAGCATCTTTTCATCTGAAAATGCTGTTGCTTGAGCTCCGATTCTGTTTATTTTTGTTTCATACAGCATGACCATAATTCTCCCTCCTTAAGAAAACCTCAGCTGTCATACATGCCAAAGCTGGCCAGCCAAGCAATGAAAACGGTTGGCGCCCCCGTCAAAAAACGCGAATACAGTACCGACGGCACCCCGACTTCAACCGTTTCGACTTCCGCTTCCGCAAGACCCAGGCCGACCGGAACAAAGTCGGCAGCTGCTTGCGAATTGATCGCAAATAACGCCGGCAGCGCCAAATTCGGCGGAATGTTTCCTTTGCCGATCTCGACGCCGATCAGCGAACCGACAACTTGTGCAATCACCGCCCCAGGTCCAAGAAACGGGGAAAGCAGCGGAAATGAACAAACAAGCGAGATTAATAGCAATCCGGGCAGTGACCCTGCAAATGGTGATAAATATTTGGCAAAAATGTCTCCGATGCCTGACTCTTTAATGATGCCGATCAACAGAGCCACAAAAGCCATGAACGGAAGAATTGTTTTGATAACGGTTTCAATTGCTTCCCGTCCCGCTTGATAAAACGTGCTGACGACCGATCCCATGGCCATCCCGATTGTCGCCATCATCCCTTTCGGCGACTGCTGTTCACTAATTTTTTTCTCTGTGCTATAATGGTTTTGTTTATTTTGCATTTGTTTTTCTTCTGGAATATTAGACTGTTCAGGCTCCTCCACAGCTCCCAGCAGTTTAATATTCTCTTTTTTTACTCCGGAAACATATATATCTTCTGTAATATGGGCGGCAAGCGGCCCGCTTTTCCCGGTCGTCATCACATTGATCGTCGGAATTCGCTTTTGCGGATAAAGTCCGCAGCGCAGCGTCCCTCCGCAGTCGATGATCACAGCGGCCATTTCGCTTTCGGGTACTGTCGTTTTAAAGCCGTCGACCAGTGTGCACCCCGTCAGCTCAGCTAAATGATCCGCAAAATCGGGTTTGTTTCCGCCGGTGACGTACACGATTTTATTTCTCTCTTCATCAGGCGTGATCACCAGAGGCCCGCCAAACCCTCCCGGCCCTTTTAAAACTTCAACCGAACGATAGGAACTCATCTGTAAACCGCCTTTCTTATTTAAGATCAATCGAATCTTTTAAGGCAATGCCCTGCTGTTTCGCGACATAAGCCGTTGTCATATCCGTTACCCAGCCCCTGAGAAAGTTTGTCACAATCCCGACCAGAAGATAGCGGAGAGCGAGCTCGGTCGTTTCATGCCCCAGCGTCGTAATTCCTGCGGCAATCCCGAGGAAAACAAACAGCTCGCCCGGATTCACGTGCGGGAAAAGTCCGTTATGCGTATGACAGGAATAGGATGCAGCCGCATAATAGCTCGGTTTGTATTTTTCAGGCAAGAACCTGCCAAGCGACAGCGTCATTGGATTTGCAAGCATGAACGTACCAATGACAGGCAAAACCATGTATCTCGTTAATGGATTTTTTCCCGACTTCCTCGCGAGCGCTTCGACGCGCTTTTCTCCTATCAGGCGTATCAGGGCATTCATGGCAACAAGCAGCATAATCAATAAAGGAACGATGTCTGTAAGCATACTGACAAACACTTCTCCGCCATGTCTGAATAAGTCCATAAACTTTTCCGCAAGCCATGTTACGTTTTTCATAATTCACCTCTTTTTTTGATTTGAAAGCTCATCAGTTTTTGAAACCGTGTTTTCTTCTGCGGGACATCACCCCCTTTCGTGATGATGTCGAATGTCTTCAAGGCATCTTCAATTGCGAGCCGTGTGAGGCGGTCGTGCCGGACAAGCTCCGCTTGTCCGATCTTCAGCAAATACTTTCCTTCAAACCCTTTTAAAGGCCTGATTCTTGAAAAGACGGTGACACCTTGCATTTTTGACGCCTTCAAAATTTTATTGCGCTTGTCAATGACAAACAGGACGACCGTTCCGGCTCTGAATAATCCGGTCTTCCTTCCGACCGCGACTCTTCCCATACGTCTGTATGCGGCGAATGTTCGATTGAAATGCCTGATTTGCAAAAAACCAAAAATACTTTGGAGAAGCCATGCAGCTCCAAGGGCGATGATAAAGTAAATGATCATAATTGGTTTCTTACCTCCTCGGCAATTTCTCTGGCTGTTTCGGCAGTTGTCACCAAAATATTAATATAACGGCCTTTTGCAGCCCCGATAATAGAAGGGACTTTTTCATGGGATTCGGCAAGACCGATGGAATACTCCAAATTCCTTAACCGGTTGATGTCTATCGCGATGGTTCTGTCATGAATCTCTGTTTCTACCAATGCTCCCGACCGATCAAAGAAACGCGAGCATATATCTCCGACCGCCTGTTTTTCTTCAAGGCGCTCGATATCCTGATCGCCGTAAAATCCGGTCCAGATCATATTTGAAGAACTAAGCGGCGCTCCGATCCCGACGGCTGCCACAGTAAGGCCGTTCCACAGACTTTCTATTTTTTTGAAATAGTGGGACTTGACGATTTCCTCTTTCGTTTCTTTTTTTTCGACAACGGCTGCCGCGTCTATAAAGTAGGGCGTGCCTCCAAAGTCACCCGCAATGCTGTACACGATGCTGTTCACGTGATATTTCGTATCCATGGCGCCCGGACCGCCGACAAGCGGCACAAATGAAGCGCTCCGTTTTTTGACGCCGTGAAACTCCCCGATCATTCCCGCCATCGTCGTCCCCCATGCGAAGCCTACCGTATCTCCGTCTTTCACGACGCGTTTTAAGATTTCGGCACCGGCTTTGCCGACGAGTTTCTTCTTGTCTTCAGCTGTTTGTTCCGGTTTTGCGTCGCATATGTAAACTTCTTTAAGCCCGAGCAGCTGTTCGAGCTCCCGTTCCAAATCATAGTGTGTCCCGATATGGTCATCGATCGTGATTTTAACGATTCCTTCCTCGCGCGCTTTTTTCAGCATGCGTCCGACGGTTGTTCTGTATATCCCTGTTGCGTTTGCAATCTGGCTCTGTGTCATATCCTCTTCGTAGTACATTTTGCAGACTTTGATCAGAAGGCGTTTATCATCCTTCATTTCCATAAGATCACCCTTTACTTTTGCACATATGTGCAAACATTGATCATTTGTTGTTGTATTCGCTTACATTATACATACGGAATTTTTGGGCGTCAATTTAAATTTGTCTATTTTTTGTCTAAAATAAAAAAACCGGTCATTTAAAACCGGCCATACAGGGGGATAAAAAAGGGGATATTGATTGATTTTTTTTAAGAAAGGCGTTTATAGAAGGAATCTTACGGTTTAAGCTTCCGCCGGCTCATGGGCTTTTCGGCTTTCTCCCAAAAATCTGACTGATCGGGCGACAACTTCTGTAATAAAAACGCGCTCGCCTTCTGAATTGACGTATTGGCGAGTCTGGATTCTTCCGCTCAGCCCGATGATGGAGCCTTTTTCGCAATATTCGGCTGTGTTCACGGCAGTTTTGCGCCACAGGGTGCAATTGACAAAGTCCGCTTCAATTTCGCCTGCTGCATTTTTGAAAGGCCTGCTGACAGCCAGCGTCACATTTGCAACAGGGACACCGTCAGATGTGTACCGAAGTTCGGGATCTTTTGTCAAACGCCCGACCAGCATGATCTCATTAAACATTTCGTCCCTCCCTTCCTGTTCGGGTATCCCCAGTTTATAAGAGATCGGTATTTAAGCAAAATCATCATAAAAGAAAAATAACCCGGAAAAACCCGGGTTCGCGTCATAATTTTTGTTTCTTTCTGCCATTAATTAAAAAAATCATCTCATTATTATTTGAGAAATAAGTATTTTTCAGAAACTGAAAAAAAACAGGAGATGCCAGCCACCGCTCTGAGTATACGCGGACATATGAGCCCCCGTCCCAAGCATACAAACGGAATGACAACTCTTTCTGTTTAATCGTTACTTGAAATTCGTATATTTCCATTCTGTCTTTTGTTTCATAGCGAAACACGATGCCTTCATTGGCATACGTGCTGATCTCGTGCTTTTTGTTCCCGGCTGAAAAGCAAATCATAGGCATATATTGACGGCAGTCAGCAGCTGGATTGCTTGCGATCACAAATACTTCTTTTAAGTAAAAATGGTTCATAAGTCACCTCCTGCTAAATATCACCTAAAGTATAAATAAAAATAAAGCATTATAAAATACTTTTTGCAAAATTTAAAATACGAATATGCTCCTATTGCATAAACAAACCAGGGTCAAGAGTTCTTCCAAGCGAATGTGCTATAATGGTTATACAACTATGGAAGCTTGTGAGGTGATACTAGTGAAAACCTTTAGGCTTATTGATTTAAAAATAGTCCGCCAGGATGAAACTTCAAAGCGGCTCGAGGAGTTCCCGCTGATCGACGGCCTTATCATTAATAAAGAAGACGGAGAAAACCACTGGATGGTTGAGGGGCTGGTTTCGAAAGAATACCGGTATTTTTTCGAATACCTCCTTCAGGAAGGCAAAGAAGTGAAAACATATGTAACGATCACGAAAAAAAGCAACCGCCCCGCACAGCTGTTAGCGAAGGTCAAAAAGATCACGGTACTAGGCGAGCATGTTTCCGTCTTATTGGACGGCAAAATGGTCAGCTCAAAGCTGAGGAAAGGCTCCGACAAGATTTTGGAAGATTTAATGAAAGAAGGATATTCCGGAGACCGGCTTCTTGAAGCATTTAAACAAAATATATAGAAAAGGCTGTCTTCGCCGACAGCCTTTTCGCTATAGCTCTAAGAGCGTTTCGTCTGATCTTTTAACAAATCCCGTATTTCCTTAAGCAATTCTTCCTGGGGATCAGGAGCAGCTTTTTCTTCTTCGGCATCTTTCTTCTTCAGCTTAGAGATATAACGGATAAATAGAAAAATGGAAAACGAAATAATAAAGAAATTGACGATCGACTGAATGAATAGCCCGTATTTAATTTCGGCATCAACAAATGTGAACGAGAGCGCTGAAAAATCCAGGCCTCCTAGCAGAAGACCGAGGAGCGGCATCATTAAATCATTGACAAGCGAAGTCACGATTTTTCCAAAGGCGCCTCCTATGATGACCCCGATTGCAAGATCGATTACATTTCCCCGAATCGCAAAGCTTTTAAATTCTTTCCACATGAATGATCACCTTTTCGCTTTTATGATAAAAAAACAAAATGGGCTTTTACGAAAACCCATTTTGCTACATTATTCCTGTTTTTCGCCAAGAGAAAACATCAATTCGGCTTCACACACCACTTCGCCGTCCACTTTCGCGACTCCTTTTCCTTTGCCGATGGAACCGCGGAAACGAAGCACTTCAAGCTCAAGATGGAGCTGATCGCCCGGTTTGACCTGCTTTTTGAAGCGGCAGCTGTCAATTCCCGCAAAAAACGCGAGCCTTCCGCGGTTTTCTTCCTTCATCAAAAGCGCCACGGCACCCACTTGCGCAAGCGCTTCAACAATTAAAACGCCAGGCATCACCGGATAATCCGGAAAGTGTCCGTTAAAGAATTCTTCATTTACTGTCACATTTTTATAACCCGCTGCCCGTTTTCCTTCCTCTACCTCTGTCACACGGTCTACCAGCAGAAAGGGATAGCGGTGGGGAATGATTTCTTTAATTTGCTGAGCATCAAGCATCGCCTTGACATCTCCTTTTTCGAAAAATATGTATAGAATGATATGTCAGTGCCTTATTCTGTACATCTGGAAGTATATTATGAAACGGAATCTTTTTCAACAAAAGATGAGAGACAACGCTGAAAATGAAAATAAAAAGAGCCTGAACCAAACGTCGTTTGGCCGGCTCCTGTTTTGCTGTGTTAACGTACTGAATTGATCAGCCCCATCATTTGATCGCCCATCGTGATGGCGCGGGAATTCATTTGATAAGACCGCTGCGAAGAGATCAGATCGGTCATTTCCTTCGATACATCGACATTTGATGATTCGAGGAATCCCTGTTTTAGAGAAATGTCCTGCCGCCCCGCTCCGTTCAGATTGATTAGAGCCGTTGCTCTCAATTCATCGCTGACAGAAAAAAGATTGCTTCCTTCTTCCGTAAGAGCCTGAGGTTTGACAGCCCGGACGATTCCCAGGTTAAAACGCAATGGCGCTTCACCCTGATTGTCTGACGAAACAGTGACACTTCCCGAACCGTCGACTTTGATGTGTTTATAGCGCTGGTTGAAGCTGATGGGATTTCCGTTTTCGTCAAGAACGGCATGCCCTTCTTTCGTCACCAGCTGCATCTGGTTGGCGTTACCAGCCGCAGGCGTCAGGTAAAATGCTCCGTCTCTTGTATATTGCACTTCCCCGTCGACATTGACCTGGAAGTACTGATAAGGAGAAGTCAGTGCAATATCAAGATCGCGGCCCGTCTCCTTAAGGCTTCCCTGTTTATGTGTCAGCCGGTCGGTCATGACGGCTCCGACGCCGAGCCGAAGTCCGGGCGGCGTCTTTCTGCTTGCCGCTACTTCATTATTTTTCTCGTTTACCTGTTCAATCTGCTGCCTGATCAGCTCCGAAAAGCTCGTGTTTTTCGCCTTATATCCCGTTGTATCGGTATTTGCAAGATTATGGCTGATATTATCAATTTGTTTTTGCAGTTCAAACATTGTGTTTGAAGCCGTGATCATGGATCTAAGCATCGTTTTTCCACATCCTCCATTTACGCTGATCGCGATCGGTCATTTATCCGATCCTTCCAATCTCATTGGCCGCCTTTTCCATGCTTTTATCATAAGCTTGAAGAACTTTTTGGTTGGCTTCAAACGAGCGGTAGGCAGCAGTCATTTCCGTATAGGCTCTCGTCACGTCGACATTCGACCGTTCCGTCATCCCCTGCTTGACAGAATAAGTGACTTCGGGGTTGCCGACTGCGCTTGGCAGCGCCTCACCGTTTTCAGTACGATACAGATCATCGCCTTCTCTTGCTAAATTTCTCGTATCGAGCGCGATTCTGACATCGATCCTTCCAAGGTTTTGGCCGTTTTCAGTCACCGTTCCGTCCTCAGCGACTTGAAAATTCTCGCTTCCCACCGTAATCGGCCGGTTTTCCGTTGAAAGGACGAGTCGGCCGTTTATTGTCAATTGATTATTTTCATTTAAAGAAAAACGGCTGCTTCTTGAATAGCGTACATCCCCATTTTCAAGCCGAACCGCGTAGAAAAGTGCTGCTTTATCGTTTGTTTCCCCGTTGACCGGAACTTCGGTTTCGCTGATTGCGATATCTGTCGGCTCATTCGTGCTTTGCAGATCGCCCTGCGAGAATTGAGGCTTCAGTTCCTGCATGTAAACTCCTGTATTGATAGAACCGATCGGCGTCTGTGTTGAAAACGAACGCGAAGCGCTGCCTGCCTTGACAGAATCGGATTCAATCCGGCTCAAAAGCATTTCCGGGAAAGAACGGATTGATCCTTGGTCTTCTTTATATCCCGGCGTATTTGCATTCGCGATATTATTCGTCAGCATCTCTGTGCGGCGCTGCTGGGTGATCATTGCTGAAGTCGCTGTATAAAGTCCTTTTAACATCATTTCACCTCAAATAAGTGTCATGCTCCAGAGTTTCCTATCGAAAAAAACCTCTTTTGCGAAAGGCTTGCAATTTATATTTGCTAATACAGAACATTTGTTCTATAATGGTATTCAAACATACTACTCTTTTTATCGGCAGCCATTCGGTTCCTTTAAAGCATTTCACATAAAAAACCTCATTCTAAAAAAGAATGAGGCTTCTGATCAGCTCAGTTTGCGCTTAGGAAGCTTGTCCATGTTATCAAGCATGACACCCGTACCGACTGCCACACAATCCATCGGATTTTCGGCAACGAGAACCGGCACTTTCAGTTCTTCGGCAAGAAGCTGGTCAAGACCGTTTAACAATGCGCCGCCTCCTGTAATGATAACGCCTCTGTCGATAATGTCGGCTGACAGCTCAGGCGGCGTTCTTTCGAGCACCTGCTTGGCAGCCTGTACAATGACAGATACAGATTCGCGCAGCGCTTCTTCCACCTCTTTGCTCGTTACCGTAATGGTTCTCGGCAATCCTGTGACCATGTCGCGGCCGCGGATGGAAATTTCCTCGTGACGTGCGTCTGGGAAAACAGTTGCGACTTTAATCTTAATGTCTTCGGCTGTCCGTTCGCCTATGAGCAGCTTGTACTCGCGTTTGATGTAATTCAAGATTTCAAGATCAAACTTGTCCCCAGCCATTTTAATAGAAGAGGCGGTGACAATATCGCCCATTGAGATGACTGCGATATCTGTCGTTCCACCGCCGATATCAACTACCATGTTTCCGCTTGGCTGGAAAATATCCATTCCCGCTCCAATTGCGGCCACCTTAGGCTCTTCCTCCAAATAGACATGCTTTCCGCCGCTTTTTTCGGCAGCTTCTCTGATAGCCTTCTGCTCCACAGAAGTAATATTTGTAGGGCAGCAAATCAGCATGCGCGGCTTTGAGAAAAGACCTTTTACATTCAGCTTGTTAATGAAATGCTTCAGCATGGCTTCCGTTACTTCAAAATCGGCAATGACGCCGTCTTTTAATGGACGTATCGCAACAATATTCCCAGGTGTACGTCCTACCATTCTCCTTGCTTCTTCACCGACAGCGAGCACTTTCCCATTGTTTTTGTCAAGAGCAACGACTGATGGTTCATTTAAGACAATACCTTTTCCTTTGACATGGATCAGCACATTCGCTGTACCAAGGTCAATACCAATATCCCTTGCAAACATCTATCTATATCCTCCTCGAAATCTGTTTCACAGCAATGTCCACATTCTGCCCTAATTATATATTTTATCATAAATATTAGAAAAAAAAGAGAGCTTATTAAAGTTCTTCATAAAATTTTTGTGGCTTTTTACGGAGGATACCGGGAATTTCTGATAAACGCTGCTCGTTTCTGAGCCATTATTCCTTATTGCACGGGTTCTCTTTCAAAGATTTCCTCTTTCTTGTATTTTAGTTTTGTCGCTTCTCCGCCCCGCAAATGTCTGATTGATTTATGATAATCAAGAATTTCTTTTACTTCATTGGCCAGGTCAGGATTAATTTCAGGCAGCCTTTCTGTCAAATCCTTGTGAACGGTACTTTTGGAAACACCAAACTCCTTCGCTATCACACGAACCGTTTTTTTCGTCTCCACGATGTACTTCCCTATCTTGATTGTTCGCTCTTTGATGTAATCGTGCACACCACTCGACCTCCCTAAAATGGATGTGAGAAGTGTGAAATGAGATCCGTCTTGTGAAAAAATTCGCTATTTGCGCAGCTTCTTCGTTTTATGCTTTTCCAAGTAGAATTTTGAAATACTCCCACGATCCCTCACCTCAAACACTCTCTTTGTTAGGTTTGTATCAGTGTATTAGCATTTAAATGGGATTATGCTAAAAACTCAAGGAGGACAAGGGGTTTCTCTGATAATTTTATTTCGGGCTTCAAAAATTTTAACTTTACACTAATCTTGGCTTCCGGTAAAATGAATAAAGTTTATTATTTACCTAGGTAACTATTTTGAAGGAGTCCGGGAATGGAACATATCAATCGAAAGATTATTCACCAGCTCAATCAAAGCACGCGGATGGTTGCTAAAAAAACGAATGAACAGCTCGAAGGATACGGCCTTTACGGTTCACAGTGGTCGATCCTATACTGTCTTCACACCTGCGGACCGATGACGCAAAAAGACATTTGGACTTACTTGCACGTCGAGGCGCCGACTGTGACGAGAACCGTCAGCCGCCTCGAAAAAAACGGCTGGGTAGAACGGATACAGGGCGATGACAAACGGGAAAAAGTCGTCAAAATGACAGAAGAAGCCAAAATTAAATATGATGACATTCAATTAAAAATGCAAGAATTTGAAGAGGAAATCCTTTCCGTATTTGAAGAACGGGATAAAAAAACATTTCAAAGGCTGTTAAATCAATTATTAGAAGGACATCAGAGGAGTTGTAGCCTATGAAGCAAGCTGAACCCATTTGGACCAGGGATTTTATCATGGTCGTTTTGATTAATTTATTTATATTCGTCTATTTTTACGCACTGTTGACCGTGCTTCCGGTCTATGCGATGCAGGAGCTCGGCGGCTCCGAGTCAGAAGGCGGCCTTTTGATCAGCGGCTTCATGCTGTCCGCGATTTTTGCGAGGCCGTTTTCGGGAGCCGTTATTGAACGTTTTGGCAAAAAAAGAATGGCGCTCATCAGCGTCGTGCTGTTTACTTTGGCATCATTTCTTTATATCTTCATTCATGATATCTACCTGCTGCTTGGCATTCGCTTTTTCCAAGGCATTTGGTTCAGCATCATCACGACGGTGACGAGTGCAATTGCAGCCGATTTAATTCCGCCGGCCCGCCGCGGGGAAGGTTTGGGCTACTTTGCCATGTCGATGAATTTGGCGGTTGTCATCGGTCCGTTTATCGCGTTGAACCTGCTGGATAAAATGAGTTTTTCCGATCTGTTTATTTTATTTTCAGGAATCGTCACTGTGGCCATCCTCTGCACGGCACTGGTCCGGATTCCTAAAGGAAACGACATCCGTTCGGCTGTGTTCAGGTTGTCTTTTTCCAACATGTTTGAAAAGGGCGCGATTCGGATTGCCACGGTCGGATTGTTCGTGTCGTTTTGTTATTCAAGCGTCATTTCCTTCATCTCTGTTTATGCCAAATCTCTCGGCCTTATTGAAGCAAGCAGCTATTTCTTTATGGTGTTCGCGGTGACAATGATGATCACGCGGCCGTTTACGGGAAAACTGTATGATAAAGTCGGCCCCGGAGTCGTCATTTATCCGTCCATTATCATTTTTTGCGCCGGGCTTTTCCTGCTTGCTTTTACAAACAGCAGCGGGATGCTTTTGCTATCCGGAGCTGTCATCGGCATCGGCTACGGATCTATCACGCCGTGCCTTCAGACCTTGGCGATTCAGGCTTCGCCGCCTCACCGGAGCGGCTATGCAACGGCGACTTATTTTACGCTGTTTGATACCGGGATCGCAGTCGGATCCTATGTTTTCGGGTTGGTTGTGGCACAAGCCGGTTTTTCAAACATCTATTTATTCTCAGGCGTTTTTGTGCTCATCAATCTGTTTCTGTATACATGGAGCCAAAAATCCGCACTCGCAAAGGGGAAGCGGGATATATCAATGGCTGAATAAGCCGTTCAACCTCGCCGGGCCGGGATTGCCCGGCTTTTTTCATGCAGGCTGATACAGTCCGATCTGTCATTTAATGAAACTTTTGCAAAATCAAATACGTCTCCTAACTGTCTGACCAAAAACTACTACTCTATTAAAAAGGTGATTTTTTGAACTATTGGCTTTTTACACGCATTCATCAATTATCAAACCACAACCACATCCTGGACAGCGCTATGATTTTGATTACAGAAAAAGCAATTTACATGTATGCGCTCATTTTGCTTTTGATCTGGATCTTCGGAAACCGTTCTTATAAAATAAGCGTTCTTCAGGCAGGTGTGACGGGTATTCTCGGATTGGCGGCAAATTATTTGCTGTCATTGGTTTACTATGAGCCGAGGCCGTTTGTCGCTCACCATGTGGACGTATTGATTCATCATGCTGCCGACGCCTCATTTCCCAGCGATCATACAACCGGGGCGTTAGCCATTTCGATCGCTTTTTGGCTTTATCATCGGAAAATTGGAAGCTGCCTGATTGCTTTCGGGTTATTGACGGGCTTTTCCCGTATTTGGGTCGGACACCACTACCCTGTTGACGTTTTAGGCAGCATTTTGGTCGCTTTATTTGTATCACTCGTTATGTTTAGATTCTCAGCGTATGTACAGCCGCTTTTTGAACGGATCATCTCACTCTACGAATCGATCTTGCGGAAATTGCGGAAAGCCGTATCCAGAACGGCATAAGAAAACACCCGAATCTCATGATTCGGGTGTTTTTCATTTCCTTTCCTTAACCTTTTAAGGCTTCGGTTAACGGCGGAACAATTTGTTTTTTGCGGGATACAACGCCTTTCAGTGTCGCTGTGTTGTCTGACAATGTGACATTGAACGCTTTTTCCACTGCTTGTGCAGCTTGTCCTGAAGCGACGACAACCGAGTCGTTTGTTAAAATGTCGGTTACGACAAACACAAATAAATCCAATCCTTTTTCAGACACCACTTTTGCAAGTTCTGCGTCAACTTCCTCTTTGCGGGAGAGAACGTCGTTTGTATCAACAGTGTTAACTTGCGCGATCTCCACTTTATGGCTTCCCATCGTAAACTCTTTTGCGTCAAGAGAGAGAAGCTGAGGAATCGTTTTTGCGCTCAAATCAGCTCCGGCCTTCAGCATATCGAGTCCATAGCTGTCGGCATCAACGCCGGCAATCGCAGCCAATTCTTTTGCAGCTTTGACATCTTCGTCCGTGCAAGTCGGAGATTTGAATAAGAGGGAATCTGAGATGATCGCCGACAGCATCAATCCTGCGATATCTTTTTTAATTTCGACGCCGTTTTCTTTATAGAGTTTGTTTAAGATCGTTGCTGTGCAGCCTACAGGCTCTGCGCGATAATACAGAGGGTCGCTCGTTTCAAAATTGGCGATCCGGTGGTGATCGATGACTTCAAGCACGCGAACTTGATCCAGGTCATCGACGCTCTGCTGGCGCTCATTATGGTCAACCAGAATCACGCTGTCAGTTTCATTCGCAACAGTGTTCACAAGGCGGGGTACTTCTGCATTAAATTTCTCAAGCGCGAATTCGGTTTCGCCGTTGATTTCGCCGAGGCGGACGGGTTCTGCGTCCATGCCGAGCTCCTTTTTTAATTCGGCATATGCAATCGCTGAACAAATCGTATCCGTATCCGGATTTTTGTGGCCAAAAATAAGTACTTTACTCATGATATAACTCCTTACTGTTGTTTTTATAGTAAGCTTACCTGACAATAAAAAAATCTGCAAATCTGTCACTTATTTTAATATTTACGGAGTGTTTTGTCATTTTAAAAAATAAAAAAAGAGCCGTTTCGGCTCTTTTTATTCTCCATAATCAGGTGTATTGTGGCTTCGTTTTGGAGCGGGCTTCAAGACCGGTTTTTCTCCATATGCGACAGGGCCGCTCTCGTAGTGGAATTCCGCTCCGTCCGGCGCCTTCCCTTTCAGCCAATCAAACTGCGCGCTTTCTTCTCCATCCGAGAAATTGTATAAAGTATGCGCAATGTCTTCTTTTTCATTTTCATCCGGAACCGTGCCGGGCACGATGACGCCTTCTTTTTCTTCCAACTCTTTGATCGCGGCGATCCACTGGTTTTGGTGCATCGTGTCTCTTGCCAAAAGAAAGCCGAGCATATCTTGTACACCTTTGTCATCCGTCATTTCGCGCAGCCGCGCGACTTGCAGTCTGCCTTGCGATTCAGCGTTGACATTTGCGCGCAGATCGGCCAGAAGGTTGCCGCTCGCTACGATATAGCCTGCATTCCACGGAACGCCGGTGCTGTTTTCAGGCATGGCTCCCAGTCCCGAAACGATCGCATGGTGAGGGTTCATTCCGCCCATAATGGCGCCGATGACAGGATCGTCTGCGGCTTTTTCCTGCTCGTAAACCGGAGCGTCTTCAAGCAGGCGCGCGATCATCGTCGCAATCATTTCGACGTGTCCGATTTCTTCTGCCGCCGTGTCCATGAGCAAATCTTTATACTTTTCATTTCCCCTTGTATTCCACCCTTGAAAAAGGTATTGCATGGCCACAGATATTTCTCCGTACTGACCGCCGAGTATCTCCTGCATTTTCTTGGCGAAGACAGGATCGGGCCTTTCAGGTTTCGCAGGGTACTGCAGCACTTTCGTATGCTTGAACAAATCACATCACTCCTCCGTTTTTTGTATCCTCGTTTTTGAATTAACCGAAAAGGGAAATGATAAAACCGTACAACAGGCTCGGGATGTGTTGCAAACGGGTCAACATTCGAATCAAAGGAGTGCTGTTTTATGATAAAAAATACTTCACACCGCCCTTTTCCGCCGCCTAAAGGACCGTGGATCATGACGCAAACATGGGATCATGTATTATTTGCCCATTGGGCTGTTGATTCTGGAGCCATTCGCGGACGAATACCGGCGGCCTTGGAACTGGAGACATTCAACGGAAAAGCGTGGATCGGCATTTTGCCTTTTCTGCTGACAAATATGCGGCCCCGTTTTTTGCCGCCCTTTCCTTTCATCAGCAGCTTTCCCGAGCTGAATGTCCGGACATATGTATCATATAAAGGTGTACCGGGCATTTATTTTTTCAGTCTTGACGCCGCTTCGCGCTTAGCCGTCGCCGGCGCGCGCACAATGTTCCACTTGCCTTATTTTCACGCCGGGATAAACTTTGTAAAAGAAGAAAACCATATTGAATTTTCCAGCAGAAGGCATGATTCAAAAGCGGCCTTCCGCGTCAGCTACCGCCCGCTGTCAGATTCCTTCACCACCCAAAAAGGGTCCATCGAATACTGGCTGACTGAAAGATACCGCCTGTACACCACGTACAACAACCGGGTCTACTATGAAGACATTCATCATTCTCCATGGGCGCTGCAGCGGGCCGAAGCCGAAATCCGACAAAACACGGTGCCCGGAGCAAGCGGTCTCATATTGCCTGATACCGCTCCGCTTCTCCATTACGCCAAACGGCAGCACGTCTTATTTTGGTCTTTGCAGCGGGACCGGTGATGAAATCCGCGTATCTATTCTGATTGATTGGAAAACAGTTGCACCAATAGATGCATTTTTTAAAAATTACGGGCTTGAATCTTGAAAAGAAATCTGTTACGATCTCAGTAAGTAATCAATCAATAACAAAATGAAGGGAGGCGGCATATCATAAGACAGAGTAAGGAAAACCGAAAGGAGCAAATACTTGAAGCTGGATTAGAGATGTTTGCAGAAAAGGGATATTATAATACCACGACAGCACTCATTGCTGAAAAAGCCGGTATTTCTCAGCCCTATATATTTAGGTTTTATAAGACGAAGGAAGAGTTGTTCGTTGCCGCGCTCGATCGGGCCTTTGAAAGAATCCTCCAAACGTTTCAAAATGTTGAATCCAGCTCCGAACAGATCGTAGCAAACATGGTCAAAGCATATGAAGAGTTGTCTGTATCACACCCTAATGAAATCGCCTTGCAGGTCATCGGACTCTCCGTTACGGAGGAATCGATCAGGAATTGTTCAAAAACAGGCTTATCACGTATTAGAAACTATACGCTGGAAAGGTTCCGGGAAGCGAATGTTCCGAATGCAGAGAGGGAAGTTACGACTTTCCTGGCAAGAGGGATACTTTGCAACATTTCCTATTTCTTGGATTTGCCGGAGATCATGCACGGCCAAACAGAATAAAATAACCGATTTGTTTCGGTTTTTTTATTTAAGCATTTGTTATTGATTGATTAATAACTAACCCGAGGGGGAATTTTCAATGGAAAAAGCAATTGTTTTAGGCGCAACAGGCGGAACAGGTCAAGCCATAGTTTCAGAATTGCTGTCAAGAAATATTCCGGTTATCGCTTTCGGCCGTTCTGAAAATAAACTAAAGAATCTCATAAAAGAACATCATTCAACACCGCTATTAACATATCAGCTTGGCGATGTCTTTGATGCGCAGACCATCAGTGAAGCAGCAAAGGACGCAGATGTGATATTTCAATGCGCCAATGTTCAATATCATGAAATGGCGGATAAACTCCTGCTTCTCGGTGAAAGTGTAATGAAGGCTGCAAATATTTTAGGCAAGAAAATCGTGATTGTGGATGGAATATATGTTTACGGCCGACAAATTGCCAAAGGAGACGAAAATCATCCGAAACAGCCCCATACAAAAAAAGGAAGGATTAGAGTGGATTTTGAAAACTTAATATTCGATAAGAAATGGAAAAATGCCAAACCATTAATCGTCAGACTGCCGGACTATTATGGAAAAACTTCGCAAAATTCTTATTTACAGCCTACATTAACCGGAATGGCAGCAAATAAACCAGCTGTTTTTATCGGCAATCTAAAAACCCCCCGGGAGTACGTATATTTGCCTGATGCCGCAAAAATGATTGTGGAAATCGCAAGTAAAGACGATTCTTACGGTGAAAACTGGAACATTCCCGGCGCCGGACTGATTTCAGGTAAAGAAATTATAAAAATCGCACGTCAAATTACCGGCAATAATAAATTAGTCATACCATTAAATAAGCTTGCCATTCGTGTAAGCGGATTATTTGATCCAGTAATGAAAGAAGTAGTAGAAATCATGTACTTAACTGAAGAAACATTCATTCTAAACGGGGAAAAATATGAAAAGAGAGTAGGAAAAATTCCCGCGACACCTTATCAAGAAGGGCTGAAAGAAACATTGAAATGCTTAATGAAAACTTAATCTAAAGTTAAGTTATTGATCAATCACTAAAATATTGCACTATAAAAAAGGAAGAGCTGAAAACGCTCTTCCTTCAACCTGTTTAAGCCGGTTTTGAAATTTCGCTTAATGCTTCTCCCGCTTTCTCATCCGCATTTGAGACGGAGAGATCCCCCAAAGCAACGATTCCAACGAGACGTCCATCTTCAACAATCGGCAGCCTGCGAATTTGGTGTTCCGCCATCAGATCTCCTGCCTCTTCAGCCGACATATCCGGGCGCCCGGTCACCATCCGTGTGCTCATGATATCCCGAGCAGCTGCGTCTGTTTCATTTTCGGCTACACATCTGATGACGATATCCCGGTCCGAAACGATCCCCGTCAAATTTCCGTTCTCGCAGACTGGAATTGAACCCACATTGTAATCACGCATCTTTCCGGCAATTTCCGCAATCGGAGCAGAAGGTTCACAGCATTCAGCATTGGTTGTCATGATGTCCTTTAGTTTCATTCGGAATTCCTCCTTTACTGGGGTTATTATGTGCTTTTCCGATATCCCCCGGGCTTAAACCTATTTAAAAGAGCCTTTCCTTTTCATATATCGTTTTTTATCCTTCAATAAATCGCCGGTCCACCCTTTCTTTCTCAAATACCAGTACACAAGGACGGTAGAAACGGCAATTAAAATCAGCGAAAATAAATAGCCGTACTTTAATGAGAGTTCAGGCATGACTTCGAAGTTCATTCCCCACAGGGCGCCGAAAGCCGTCATCGGTGTAAAGATCGTCGTGAAAATCGTCAGCGCTTTAAAGATTTCATTGCCTCTGTGGGATGTCACCACTTCCTCGGAATGGAGCAAATAATTGATTTCATTCGCGTACTCTTTGATCAATGACATGCCTCTGTCGATTTCGTAAAACGTCCTGCGCTGTTCGATTTCATCAAACGATTTGCTTAAAAAAGTTTCTTTAAGACCCATTGCTACCTTTTTCATCGATAAAATTAAACTTCTTATGACGAGCAGTTCGTGACGCCGTTTATGAATCAGTTCAATGATGCTTTTATTGTTGTCATGGTGAAATCCCCATCTTACTTTTCCAAGGTGAACTTCAAAGTGCTCAAGTTCCTTTAAATACATTCTCATCAGTTCGCCTAACAGGATCAGAAACACTTCTGGGGCATCTTTGCATCGCTTCAAATGTTGATCGATCGGCCTCCTGTTTGCATCTTCAAATTGCGAGATATCTAAATTCATTGTGAAAAAATAGTTTTTCGTTAAGTAAAAATGAAATGCTGTCCGGTTTTGTTGAACTTCCGCTTCCTGGTCGTAAATATATGAACCGTAGATCGCTTCCTTGCCTTGAACGGCAGCATTGATATCAATGCAATTGATATTGGCCGAAGGAACGTCTTGAAACCAGTTTCGGCATTCCGGCCAATGATCGGGCTGGATCAGCCCTTGTGCTGTCGCTTTTTCGTGAGGGCCGAGCTGATACCATGTCCAACCCTCTCCCTGAAAAACTCTCATATTTCGTCTCCTCCTCTTCCGGCCCATTCGTTTTATATTTCTTTGCCCGCCCTCGGCATAAATAAACATCATGTTTGCCGCGCTGCGGCACGTGGTATGAAGCCAGTATGAGTTTTTCATAGAAAAGGAGGTGGCGCCTTCTTTTTGAGAAGGCGGGGCATTGGAATTATTGAAGCTGATTGCAGTGGCAGGATTAATCGCATTAACGGGCTTTTTCGTCGCGGTCGAATTCGCCATCGTCAAAGTAAGGCGGACAAAGATCGACCAATTGATCATTCAGAAAAAAAAGGGCGCGCTTGCCGCAAAAGAAGTGACCTCACACCTTGACGAATACTTGTCAGCCTGCCAGCTTGGAATCACCGTAACGGCATTGGGCCTCGGCTGGCTTGGTGAACCGACGATGCAGACCTTGCTGCATCCCCTTTTCTCAAAAATGGGCTTGAACGAGTCGGTGACACATATTCTTTCATTTTTGGCCGCTTTTTTATCGGTCACTTATCTCAATGTTGTGATCGGAGAGCTGGCGCCAAAAACGATCGCCATTCAAAAAGCGGAAACCGTTACGCTGCTTTTTGCACAGCCGATGATCTGGTTTTATAGAATCATGTTTCCTTTTATATGGCTGCTCAATCATTCAGCCCGCATGATCACAAGTCTGTTCGGCCTGAAGCCGACTGGTGAACACGAATTGGCCTATTCGGAGGAAGAGCTGCGAACGCTTTTATCTGAAAGCTATCAAAGCGGGGAGATTAACCAGAATGAATTGAAATATGTAAACAATATTTTTAAATTCGACGAACGTACGGCAAAAGAAATTATGGTGCCCCGCAATGAAATGACCGTCCTGTCTCTTGACGACAGTTTAAAAAAAGCGAAGCAGCTCATCAAAGAAACGAAGCACACCCGCTTCCCCGTCATGGAGGAAGACAAAGATCACATCACCGGAATGATCAATATAAAAGAACTGCTGCTGGCGGAGCTTGCAGGGGAATTTTCTTTAGAAACAAAATCGCTAAAGCCATATATCCATCCGGTTATCCATGTGATTGAAACGATTCCCGTCTACCAGCTGTTCGTCAAAATGCAAAAAGAGCATACACATATGGCGATTCTCGTAGATGAGTATGGCGGAACATCCGGCCTTGTGACGGTTGAGGATATCGTCGAGGAAATCGTCGGCGATATTCGCGATGAATTCGATACTGAAGAAGTATCTGCTGTTCAGAAACTGGAAGATGACCATTACATCCTCAGCGGTAAAGTACTGGTCAGCGATGTAAACGACCTGCTCGGAATTCATTTATCAGATGAGGAGATTGATACAATCGGCGGCTGGATGCTGACGCAGAATATTGAGAGCAAGCCCGGAACGGCGATCGAAAGTGAAGGGTACCGTTTCAAAGTAAAAGATATGGACGGACATCGAATCGTTGCAGTTGAGGTTGAAAAAACCGCTTAATCCCCCTTTCAGCCTCTCCCTGTCCGCTTTTCTCCCTAAAAACCATGTGAGGAAATCTGACATATTCATCATGATATCTCCCTTTTGTCACTATAATGAAAGAAAAAGAGATCTGCTCTCAATCTAAATGACTACGGAGGAATGAAACATGCAGATGGGGGATACAGTATTTATGTTCTTTTGCGCTTTGCTCGTATGGCTGATGACGCCGGGCATCGCTTTATTTTACGGAGGACTTGTCAGGAGCAAAAATGTGCTCAGCACCGTTATGCACAGCTTATCTTCAATTGCCATCGTTTCTATCATATGGATTTTGTTCGGCTATTCGCTCGCTTTCGCTCCCGGAAACCCATTGATCGGGGGTTTGGATTGGATCGGACTGCAAGGTGTCGGCTTTGAACCCAATGCCGATTATTCGGAGACGATCCCGCATACGCTTTATATGATGTTCCAATTGACATTTGCCGTTCTGACGACTGCGATTATTTCCGGAAGCTTTGCGGAGCGCATGCGCTTTCCTGCCTTTATTCTTTTTTCGGTGCTCTGGGCGGTTTTCGTTTACTCGCCAGTCGCCCACTGGGTATGGGGCGGAGGCTGGCTTGACGAGCTGGGAGCGATTGATTTTGCCGGCGGCAACGTCGTTCACATTTCTTCCGGTGTAGCCGGCCTTGTCGTTGCGATTGTTCTCGGCAAGCGGAAAAATATCAGCGATACCGCCCCTCACAACCTCCTTCTGACCTTGCTCGGAGCGACTTTGATCTGGTTCGGATGGTTCGGGTTCAACGTCGGAAGCGCGCTAACGATCGATGAAGTCGCCATGACCGCTTTTATCAACACGAATACGGCTGCGGCCGCGGGGCTGATCGGCTGGATTTTGGCAGAATGGCTGATCAATAAAAAGCCGACGATGCTCGGCGCCGTCTCGGGAGCGATCGCGGGACTTGTCGCGATTACACCGGGCGCAGGCTTTGTCACACCTTTCTCATCCGTATGGATCGGGCTCATCGGTGGAATTGTCTGTTTCTGGGGCGTGTTTTCACTGAAGAAAAAATTCGGCTACGATGATGCGCTTGATGCCTTCGGACTTCATGGGCTCGGCGGAACATGGGGCGGAATCGCGACGGGCTTGTTCGCGACGACTTCAGTCAACGCAGACGGTGCCAACGGGCTTTTTTACGGAGACATCAGTCTCCTTTGGAAACAGCTGATTGCGATTGCCGCAACATATTTATTTGTCGCAATCGTCACATACGCTATTATTAAGATAGTCAGTATCTTCTTTAAACTCCGTGCCTCAGAGGATGAAGAATCATTGGGCCTCGATCTGACGCTGCACGGCGAAAAAGCGTATCAAGATTAATTTGTCAGGAGTGATGGTATGAGCGGTCAAATGTATAAGGTGGAAATTGTAACTCGTCCTACAAACTTTGAAAAGCTGAAAACGGAGCTGGCCAAAATCGGGGTAACGTCCATTACGTTTTACAATGTACACGGATGCGGCCTGCAAAAAGGGCATACAGAGCTTTACCGCGGGGTCAAACGCGAAAGCAATGTATATGAAAGGTTGAAAGTCGAAATCGTCGTCAGCAAAGTGCCTGTCGAAAAGGTGGCCGAGACGGCGCAAAACGTCCTGAAAACCGGGGAACCCGGTGACGGCAAGATCTTCATATACGAAATTAAAAACACCATCAACATCCGCACAGGCGAGGAAGGTCCTGACGCTTTATAAAAAGATCGAAGCTCCCGGCTGGAGTTAAGCCGGGAGCTTTTCTCATGTTATAAAACGGCGTCAATAACACCGTATGCCTTCGCTTCGTCCCCATCCATAAAGTAATCGCGTTCCATGTCGGCTTTTAGTTTTTCAATGGGCTGGCCCGTTCGTTCGTGAAAGAAGCGCTCGATTTTTTCCCTCAGTTTGATGATCCGCTTCGCTGAAATCTCCATGTCTGTCGCCTGTCCTTTGACGCCGCCGAGCGGCTGATGGATCATGATTTCGCTGTTTTTGAGCGCATACCGTTTGCCTTTTGCTCCGCCGGCGAGGAGAATCGCTCCCATGGAAGCGGCCATTCCGACGCAGATCGTGCGGACATCCGGCTTCACATAATCCATCGTATCCAAAATCGCATATCCCGCGGAAGTTGATCCGCCCGGGCTGTTGATATAGATCGAAATGTCTTTTTCATTGTCTTCGGCTGACAAAAACAGCAACTGGGCGGTGACCCGATTGGCGAGGTCATCGTTGAATTCAGAACCGATCATAATGATCCGGTCTTTTAAAAGTCTGGAAAAAATATCGTACGATCTTTCACCGGCAGCCGTTTTCTCAATGACGTAAGGAATGGTGTTCATAGCCTTTTTCCTCCTAGGCAGCACACCTCATCATGCTGACGCAAGACGGCTGTGAAGCGCCGAAAAGCCATGTCTGTTTGGCAAATTCGAGCAGATCATCGGGGTTGTGATACAATATCGCCCGAACAAGCAGGCCAATGTGTTCATCATCCCCGTCCGCCGCGTCCCTTTGCAAAACATCCGGAGAAAGCCTTTTTAATCGCTGACGCGATCTGAATAAAAGCGACTTGACGGATGATTCGGGCTTACCGAGCGCCTCGGCGATTTCGTGCAGCTGAAAGGAAAACACATCTTTGAGCAGAAAAATCGTTAATTGCTTCGGCGTTAAAATACCGGAAAGCTGTTTCAGCAGGTGCTCAAAGTCATCGGCCGCCTGCATGCGCTCTGCCCGCCCGTCTTCCAGATTGTCTTCAGACAGAAAGCTTTCGCGCTTCCTTTTTCTGAGCAGGTCAATCCATTTATGCTTGGCAACCGTCTTTTGATAAGCATGTGAGGCGTCTGTTCGATTGATTTCTATTAACTTCAGGATGGTGTCCTGGACTAAATCCTCAGCATCCCATTTATCACCTGTCATTCTCATGCAATACTTCATCAGCGCTTGCTGTTCTAGCTCATTCATGAATGCATTCACACTCCTTAAAAAAGGCCTCTTACTTAATAAACGGCTGGCTCTGCAAATTTGATACGGGTTTTTTATGATTGTAACAAAAAAAGGCGCCTATCGTATTTGATAGGCGCTCTGAGGGAAGCGTGCCTTATGACTGGCTTGAATCGTCAGACTGGGTTCCGTCTTGATTTTCTGATCCTTCAGACGAATCTTCCCGTTTGGTTTTGTCGTCTTTTCCACCTGTTTGATCTTTCGTTTTGTCTTCTGTTTTTGGCTTTTCTTCAACAGAAGGCTGAGCAGGTTCCTTCATTTCAGCCGCTTGTTCCTCCACTGCTTTTTCAATGCTGGAGACCGGCTTGTCCATGAAATTCAACGGGTTTAGCGCAACACCGTCTTTGCGAATTTCAAAGTGCACATGGTTTCCGCCTTCTTCATTGTAAAGGTTTTTGCCTGCTTTTCCGATGACTTGATTTTGTTCAATCTTGTCACCTTGTTTGACGCTTACTTCAGAAAGAGACTGATACACAGTTGATAAACCATCTTCATGTTCAACTTCAACAACGTAGCCCAGTACAGGGTCTTTTGCAGCTTTGATAACCGTACCGCTTAGAGATGCGGAAACATCGAATGTTTTTCCGTCTTTCTCAGCCAAGTCGATACCTTTGCTCATGCTGTACGTGTTATTATAGTTTACAAGTGCTGCTTCTTTCTCTTCTTTAGTTGCGTCAGTTTCAAAGAACTTTTTAACGACAGAAACATTTTCAGAATCAGCAACCGGCATTGCGACATTTTCGACTGGTTTGCCTACTTCAACCGCGTCATCCCGGTTATCATAGGCTGATTTCTTGCCATCGTCTGCAAGCTGGTCTTTTACATCGTTGTTAGAAGCCGATTGATACCAAAGAACGGCGGTTAATACAACGACGGCACTTGTCAAATAGATGGCCGGAAATACCCAGCGTTTACGAAAAAACTGTTGCAGCTTTGTGATTTTGGAAGTACGATTCTTTTCTTCCTCTTTCATTACTCATCACCTCAGCAACATTCTGAACACTTTTCAGAAAATATATACATTTACAAAAAACTTTTTTTCAAATTAGTCTGCACCGGCTGCTTCGTTTTTATGTAAAAACCGCCCTAAAACTTGAAATTTCATCAATGTGCATGATAACGGAAAAAACGCCGAAGATATAACATATGAAGAAAGGACAGAGAGAATGAAACTACGGATCGCCAATCGGGAAGACCTTCCCGCAGTAGTCGATATTTACAACTCCACCATTGCGTCGCGAATGGTTACGGCAGATACAGAACCCGTCACACCTGAAGAAAGGCTGAACTGGTTTTTGAACCATACCGAGGCAAGGCCTCTTTATATTGTCGAAAATGAACAAGGGGATATCGCCGGCTGGATCAGCTTCGAATCCTTTTACGGAAGGCCCGCCTATAACAAAACCGCCGAAGTCAGCATTTACCTTCATGAAGACCACCGCGGCAAAGGGGCGGGTTCAGCGGTGCTTGAAAAAGCGCTTGAAGCTGCGCCAAAGCTTGGAATCCGTTCTTTAATGGCGTTTATTTTCGCCCACAACGAGCCGAGCATCAAGCTTTTCAAAAAATACGGCTTTACCGAGTGGGGACACTTTCCCGGAATCGCCGAGATGGACGGAATCCGGTACGATTTAAAAATATTAGGAAAAGAATTGAATGAAGCCTGATCATCATGGCACAAAAAAAGAGCTGTCATGCAGCTCTTTTTTTCTTTCATCATTCAGCCAGCCTGCGCCTTCTGATCTCTTCTTCATTTAAAAATTCCAAAAAGCTTCTCATCACAGTAAACGGCTCTTCCTTGACCGCCCGAACGTAGCGGCTTTTCCGTTCATCGGAAAGCACTTCGCTTGTTTGCATCCGTTCCAAAATATATTTCATCACCGATTGCTGAACATTTCTTTTTTGGTAAGACGACTCTCTGAACAGCGCCATGCCGAAAGCTGCTGCTGCGGCAGCGCAGCCGATTTTTATCATTGAATCGGTTCCATAGGATGCCTGCCCCCAAAAAGAGGAAAGATAAACCAATGAAGCAACAAGCAGCGGAATCGCGATAAAAAGAAATATCAGCCTTTTCTTTAAGAACGGCGCCGCCACATGCTTGAGGTTATCCATTTCTTCTTTCATAAAAGCCGGCATTTGCTGGAAACGTTCCATATCCATAATCAATCCCTCCCGTTTTAGTTAAAGAGGCGTTGTTTCGCTGATTAAATCACGCTTTTTATATGTATATCGTAACTTAGATCGAACATGTTTTACAGTTTTTTGCCTTTCCCCTTTTTATTAGGAACTTTCCGTCCCCCGCCCCGTATAACATGAGATAGTTGCTTGAAAGGGGAGTAACTGTTATAAATGGAATGTATAAAAACAAATCCGTCTTGTGAGGTTCAATATGGATATTATTAAAAATATCAGCATCACATCGATATTTCTCGGCTTTATATTAGTTTTAAACACGCTGTTGGCAATCGTTGTGATCTTTAGGGAACGCCGGGATGCAAGCTCCTCCTGGGCATGGCTCTTGGTACTCTTCTTTATTCCCGTTCTCGGCTTTATTCTTTATTTGCTCTTCGGCCACAATTTGAGCAGGAATCACCTTTTTCAATGGGAAGACCGAAAGAGAATCGGGATGGAAAAAATATTGGAACAGCAGCTGACCAAGCTGAAAAACCGCGAGTTCGAATTTCGCAATAAAGCGACGGCGGACAGCAAAGATTTGATTTATATGCATATTCTGAATAACCACGCCGTTTTTACGGAAGACAATGCGGTCGAGCTGTTAACGGACGGACGCCAGAAATTCGACAGACTGCTTCGCGACATAGAAAACGCCAAAGACCATATTCATCTTCAATATTATATTTATAAAGGCGATGAGATCGGCAAGAAGCTGCGGGATGCGCTGATCAAAAAAGCAAAAGAAGGCGTTGAAGTCCGCGTTTTGTATGATGAGCTGGGATCAAGAAGCCTCAGGAAAAGCTTTTTCAAAGAGCTGAAAAAGGCGGGAGGATTTGTCGAAGTTTTTTTCCCGTCGCGTTTTAAATTTATCAATTTGCGCATGAATTACCGCAACCACCGCAAGCTCGTCATTATCGACGGCGTCATCGGCTATGTCGGAGGATTTAATGTCGGGGACGAATACCTCGGTCTGAATCCGGTTTTTGGCTATTGGCGGGACACGCATCTCAGAATCAAAGGAACGGCGGTCCATTCGATTCAAACGCGTTTTATCCTGGATTGGAATCAGGCCTCGCACCATCACGATATTACATATATGCCAAACCACTTTCCTGACATCGATTCCCACGGAAACATCGGCATGCAAATCGTCACCAGCGGCCCCGATTCAGAATGGGAGCAGATTAAAAACGGCTATATTAAAATGATATCAACGGCAAAGCGGTCGATTCTTATACAGACGCCTTATTTTATTCCGGACGCAAGCCTGCTCGATGCCCTCAGGATCGCTTGTCTGTCCGGTGTTGACGTGAGAATCATGATTCCTAACAAACCCGACCATCCGTTTGTGTACTGGGCTACCTATTCTTACATCGGCGAACTTTTAAAAGCCGGCGCTTCCGTATTTATTTACGACAACGGATTTATCCATGCGAAAACAATCGTTGTAGATGAAGAAATTTCATCGGTCGGCACGGCAAATATTGATATGCGCAGCTTCAAGCTCAATTTTGAAGTGAATGCTTTTTTATACGATGAGGAAATTTCGAGAAGCCTTGTCTTATCATTTGAAAAAGATCTGCAAGTCTCAAGGGAGCTGACCTTTGAGGAATATTTAAACAGAAGCAAATCGATCCGCTTCAAAGAAGCCATTTCGATCCTGCTGTCGCCGATTTTATAGCGCGCCATTCATGCTGTTAAAAAAAGTCCTCCCGGAAACGGGAGGATTTTTGTTTTACTTACCGGAAGCCGCCGCACCTTTGGAAACTGAAGCATGCTTGTCCATTTGACGTCCAGTGTCAGCGTTCTTGAGCTTGAGTGCGATGAAAAATGCTGCCATGAGGAAGCCGGCTGCACCGAGCAAAGCGGTCCGGTAAGCTGATAAATCAGGCTCTATCCCTGCGCCGGGCTGACTGAGCACGGCAAGGACGCACGACATGACGGCAACTCCAAAAACAGATCCGAGCCGGTTTTGCACATTAAACAGCGTCGTTGCTCGGCCCATTGATGTGGATGAAATGTTGGCAAAACAAACAACCTGCGCCGCGCCAACCGCATGCCCCAGGAAAAAGCCCGCCAAAAACAGCAGCAGCCTGAGAAGCCACAGATTTGACCCGTATCCGGTCAGGCTCAGCAGCCCAAACAATACGGCGGCGCCTAAAAGCGCAGCGGAAATTACCCGCCTCGGCCCGAGCTTTCCTAACGACCTCGGCATCAGCTGGGAGGCCAGCATCAAGCCTAATGCTTCGGGAAACGTGATCAGAGCGGTATCGGTCGCAGAATAGCCGAGTGCTTCCTGGCACAACAGCGGAAATATATAGAGCATGCCAAGGAGTCCGCCTGCTGTCAAAAGCGAAATGACGCTCATCATTCCAAAAACCCGGTCCTTCAATAAGCGCAGTTCAATCAGCGGATGCTTAGCCTTCAGTTCGACAAAAACGAGAATGTCGAGGAGAATCACTCCCCCGGTTCCTGAAACAAGCACATTCGGAGAGCCGAAGCCCTGCACAGGCCCCTGGCTGAGTGCAAAAACCGCCAACGCCATTCCCGGTCCAGCCAAAAGAAATCCTAGCCAATCAAATCTGCCCGCTTTCGGCTCCATATGTTCATGAAGATATAACAGGCCAAACAGCAGAATGATCATTCCGATCGGAATATTAATGTAAAAAATCCAGCGCCATGACAGCTGATCTGTCAGAAACCCGCTGATGATCGGCCCAACCGCAGGCGCGACCGCAATCGGAAGAACGAGAACTCTCGAAATTTTAGCCCGTTCATGCGGAGGAAACGTTCTGAACAAGATCGCCATTCCCACCGGTGTAATCAATCCGCCGCCGGCTCCCTGGATCACACGAAATACGTTTAATGCCGCCAGATTGTCAGCGATTCCGCATAATGCGGATGCAGCCGTAAATATGGAAAGTGCGGCAATGAAAACACGCTTTGTCCCAAAGCGGTCTCCAAACCAGCCGGCTGCGGGAAGAACGACAGCCAAGCTGACTAAGTATCCGATGTTAACTGTGCCTGCAGCAGATGGTAATGTTTGAAATTCGTTCATGATGGCGGGCAATGCCATGTTAATGACACTCGCATCCATTGCAGCCATAAACATGGCCGTTACATATACAATGCTGACAACCGTCCTTTGATTGAACGGCCTTCTATTCATTGATGACCGCCGTGAACTTCTGCAGCCGGCTTCAAGCTGTTCGGCGAGAGATCGGTCCAATTCGAGCTGATATAGTCGATGCAGTCGCTGCGGCTCGTTTCCCCGCAGACAACCTTCCACCCTGCCGGAATATGAATGAAGGCGGGCCAGAGTGAATACTGGCCTTCCTCATTCATTAAAACAACATATGTGCCCTGTTCATTTTCAAAAGGATTTGTCATCGTTATCTCTCCCTACTTGTCCGTATCTTTTTTCAAGCCGTCCAGTTTTTCCGCAACATGACGTCCGATTTCGGCCAGCGGCTCCGGCTGGCACAAATCTTTATGCCGGCAATCCATATCATGAATATCAATGTTTCCGTTAAGATAAGGAAGCCATGACTCCGGATCGATCGGATCAAACCATTCCGGTATCACGGTTGATTTGAAAAACAGGATATCGCCGTAAAAGACGCGGGGCTTATATTCGCTTAAAATCCGGACGGAATTCACATAGGTCTCCTTTAAGTTCAAGATCGCAGCCTCATCCAGGCTGGCAAGCGCACTGCCATCGCGGCGCAGTATATCGATCGCACTGGAAAGTTTCAGCAGTTCCCCGTCAAGGCTGTCCGGATCGTATCCTCCCAATGCCAAGAGTGCAATTAATGCTTCCTGCTCATCAGGTGCATCTTTAATTGGAAGGAAGTGATTCGGGTAAGCATCAAGCATGACAAGAAGCGAAATGTCCTCCCCTTGTTCCTGCAGCTGAGTTGCGATCGCATGCACAACATTGCCTCCGAGAGACCAGCCGAGAAGACGATAAGGCCCTGTTGGCTGAATCGTACGAATGTGCCGGATATAATCCGCGGCCATGTCGTCGAGCGTATCAGGAAGCTCTTCCTGCCTTGCGATCCCGCGGGCTTGAAGGCCGTATATCGGGTATTCCTTGCCGAGTGCCGTCATTAAACCGGCATAACACCAGCTGAGGCCTCCGGCCGGGTGCACACAAAACAGGGGATCCTGACTGCCTCCGGTTCTCAGCGGAAGCAGTACATCCAGCGCACTTTGCCCGCCGCCGGATTCAAGCCGTTCAGCGAGTCCGCTGACAGTAGGCGCTTCAAGCAGGTCGCCGATGCCGAGTTCGACGCCGAGCGCTTCACGAATGCGGCTCATCAGCTGTACGGCGAGCAGAGAATGACCGCCGAGTTCGAAGAATCCGTCATCAATACCAATCCGCGGCACATTGAGGATTTCTGAAAAAAGATCGCATAAGATTTCTTCCTGCGGTGTTCTTGGCCCCCGCCCTTTAACAGCCGCGGCAAAATCAGGCTCAGGCAGCGCTTTTCGATCAAGTTTGCCATTTGGAGTCAATGGCAGGTCTGCAATTTTTACAAATGCAGAAGGCACCATGTACTCCGGCAGAGTGCCTGCGGCAAACCGGCGCAGCTCAGCCGGATCGGTTTCTTCTGCAGACGCCGGGACAACATAGGCGATCAGGCGCTTGTCCCCGGGCTGGTCTTCCCTTACAACTACAGCGGCTTGATTCACCCTGTGATGGCGGACAAGCACCGCTTCTATCTCGCCGAGTTCGATTCTAAAGCCGCGGATCTTGATCTGCTGATCGGCCCGGCCCATATAATCAAGAGAGCCGTCTTGACGCCTGCGGGCAAGATCACCGGTTCGGTACATCCGGGTTCCCGGCGGTCCAAACGGATCAGCGACAAAGCGGTCTGCCGTCAAATCGGGTCTGCCCAAGTAACCCCGTGCGAGGCCGCCCCCCGACACATACATCTCTCCGGTGACGCCCGCGGGTACCGGTTCAAGGTATTCATCAAGCACATATACACCTAAATCGGGAATCCCTTGACCGATCAGGCTGTTCGCTTGAAGTGCTGCAGTATGCTGATCGAGGGAAATATAGCTGACATGTACCGTCGTTTCTGTAATTCCGTACATATTAATCAGCCGCGGGAAATGCTCCGGATGGCGTTCATACCAATCTTCAAGCCTCTTCAGCTCGAGCGCTTCCCCTCCAAAAATGATAAAGCGCAAGGAAAGGCGCTTTCCTGTCTCAGCATTGTCCCGGTCAGCCTGCATCAATTGATAAAATGCGGAAGGTGTCTGATTGAGCACCGTCACTCCCTCGCGAACGAGAAGATTGAGAAAGTCGGCCGGCGAGCGGCTGATTGTATGAGGCACCACGACAAGCCGGCCTCCATTGAGCAGCGCTCCCCAAATTTCCCATACCGAAAAGTCAAATGCGTAAGAATGAAACATCGTCCAAACGTCGTCAGAGTCGAAATGGAACCATTGGTCAGTCGCTCCAAACAGCCGCACGACATTTTGATGCGGAACGACCACCCCTTTCGGCTTGCCGGTCGAACCGGATGTGTAAATGACATACGCCGGGTGAAGAGGCAGCAAAGGCGTCGTACGGTCGGCATCAACCGGATTCGCAGAAGCGCATCCGTTCAGTTCCTCTAGTATGCAAGGGTCATCAAGTACAATCCGTTCAACAGATGCGGGAACAGAAAGGCTTGATTCGACCGCTGAACTCGTAACGACGCAGGCAGGATGTGCATCATTCAACATAAACGCTATCCTTTCTGCCGGGTAGTCCGGATCCAGAGGCACATATGCCGCGCCAGCTTTCAGCACTGCAAGCAGTCCGACAACCATATCCAAAGATCTTGGCAGCGCCAGGGCAGCAAATTGTTCGGGACCGACCCCTTTGGCGATCAGGAGATGGGCAAGCCGGTTAGCGCGTCTATTGAGCTCGCTGTATGTGAGCGAGTCATTTTCATATATAACCGCAACGGCTTCCGGGTCCTTCGCAGCCTGCTTTTCAAATAAAACAGGCAAAGATGAACAAGGTATGTTGTTGGACGATTTGCTCCAGTCAGCCAGCATGTTTTCACGTTCGGCCGGAAGGAGAATATCAAGTCTTCCGATCGGCTGATCAGGGTCGGATACTGCTGAATCCAGCAGTCTGACAAGCCGTTCGGCCAATGTTTGAACCGTATTTCGCTCAAATAAATCTGTGCTGTATTCCACAAATCCGCCGATACCTGCGGGTGTTCCGTCCGCTTTTCGATGTTCCCGAAGCTCAATCGTCAAATCAAACTTGGCTGCGCCGACACTGCGAATTTCAATGTCTGATTTAAGGCCGGAAAGTTCAAGCTCAGGTTCAGGCGTATTTTGAAAGGCGAGCATGATTTGGAACAGCGGATGTCTCGCTCTTGATCTGGCAGGATTGAGCACTTCAACAAGGCGCTCGAACGGAAGGTCCTGATGCTCATATGCTGCAAGATTTACTTTTCTAACTCTGTTCAGAAGCTCCCGAAAACTTGGATTACCCGATGTATCCGTTCGAAGCACAAGCGTATTAACGAACAATCCGACAATTCCGCCTAAAGCATCATCGTTTCTTCCCGCTATCGGACTGCCGAGTGGAATGTCGTGGCCTGCTCCGATCCGTGTCAGCAGTGAGGCAAGGGCCGACTGCAAAATCATGAACATGCTGACTCCGGTGCTGCGGGACAAAGCGAGCAAACGGCCGTGCAGCTGTTCGTCAATGCTGAGATCAATCGTACCGCCTCTGTAGCTTGATTCCGACGGACGCGGGTGATCAGTCGGAAGCTCCAGCTGATCAGGCAGATGTTCCAATGCCTTTGACCAATACCCGAGCTGCTTGGCAATCAGACTGTCCGGATTGCTCTCACGCCCAAGCAGATGTTCCTGCCATACGGCATAGTCGGCATATTGTATAGAAAGCGGCTCCCAAGCAGGTGCCTCACCATTCAGACGCGCATTGTAGGCAGTTTCCAAATCGCGGGTCAGCGGCGTTAAAGACCAGCCGTCGCCAATCATATGGTGCAAAAGCAGAAGAAGAACAAATTTGTCCGGTCCAAGTACGAACAACTCGGCGCGAAACGGAGGTTCCTTTTCTAAATGAAAACGGTGCCGAACAGCCTCCGCCAGGACTTTTTCTAAATCATGTTCGCTGACATGGGATACAGCGAGTTCGGGACGCGCTTGATCCGCTTCCAATATCAGCTGGTGTGTTGTCCCCTGCTGATCCGGGAAAATTGTTCGAAGCGGCTCATGTCTTGCTGCCACATCGCCCAGAGCGGCTGTCAGCGCCTCTTGGTCCAAACTTCCGGTTAAATGAACGACAACCGGAATATTATAGGTCGGGCTCGGTCCTTCCAAACAGTGCAAAAACCATAGGCGCCGCTGCGCGAAGGACAGCGGAATCTCCTGGCGGCGCTCTCTTTTACGCAATGCCGGACGGGCGCTCTGCGCCTGATCAAGCTGTTTGGCAAGCCCGGCGGCTGTGGGCTCATCGAATAAACGGCCGATTCCGAGTTCGACGCCGAGCGTTTCCCGAATCCGGCCGACGAGCCTGCCCGCCAGAAGCGAATGTCCGCCAAGATCAAAAAAGCTGTCATCAATACTGACTCGCGGCACCCCCAGCACTTCAGCGAATAAATCACACAATATTTCCTCTTGCGGAGTCCTTGGCTCACGTCCGCCTGTATAAATACTCAACGCCGGGGCCGGCAGGGATTTGCGGTCAAGCTTTCCGTTCGGCGTAAGCGGCAGTTCATCAAGGATGACAAATGCAGACGGAATCATATAGTCGGGCAGTGTTTCACCAACGTAGCCGCGAAGCTCGTCAGGATGAAGGCTTTCTCCCGAAGCGGGAACGATATACGCAAATATACGCGGATCACCGGGCTGGTTTTCACGAACAATAGCAGCAGCTTGTTTAACAACCGGATGATTTGCAAGCACCGCTTCTATTTCTCCCATTTCAATGCGGAATCCGCGAATTTTGACTTGGTGGTCCGCACGGCCGATATAATCAAGCGACCCGTCTTCGCGCCAGCGCACAAGGTCGCCCGTACGGTACATCCGCGATCCAGGCGGCCCGTACGGATTCGCAATAAAGCGTTCAGCCGTGAGAGCATGACGGTTCAAGTAGCCGCGCGCCACTCCGGTTCCTGCCACATAAAGTTCTCCAGCCGCTCCCGGAGGCACGGGCTGCAATCCGGCGTCTAGAACATACAGCTGCGTATTCCAAATCGCACGGCCGATTCCCGGAGGTTCCGTGCAGCCTGCTTCCAGCGCGGCGGCTGTAGACCAAATCGTTGTTTCCGTCGGTCCATAAAGGTTCGTTAATGTGCATCCGAGCTGCTGCAATTGCCGGGCCAAGCTGGCTTGCAGAGCTTCACCTCCGACAAGCGCACGAAGACCTTTAAGCTTGTCCGGAGCGCTTGAGGCCAATGCGTGCCAGAGGGTCGGTGTAGCCTGCATCATGGTGATTCCGTATGTTTCAATCATTTTGGCTAGTGCGGACGGATCTTGTACCGTCTCCTTCTCGGCAGGAACGACTGCCGCCCCGCTGATCAGCGGCAAATAAATTTCGAGTGCTGAGATGTCGAATGCAATCGTTGTGACGGCCAGCAGCCGGTCGTCTTGATTAAGCGGGAACATATCCTGCATTGAAAGCAAAAAATTGAATAAGCTTTCAGCTTGTACAACCACGCCTTTAGGTCTGCCGGTTGATCCGGACGTATAAATCATATATGCCGGCTGAGAGCCGGAATGCTGTCCGCCGGGATTTTCTTCAGAACAGCCGGAGATTTTTTCCACAACAGTTTGTTCATCAAGGATTAACTTCGGCGTTTGCGAACTGATCACATCTTGTGCTTTTTTGCTGGTGATGACAAACAGCGGCTGTGCATCATTGAGCATATACTCGATCCTGTCAGCCGGATAATCGGGATCTATAGGTAAATAAGCCGCTCCAGCCTTGAGAACGGCGAGCATGCTGACAATCATTTCCGCTGATCGCGGCAGGGCCAAAGCAACGAATGTCTCGGGTTTCGCCCCCTTATTGATCAGCAGATGAGCCAGTTGATTTGCCCTTTTATTTAATTCGGAATAGGTGAGAACCTGATCACTGGAAACGACTGCCGGAGATTCAGGGCACTCCTTCGCCATCCTTTCAAATCGTTGCGGAAGACTCTCATTGGGAAGACCGCGGTCTGTTTGATTCCATTCGATCAAAATTTGAGCGCGTTCTTCCGGGAGAAGAATATCCAACGTCCCCACCGGCTGAGTTTGCTCGCAATCGGCAATCGTTTTCAGAAGAGTAAGAAAACGATGAATATGATGTTCAAGTTCATCCGCATGATAAACAGCGGGGTTTGCATCCATGTTTACTTTCAACCCGCCTCCGTCCGGGCGGCCGTAAATGTTGATTGACAGATCGTCCACAGGTCCCGTGGCAAGATTATGCACGATGCCTTGACAGCCGGCAAAATTCAAGCGGTTCTCAAAAGGCATCAAATTAAGCTGCGGACCGAACAGCCGCTGATTTTCGCCAAGCAGCTTGAGATCCCGGCGCAGTTCCTCGTGGCGGTAATGCTGATGACGCCTCAGCTTCACCATCTCCGCTGAGATTTGCTTGACCAGCTCTCCTACGCTCATTTCCGGCTGCATGCCAATCCGAAGCGGAAGAAGATTCATGACCATACCCGGAATATGGAGAGCGGCCGATCCGAGGCGGCACATCATCGGCATCCCGAGAACGACGTCATTTGCCCCCGTCAGCCGATGAACATATATTGCAGCTGCTGCCATCACGGTTTCGTGCCAAGTTGCCCCTATTCTGCTTGCGGCAGACAGAAGATGATCAGCATGCTCACTCGGCAGATAGTCAGACCTGCGAAGAAAGCTTGAAGAGGTACGCGGCGCCCTTTCGGCAAGACTGACTACCTCCGGTTCATCGCTGAATCGCTCAAGCCAAAATCGCCGATCTTCCTGATACTGTTCTGATGCACGGTAAGCCGTTTCCTCCGCGAGAATCAAATCGAGGGAGCCAAAGGCTCCGCTCTGGTCGATCGATTTGTTCTGCATCAATGCGGTATATATTTTTGACAGCCGCTCGGCGATCAGTGTAAAGCTGAACCCGTCCGTTGCGATATGGTGAGTTCGCTGATACCAGAAGTAATGATCCGGCGCCGTTTTGAAAAGCGCTTCTGTAAAAAGCGGACCGCGGGTCAGATCAACCGGACGGGCAAGATCATCCTTCATCCAGCTTTTAGCCGCCTGTTCCGGATCGGTTTCTGAGCTGACATCAATGTAATGAATCGGAAAATCTGCCGACGGAACGATCTCTTGCCACGGTCCGTCTTGATCTTCTCCAAATCTGGCATGGAATGATTCAGCTTCTTTCATAACATGGCGCAGCGCTTTCTCGAAAAGCTCTTGATCAAGCGGGCCTTTAATTTCAACGTATTCAGCTGTATTGTAGATCGGATTTTCCGGATCAAGCTGCTGAGCAAACCAAATGCCGGCTTGCGCTCCTGATAATGGCTTTCGGTTATGTTGACTTTCAGGCATTAAGGCGACCTCCTTCATTGATAGTCTGCATTTGGCAAGGGTGCTTCTTTAGAGGAGGACAACAGTCTCCACCAGTTTTCAATCGAAGGGTCCTCCGCAAGCTCCACAAATGACACCTCCCGCCCCGCTCGGCGCCAGCGCTCCGCGAGACTCATGATTCTTACGGAATCAAGTCCCCTGTAAATCAAATTTTCGCTGTCGCTTATCTTTTCCGGTGATTCAAGGAGAAGCGATGCGACCTGTTCGCGAATGATCTGTTTTGTCAGTGCATGAGAGCTTTCTTTTGCGTGTTCATGGCTTGCGTCATCTTTCAGCCGGCTCAAAAGCTGTTCCGCAGTGATTGTGACGCTGCAGCGGTCAGCTGCGTATGTGATGGCCATTTCATGATGCTTTAATGAGAAATCCGCCACCGCATCGGCGACAAAAAACGTTTCAATATCTTGCATAAACGCATCACATGCCGTCATCAGGCAGCCGATATGGGCATAGATGCCGGTGATGATGAGCTGATCCCGACCTTGCTCCTCCAGCACACCTAAAAGATTGGTTTTTCTGAACGCATTGTACCTCCACTTGGTCAGAACGATGTCGCCTTCATTCGGCTTCAGCTCATCTACGATCTTCTGCTCATCGGGATCAGGACCGATTCCGGGTCCCCAAAAGTCTTGGAGAAGCCCCCGTTCTTCCGGTGTCTGGGCGCCGGGTTGAGCCGTGAAAATAACCGGCATGCCGAGCTCGGCACATCGCTTCCGAAGCTTCTTGATATTAGCCAGCAGATCTGTGACCGGAGACTCGCCGTAACGGTAAGCGTTGAGAAAATATTGCTGCATATCGTGGATCAGAAGCGCCGCACGCTTCGGATGAGGAGTCCATGACACCTTGTTTTTCGGCATATTTGATGCTTCTGGCATTTGGTACGGTAAGATGGCAGGAATGGCCATCAAATCACATCCTCTCATTTTTTATCATCTGACATTCTCAGCTGCAGACATTTTTTCAGCAATCGCCGCACGCAGCTCTTTTTTGCTGACTTTTCCTACGCCTGTCTGCGGGAAATCTTCAACCATTTCTACCCGGTCGGGTATTTTGTAGGCTGCAAGGCCCCTTTCTCTCAAAAACGATTGCAACTCAGCCTGAGCCGGTGCAGCGCCGCGAGGGATAATATATGCACACGCCCTTTCGCCGAGAAATTGATCCGGCATCGAGACAACCGCCGCATCGAGTACCCCCGGATGTGCGAGCAGATGGTTTTCCACTTCTTCCGCGGCAACCTTCTCACCGCCTCTGTTGATCTGGTCTTTAGCTCGTCCTTCAACAATCAAATAGCCTGATGAATTGACTTTAACCAAGTCTCCCGTACGGTAAAACCCGTCTTCAGTGAACGCTTTGGCATTGTGCTCCTCAGCTTTGTAATAGCCGCGAATCGTATATGGACCTCTTGTCAGCAGCTCTCCTGTCTGTCCGGGTCCAAGTTCGCGTCCTTTTTCGTCCACAATTTTAATCTCGTCAAACGGAGACATTGGCCTGCCTTGTGTGTGAACGATCGTGTCTTCAGGATCATCAAGTCTGGTATAGTTGACCAGACCTTCTGCCATGCCATAAACCTGCTGCAGTTTGCAGCCAAACACCGATGAAACGCGTCTGGCAGCTTCGGCGCTGAATTTCGCTCCGCCGACTTGAAAGACCTGGAGGCTTGACAAGTCGTCCCGGCGCGCCGAAGCAGCATCAAGCCAGATTAACGCAAGCGGCGGTACGAGTCCCGTGATCGTTACCCTCTCCTTATCGATCAGAGGGAAGGTTTCATCCGGGCTGCCTCCTGATGCAAGGACGACTCGGCCTCCCGCGTACAGCGTACCGAGCACTCCCGGCGAGCTGAGCGGATAATTGTGAGCGATCGGAAGAGCCGCAAGATATACGCTGTTGTGATCGAGCCTGCAAATCTCTGCGCTGACCCTCAAGCTGTATATATAATCATCATGCGTCCTCGGGATCAGCTTGGACAGACCTGTGCTTCCCCCCGACAACTGAAGAAAGGCGACATCTTCTGGATAGACGTTTTGCGGAGGTGCCGGCTGATCATAAAGGCTTGCCAGCGCTTCAAACTCCTCCGGTTCCCCGGCGACAATGACATGACGGAGCCCTTGCAGCTTCTCCTTTACCTGTCTCGCCAGCTTGCGGTAGTCAAACTTTGCGTGACGATCGGGAATAATGTAGGCAGCAGCTTCAGAAAACTCGCAAAAATACGTGATCTCGCTATGCCGATGCGATGGAAGCGCAAAAACAGGCAGAGCTCCGATCCGGAAGAGCGCAAAGCAAACTTCAAAAAACTCGATGATATTCGGCAGCTGGACAACGACGCGATCATTTTTTTTGATCCCCAGCTTTAAAAGACCGCCAGCCAAAGAATCGGCTCTCCTGTCTAACTCACGATAGCTTAAATGGATATCTCCGTATGTAAGGGCAATGCGGCTTCCGTATTTTTCGGCCCGCTCCCTCAGCATTTTTCCAAAAGTTTCGCCTCGCCAGCATCCCTCCTTCCGATATTTATCCGCAAACTCCTTCGGCCATGTCGTGCATCCTTTCAGCATCTCTATCCCTCCGTTACTCACTGTTCATTCCCATCGCAAGAAGCATTGTCCGAAACTTTGCAGACGTTTCGGCAAGTTCGTCTTCAGGCTTCGACCCGGCGACAATTCCGGCACCTGCGTACAGTCGAAGCGCGTGTTCCTCCGCCTCGGCACAGCGAATCGTTACAACCCATTCTCCGTCACCGTCCGCGTCGCACCAGCCGACCATACCTGTGAAAAACCCGCGGTCAAACGGCTCAATCTGTTTAATCGCTTCTTTCGCCGCATTCGTCGGCGTGCCGCAGACAGCGGGCGTCGGATGAAGGGCGGCGGCAAGCTCCAATGATGATACAGAGAGGTCTGTAAGCTCTCCCTTCAATTCCGTTGAAAGATGCCACATCGTCGGCGTGCTGATGAGCGACGGTTCCGGCACCTCCAGCTTCCGGCAAAACGGCCTGAGCGCGGAAGCAACCGCTTCGACAACGACCGCATGTTCGTGACGGTCTTTAGGCGAAGCAAGCAGTTCAGCCGCCCGTCTTCGATCTTCTTCGGGATCATCGCTCCGAGGTCTTGAACCTGCTAAAGGATTTGCCGTAACGCAGAACCCGGACCGTGATACAAGCAGTTCGGGACTCGCGCCTATCAAAGTGGTGCGAGGCGCTTCAGATGACTGCCCGGTTAAATCAACGGCAAAGTTGTACCCGCTTGTATTGCGGCGGGCAAGATTTCGCAGCAATTGACCGATATCGACTTTAATCGGTGAGGTCAGCTGCAATGACCGGGAAAGGACGATCTTGCTGTATTCTCCTGCTGCTATACCTGCCAATCCTCGTCTGACCCCGGTCATATACGCTTCCGGGCTTGGAATCTGCTCGATATCATAGGGGTACAGGGCAGGTTCAGGCTCCTCTTTACCGTCTTCTTCACATGTCAGCGGCCCCGCATGCCACGCTTCGACCGGCACGGTTAACTGCGCCGGCTTTGCATCGTCAAACGGCACAGCTCCGACCACCATCGGATTTTTCTGCCCGTTCTCCCTCGCTTTTTTCAGAACTTCCGCAGCCCGCTGAGCAAGGCTTTGCTCTTCTGTTTGAGAAACAGAAGCCAAAACACCTTCCGCCAGAATGGTCCGCTCAGGGGAAGAGAAAAAGAATGAAGCACCGGCCTGATATTCCTTTAACAACTGATCCGCAAGCGCTTCTGACACGACATGACGTTCTATCATCATTAAAACCTCCTTTAGATTGAATCAGGCTCCAAGCGTTGCCCCGCCATCGACGCGCAAATCGTGCATCGTAATATGGCGAGCCCCGTCAGACAGCAAAAATGCTACAGCATCTGCAATATCAGCCGGCGAAGCCAATTTCCCGAGCGGGATTCCCGTTTTGAATGTTTCAAGTGATCCTTCAATTACGCCTTGCGCAGCTTCCTCACCCTGCCATAGCGACCGCTGCATCGGCGTATCGGTTGATCCGGGCGATACGATATTGCAGCGGATGTTGTGCTCGGCAAGTTCAAGACCGAGACATTTCGTAAACATTAAAGCGGCCGCCTTAGAGGCCGCGTAGGCAGCCATATGCATCCGCGGCACTGCCGCCGCATTTGATCCGACAGTGACGATCGCTCCAGTTCTGCGCGGAATCATACGGCGGGCGACGGCACGTGATACGTTAAAAACTCCGGTGGAGTTGACGCTGAACGTCTTTTCCCAATCTTCATCACTCAATGAATGGATCAAACCCGTTCTGAGCACGCCGGCTACATTGACAAGCATGTCTATCGGACCGATCTCGCGTTCAACATGGTCCACAAGCTGCTCGACGGCGGCACTGTCGCCCACATCCGCGGCAAAACCGGAACACTGCAGATCTTTTCGTTCAAGTTCAAGCAGCCCTTTTCGATTTTGATCAGCTGCGGCAACAAACACCCCGCGTTCAGCAAGCGACAGAGCCACTTCTTTACCGATTCCTTGCGAAGCCCCAGTCACCAAAGCAACCTTGCCTTTCACTCTTATCATTTCCTTTCTTAAAAATGGCAGCTCCCAAGTCTTAAAGAGTCACTGCCAGCTAAATTCTTAATTGATAATGATAATCATTATCGTTTAAAAATATAATATACCAATAAATGCAAACGGTCAAATCGTTTTCGATTGTTTATCCGTATCAATGCTCATGGTATATTATCTGTTATCATTCTTATCTTTTCTTAAAGCTCGGGGCGCCGGAAGCGCCCCGCTGTCAATCAGGCTTGAAGGCAAACTGGAGCGCTCTGCTGATTAACACAGGCAGAACCGATATATGACCTTCCCCTTTAAATTCATGGTACTCCGCGCGAATCCCCTGCTTTTCCAAGGCGGCCAAGCGGGCGGCCAGCCTTTTTGCATTGTCGTTCATCCCGCTTTTATGCGTCTTTTCAAGCTCTCCGGCCCCGAGCAATACCTTTACATCGTCATCCGCTTCCTGCAGCTTCGAAATAAAGTCATGCTCTTCATCAAAAAAGGACGGATGCCAATGGATGGACGGACTTCCGGCGATATATGTCTGAAACAGGGCCGGTTTTGTAAACAGGGTCTGCAGAACAAAAAGTCCGCCAAGGGAATGACCGAAAATTGCCTGCCTTTTCACATCAATCGTGAATTCCTGTTCGATTTCCGGCTTTAACTGCTGTTCGATGAAGGACAGAAAAGCTTTCGCCCCGCCCGGCTCCGGCCAGTCCGCTCCATCGGGTCTCCTGGGCAGCTCGGCGCCCGAATCCGGCAGAGTAAAATCGTAATACCGCCCCCGGTCAAAGGGAGCGTCGGTTTCATAGCCGATGCCGACGATAACGGCCGGCACGACGCCGGTTTTATCGGGACGACGCGACTGCATCCGCAATGCCTCCACCATTGTTCCAAACACGGAATTGGCGTCAAGCAGATAAATCACGGGATATCCTGCGGGCGGCGGTTCCCCAAATGGTTTCGCAATAAAAATCCGGTATGTGCGGCTCCCATCCGGTGAACGCATGCACCGCTGTTCTGTCCCCGGTATCGCCACCGGAATACATTCAGCAGCATTGACAGACTGCTGAAGTTTTTCTTGAGCCATGTGATTCTCCCTTCCCCTCTTTGATTGAGCTAAAAACAGTCTAATGAACCGTCTTTTTTTGTTTAAACAGTAAAAATAAGAAGTAAGGCACACCGAAAATGGCGAGGATGATACCCGCCGGCACTTCGGACGGCTGGAACAACAGCTTTCCGGCAAAATCGGCGCACAATACGAGAAACATCCCGATCAATCCGCTTAACAGCAATGAGTGGCGGTGCAGAACGCCGACGAGCCTCCGCGAGATGTGCGGAGCAATCAGGCCGACAAATGCCATGCTCCCCGAGATAGCCACACAGGCGCTGATGATGCCGACACAAGCCGTCAGCAGCACGACTTTTTCAACATTGGCGGATACGCCGAGACTCTTCACCGTATCTTCATGAAAGCGAATGGTATCGAGCAGGCCGGACTTTGTCAGCAGGAATGGAATGAGAAGCAGCAGCCACGGCAGTGCCGCTTGAATATACGTCCAATTCGCCGACCAGATACTTCCGTTTTTCCAAACCATGGCCATTTCGTGGTCATTCGGATTCATCTTCAATGACAGGTACAGCGAAATAGCGCTGAAACCCGAATTAATCGCGATTCCAACGAGAATAATCCTGCCCGAATCCAAGTTGCCGCCATGCCAGGCAAACATAAAAATGAATATCGCCGCCAAAATGCCCCCGATCAAGCCGAAGAATGGCATCCCCATTGCAGCGAGCAGGCTTGTCGTTTCAGTCTGGCCTTGAAAGATCAGCATGTAGCCGACGATTGCCGCACCTGCACCGGCATTAATCCCCAGAATTCCCGGGTCAGCCAGTCCGTTCCTTGTCATCGCCTGGATAACGGAACCGGCAATGCCGAGCCCAAGGCCCACGAGTGCTGCCGTCACAATCCTTGGAAGACGCAGCTCAAACAGAAGAATGGCGTATTGCTCATTCGGGTTGATGTGAAGCAATGTTGATAACAGCTCAGCCGGATGTGCGGCAAACGATCCTACTGTTATGCTGAGATAACAGATTGTGAGAATCAGCACAATAAAAACAGCATAGATGACTGCAACCTTTTTAGGCACGCTGCTCCCCCCCTTTTCTTTTGATCAAATAAAGGAAGAAAGGAACGCCGATCACCGAAGTGACGACTTCAATCGGTGTCTCAAACGGATAGTTGAGCAGCCGGCTGAGAAGATCGGCCAGCGTCAAAAAAATGCCGCCGAGAACGCAGGAGCATGGAATCATCCGGCTGTAATCCGCCCCGACGAGAAAACGCGTAATATGCGGTACAATCAGTCCGACAAAAGCAATTTTTCCCGCCATGGCGACGGAGCAGCCTGTCAGAACGACGACCGCTGCCATCGCTGTCCATTTGACGGCCTGTTTTTTCTGGCCGAGGCTTTCGGAAATGTCATCTCCCAATGATAAAGCTGTCACTTTTTTGCTGAGAGAGAGCGCCAGAATGATGCCGATCACAAAAAACGGCACAGCATACTTCAGCAGCTCGGGATTCAATTGATGCAGCCTGGCGCTGTACCAGAAGCTGACGTCCTGGGAAATTTGAAAGTAAATCGACATCGCCGCTGACAGACTGCTGAGCAGCATGCTTGTGACCGTCCCGATGATGGCAAGCTGAACCGGCATAAAACCGTTTGGAATCACCGAGGCGAGGCCGAAGACGAGGCCGGCGCCAACGGCTGATCCGATAAACGAATAGCCCATCATCTCCAGGGAGGTCGAACCCGGAATCAACACCATCAGCAGCGTGATCACGAATGCTGATCCGTCGGAAACACCCATAATCGACGGGGAAGCTAAATAATTTCGGGTGATGCCCTGCATAAGCGCGCCGGACACCGCCAGCGCCGCTCCGATTAAAAGAGCGCCGGCAGCGCGCGGAAGTCGGGAATGCCAAATGATTTGATGATCTGTGTTGCCCGGATCAAAATGCAGCAGCGCCGAAAAAATCACTTCGGGCTCAAGCTGTTTTGCACCGTAACATACCGACAGAAAAACGGACAGCAGTATGGCAAACGGAGCAGAGATCATAATGATGCGGGTCATATGCTTTGAATGCATCGTTCAAGAAACCTTTTCTATTTGTTCTGCGCCAATTTCTCAGCTGCAGCCTTTAAAAATTCAACCTTGCTCCATGCCGTGCCGCCCTGCGCAAGCGGATCTACAGCATTGACAAATACATGGTCATTTTTCACTGCAGAAATGCTTTTCCAAATTGGATTATTCTCTAGATCTTTCAGCGCATTCGGCTTGTCAGCATTCTCATCGTCAGAGAATTGAACAAACATATAGTCCGGATTCATTTCGCTCAGTTTTTCTAAAGATACTAACTCCTGGGCTTTTGCCGCCTTGACTTCTTTTGGAGCTGTGAAGCCCAGCTCGCCGTATAATGTGGAATTGAAGAATACGTCTTCCGGATAGATAAAGACATTGCCTTGTCTGATTCTGACAACGAGCGCTTTTGTATCTTTTGCCGTTTTCTCAAGCTTTGTTTTTGCTTCCTTAAGGTCTGCTTCATAATCCGAAATAATCTGCTTCGCTTTGTCTTCTTTGCCTGTCAGTTCAGCCAGCAGCTTTAAATTGTCTTTCCAATTTGAAGAAACGTGGGAAACAGGAATCGTGGTCGCGATGTTATCCAGTTTTTTCACCACTTTTTCCGGAAATTTCGTTGAAGCCAGGATGACATCCGGTTTAAGCTCAAGAATTTTCTCCAGGTTCGGTTCTGTTTTTTCGCCGACGGCAGCTGCTTTGTCAGTAATGCTCTTGAACAGGTCCGGGAACTTTCCGGAGAAGGAAATGGCACCGGCCGGGTGAACATCCAAAAGCTTGGCATCTTCCATCGATTCCACGCTTCCCGTAATGACGATTTGTTCGGCCGGGGTCTTCACCTTGTATGTATGATCGAGGTACTCGATGCTTTTCTCAGCTGACGCTGAGCTCTTGCCATCGCCGCCCGCCTTTTCTTTGCTGTTCCCGCATCCCGCTGCACCAAACGCGAGAAGGAGAATAAATAAAAATATTGATATCTTTCTCATCTGATTGAGACCCCCTGATTTAATTGATAACTATTATCAATTAAAATTATAGGGTTGCCTCTTCGAGAACACCATGGATAATATCCGGCAATTAAAATGGATTTTTTCCGGACAGCAGCCGGACCGCCTGGCGAATGATTCGTTTATGGCTGCATGCGGAATATTCCCGCCAAGGATCCGAATTCACCTGATACACCCGGTGATGCCGCACAGCTTTCAAATCCTGCCATGCAGCCGACTGCTGCAGCTCCCGGTAGAATGCCAGCGTCTCGGGCTCTTTAAAAATGAAAATCATGATGATATCCGGCTGATATGCCGCGATCGTTTCGATAGAGACGGACCGGTCAATCGGTTCTTCCAGCGATACAGCCGGTTCAAAGCCAAGGTCGCCGAAAAATACATCTTGAACAGAGCGGTTATGCGCCAGATAAATCTCGTGTTTATGCAGGCGCAAAAACAAAAAGCTTCGGCGTCCGCAGATCGGATAAAGCGTTTCTTTCGCGGTCTCTGTGAGACGCTGGTAAGACAGCAGCCATTTCTGAGCCTCTGCTTCTTCATCCAAATGGGATGCGGTCAGCATAAAATGCTTCCTCCATTGTTCCTGTGAAGGCAAAAAGAAGACATCGGCGATCGACTGGAGTTGTTCCCGTTCCTTGTGAGACACGCTGTCCATGCTGATAATGAGCTCAGGGGCAGCCGATGACAATGTCCGCAGGTTTTCTTCCCACGGCTCGTGAAAGCGGTAAGCGCTAAGATGGACCGGAATATCTGCCGCGTAATGCTTATAGTAATACGATGTCCACTTCGGATGCAGGGAAGCGGCGTAAGGAATAAGGTGAAGCGGTATCAGCTGTCCGATCGTATTCTGGCCGTAGGCCGCCAGTTTCCTGCGCCTTTTTTTCATATAAACGGTCGGGGATAAACCGGTATGCTTCTTAAATGTCCTGCTGAAATAAAATTCATCCTGATACCCGATTTGGCTTGAGATTTCCCTCAGCTTGTAGCTTGCTTTCGCCATCAGCTGCTTCGCTTTCGTCATCCGCGTCTCAGTGATAAACTCTGTCACGCTTCGACCGTACAGCTTTTTGAACGTTTCGCTGTAATGCTTCGCGCTGATTCCAGCCATTTGCGCGAGTTGATCAAGCGTCAGGTGTGCATCTGAATGCTCTTCAATATACTCCTTTGTTTTTCCTATGGCTGATGCGGTGTTTTCGGGATGAGTCAGTTTAGCCGAATAGATATCGTACAAAAGCTGCTGCAGGTCTGCTTGGCATTTCAGCTCCTGGAGCGCTGAAGAAGCCGGCCATAAGGCGGAAAGTTCCTGAAGACGGGAGGCCAGATTTCCGACAGAATGGACATTCATCATCTGAAGGTCGGAAAAAGCGTCAGGGTCGGTGTCTGCTTCAAGCGTCAGGCGGCGGTCGTCATAGCTGTAGGGCTGCAGCCTGATGAGATACCCGCTGATTTCAGCTGACGAAGCTGTGATTCCGAACGTTTCATAAGGCGGAACAATATACAGCGTTTCTTTTTGAAGCGGCCTGCCTGATGCCTGTATATCGATTCTCCCTTCACCCTTCAAGTGAAAGATCAAAACGAAAGAGTCTGCAAGCTGCTGTTCATCCGGAAGATCGCCGGGCTTTCTTATATGATCGACTTGCAAGAGACGATAGAAATAAGAAGATTTCATAGAAAAACCGCCTTTCTTAACACCAGTAATATCACAAAAATAAAAATGCCCCTAAAACAATATGGTAAATTGGTTGCGGGGTTCTGGTCCGGCACAAAATACCAGTTTGCAAGGTGCATTTCACATCACTTATAGCTGATATGCTTCTTACGATTTACTATAACACAGTCGCTTTTATTGGGGAATCATGTTGTCAGTGCGGCCATCTGCCCAATGTGCACTTTAAAATATAATAAAAAATCAATACTTATCATTTCAATATCTTTTTGCTTAGTGTATAACTATAGAGAAATTACTATATTTACAGGGAAGGCGTGACTTCTTATTTTGGAAATGACAGCCAGCATGAAAAAATCGCTCGATGCGATTGCAAAATGGGGAAAAATAACCGGCGTTTTTATGATTATCGGCGGAGGCATCTATGCCTTCTTCGGAATTTCTTTGCTTATCATCGGAGCCGCTCCAGGTGTGCTGATGATTTTTTCGGGGATCTACCTTATAAAATCGGCAAACGCCGCTCAGAAAATGAGTGATGACATGCCGCAAGAACCGCATGAAGCCTTGCTTGATAACTATGTGAAGTTTATGAAATGGCAATTTTTCTTCTTATTATCCAATATTGTGATCTTCATTTTATGCATAGTCGCCTTTTTCTTCCTGATCTTTTTAGGTATTCTTACCGATTTACACAGCGGATACGATCCTTATTATTACGAATGATGATCAAAAGCCTGTCTCGGGAATTGACCGAGACAGGCTTTTATTATTCGGCTTCTCCGCCAACGGTGAAACGCTCATTGATGTGCTCGCCTTTTTCAGCTTCGTCCCCCGCTGCAATGGCATAGTCAGCATAGCTGATGCAGCTTTCTCCGGCGGTATTTGCGATCAAGTTTTCCTGACCTTTTTAAGATGAACCTGTTCTCTTTCCTTCCGGGTCGAAAAATGCCGCCGGGCTGATGAACGAAAAAACATCGGAAAATTAAACGATTAGTACATGAGAACAAGGATTATGATGAGACCAATTAAAAGCATATATAAAAGTCTGCATGAAGATACAGGCTGAGGTACTTGTTTTCTGCCAGATTGTTGAATAAGGATCGTCTTTAAAGAGGTTATTGTTGTCTTCATATCGAAATAAAGATAAGCAGAAGTTTTTTTGATGGGAGGTTCATTTCATGCATATCACAACAGAAAGGTTATTGATACGTGAATTTGAATTCAAAGATTGGCAAGCTGTATATGAGTATACATCAGATATTAATGTGATGAAGTATATACCGGAAGGCGTTTTTACTGAAGAAGATGCAAAGGCATTTGTAAATAAAAACAAAGGGAATAACGCTGAAAAATTCCCTGTCATACTAATGGATGAAGATTTACTTATAGGCCATATTGTTTTTCATAAGTATTTTGGTGAACATACATATGAGATCGGGTGGGTGTTTCATCCTAAATATCAAAATAAAGGGTATGCTTCTGAAGCAGCACAAGCGATCTTGAAATATGGATTTAAAGAAATGAACTTACATAGGATTATAGCTACATGTCAACCTGAGAATATTCCATCATACCGAGTTATGGAGAAGATTGGAATGAGAAGAGAAGGCTTCTTTAAAAAATGTATTCCCAAAGGCAATGAATGGTGGGATGAATATTATTACGCTATTTTAAAGGAAGAGTGGAATTGAACGATGCCTGAATTGGGGATACAACAAAATATCACCGACGACCTAGAACATAGCAGCTAAGCGAAGGTGATATATCAAGCGATATGCTAGCATCATATGGCTGCAGCAAGCTTTGTAGATATTCAGTTTTAAGGGTGAGCCTTCCCTTTTCATTCTCATCAGTAAGGAAAACCGCATACGATCATGAATGTCCACCATAAGCTCATAAGGCTTTGCTGTGATGATTGTGCATGTGTCACCGATAATATTTCCTCATTTGTAACAAAAACAGTTACATGTTGATGATGAAACATCATCTCTTATTTAAAAGAGATGAGTTAAGACGTCTTTAAGAGACTTGCTGGCCAATTCGTTCTCCATCGCCTGCTGAACGCTGTGAAACGTTTGGTCAAGCGTTGTTTGAATTTGTCTTCCAACCGGACAGTTTGGATTCGGCTTGTCATGAATCGCAAACAATTCCTCTTGCGGCTGAACCGCGCGGTAAATATCCAGCAGAGATATATCTTCAGGATCTCGTTTCAGGGTTGCCCCGGCCACTCCCGGCCGCGACGTCAAAATACCGCCTTTTTTGAGCTGGCTGATCATGCGCCTGATCACAACCGGGTTCGTATTGACGCTCCCGGCGATCATTTCCGAAGATTCCCGCGGGTTTGCGGCGATTAAAGATAAAATATGAATGGCCACTGAAAGACGGGTGTTCACCATAAGTTTTCACCACCGATGTAATTATTATAGTTACAGGATAAGTTTTTTGTCAACTCTTATCATATCCTTAATGATCGTAAGAATAAATAAAATTTTTTTCAACCCGCCCTCATGTCTCACTTTGGAACTTTTTCACAGGGTCTTTCGTATTGATTGATGAAAGGAGTGTTTTTCAATGAAAGAGATAGCAGAAGGAAAAGCAGCTTTGGATGTCCGGCTTGAGCCGAATGAAGAAATCAGATCTATTATTCTTTGCGCGTATAACGCGAGACTGTCTGCACGTTACACTCCTTACAGAGGCGTGCTTGCGGCCACTGACAGGCGGCTCATGTTTTATTCTTCTCTGTTTGGCGCCCCTTTTCACCTTGACATCCGCTATGATACCATCTCCTCGTTCCGCCGCGAAAAAGGGCTGATAACAGGAGGCGATCACCTCGTCGTGATGAACAACGGGGATCGGGAAGCATTTCAATATTTTAGCGGCTGCGATCCTTTGGAAACATTCATCGAATCCGTTCGAAAGCTAAGGAAACTGCCTGAAGACATCATGCATGTCTGAAAATCGCCGGCTCCGGGATGTGCCCGCAGCCGGCATACTCAATTATTAATCTCGTACTTCTCCCCATATCTCAGCACTTTATAAATTGCCATTCCATCAGAAAGATGATTTTCGGAATATCTCACGGGAATCAAAGCAAAAAATACATAATAGGTTGAAAAATAAACAAACTGGTAGAAAAAAATATTTTCGGGTATGATGTCTTTGATAATCAGCAGATTGACAATAAAAATAGACGCTAAATTAAACAGCGATCCGCCGGCATAAATCATCGCATTCGTAAAACGGTTATCGTATTTCAGATCCCCGTATTTGCAAAAGGAATCCATAAAGTAAACACTTCTGATTTGCACGGGGCCGAATTTCAGCAATTTTTTGCCCATCCCGATTTCAAGCGAAGATTTTCCGCCGAACAACACCGCCATGACGCTGTGGCCCAAGACATGAAGCACCGACACGGCGGGAAAAACGATCAAGAACCACCAGAAGAATTTGACAATATCCTGCATTCCGAACATTCAATCATCCTTTCTGTTTCAGCCCATGTTTTTTAAAAAATTTCCGCTTTTCCCCCGTATCAAACCTGTCAATATGCAAATCAATCCGGTCTCCGAAGCATGAAAAAACCGCCCATCTTTTCAATGGACGGCTTTCTCCAAAGCAGTCAATTATCCTCCTATATAGGACATTTCAACCTTTTTCCGCGGAGCCGCTTTTGCAAGAGCGCGGTCGAGCGAATACTGGTCATCGCGATTCCGCCAGACGGTGCCGATCGCCTTTGCCAGCTCCTGGTCGGTCTGCCCGCTTCTGATCAGGGTTCTTAAATCAAACCCGCTCGATGCGAAAAGACATGTGAAAAGCTCGCCTTTCGCCGATAGTCTTGCTCTGTTGCACGTGCTGCAAAAAGCATCTGATACAGAAGAGATAAAACCGATTTCTCCTGAACCGTCCAGGTATCCGTACCGTTTGGCGACTTCTCCTTTGTAGTTCGGGTCGATCGGTTCAACCGGCATGTCTTCATTGATGATCCGGATGATATCCGCTTTTGTCACCACTGACTGACGGTTCCATTCATTTGTGTTCCCGACATCCATAAACTCAATAAACCGCAAAATATGGCCTTTTTCTTTAAAATAGCGGGCCATCGGCAAAATATCCTTTTCATTGACCCCTTTTTGGACGACCATGTTGATCTTGACGCCGAGTCCGGCCTCTTTCGCCGCTTCAATTCCGGCCAGCACCTTGCTGACGGAGACGCCTCTGCCGTTGATCGCTTTGAAACGCTCGTCATCCAGGGAATCCAGGCTGACCGTGACCCGTTTCAGCCCCGCTTTTTTCAGCTTGTCAGCGTAAACCGGCAGCAGAACGCCGTTCGTCGTCATCGCAATATCGCGAATCCCTTTGATCTCCGCAAGCTTCCCGACTAATTCCGGCATATCTTTTCTCATCAGCGGCTCGCCGCCGGTGAGGCGGATTTTTTCCACCCCGAACTGATGAACAAACAGCTTGGCCAATCGTTCAAGCTCTTCAAAGGACAACAGTTCGCCTTTTGGCAAAAACGGATAATCCTGTCCAAAGATTTCGGCAGGCATGCAATACGTACATCTTAAGTTGCAGCGGTCGGTGACAGAAATTCTTAAATCCCGAAGCGGCCGGCTTTTCTGATCCAAAACTTGTTCACTGTTGGTGTTCACGCCTGTTGCCTCCTTTATGTTAACTGAATTCGCTCGTGATGCGTATATACATTGAATGACCGGTTTCTCGCAAAACCAATCGTCATGATATTCAGCTCCTCCGCCATTTGAATGGCCAGCTCGGTCGGCGCCGACTTGGAAATGACCGCGGAAACCCCGATTTTTGCGGCTTTGAGCAGCACTTCCGAAGAAATTCTGCCGCTGAACACGATCAGCTTGTCGCGCACAGGAATCTGGTGAAGCAGACAATATCCGTACAATTTATCAAGCGCATTATGTCTTCCGATATCAGACCTGACTGCAATCAGATTGTCAGTGCTGCACAAAGCGGCATTATGAACGCCCCCCGTATGGCGAAAAAGCTTGCTGCTTTTCTGCATGTCGTGCATCAGCGCCAAACAGTTCTCAGGCGTAATGGTCACGCCGTCAATCGCCGTTTTTGCGGTTTTGACGTCCTGCTGGAAATAAAAATGCCGCCCTTTTCCGCAGCAGGAGCCGATCACCCGCTTCGTGTAATCCTTCAGCACCAGCTTTTTTGAGCTGACAAGATCGACATATACGAATCCGAGACTTTCATCTATTGTAAACCTTTTAATCTCATTTTTAAATCGGATCACACCTTCAGATGCGAGAAATCCGATCACCAGTTCTTCCAGGCTGTCCGGCGAACAAACAAGCGTGACAAATTCCTCACCGTTCACCATGACAGTCAGGGGGAATTCCGTTGCCATCTGATCTTCTTGCTGTGTCATCTCTCCATTATCATAACGGAAAATGTTTCGGCTTGTTGTGATGTTTTTCCCCATGAATAAACCCCGCCCCTTTGTTTCTTATCATATCTATTACTATACTCGTCTATCATGCCGTTTCACAACCGTCAGGTCAAATTTGGAAGCTTCATCTTGTTGATAGCTTGAAAACATGATATTATTTTTTAAAAGTTCAAAAAATATACACTTTTCAAACAGACTGCCTTTCTTCGCAGCAACCCCGGAAACCGCTTTCAAATAATCGCTCCCCGGCAGCCTTCTGTCTTTATGACAAGCCTTTCTTTTCCACAGGAGGTTCTCGAATGAAAAAAGTGAAAAACAGGTGGCTCATCGCTTTATGTGCTGTAGGCATTCATTTGTCTATCGGGTCTGTATACGCATGGAGCGTCTTTACAAACCCGCTCGCTGAAACCTTCGGCTGGAGCCTCAGCCAGATCAGCCTGACGTTCAGCATCGCTATTTTATTTCTCGGTCTTTCAGCTGCATTTTTGGGCCACTTCGTCGAAAAGCACGGACCCAAAAAAGCAGGCATGCTCGCCGCTCTTTTCTTCGGAGCTGGCGTGACGTTTTCCGGCTTCGCCGTTCAGATCGGCTCCCTTCCCCTGCTTTATTTGTTTTACGGCGTCTTCGGAGGAATCGGACTTGGCGTCGGCTATATTACGCCCGTATCTTCGCTTGTTAAATGGTTTCCTGACCGCCGCGGCTTGGCTACAGGGCTTGCCATTATGGGATTCGGATTTGCGGCCTTGATCAGCAGCCCGATCATGCAGAAGCTGATCTCAGCGGTCGGTATAGCCAATACCTTTTTTATTCTCGGCATCTGCTACTTTCTTGTGATGATGCTGTCTTCGCTTTACCTCGCTCCGCCGGAAGACGGCTGGAAGCCTGAAGGATTTTCAACCGGAAAAAACGGAAAGGCGCAAAGCGCCGATATTTCCCAGCTGACGGCAAATGAAGCCATTAAAACGAAACGCTTTTATTATTTATGGCTGATGCTTTTTATTAATGTTACGTGCGGAATCGCCATCATATCCATCGCTTCACCGCTGGCGCAGGAAAGTGCGGGCATGTCCGCCGCCGCTGCTGCCGCTCTCGTCGGCGTTTTGGGCGCATTTAACGGTTTAGGGCGGATCGGCTGGGCCTCTGCATCTGATTACATCGGCCGGCCGAATACGTATACCGTCTTTTTCGCTGTACAGCTGATCGCCTTTCCGCTTTTGCCGTTTATTTCCGACAAGGCCGTCTTCTCTGTTTTAATGGCATTGATCTATACGTGCTATGGAGGAGGATTTGCCGCAATTCCGGCTTATATCGGGGATTTGTTCGGAACAAAGCAGCTCGGTGCAATCCACGGATACATTTTAACGGCATGGGCGGCGGCAGGACTTGCGGGCCCGATGTTCTCTTCTTGGGTGCGTGATGCAACAGGAAGCTACAGCCAGAGCCTGACGGTTTTCGCAGCACTGTTCGCCATCGGCCTGTTCATTTCGATCTTCATTAGAACCGACATTAAACAGTTGCGGAAAAAAGCGGCGGTTCATGTCTCAAACTCGATAAAAGGATGATCCGGCAGTATCCGCTGGAAAGGAGAGAATGGAATGGGAAAAACAAAGCATCAAGGTCCGATGAAGCTGAATAAAAAGCCCGCGCCAAAACTGTGGGCGTCTTGGGCGCCGATGGGACTCGGAAAGGTAAAACCAAAGCATATCAGAGATACGATGAAAACAGCATGGGACAATAAAGACAACCTTTCGTACGCCTACAGAATTTTGACGCAAGGCGTGTGCGACGGCTGTGCGCTTGGTGTATCCGGACTCCGTGATCAGACGCTCACAGGGCCTCATCTCTGCACGACGCGGCTGAACGTCCTCCGCTTAAATACGATGCCTGCGATCGAGGACAAATGGCTGTCCGCCGACATTGAACAGCTGAGAAAGCTGGACAGCACCGAGCTTAGAAAGCTCGGACGCATCCCTTATCCGCTGTCGAGAAAAAAAGGAGAACGGTCGTTCTCGAGAATTTCATGGGATGAAGCGCTCAGCCGAATCGCGGACAAAATCAAATCGATTGATAAACGACAGCTCGCCTTTTATTTAACAGCCAGGGGTATTACGAATGAGGTATACTATACGGCCGCAAAAGCGGCTCGGTTTATCGGCACAAACAACATTGACAACGCCTCGCGGATCTGCCACTCGCCAAGCAAAACGGCTTTAAAAAGGTCCCTTGGCATCGGCGCCTCAAGCTGCAGCTACCGAGACTGGATCGGGACGGATGTCCTCGTCTTCTGGGGATCTGTCGCCGCCAATAACCAGCCGGTGTCAACAAAATACATGTATGCCGCCAAAAAAGCGGGAACAAAAATCATTATGATCAACCCGTACCTGGAACCTTCGATGGAGAAATACTGGATTCCATCGATACCTGAGAGCGCCCTTTTCGGCACCAAAATCACTGATGACATATACCAAGTCAATATCGGCGGCGACATTGCCTTTATGAACGGGGTAATGAAGCACTGGTTTGAGATGGAACGGGAGGCTCCCGGTTCAAGCATTGACCGCGCTTTTATCGAAGCACACACAAACGGGTTCAATGAGCTTAAACAGCATATCGAAAAACAAAATTGGAAGACGCTTGAAGAGTCATCCGGCATATCGAAAGATAGAATGAAAGAATTCGCCGTCTTGCTGGCCCGGGCGAAAACCGGCGTTTTCATTTGGAGCATGGGACTCACACAGCACCGTTTTGCGACCGACAACATTTCACAGGTGGCAAATCTCGCCCTATTACAAGGATTCATCGGCAAAAAGCATTGCGGTGTCATGCCGATCAGAGGGCACAGCGGTGTGCAGGGCTCTGGAGAAATGGGTGCCGATCCTTTCGTCCTGCCAGGCGGTGATTTTGACGAAGAAAATGCCGCACGGATCGAGAAGGTTTGGGGCTTCCGTATACCGACTTGGCAAGGCGATACGATCGGCCAGACGATCGAAAACATGCTGCTGCCGAGCGAAAACGAAAGAAAAGTAAAAGTGTTTTATACAAGCGGAGGCAACTTTTTGGAGACGATGCCGAACCCCGATTTTATCAAAAAAGCATTACAGGAAGTTGAGGTGAGAGTCCATCAGGACATCATCTTCAATACTTCTACCCTTGTCGATTCCAAAGAAGAAGTTATCATTCTCCCCGCAATGACAAGATATGAACAGCCTGGCGGAGGAACCTCAACAAGTACGGAACGGATGGTATATTTCAGCCCTGAAATTAAAGGACCGCGCATCGGAGAAGCCCGTTCTGAATGGGAAATTTATATGGATCTTGCCAAACGGGTTCGGCCCGAAGACAAAGAACTGATCCATTTTGACGACGCTGCGGAAATCCGTGAAGAAATCGCTGCTGCCAACCGGAATTATGAAGGGATTCAGCATTTGAAAAAACGCGGAGATGTCTTTCAATGGGGCGGCGCCTGGCTTTGTGAAGGCGGGATGTGTCCGACGGCAGACGGCAGGGGTAACCTGATCCCCGTCGATCTTCCTGAAAACAGACAAACTGAAGGACGCTTCCTCGTGACGACAAGACGGGGAAAACAGTTCAATTCGATGATTTATAGTGAAAAAGATCCTTTCAACGCGGCAGATCGCCGGGATGTCATGATCAATCCAAAAGATGCCGAGGAGCTTTATATTCAAGATGGAGAAGCGATCGTTTTATTCAACCGCTACGGAACTTTCCAAGGCCGGGCAAAATATGCCGGCGTACAACGCGGAAACACGGCTGTCTACTGGCCGGAAGGAAATGTCCTGATCCCTAAAGGCGTATACGAAAACTATGCCCGTATTCCGGAATACAACACGGCGGTCATGATTGAAAAGGCGGAGATTTTCCATTCAAGAAAAGATCCGCGCTATGCAGAAAAACGAATCGAAGAACTCGAAATGTCGACAGATTAGCTTAACAGAAGGTCGGGACGGCGCTGCTGCCGTCCCGCTCTCGTATGGAGTTACTGAGACAGTTTTACGCCTTCTTCTTTCCATACCTTTTTAAAATCAGAAGCTGAGTCGGCTTCAATCAATTTTCCGCCGCCAGCAGCAGCTACTTTTTTAAGCTTTGCTTTTTCTTTCACGGTTTTCACATCAAGTCCAACGATGTTGACGATCGTTTTAATGTTGGATTTGCGCAGATCTTTCGCTGCCTGAACAGGGTCTCCTCCGCATGTTTCTTCACCGTCTGTTACGATGTAAACATAATTCTTACCATCTTTATCGGCAAGATCTTCTTTTACATCATAAAGAGATTTTGCAATCGGAGACCAGCCTGTAGGCTTGATTCCGCTTAAAGCGTTTTCGAATGAGTTGGAAGAAAACGGCTGCAGATCATAGACGGTTTCCGTCGTACCGCAAGATAGTTCTTTTCCGGAGTTTTTATTGTTGCCTTTATGTCCGAACACATTCAGCATCACATTCGCATCGCTTGAAAGCAGGTCAGCAAAGTCGGTTACGGATTCTTTGGCAATATCAAATTTTCTTTCTCCTTCAACCTTTTGTGCCATGCTGCCGCTTGCGTCAAGCACAACTGCAACATTGACATCTTTTTTGCTGTTGTCCGCATTTCCGTCTTCAGCCGCGAAAGCAGCAGCCGGAGCCAATGACAAAAGCATGGTGAACGTTGTTAACAGAGTAAACCTCTTTTTCACCTTTCTCACTTTCCTTTCCGCACTTTTTTTCGGACCGATCTTCCGCATGAGATCTAGTCCACCAACATCGTAAAAGAAGGCTTGATAGAAATAAATAGGCCGGATCTCCTTTTCAAATTCACAAATTCTTCATAATCCTTACGATAATCGACCGACACTTTCACTTAAGTCCTACCAAAAAAGTCCGCTAAAAGACCGTCTTCGTCCCAATAAAACAACAGTTACGACAAATTACCCCTCCAAAGGATTCAGCGGGGTTCAACGTTCTGAAACAATAACTTAATATTTGTAAAGTGTTTTGCTTGACTTTTGACAATCTTTTCATCAAAAAAGGAAAGCTGCGGAAACATGTCCACAGCTTTTTTCCAGTTTATTTAGAAAGCTCGATTGCTTCCTGAGTGAAAATTCTTTTGATGTCATTTTTGGTTTTTGCTTGGAAATATTCACCGCCGCCGGCTGCTGCGATGCTTGTCAATTGTCCGTGAAAATCTCCTTCATAATCAAAGCCGATCACGTTGACAACCGCATTAGATTTGCGCAGTTCTGTTGCAACTTTTACCGGATTGCCTCCGCATGTTTCCTCACCGTCTGTCAGCAGGTAGACGACGTTTTTCCCGTTGTTGTTCAGCTGATCAAGCGCGTTTTTGGCATCTTGCAGCGCGTTTGCGATCGGTGTCCACCCAGTCGGTCCGATGCCGTTTAATGAATTGCGGAAGCTTTGCTCGTCATACGTTTGGAATCCGTACACTCCTCTGATTGCATTGCAGGATTGTACTTTTCCGGAGTTTTTATTGTTTCCCTCTGAACCGAAAACCCTCATGAGCACGTTTGCATTTTCAAGCTTAGAACCAAAGCTGAACGCCTCATTTTTGGCAAGCTCGTATTTTGAGACTCCGCCGATCTTTTTAGCCATGCTGCCGCTTGCATCAAGCATAATCGCGATGTTAGGCGAATCTTCGGCAACTGTTACCTCCTGTTTTTTCTCAGCTGCGAAAGCAGGCGAACCAAGGCTAAGAACCATAGCGGTCAAAATCCCTAATGTCAGCTTCTTCTTCATTTCTCCCTTTCCCCTTTCTGAAATAAAGTCGTTAACACATTAATATCGTAGAAGAACACCAGGGAGAAATAAATAGGGCATGTCTCCTTTTCCTCGTTATTCATTTCAGCATACAACAAGCGGATATAATAGACTTTATAGCCTGTTAACCCTTATATTGACAAGACATTCACGGCCTTTTGACGCTGTTCAGCAAGCCCTCCGGCACATGATTCTTGAAATATTTGTATAATATTTTGGCGTGCAACAACTTCATGAGAATGCCAAATTTTGATGACATTTAAAAAGACGCCGCCAATAAGGCAGACGTCTCTTTTTTATTTTTTCGCCATGTATTTATTTAAAAATTCATCTGCATTGGATACGGCTGTTCCTTTGTAATAATACTTGACGATGTCTTCTGCTTTCTTGCCGTCTTTCGCCATATAATGCGCACCGTATTGGCTCATTCCCACTCCATGTCCAAATCCCCTTGTCGTGACTGTAATCTGATTCCCGTCGCGTTTCCAATCAAAGTCTGCCGATTTGAGGCCGAGCTTTTCGCGAATATCTCTTCCCTCAAGCTTCTTTCCATTGATGACGGCAGTCGCTACGCGTTTTCCCGGCGTTCTTTCGGTGATCTCTCCGATGCTGTTTGAACCGGGCAGCTTGACACCGAGCTTTTGTTCAAATTCAGCGACAGTAAACGTTTTATGGTTCAGGAATTTCGGCGATTTTGTGTCCCAGGAGCTTTTCACGCTTTGCAGGTACGGAATATCACTTGTCCAATAAGCTCCGGCATTCTCGGTGTACCCGTTGCTCGTCGAGAAGAACGAAGCATCAATAGGCTTATGCTCATAGGTTAAAATTTTGCCTTGCGTACTGGCTACAGCTTCGGTCACCTTTTTGATTTTCCAATCGTAATCCTTCTTCCACAGCCTGCGGAGCTCCTCTTTGTTTTTATACACCTGGAACATCTGCGTATCATCGACCAGCGAGCCTTTCGGCGACTGTACAGCTTGCTCTGACACCATTTGCCTCACAATGTATGTGCGGGCTGCCAGCGCTTGTGCTTTTAAAGCTTCGATATCAAAATCTGCCGGCATTTCCGAGGCAACGACACCGATGACATACTCTTCAAGCGGAATGTCTTCAACTTTCCGGTCAGCCGTTCTGTAGACCGGAATTGAAACGGGAGACTCTTTTAAGGTGACTTTCTTTTTTTCCTCGTGTTGCTGAGCGTGTTTCTCTGTTTTAATTGCCCCCGGTCCCCCGTGAAAAGGGAGGACAAGCAGTGTTGGTATGAGTAAAATCAGCGTGCAGATTCCTGCTAGTACAATTATGAGCTGTTTCAAATCAGTGCCCCCATTTCTGTTTTGTCTCTTTCATTTTATGGGCGGGGACAAGCTAATATGACTGTACTTTTTCAACTGCTGCTACGTATTTTAAAAGCAATTCTTGTGCATAATGATAGATATGGGAGGCATACTGATATAGAATACTTGAAACGCAAAAATCAGTATGCCGTATGACATACTGATTTCAAGTTGATTTATGCATTTAAATCGGATACAACTTCTTTATTTTCAATATGAACTGCTTCTTCATCGTTAACGCGCTCAATATCAGCGCCGAGACCGGCAAGTTTTTGGTGGAAGTTGACATATCCACGGTCTAAATGTTTTAATTCGGTTACGCGTGTATGACCGTCAGCAACAAGGCCAGCAAGGATAAGAGCTGCGCCGGCGCGAAGATCCGTTGCGGCAACTTCAGCGCCTTGAAGCTGCACAGGACCATTAATGATGACAGAACGGCCTTCGATTTTAATATCTCCGTTCATACGGCGGAATTCTTCCGCGTGCATGAAGCGGTTCTCAAAGACGGTTTCTGTGATCATGCTGGTTCCATTTGCGCGCATCAAAAGAGCCATCATCTGTGACTGCATATCAGTCGGGAAACCTGGATGTGGCATTGTTTTTAAATCAATAGGCTTCAATTCAGAAGGACCGATGATCCGAAGACCGTCTCCTTCTTCCAAGATTTGAACGCCCATTTCTTCCATTTTCGCAATTAAAGATGTTAAGTGCTCAGGAACCGCTCCCTTTACCAGTACGTTCCCTTCGGTAATCGCCGCGGCAACCATGAACGTTCCCGCCTCTATCCGGTCAGGAATAATCGTATGTTTTGCCCCATGAAGCGCCTTAACGCCTTCAATTTTAATGGTGCCTGTACCGGCACCCCGAATTTTACCGCCCATTGCATTGATATAGTTAGCCAGATCAACGATTTCAGGCTCTTTAGCAGCATTTTCGAGAGTTGTCGTGCCCTCAGCCAAAGCTGCAGCCATAATCAGGTTTTCAGTTGCTCCGACACTAGGGAAATCAAGGTAAATTTTCGCTCCTTGAAGGCGGCCTTCTACAGTCGCTTCAATAAAGCCGTTTCCGACCTTAATTTTTGCCCCCATTGCTTCAAAGCCTTTCAGATGCTGATCGATCGGTCTTGAACCGATTGCACATCCTCCAGGCAAAGCCACTCTCGAATGGCCTGTGCGAGCAAGAAGCGGACCCATCACCAATACGGATGCGCGCATTTTACGAACATATTCGAACGGAGCTTCCGTAGACAAAGTGCGAGATGCATCAACCGTTACTGTATTATTTTCAAAATGTACACTTGCGCCTAAATGACGTAACACTTCGTTAATCGTATATACATCGGAGAGCGTAGGCACATCACATATTACGCTTTTTTCTTCACTGGCTAATAAAGATGCAGCGATAACTGGTAAAACGGCATTTTTTGCTCCTTCAACTTTGACTGTGCCGTTTAACTTTCGACCGCCGCGGACGATGATTTTTTCCAAGGTATTCCCCTCCGCGTCCCAATTTCTCTATATTAATATTCAGTCGTGACGATTGGTGTGCCAACCGTGACGGTAAGTTTTTCGCCCATTCCCGCATTTCTAAGCGAGACTTGCAAATTCATACGGTGTTTTTCTGTCTTGATGGATTCTTTCCACTCGTTAGTGTAAGCAGAAATAGAAACGAAATTTGGTTCAATTAAATCTTCAACTGACTTTGCATCAAATTCATGTACTAGCTCATTTGCTTTTTTTTGCAAAACAACATTCATCATACCATTTAAATGGCCCTTTAGACAAGTAAAAATTGCGGTCTTTTCTCGCATTATGTCGAATGCATCCCGTTCAAACTGCTTATATGTAGCATTCCAGTTTTCCCGTGGTCCCGCGCCTTTTTGCTCATACAATAAATACGAAACAAGTCTCTGGTTTTTGTGGGTGGATACCAAATGTATTTTGGAATTGATATGATTTTTTTTGTCCTGAAAAACACCTGTCGCTTTAACTGTATCGTCGTCTTCCCGCGTTAAAGTCCATTCATATTGTCGATGCTGTTTCTTGAAATGTTTCAGTTTTGCAAAAAAATCTTTTTCACTTAGGGTAAGCTGTTTTTTTGTATGCATGGTCCACTCTTCAAGCTCGACATCATGGCGGCTCAAACCTTCCGCCAGCTGTTCAAGCGGCGTATTGCCCGCTGCTTCAAGCGATTGAAAGACATGAACAATTAAAAATAAAACCACAATAAAAATAAGGGCATTAACCGTTTGTTTTGTCTTCATTCTGCATCATCCTCTCCTACTCTCCATTGTTGACGGATCGCAGGAAAAGCATACGTGGAAAAACAAGGTCTCCGGTGATTTTGCAGAACGCGGTGTTACCCATATTCGTCCATTCCCATAAATTCTTTTACTCAATCATGAAAATAAATTTTGAAGCTGTCTGGAATAATAAAGATAGTCCAAGAAAAAATTGCTGACGGTGGAGCCGACGGCGATTGTAATGATGATCATTAACACCCTCGCCTGAATGACTTTTCCTTTCCTGATAAGCGGATCAATATTGACCGCCAGAAGAGCCCACCAAGTCAATGCAATAAAAAAAAGATGAACGATGATACTGACAGCAGCCTGTTGTCCGATCTCTTCCATTATTGATGACGCCTCCTTACGTTCAGCCGGTTTGGTGCTTCCGGCCAGCCTCGTCTCTTCTGCCGTAGGATAAAGGAATGTTGCTGGTCATTTCAAGTCATTTTAACAGTTTTGATGTTGCATGTTAAGTCGTTCATGATAGAACTTTTTCCCATAGATGGAGTGATCCTCTGTTGCCTGAGGGGCTTGTGTTTTAGGAGCTTACTTGAATGTCTTACGTCCTCTTTTTGGTGGAAGAGAACATAGCTTACTATTTTGTATTATAGATAGATTCATACTAAAAAGGCGAACAATTTGTGAACATTTTTCAACATTTTCAATTCTGTTTGATCTTGAATATAAAAGACCCTTCCCATCCTTAAATATGGGAAGGATCCTTATCTCTATCTCGCAACATCCAACCGGTTAATCGCGCGTTTTAAAGCAAGCTCTGCCCGAATAATGTCAACATCTGGAGTTTGCTTTTGCAAACGTTCCTCGGCACGCCGTTTTGCGGCCAAGGCGCGTTCTTTGTCAATTTGTTCAGATGTTTCCGCCGTCTGGGCCAGAATGGTGACATGGTCAGGGCGGACTTCCACTATCCCCCCGCTGACGGCAACCAGCTCAGTTTGACCGTCTTTTTTCAGACGGACTGCAGCAATTTTTAGCGGAGCAACCGTCGGAATATGGCCGGGTAAAATACCAAGCTCACCGCTCTCTGCTCTAACGCTTACCATTTCTATATCCGCATCGTATACTGGGCCGTCGGGAGTAACGATATTGACTTTTAAGGTCTTCATGCTTTTACCCTCCTAGGACCAGATTATACTTCTACACCCATTTCTTTCGCTTTTTCGACAACTTCTTCGATTCGGCCGACAAGGCGGAAAGCGTCCTCAGGAAGGTGATCATACTTACCTTCAAGGATTTCTTTGAAGCCTTTTACCGTTTCTTTGACAGGTACGTAAGAACCTTTTTGTCCTGTAAACTGTTCAGCTACGTGGAAGTTTTGCGACAGGAAGAATTGTACGCGGCGCGCACGGCTGACGACAAGCTTATCTTCGTCTGACAACTCATCCATTCCGAGCATCGCGATGATATCCTGAAGCTCTTTGTAGCGCTGCAGGATCTGCTGAACGCTGCGCGCCACTTCATAGTGCTCTTCTCCGACGATTTCAGGCGAAAGCGCACGGGAAGTGGATGCAAGCGGATCGACCGCAGGATAAATCCCCATTTCCGACAGCTTACGCTCAAGGTTCGTCGTCGCATCCAAGTGAGCGAACGTCGTAGCCGGCGCCGGGTCAGTATAGTCATCGGCAGGAACGTAGATCGCCTGAATCGATGTTACAGATCCGACATTTGTTGATGTGATCCGTTCCTGAAGCTGACCCATTTCGGTCGCAAGCGTCGGCTGATAACCAACCGCTGACGGCATGCGTCCAAGAAGTGCAGATACTTCAGATCCTGCTTGAGTGAATCGGAAGATGTTATCGATAAAGAACAATACGTCCTGGCCTTCTTTATCACGGAAATGCTCGGCCATTGTAAGTCCGGTCAAGGCAACGCGCATCCGCGCACCAGGCGGCTCGTTCATCTGACCGAAGACCATTGCCGTTTTGCCGATAACGCCGGAATCTTTCATTTCATAGTAAAGGTCGTTTCCTTCACGCGTACGCTCGCCGACACCTGCGAATACAGAGATACCGCCGTGCTCTTGAGCGATGTTGTTGATCAGCTCCTGAATCAAAACGGTTTTTCCAACTCCCGCTCCTCCGAAAAGACCGATCTTTCCGCCTTTGATATATGGAGCGAGCAAGTCGACGACTTTAATACCCGTCTCTAAGATTTCAACCTCTGTTGATAGCTGATCAAATTTTGGAGCTTCTCTGTGAATCGGATCTTTGGCAGCATCAGCCGGAAGCGGCTCATCCAAATCGATATTTTCCCCGAGTACATTAAATACGCGGCCGAGTGTTACGTTTCCGACCGGAACGGAGATCGGCTCTCCCAGGTCGATGGCTTCCATTCCGCGTGTAACACCGTCAGTTGAAGCCATTGCAATTGTACGAACTGAATCATCACCCAAGTGAAGCGCTACTTCAAGGGTAAGATCGATGTCCACTTCATTCTCGTTCTGCGCTTTATGTGTAACTTTAATCGCATTATATATTTCAGGCAAGTGACCGTCTTCAAAACGAACATCTACGACCGGCCCTAATACCTGGCTAACGCGTCCTTTTTTCATCTCTATCCCTCCTGACAAACTTTTTCTATTCTAAAGCAGCTGCACCGCCGACAATTTCCGTAATTTCCTGCGTGATGGATGCCTGACGGGCACGGTTGTATGACAGTTCAAGATCGGCGATAATCTCTTTTGCATTATCTGTCGCATTTCTCATCGCCGTCATTCTCGCAGCATGTTCGCTCGCTTTGCTGTCAAGAAGCGCGCCAAAAATCAAGCTTTCCGCATACTGGGGAAGGAGCACTTCCAGAATCTCTTCTTCATCCGGTTCAAACTCAAATGACGTCTTTTTCTTGTTAGGCGCAATATCTGTCAAAGGCAGCAGCTTTTTCTCCGTTACCTCCTGGGAAATCGCGCTGACAAAATGGTTGTAGAACAGATACAGTTCATCAAAGGTTTCGTCAATATACATTTGCACCGTGCTGTTCGCCAAATCTTTGATTTCTGAAAACGTCACTTCGTCCCTGATCCCCGTCATTTCAGAAATGACAGGAATTCCGCGCTTTTTAAAGAAATCGCGCCCCATTCTTCCGACCGCGATGACCGCATACTCATCTTTGGATTGATGGCGTTCCTGAATCCTTTGATACGCTTTGCGGAGTACGTTTGCATTGAACGCCCCCGCCAAGCCGCGGTCAGCTGTGATGACAAGGTACCCGGTCCGCTTCACTGGGCGGCTTGACATCATCGGGTGTTTGCCGGTGTATCCGACTGCGATATCGGCAACGACTTCCTGCATTTTTTCCATATAAGGAACAAACGATTTCGCTTTGTTTTCAGCCCGGTTCAGCTTTGAAGCAGAAACCATTTCCTGGGCTTTCGTAATTTGACTCATTTTTTTATTTGAAGCAATCCTGGATTTAATATCCCGTAATGAGGCCAAAAGGTTTCACCACCTTTTTGTTTTCAAATTCCTTCGCATTGACGTGAAAAAGAGAGAAAAAGATAGCCTTTTTCTCACTTTTTATTGTTTAGTTGCTTGGCGCGAACGTACGTTTAAAGCCTTCGATTGCACCCTTCATGTCCTCATCGGCAGGAAGGTTTCCTGTCTGGGCGATTGAATCGAGCAGATCTTTATGATTTTGGTCAAGATACATAAAGAGCTCTTCTTCAAAACGTTTGATATCCTCAACAGGCACATCATCAAGGAAGCCTCTTGTCAGAGCATAGAGAATCGCAACCTGCTTTTCAACGCGAAGCGGTTTGTGCAGATCCTGTTTAAGTACTTCAACCGTACGGGCACCGCGATTCAGCTTCGCCTGTGTCGCTTTATCCAAATCTGAGCCGAATTGTGCGAATGCTTCAAGCTCACGGTATGATGCCAAATCAAGGCGCAGCGTACCGGCAACTTTCTTCATCGCTTTGATTTGCGCGGACCCGCCGACACGGGATACAGACAATCCCGGGTTGACCGCAGGACGCACGCCAGAGAAGAACAAATCAGACTGCAGGAAGATTTGTCCGTCAGTGATCGAAATGACGTTTGTCGGAATGTACGCCGAAATGTCGCCTGCTTGCGTTTCAACGAACGGAAGTGCCGTTAAAGATCCTCCGCCTTTGGCGTCGCTCAATTTTGCAGCGCGTTCAAGCAAACGGGAGTGAAGATAGAATACATCCCCAGGGAATGCTTCACGACCAGGAGGACGGCGAAGAAGCAAGGACAGTTCACGATATGCGGTAGCCTGTTTTGAAAGGTCGTCATACACAACCAGCACGTGCTTGCCGTTGTACATGAATTCCTCTCCCATCGCAACCCCTGCATACGGCGCGAGGTACAATAGAGGGGCAGGCTGTGAAGCGGAAGCCGTCACAACGATCGTATAGTCAAGGGCGCCGTGTTTGCGAAGCGTTTCGACAACGCCGCGGACTGTCGATTCTTTCTGACCGATCGCGACATAGATACAAATCATATCCTGGTCTTTCTGATTCAGAATTGTATCGATCGCAATCGACGTTTTACCCGTTTGACGGTCACCGATAATCAGCTCACGCTGGCCGCGGCCGATCGGAATTAAAGCATCGATTGATTTGATCCCCGTTTGAAGCGGCTCGTGTACGGATTTACGATCCATAACTCCAGGAGCCGGGCTTTCGATCGGACGGGTTTTGCTTGTGAGAACCGGGCCCATTCCGTCAACAGGCTGGCCGAGCGGGTTGACAACGCGGCCGAGCAGCTCTTCGCCGACAGGGACTTCCATGATCCGGCCGGTTCTTTTAACTTCGTCACCTTCACGGATGTCTTTGTAAGGTCCCAAAATAACGATACCTACATTTGATTCTTCAAGGTTCTGAGCTAAGCCCAGCACACCGTTTGAAAATTCGACAAGCTCACCTGCCATACAGTTATCAAGGCCGTGTACGCGTGCGATACCGTCACCGACCTGAATTACCGTACCTACGTCGTGAACTTCTATTTCAGACTGATAGTTTTCAATTTGCTGTTTTATGAGAGTGCTAATTTCTTCAGCTTTGATGCTCACTTAGGTTTCACCCCTTCTTTCGATTTTCGCCTGCTAATTGACGTTCTATCCGGTCAAGCTTTCCTCTTACACTGCCGTCATAAATGCGGTTCCCGATGCGGATTTTCACACCGCCGATCAGATCCGGATTCACTTCGTTTCTGACGCGCAGTGAAGCGGCGCCTGCTTCTTTTGCAAACACTTGAGAAAAAGAGGAAATTTCCTCTTCGCTGAGCGGTTTTACAGAGTATACGATCGCATCTTCCGTCCCGCGGAACCGGTTCGCCATTTTGACATATTCGTCCGCGAGATCCGGGACGATTGACGTGCGGCTGCGGTCAACGAGAAGATAAAGCGTATGTAAGACTGCAGTCGAAACGGATCCGAACGAGTCTTTTAAAATCTGCTTTTTCTTTTCAGCGGGCACTTTAGGATGACCCAGAACGGCATTGAGGTCTTTATGCTCAATAAATATCTTCTTAACGACGGTCAGCTCTTCTTCTATTTCATTGACCAGCTTGGATTCAAGGGCAATGTCAAACAGAGCGGCTGCGTAGCGTTTGGAGACAGCTGATTGGCTCATCGGCTTTCTCCTACTTCTTTAAGATAGTCTTGGATCAATTTTTCCTGGGCTTGTTCGTCCAGCTCTTTTTCGATTACTTTAGAAGCGATCATCACAGACAATGATGCAACCTGCTCGCGCAGCGCGGTGACAGCCTGGTCTCTTTCTTTGACGATCTCGCTTCTGGCTGATTCTTTCATGCGTTCTGCTTCCTGGCGCGCAGCCTTGATGATTTCATCCTTTTGCTGTTCACCCAGTTTTTTCGCGTTTTCAATCAGAGACTGGGATTCTTCGCGTGCTTCTTTCAAAAGCGCCTGCTGCTCCTCAATGAGCTTCTTCGCTTCTTCATTCTTTTTCTCGGCAGAGGAGATCTCTCCGGTAATGTAGTCTTCACGCTCTTTCATTATATTTAATAGCGGCCCTAAAGCGTATTTCTTCAAGAGCGCTAACAAAATCAGCATGGCAACAAGCTGGAACAGCATTGTTCCGGCGTTAAACCCTACTCCTGCACCCATAACCTGTGGTAAAAAAGACATCGAATACGGCAACTCCCTTCTTGCAGATTATCTCTCCGAGGCCATCGAAAAATGTTCTCCCTCTTTTTTCAGGAGGGTGATTCTTCCGGCCGTTATGACAGTTCAAGCAACCATAAAGCAATGGCGAAGGCCTCTTGCAGTGATCTTCGCCATTTACCAGTTTTATATTCGCTTTTAGCTGAAGAACGCTAAGAACGCGATAACAACAGCGATAATCGGAAGGGCCTCAACCAATGCTACCCCGATGAACATAAGCGTTCTCAATTCTTTTCCAGCCTCAGGCTGACGAGCGATTCCTTCTACTGTACGCGATACGATAAGTCCGTTACCAATACCTGCACCAAGTGCACCTAATCCAATTGCGATTGCAGCTGCTATTAAACTCATGAAAAAGTTCCTCCTTTAAATTGTTATCCTTAGCGGATATGTCTTATTTTTAGTGTTCATGACTTACTTTGTGAGACATGTAAACCATTGTTAACATCGTGAAGATGAATGCCTGGATTGTACCTACGAACAAGCTGAACGCCTGCCATACGATCATCGGCACAACCGCTCCAATGGTTCCAACCAGCCCCAGGAAAATGCTTTGAGAATAGAAGTTGGTTGCCAGTCCGGCAAGAAGGCCGAGCAGAATTTCGCCGGCGAAAATATTACCGTAAAGACGCAATCCCAATGTTAATGTGTTCGCAAATTCTTCAATGATTTTGAGCGGCACTAAATATGGAATTGGTCTGAAGAAATCTTTGGTATACTCCCCCAACCCTTTCCTTTTCACTCCGTAGTAATGAGTGAGGCCTACTACCATGACGGCGAGGGTTAAAGTAACCGCCGGATCGGCCGTAGGGGATTTCCACCATAATTCGTGGCCTACTGTTATGGAAAACGGAAGGCCGAGCATGTTGGCAACAAATATGTACATCAGCAGGGTTATGCCAAGGGCGAGAAAGTCTCTGCCGACTTTAAGATCCATTGTGCTGCCGATAATATTGCGAACAAAGTCGACAATCCACTCCATAAAGTTCTGAGCTTTCGTCGGCCGGATCGCGAGTGTTCTTGTGGTCAGCACCGCTATCAGAAAGACGATGATGCTTGTCACAGTAATCATTAGAATGCTAGTTAAATCAAAATTGAGGCCTAAGAAATTAACAATTCTAGATTCGTGATTCAAAGGGTTTTCACCTCTCTTCCATTGATGAACGTTTTAGCTGGATAAAGGAATCTATCATAATGACAGGATAAATTGTCATCAACCCCACAATGACGCCTGCCAAATGAATATATTCAGGGTATTTATAAGCAATGGCCGCCGCGATAATGGCGTTGCACAATCTGGAAGCAGTCCCGAGAGAACGGATCATTTTGCCCTTTGCCACTGCTTTATCGAAGGCCTGCATCCTTTTGGCCAGCAGCCAGAGATTGAAATAGCTGAAAACAGTGCCGGTAATCAGGCCTAAAAAAATTGCCTGATATGGCAGAAATCCATAGCCTAACACGCAGACTGCTAAAATATATAGGACATATTTTTGTTGCCTACGGAATGAAAGACTCGCATCGGTCATCAAATACGCTCCTGATGTGAAAATTTTAAATCTATCTTACGATTACGGTAAACTAGGCGGTCTGACCATTTTACAGAACGTAGTGTTCTGCTCAAGACTTCACACAGTCCGAAAATTCTTGGGCCGGTGATCTGTCTGTCGCCTGCAAATATGGGGTTTTCAAAGGATTTTAACAGAGGACTGGTCATTATGATAACCGCTATGAAAACCTTATCATAATAGCCTATTTTAGCATACAATAGCCCCCCTGAGGTGTCAATCTGTTTAAAGTTAAAAAACTATTCATAATCACAGCAGCTCTCACAAAATGTTCACAAATTCGCCTCATTTAAGACGCACACATGTTTAATTATGGTATAAAACACAAAAAAAGAAAACCCTTTTTCAGGATTTTCTTACATTATTTCGTTCCGAACATGCGGTCTCCGGCGTCGCCCAATCCGGGAACGATATATCCTTTTTCATTTAGTTTTTCATCCAGAGCGGCAATGTAAATGTCAACGTCAGGATGATGCTTCTGCACTTCGTCTACACCTTCCGGGGCAGCGATCAGACACATAAAGCGGATATTTTTTGCGCCGCGTTTTTTCAAGCTGTTCAGCGCCTCTACCGCCGAACCTCCGGTTGCCAGCATCGGATCGACGACGATGAATTCGCGTTCTTCAACATCGGATGGAAGCTTGACATAATACTCAACAGGCTTCAATGTTTCAGGATCACGGTAAAGCCCGACATGTCCGACTTTTGCAGCAGGAATCAGCTTCAAAATTCCGTCTACCATTCCAAGCCCTGCTCTCAGAATCGGAACAACCCCGAGTTTTTTTCCGGCGATGACGTTTGACTTTGCCATTTGCACAGGAGTCTCTACATTCACTTCCTCCAGCGGCAGGTCTCGCGTAATCTCAAATGCCATCAGCGTTGCAACCTCATCAACAAGCTCTCTGAATTCTTTTGTTCCGGTCTTTACGTCCCGGATGTATGTAAGCTTATGCTGTATAAGAGGGTGATCAAACACATATACCTTTCCCATATCCGTCTTCAGCTCCTTTTTTCACACACTTCTATTGATTCTACATAAAAAAACAGCTTGTTTCAACAAAAATCAGGAGACAATTTTATGAAAAAAGCCGCCCCTTTTCGGAGCGGCGCAAATATCTTAGTAATCAAGCCCGGTATACAACGGGAATCTGTTTGTCAGCGCTTCTACACGCTGTTTTGCTTCTTCAAGCTTCGCTTCGTCTTCATGGTTTTTAAGGGCAAGCGCAATGATCGCTCCCACTTCTTCGATCGCTTCCAGATCAAAGCCGCGGCTCGTCACAGCTGCTGTACCGACGCGGATTCCGCTCGTAACGAAAGGTTTTTCAGGATCATAAGGAATCGCGTTTTTGTTGACGGTGATGCCGACTTCATCAAGTACATTTTCAGCCACTTTTCCGGTCATGCCGAGAGAGCGCAGGTCGACCAGCACAAGATGGTTATCCGTTCCGCCGGATACGAGCTCGATACCCTCTTTTTTCAATGTTTCAGCCAAGCGCTTCGCATTGTTGATGACATTTTGGGCATATGTTTTGAATTCGTCCTTTAAAGCTTCGCCAAAGGAAACAGCCTTTGCAGCGATCACGTGCATTAACGGTCCGCCTTGAATTCCAGGGAAGATCGACTTGTCAATTTGTTTCGCAAACTCTTCACGGCAAAGAATCATGCCGCCGCGCGGTCCGCGAAGCGTTTTATGAGTTGTCGTCGTCACAAAGTCAGCGTAAGGAACAGGATTCGGGTGAAGACCTGCTGCTACAAGTCCGGCGATATGCGCCATGTCCACCATCACATAGGCTCCGACTTCATCAGCGATTTCGCGGAACTTTTTAAAATCGATGGTGCGCGGATATGCGCTTGCTCCGGCCACGATCAGCTTAGGCTTATGTTTGAGCGCCTTTTCACGGACATCTTCGTAATCAATATACTGCGTCTCTTTATCAACGCCGTATTCAACGAAGTTGTACTGAACACCGCTGAAGTTGACAGGGCTGCCGTGCGTTAAATGTCCGCCGTGAGCAAGGTTCATTCCCAACACAGTGTCACCGTGCTCCAAAATCGTGAAGTATACCGCCATGTTCGCTTGTGCGCCGGAATGCGGCTGAACGTTGACGTGCTCGGCGCCGAAAATCTGCTTGGCGCGGTCGCGCGCGATATCCTCTGCCACGTCTACATGCTCACAACCGCCGTAGTAGCGTTTACCAGGATATCCTTCCGCATATTTATTAGTTAAAACCGAGCCTTGAGCTTCCATAACCGCTTCGCTTACAAAGTTTTCAGAAGCGATCAGCTCAATCTTCGACTGTTGACGTTTCCGCTCATCTTGAATGGCGCTAAAAACTTGTTCATCTTGCGCAGGTAAATGTTTCATCAGCGAGATCCTCTCCTATCTGTTTCCATTTCGTTAATTATACCATCTCATTGTACACGGTTTTTCATGCAAATGTAAGAGATTATTTTTAAAATTCGTTTTTTATTATTGGAAAAACCGAATATTAAACGAATAGACAAATCATATAGTTCGATATATCATTTGTTTAAAAAATTATTCTAATAAAGAAAAAAGCCTGTCCGGCTCTTCCCCCCGCTTCTTCCGCTACTCCGCTTCATAGACGGCGCGGACGCCTCCAATCAGCTTCGGCCTTGTCCGCGCAAGCGTCACGTGCGCTTCGCCTAGCTGTTTTTGAGAGACGCGGACAGGAACGGCAACAGGCTTTAAATGCATTCCTATAAACGTGTCGCCGATGTCGATCCCCGCATCGGCCTCTATTTGTTCAACAAGAACAGGAGCCTTCATATGTTTATAGGCATATGAAGCCATCGATCCCCCCGCTTTCGGGACAGGAATGGCGAAAACAACGGGAAGACGGTATGCTTTCGCCGTTTCTTCCTCGACAACCAACGCCCTGTTTAAATGTTCGCAGCACTGAAAAGCGAGGGCGATTCCTGTTCTGTCCCTGAGCTCTTCCAGTCCTTTGTAGACCGCTTCAGCGATTTGTTCGCTTCCCGAAGTGCCGATGCGCCTTCCGGCCACCTCGCTTGTGCTGCAGCCGATGACGACGATGTGGCCTTCGCGCAAATTCGCTTGCTGATGAAATTCATCTAATATAGAACGCCATGTCTGTTCAAGATTTTTCATGATTGACGACACCCTTTATTCATGCTTGTCTTCATAATCGGCGATTTTTCCGATGCGGACGGCGTGCCGCCCGGCTGAAAACTCAGTCGTAAGCCAAACCTTTGCAATCTCTCTCGCTAAACCAGGGCCGATGACCCGTTCACCCATCGCAAGAACATTCGTGTCATTGTGCTCTCTTGTCATTTTGGCGCTGAAAACGTCGTGGACAAGGGCGCAGCGGATGCCTTTTACTTTATTGGCGGAAATGCTCATGCCGATTCCTGTTCCGCATATTAAAATGCCTCTGTCGGCTTCCCCGTTCGCCACTTTTTGCGCGACCGGAAACGCATAATCCGGGTAGTCCACAGATCCTGAACCGCATTCGCAGCCGTAATCTTCGTATTCGATGTTCAATTCGTCCATCAATGCCATAATTTCTTTTCTGATATTGATTCCGCCGTGATCTGATGCAATGATTACTTTCATTGGAATGACTCCTCCTCGTTTAATGTGCCGCCAAAAGTCTCGCAGAAACCGTTAAGCCAGCATACAGCCGTTATATACTTCTGATTGATCATGTCTATTGTACCCGCTGCCGCTTGATTTGCAAACGCTCCTTAGCCAGCTTCTATTCCTGAGATTTCTTCGCAAGCATTTCCGCCAATTTTCTCAGCAGCTGCTCCAGCTCATCTCTCGTTCTTTGATAGTCGCTGAGAGAACCGCCGAACGGGTCAATAATGTCCCCGCCATCTCCATTAACATACTCTTTCAGCGTATAGATCTTATCTTGGCTCTTTGAAAATTCATGTACTGCCAGCTGCTTGTGCTGCTCTGTCATCGTCAGAACAAGATCAGCCCATTCCACCTTCTCCTCGGAAAGCTGTGAAGATGTATGATTCAGAGCGATGTTTTTTTCAAAAAGCGCTTCGACAGCATATAAAGAAGCTTTTCCGTTTTCAGGAGCAAACAACCCGGCAGATTTGACGGAGACATCCAGATTTTTTTCGGCAGCCGCAGATTTAAAGAGCGCTTCGGCCATCGGGCTGCGGCACGTATTTCCAGTACAGACAAATAATATGTTCAATCTTGTTCACTCCTTTGTTTCATATTATAAAGGATTCAGACGGAAAATAATAAAATCCGCTCCAGAAATCAAAAAAGAGGGGATCTCCCCCTCTTTTTCTAAGTTCCATTATGTTATGCAAAACAGAAAAAAGATTTTCCCATCTTTCAATTAAATGGGCAGCAAAAGCTTCAGACCGAAGCTCAGCAAGATGGCTCCTCCGAGCGCTTCGCTGTAGGCGCCGAGCCACGTTTGAACCTTTTTTCCAAGCAGAAGGCCCGCCCAAGTTAACACCATGCTGAACAAACCGAACAGAAAGATCGTTAATATCGGTTTCGTTCCGTAGAGGCCGAGGCTGAGACCGACTGAAAAGCTGTCAAGGCTGACGCCGACGGCAAAAACGAACAAGCCGAAGCCGTGCGGAGAGATGATCTGCTCCCCGCTTTTATTAAAAGATGCGACAATCATCTGAATGCCCAGCACCAATAAAAGAGCTCCCCCAATATATCCCGCCAGCGCACCAAGCGCACCCGAAAGAAACTGTCCCGCAATCATTCCGCCAAGCGGCATGATGACATGGAACAATCCAATAATGACGCCGATTTGAAAAACCTGGTTCCTTTTCAGCTTGGCCATTCCCATTCCAAGACCGACTGAAAAGGCATCCATGCCGAGTGCAAAAGCCATCATCGAAAGCGTCAGGATTTCGCCTATTAACACATCAACATTCATGCAATTCCCCCTTGGACACGCCAGCTTTTCTAGCTTATGCACGTCCAAAGGCAGATAGAACACCCCCGCTTAGGCTACGCTTCGATTACGCGGTGGCCGGCCGCTTTCAACAGCCGGTTCATAATCGCCCGGCCCACTCCTTCCTCAGGAAAAGACTCCGCAAAAATAAAATCGAGACGTTCTTCATCAAAGCTGCGGAGAACGTCATACAAACCGGCGGCAACCGTTTCAAGTCGGTCTCTTCTGCCGCAGATGCGGACGGCATCGGCCTGATAGACATCGGCCCGTTCCTCTGTCGTAAGGACACCGACTTTCATCCCGTCTTTCTGATATTGGTCGATCAGCCGTTGAATATCCTCAACTCCCCCGTTCACAATAGCAAGAGGTGCTTCCGGTGCATAATGCGTATATTTCATCCCGGGAGACATAGGCGCCTTTTTTTCGTCGGTGAGGCCCTGGTCAATCAAGACGGGGCCGGCCGCTTCTTCGAGCTGCTCTTTTGTGACGCCGCCCGGCCTCAAAATGACCGGAATTTCACCGGTGCATGAAACAACTGTTGATTCAACCCCTACTCCTGTAGGGCCGCCGTCAACGACACCCGCAATCCGTCCATTCAAATCGTTGACGACATGCTCGGCTTTCGTCGGACTCGGTTTTCCGGACAGATTTGCGCTCGGGGCAGCCACCGGAACGCCGGCCTGTCTAATCAGCTCAAGCGCCACAGGATGATCAGGCATTCTAACCGCGACCGTGTCGAGCCCCGCCGTCACCCTTGTGGATAACACCCCGGGCTTGCACGGCAGCACAAGGGTCAGCGGCCCGGGCCAAAAACGCTTCATCAGCATTTCGGCCTGAGGCGAATCAACTTCCGCAAATTCTGCAAGCTGTTCAATTTCAGCGATGTGGACAATGAGCGGATTGTCGCTCGGCCGCCCTTTCGCTTCGTATATTTTAGCTACTGCTTCGCTGTGTTTGGCGTTTGCACCAAGACCGTAAACAGTCTCTGTCGGAAAAGCAACCGTTTCATTTTGCTGAAGCAGTCTTGCCGCCTGTGCAATTTGTGGACAGTTTGTGGACAAATCGCGTTTTACATCCACAGTCCATACTTTTGTTTTCATTAACATCAAAACTCCCTTAACAAAACACTAAAAACGTTAATAATTCATGTAAATCATGTTGAAAGTATAAAAGATGAAAGAAAAGAAAACAAGCGTTGTCCACATTTTGTGGATAACGCTTTTGAATCCGTGGATATCTCTGTGTATAAGTTAATGGCTAATTTGACGTTTTCTCCATTAAAACCGCTCCGTTTACGTTCAGTGAGTCTGAAACATGCTCGGATTCATCCAGCTCATCAGGAATTGCCGCAGCTTGTTTAAAACCGAGCACTTCAAGGAAATCCATCGATGTTCGCTTATTGGCTACTAAATAAAGGGTTTGGATTCCTCGCTTTTCGCACAATACCTGCATGCTTTGAAACAAGGAAACGATGTGGCCTTGGCTGAGCTTGTCAGACACGACAAGCGAGCGCAGCAGTCCTTTTTTGTTTTCAAATTCCTCCATTCCGAGGCAGGCGACGATTTCATCGGGAGGGTCTTCCATCATGATAAACTGGCTCTTCGCTTCCTCAAGACCCTTATGGCTTGTCCCCGCCTTTTTTAAAAATGCTTCGATCGCATTCATGTCTTTCGTTTCCGCTAACCTCAATTGGTAGAACATCTTTTCACCCCGTTTTTTAACTTCTCTATCCAATCTATGAGGGCGACAGTAAAATATACCTTTTGATTTGGAAGAATGCCGGCTATTCATTTTTCAATTTTGATTAGCAGGAACCAACGCTTTGAATGAGTATGCAAATGAACGCTGTACTGGTGATAAGACAGTTTCTCTTCTGCCGGCAATGTGATTGGCACATCAGAAAGGGGCAAAAGGTGTATATCCGAAAAGCAGTATTTCCCCTGAACCGTTTTGGAAAATTATATCATATTCAAAAGCTTCAATAACCATCATGAAAAAACAAACAGTAAAAAACCGCCCTGCACACGAAAGCAAGGCGGTCCTTTTAAGAAAAAAGCCCGGTAATCCATTCGACAAGAAAAAATTTCACTTCTTTGTCTTCTTTATCTTTATCTATGCCAGATACCGTTTCATCCGCCGCGTCTGTTTTTTCTTCCCGGCGGTCTTCTCCGGCAGCGGTTTGTTCGTCTTCAGGCGACTTTACGGCTTCCCCATTGGAAAAATCAAGAAAGCAAAGTGGCGGAAACAGGACGCACCACCAGTTGGCTCCCTCTCCCTTGCCTAATGTAATTAAAACAGCCTCATATTCTCCGGCCGGATACACCATATTGCCGTATAGCTTTGTCGGAAATGAAACACGATCAAAACGGACAGACACGGATTGCCGAACATTTTCGCGTTTCATGACATCCATGGCAACCTCTTGGATTTCAGGCAGCTTCGACCTGATGACTTGTCTCGCTTCCTCAACCGAGGTCAGGTTTTCCACCCATTTCGTAATTTGTTTATTGACCTCATCCCTGATTTTGCGTTTGACGCTCTGGTCGCTCCCGCTGTCGCTGTTTGCCAAAATCCGCAGCCGAATCGCTTCATCAGGAATCACGGCAGGCTGCCCGCCTGATGATTGGGCAGTCTCTTCCGTCGTGAGATTTGCAAGCGCTCCTATTAATAAAAGAAAAATATACATACAGGCAATGTTTGATTTCTTCATTTTCCCCACCGTTCCTCTCGTTCTTCAACCTTTTCTAGCAATATTATGGTCAAAGATGGAACGGTTTAAACGGCTGCTGAAAAAAATCCTACTAAGCTTGTAATCTCTTCCTAATAAATCTACATATCCAAATGACTCTGCTTGTTTTTTTGCAGGCCGGATAAAAAAATCACCGCGCTGATCGCCAGCAGCAAGCCCCCCAATCCGCCGAACAGCAAAAACGGGAAGACAGCGGCTGCGCTTGCATCAATCGCCCAGCCGATCAAGAATGAAAGAAGCGCTCCTCCCAGACTTGCGGACGAAATGAAGAGACTCGTGATTTCCTCTGTAAAAGGCTTTCCAGCCAACGAGGCAAGAGTGACGGCGCACGGAAAAATGCCGGCTGCCGACAGCCCGATGAAAAATACGAGGAGCAGCTGTGTTTGATGAACCGGAAACCACGCCAGAATCAAAAGCAAAACAGTCAAGGCTCCGGCGCTGAAGATCAGAAAGGCAACGGAAGTTATGCGTCCGCCAAAAATACTTGTCAATAAACGTCCGCATACCATCCCCGTCCAAAAAAACGTGACGCTGATCACGCTGATTTCTTCAGCCCCTTTTTCCAGCATCAGCGCCGGCAAAAAGTTTGCGAAATTGGTCTCGATACCCGCATACACAAAAGCGAATATGAGAAAGAGGAAAATGTTTTTTTCTTTCCTTCCGGTTTCAAATATGGCTGATACAGTCGGTTTTTCCTGATAAGCCATCTGACCGGAAGCAGTGCCGGGGGTTTTTCTGCGCAAATAAACCCCCCACATACACGCGAGCACAAAAACGAAGATAAATAAAGCATACAAGGGGAAATGCCAGGCATATCGTTCCGTAAGGATATAAATAAGAAAAGGAAACAGCAGCGCGCCTAATCCGAAAAAAACCTCTAAAATATTCATCCCTTTCGCATTTTTATCTTGCGCAATCACATACGCCCCCATCGTCGTTTCTAAAGTACCCGCGCCAAAGCCGAGCAAAAATCCCATGATGACAAAAAAGATGAACATATCAAAAAGGAAAACACCTAAAAGCGTAACGAGAATAAGAAGAAGGCCAAACGTCAATACAGCCGTATGAGAGGTGCGTCTGACAAACATCGGCGCAAGCAGGACGCCGTTTAGAAAACCGGTGAATTGGAAAAAGATCAGGAAGGATAGATCATGAAGATCCCGTTGATATTCTTGAATGATGTACGGTGACAGGCTCCCCAGCAGAATATGGATAACCCCTACTAGAAAATAAAACGAACAGCCGAATAGAAATATTTTTTTCATTAGACTCACTCCTTCGTTGCAGACCATAAAACCCTTGCGGCTTGGGTGGCACAGCCGGCAAGGGTCTTTCGCAATGCTAGTTTGCTTGTTTTGAAAGGGACAGCTGCTGACCTTTATTGAAAAATTCATTTAAGTAGAACTGCGTCTTGTATCCATCTTCAAAAGTGGCAAGAGATGCAAAATTGCGATCCCGAATTCCGTTCATCCATTGGATCAGCTGAACTCTGAAGGAATCGGCCCATCCGTAAAATTCATTTTCAGGGTCTGTCAGCCACGTGTCCGGCATTGTTATCATCTGCTCCGTCAATCCGGCCCTCAGCAAAAACTGATTTTTCTGCCGTGAATGATAGTAAAATACGCCGTTTTGGCCGTTGACCTCGATGCTGAAGCCGCACTCATCCGATTTTGTGCATTTTGACGTAATCATATTGACAAACACATGATTTTCAAGCTGGCCGTATACTTCTGAATGATCATCAACATATACCTGTTTTTGTTCTTTTTCTTTGACGACCGTCATCATTTTGACTTTTAAACTGTCCAGTTTAAACGGGCTGTCGAACAAATAGAGTATGAGATCGATTAAATGCACGCCCAAATCTCCTAATGCCCCGCTCGTTTTGTTGCTTTTCGAATGATCGCGCCAAGTATATTTTTTTCTTCTCAAGGCGCTGTTTTTCTTAAAATGGACATTGATGGACAAAATATCTCCAAGTTCATTGCCGGATATCATATCTTTTAGGCGCTTAACGAATGTGAGATGGCGGTAATTGAAGCCCATGATCGGAATATAAGCGGATTGAGACGCCCTGCTTTTCATCTCCTCCGCTTCTTCCATTGAGACAGCCATCGGTTTTTCACACAATACATACTTCCCTGCAGCCATCGCTTCAAGCGCATGTTCTTTATGGCAAAAGTTCGGCGATGAAACGATGACTGCCGTCGACTGATTCAACAGCTCCTGCATACTGGTAAAGGCAGTTCCTCCGTATTCAAACGCACATTTACGAGAGGCAAGCGAGTTGATATCAAAAAACCCGGAAAGCTCGGCACCTTTGACTGTTGAAAGAGCTTTCGCATGGGCTTTTGCAATTCCTCCGGCTCCTATAATTCCGATTTTCATCTAAGGACACTCCTTATCGTTTGATATGGGCTTTTAGCACTTCTAAAATTCCAGCCGTATAGCTGCCTTCTGTCATACGGGAATGGAGCGACTTGGCTTCTGCTGTCGCATTCCCCACCAGATAACCATGTCCGGTTTTTTTTAGCATATCCACATCGTTTCCGCTGTCGCCGAAAGCAAATGAATTCTCCCTCTCTATCGCGAATTTATCCAATATAAAATCCACAATGTACGGTTTGCCTGTCCGCAAGGGGATAAAGTCCACATCATAGCTGTTTTCCGGATCGCCTGCCAAAGGGTTGCAGCGATTGATATTTACTCCTATTCCATGCTCTCTTGCAAGCCGCCTGATGGCTTCAAGCGCCCTCTTATCTGTGCTCTCTTCCAACGATTTATAGTAATAGTTGATTTTATAGCGGGAAAAGCCATGCTGAGTCTGAGGCACAAGCGCAATCTCATATTTTTTAGAGAGAGTCTGCTTGATTTCTTCGACCAGATCATGGGAGAAATTTGATTCTTGCAATCGGGCTTCCCAATCTTTATCAGAGACTTGGCCTTCTTCAGAGAAATAAGTGATTTCAGTGCCAAGGTCACCGGCGACAAAATGCGGAAGATATCGAAAGCCTCCCCGCTTCATTTTTGCAAGAACGGATGACAGGCTGCTCCCGGTCACCCAGCCGAGCAAAATCTTGTGATCAAGATGGTGCGAATGAATAAATGTTTCAAGGTCCATGAGCGCTTTTCTCGATTCATCGGTGATGCTGTGGGCGAAATATGTCTCATCAAAATCGCAAAATACGGCGTACTTCGGCTTGTTTACTTGCTGCAAGGTGTGAAAAGAAAGTGTTTCATGATACGACATCAATTAAGGCCTCCATTACTTTGTCTTGTTCTTCTACGGTGAGCCCCGGATAGAGAGGAAGCTGAAGCATTTGTTTATGCACTGATTCAGTGACCGGCAGTGATGTGTGCCGATAATTGGCTTTTACAAGTGGTGTGTTTTGATGATGGGATAAAATCGGGTAGTATATATCTGTTTGGACATTATGAAATTTAAGCATCATATCTTTGACTTGGTCACGATTTCCGTTTAGTATTTTAATTGTAAACAAATGCCATACATGATCATCGGTCATTTGAGGCAATTTGATCAGACCTCTGTCTTCATACTGCTGCAAATGCGCAATATAACGATCTGCTAAATATAAGCGCTTCAGATTATTTAAAGAAAGATATTTCATCCTTGCCAGTCCAATAGCGGCTTGCAGATTATCAATCTTAGCGTTAAAGCCGTAGTCAGCCGCCTTTTTATTTTTTTGATTCAGTTCAAAGCCGTGATACATATATTCCATGCATGCGGATGCAAATGATGGATCATCCGTCACAATTGCGCCGGCTTTTCCGCAAGTGCCGAGATTTTTATACGGATTGAAGCTTAATATGGAGCAAAGGCTGTTTTTTCCCAGATCGGAAACGCCGATCGCCTGGCAGGCGTCTTCAATAATCGGGATGCCGTATTTATCAGCGGTTTTTGCAATGGCTTCCATGTCAGGCAGCTTTCCATAAAGGTGTACAGGCAAAATGCATTTCGTTTTCAAAGTGACACATGCTTCAATTTCTGAAGGATCCATGCAAAATGTAACAGGGTCAATATCGCAGAAAATCGGAGTGCCTCCAGCTGCGAGCACGGCGTTTTCTGTTGCAGCAAAGCTGTTTGCAGGCATAATGACTTCATCACCTTGTCCAACACCCGCAGCCTTCAGCGCGACAATCATGGCATCGGTTCCGCTGGATGAAGCCATGACATGCTTTTTGCTCAAAAAAGCAGCTATTTCAGCTTCAAATACGCCAACATAAAAACCGCTTGTAAATTGCCCGGTCGGCAGCACGTCTTTCACCGCATGAACCACGTCATCTACTTCTTCTTCTGTGATCAGTCGATGAAGCGGCATAAAGTCAACTCTGGAGGGCGGGGAATCCATTCTGTTCAGCAAATTGGCGGTTATGTCGAATTGATCCTGCTGCAATGTCTCTTTTAATTTTTGATTGGCCAGTGTGTCGTCTATACGGCATTCACCAGCGAGCTTTCCTTCCTTCAAATCATTCAGAAGGACAAATAGCTGTTTGCTCGTGCAAGTCATGTTTTCGTTTGCGGTTTTCATCAATTTCACCCCATTTTTATTATTTTGGGAAATTGTCATATTTCATGACATATCTTAAATGATGGAATCGATACCATAACAACTCTTTTTTTCAGGAAGTGACTTTATGCCTACGATTGACGAAATTGCAAAATTAAGTAATGTGTCAAAAACAACTGTTTCAAGAGTACTGAACGATCATCCCTATGTATCTGAAGAAAAAAGGAAGCGGGTTTTGGAAGTCATCGAAAAATTGGACTACATCCCGAACACGTCTGCACGAAAGCTCAGATCCAACAAAACGATGTTTCTCGCAGTGTCTGTCCCACACGCGGACCACCCCTTCTTCGCTCAGCTTATGAAGCATATGTCCGCTGAAGCGCTGAAACACCAATACAAAGTCATTGTGTTTCAGACGTTTTATCAAAAGCAGAATGAACTGAAAGTACTGGAGCTGCTCAAGAGGAAAGAAGTCGATGGCGTTATGCTATGCAGCCTTGAAAATGAATGGGAAGACATCAAAAAATACGTCAAATACGGTCCCGTGGTTATGGCAAATGAATTCCACGCCGAAGCGGACGTGCCGGTGATCTGCTATGACGAATTCGAAGCCGGATATAAAGGAACGGAGCTTTTTATTCAAAAAGGGCATCATTTAATGGCCTTTTGCTGTGACACGATACACAGCAAGGCCCAGATTATGAGAAAAGAAGGGTTTATGAAAGCATTGTCTGATGCAGGTTTGCGTTTCCAGGAGAAGTGGATGTTCAGCCACGCATTTACCATTCATGACGGCTTCCGCATTATGGACCAGATCCACAACATGTCCGAAAAGCCGACCGCCATTTTTACGGGAAACGACCAAGTGGCCGCAGGAATTATTAAAAGGGCCCGATATTATCAATATGAAGTGCCAAAGCAGCTTGCAGTGCTTGGATATGACAATCAATCGATCTGTGAGGTGACCGATCCGGAAATCACGACAATCGATATACCTGTTGAAGAGCTGGCTCAAAAAGCCGTATGTGCAATGGTAAACCTTCTGAATGGGGAAAGCGGCTTACAGAGGGATGTCGTGACACTGTCCCCTGCATTAAAAATAAGACAATCTGTTTAGTATATATATTAATCTTGAACTATTTTTTATTTTATTCAGATAAAAATTTTGTTAAAAAATGGTAAAGCACGCCGCCAGAACGGTCAAGGCTGCGGTTCCTATTTTCCACCGGGAATTTGAGCCGCCCCCCTTTTGTTCGACACACTTAACAATTGGAGGCGCAGTTTTCTAATGGCTAAATTTACAGCTGAGGAACTAAAGGGTAATTTGCGGGGAATGAAGGGCATAAACGGATCAAGATCAAATGAAAAGGCATGAGCCTGGTACAATACCGGAATCATGCCAGTTAAACTGTTTCATGACATTTTATTGTCTAACTTTTGGAGTCACTTTTAACTATGTTGTTCAATTACCGCGCAGACGATGCGGTCTTTTCCATTAAGATCTTTCTTCACCCGCACGTCAGCATCAGGAAAGAACCGGTGAAACATGTCTTTAACGGCATTCCCCTGAGTCCAGCCGATTTCAAACACCACCAGTGCCTGATCTGCGATGACAGATGGAATTTCCTTCATGAAACGCTTATAAAACTGCAATCCGTCAGCACCGTCCGTTAAAGCCCCGGCGGGTTCATGGAGACGGACGACATCTGACAGCGTCCTCATGTCTTCCTCGGATATATAAGGTGGATTCGAAACGATGACATCAGCTTTCTTCTGTCGCGCGATAAGCGGTTCAAGCAAATCACCGCAGAGGAAATCCACTTTCGCCCCAAGCCGGTCAGCGTTGTGTCTTGCGGTACTTAAAGCTTGTTCCGAAATATCCGTCGCCGTGACGGAAAAACGCGGGCTCTCAAGCGCAAGGGTCACTGCAATCGCCCCGCTTCCTGTACCGACATCGACAGCTTTAAGACGATCTGTCCCGTGAAAAACTCTTTCCGCTTCGGAAAGGACAGCTTCAACGACTTCCTCTGTTTCAGGACGCGGAATCAGAACGTGTTCATTTACCGAAAATTCCCTTCCGTAAAAGGACTCTTTTCCGGTGATATATTGAACAGGCACTCCTTGATGATGAAGCTCGACAGATTTTTTAAACCTCGCAAAATCAGACTCTGATATGACATCATGGAAGCTTGCCAACAGTTTGCTGCGGTCGATGTTCAGCTGATCTGTCAGCAAAATTTCCGCGGCATTCCGGTCTCTTCCCGCTTCCGTCAAATAAGAAGAAGCCCACCTGAGGGCTTCAAAAATTGTTTTCATGTTTAGCTCTCCGCCTGCTGAAGCTTGCTTGCCTGATCCTCTACAATCAGGGCGTCAATCACTTCATCAAGCTTGCCTTCAAGGATTTGGTCGAGCTTTTGGATCGTCAAGCCGATCCTGTGATCGGTAACGCGGTTTTGCGGAAAGTTATACGTGCGGATGCGCTCAGAGCGGTCTCCTGTTCCGACGGCGGATTTCCGGTTTTGATCATATTCAGCCTGAGCTTCCTGCTGAAATTTGTCGTAAATTCGCGCGCGCAGAACCTTCATCGCTTTTTCTTTGTTTTTGATCTGAGATTTCTCATCCTGGCAAGACACGACAACACCTGTCGGAAGGTGGGTCAGACGGACGGCTGACATCGTCGTATTGACGCTTTGCCCTCCCGGACCGCTCGATGCGAAGGTGTCGACGCGAATGTCTTTTTCATGTATATCGACTTCTACCTCTTCCGCTTCAGGCAGGCAGGCTACCGTTGCCGTGGATGTATGGATGCGCCCGCCGGATTCGGTCTCTGGAACGCGCTGTACGCGGTGTGCGCCGTTCTCATACTTCAGCCTTGAGTATGCGCCGTTCCCATTGATCATAAAAATGATCTCTTTATATCCGCCTGTACCTGTCATATTCGCTTCCATCACTTCTGTTTTCCAGCCTTGGAGCTCTGCGTAGCGGCTGTACATGCGGTAAAGGTTGCCGGCAAATAAAGCGGCCTCTTCTCCGCCCGCTGCGCCGCGGATTTCCATGATAACGTTTTTGTCATCATTCGGATCTTTAGGGATCAGCAATACCTTCAGCTGATCTGTGAGCGACTCGATTTCTTCCTGCAGTTCGGAAATCTCCTCTTTCACCATCTCGCGCATGTCGGAGTCAAGCTTTTCTTCAAGCATCGCTTTAGCATCGCTCAGCTGTTCCGACGCGCTACGATAACGTCTGTATACTTCAACTGTTTCCTGTAAATCAGATTGTTCTTTCGAATATTCTCTAAGCTTCTTCGGATCGTTGACAACCTCCGGATCGCTTAATAGTTCATTTAATTTTTCGTACCGGTCCTCTATCGATTTTAAACGGTCTAACACGCTATTCACCTCTGTTTGCTGTGCGTAACATTCTAATTATAGTATAGGGACTCTTCCCCGTCAAAACAACTTCGCCGTTATCGGCAGCAGCCGCGTCTTTTTGCTATACTTTTAAGAAAAAAGGAGCTTGACTCAATGCTGGAATCGATTCATCACATCGCCATCATATGCTCGGATTATGAAGCATCCAAAACATTCTATGCCGACAAGCTCGGACTTGAGATTCTGAGCGAAACGTACAGAAAGGATCGGGAATCATATAAACTGGACCTCTCATTAAACGGCCGCTATGTCATCGAACTGTTTTCTTTTCCGGATCCGCCCGCACGCCTTACCAGACCCGAAGCTGCCGGACTCCGCCATTTGGCTTTCACGGTGGCCGATCTTGACCAGACCGTCAAGGAGCTCAAGCAAAAAGGCATCACTGCTGAACCGATCCGCACCGATCCCGGGACGGGCAAGCGCTATACGTTCTTCTCCGACCCGGACGGCCTGCCTTTAGAGCTTTACGAAGCATAGCAACGGCTGCACCCTCTGGGGAAAAACCGCTTTCTTTGCCGAATCCCTTCTTCTTTTGTCTAACAGGAAGGAGGCCTTTTCATTCAGGTCGAATACCCTTTTTAATGAACAGTTACAGGTTAAAAGGAGGTATCTTATGAATACTGCTGATGCGGCAAATGAACTGGGGGTTTCAACCAAAACGGTGCAGCGTTGGGTCAAGCAGCTGCAACTGCCCGCTTCCCGAAATGAGCTTGGCCACTACTTTTTCACGGAAGACGATATCGCCATTTTAAAAGAAGTAAAAGAGCAGTTGAAAAACGGTACGCCTATGCAGGATGTCACGGTCAAACGCCCGAAAAAAACCTTCTTCATCAAGAAAAACGAAATGATTCAAACGAAAGAGCCTGCACTGCAATTGAATGAGCGGCTCGAAGAAAGGCTGCAGCGTTTTTTAGAGCATGAACAGCTTGAACGCGAGCTGCTCCAAAAGAAAATCGCCGAGCTGGAAAGAAAGCTGGAGCAAAAAGCGGACGATGTCGTCTCCTACCAGCTTCTGCAGCAAAGGCGCGAACTTGAAGAAGAACGGCAGCAGATCAAGCATCTCGAGCAGAAAATCAGCCAATTGGAAAGCATGAACCGCCGGGAAAAAGATACAGCCGTCAGAAGAGAAGAAAAAAAACCGAAGAGCAAATTGAAATCGATCTTCTCTTTTTAAAGCGCAAAAAAGCTTGCAAGGCCATAAACGGCTTCTTGCAAGCTTTTTTCTTACTTAAGCTGTAATTGCAATCAATATCGGCAGCGAAATAATTGACAGCACCGCACTGATCACAAACGCGGATGCCGTTTCCGCTTCCTGGCTTTCAAAGTTTGTAGCAATCATGGCCGCCACAGCAGAACCAGGGAATGCCACGAGCAGAACCGCTTTTGTCATGTCGGCAGAAGAAAGGCCGACGACCATCGCGATCACAAACATTAAAGCAGGCTGAGCAGCGACTTTTAATAAAGCGATGCTCAAGGCAGGCATACTGAATTTAATTTTGCGGATTCCGACAGTCACCCCGACTGCGAATAGGGCGATTCCTGAAGTCGTATCTCCGAGCATATCAAGCATTTTCTGCGGCAATTCAGGAATTTGCAGACCGAATAATACAAGAATGATACTTGCAAGCGGTGCAAAAGCGAGCGGTTCAGACAAACCGTGTAAAATTGATTTTCCTGTCACCTTCCAAATGCTGTCCGTCGTTTCCGTTTGTTTTTTTGAAGAACGGCCGACGGTTCCGACGATGATCGCAAGAGGATCAAGCATCGCATTTACGACAATTCCCGTAATCGCGATTGGAATCGCAACTTCCTGCATGCCGAACAGGCTGCCCAATACAGGAATACCCATAAAGGCGAATGTCGGCTGTGCTGAGTTCAATGAGAACATTGAAGCATCTGTTAAATCGTATTTAAACAAAAATCGTAAAAGAAGCAAAATAATAACGTAAAATCCAACGATACCGATTACCAATGAAATCATAAGCGGAATCTGGCTGTAAAACTTATCTTTTGGCGTTGACAAAATGCTTGATACAAAGTGGGCCGGAAGCGCGTATTTCGTTACGAGCGTACTTACCCCTTTTGCTGATTTAGCATCATAGCTTCCAAAGTGACCCGCAAACCATCCCAGCGCAATAACAAAAAATATTGGCGCAAGGAGGATTAAAATATTTAAAAAGCTCAAGGCTGTTTCCTCCTCTATGTTGTCCCTTTCAGGGACGTATTAACGGCGGCTGATAAACGCGGTCGCCCTGTTACACAGCCGCCGATCCCATTTTTTTCAAATTTGATTGGTGCAGCCCGGTGACAAAACATCCGCACCCGGGCTGCCGTTTCTTTTATCGTTTCCTCAGAACCTAATATTAGTCTTGTTTTGCAACAATTGTTTTATACTCCGGACGCCACATGGCTTCGCGGACAGCCTTTTCGACATCTTCAGGCTGAACTTGGGCCACGCCGTCTTTAATGGCAGCTTTTACAACGTCGATCGCCACTTGAACGGATACGTCTTGCAGGTCGTCGATTTTCGGCAGAAGACCTGCACCCGGCTTTTCATGATCCACCATGTTCGCGACCGCGTTGGCAGATGCAGCAAACATGCCGTTTGTGATGACTTTCGCTTTCGCAACGATTGTACCCAGGCCTAATCCAGGGAATACAAAAGCGTTATTGGATTGTCCGATTTCGTGTTTCACGCCATTGTACTCAACAGCTTCAAACGGGCTTCCCGTCGCCACAAGCGCTTTTCCGTCCGTCCATTTGAACAAGTCTTCAGGAACAGCTTCGGCCAGATGTGTCGGATTTGACATCGGCAGAATCACAGGACGCTCAGTATGAGCCGCCATCTCTTTGATGATTTCTTCACTAAAGGCGCCGGCAACACCTGATGTACCAATCAGGATCGTAGGCTTCACTTGACGGATGACTTCCTCAAAGGAAATCTCTCCCTTTTCATTGCGTTTCCAATCTTTCACTTCTTCCGTATCGCGCAAATACGGTTCTTGGAAATCCATGATTTGATCCATGCCTGTCGTTAATAATCCTCTGTAATCGACTGTCCAGAATGCACGGTTGGCTTCTTCTTCTGAAAGCCCTTCAAGCACCATGGTGTCGCGGATTTGGTCAGCGATTCCTATACCAGCAGAACCAGGTCCGAAGATGACGACCCGGTGGTCTTTCAAAGACGTGCCGGTCTTTTTGACAGCTGCTAAAATCGCAGCCAGCGTGATAGCCCCTGTTCCTTGAATATCATCATTAAATGTTGCAATTTTATGGTTATATTTACTCATGATATTGCGGGCATTTTTATTTCCGAAATCTTCCCAGTGTAGAAGCGCGTTAGGGAAAAGCTTCAATGCTGTTTCGACATAAGCGTCGATAAATTGTTCATAGCGCTCGCCTTCTACACGCGGATGACGGTTTCCGATATAGAGCGGATCGTTTAGCAGTTTTTCATTATTCGTTCCGACATCCAGTACGACCGGGATAACGCGGCTCGGATCGATTCCCGCTGCCGCCGTATATACTGCAAGCTTACCAATCGCAATATTGATGCCTCCGACGCCCCAGTCGCCGATCCCCAAAATGCTTTCGGAATCTGTAGCGACGATCAAATCGATGTCATCAGCAGACGCCTGCAGGTTTTTAAAAGCCGTTTCGATTCCGTCCATATCATCGATTGACAAGTAAACGCCGTGCGGTCTGCGGTATTCGTGGCTGTATTCCTGAATCGCTTCGCCGACAGTAGGCGTATAGACAACCGGAAGCATTTCACGCAGGTGGTTTTGCAATAATTTATAGAAAAGCACTTCGTTTCTGTTTTGCAGATCGTTCAAATATACGTTTTGGCGAAGTCTGTCAGGTTGACGGGAAAATTGTTCGTAAGCCCGTTCCGCCTGCTGATCAAGGCTGAGAACAGTCGGCGGCAGAAGCCCTTCTAGACCGAGGTTCTTTCTTTCTTCAAGAGAAAATGCAACACCTTTATTTAGCGTTGGAATGGAAAGAACGTCTTTACCCCGCAAAGAAGTCTCCAAATGTCCTTCCTTCGTTCTTCTCATGTTGTTCACACTAATTACCTTCTTTCTTAAAATGTTAATGAAGTGAAATAAATACGGTAAACAATATAGAATATTTGCCTTTTTACACATGTAGATTTGTCAAATATGTAACGCGCGTTTTTTGACAAAAAACTGAACATTTCCTAAAACCTATTTACTTTTTACTGACTACAGTAAGTCATTTTATGCCTGCTTTTGTCAAAATTCAAGCGATGAAAATTAGTTAATTTTTTCGTATTCTTAATTAAGTTTTTTAATTACATTAATTCCCGCAAAAAGGATTCAATAAAAAAAACACTTGTTTTTACCAAGTGTTTTCGAGTGAAAATCTATATGTTTTTCCGATTTCATTTCGGCTTTCCAGGCACTTCATGGTGGTGGCGGCAGCGCGCTTCATATGCTTCGGAGGCCCCCACCAAAATGACCGGATCGTCATAAGAAGCAGGTTTTCCATTGATCAGCCTCTGCGTGCGGCTGGCTGGGGATCCGCAGACAGAGCACACGGCTTGCAGCTTGGTCACCGTTTCCGCTAAAGCCATCAGATCGGGCACGACGCCGAAAGGCTCGCCCCGGAAGTCTAAATCAAGGCCTGCTGCGATCACACGGTAGCCCTGATCAGCCAGAGAAGTTAACGTGCCGACAATCGTTTCATCAAAAAACTGCACTTCGTCGACGCCGATGACATCCGTTTCTTTGCTTATGTATTGAAAAATTTCTTCCGGAGATGCGATGGCATGGCACACAATGGATGTCCCATTATGCGACACAACCGATTCGCTGCTGTAGCGATTATCAATGGCCGGTTTAAACACTTTGACTTCCTGCTTCGCAAACGTTGCCCTTTTGATCCGGCGGATGAGTTCCTCTGACTTGCCCGAAAACATGCTTCCGCATATGAGTTCAAGCCAGCCGCTTTGCTTCATGATGTACATCCAACTAACTCCTCTCCAGCGATTATTGCAAGTAAAAAAACAGGCAAGAAAAATCCTGCCTGTTTATCATATCTATTATTACTTAAGACCGTATTTTTTGTTAAAGCGATCAACACGACCATCAGCTGAAGCGAATTTTTGGCGGCCAGTGTAGAACGGATGGCATTCAGAACAAATCTCAACGCGTACCTCTTCTTTTACTGAACCTGTTTCAAATTCGTTTCCACAAGCGCATTTGACTGTTGCTTTTTTGAACTCAGGATGAATTCCTGCTTTCATGTCTGTCATCTCCTTCCGCCCTGAATCCAATTCGGAAACAGAGTTATTATTCCGGGACAAAACCTCCGGAACGCACATGATAGAATTATAACAGCGATTCGGACGTTTTGCAAACTAAAGTTTTAAATCAGCGTCTTGCAGCCGACATATTCGCTTGCTTCCATTCCTGGATCAGAATATCGAAAAACTCCTGATTCGTTTTCGTCTTTTTCATTTTTCTCATGAATTTTTCGACGAAATCAGGCGTGTCAGACATCGTTTTCCGGATAGACCACAGACGGTCAAGGTGCTCTTTCGGAACGAGAAGCTCTTCTTTACGCGTACCCGAACGGCGAATATCAATGGCAGGAAAGATTCTTCTTTCCGCAAGAGAACGGTCAAGATGAAGCTCCATGTTCCCTGTCCCTTTAAATTCTTCATAGATGACGTCATCCATCCGCGAGCCCGTGTCGACAAGAGCGGTCGCCAAGATCGTTAAACTGCCGCCCTCTTCAATGTTGCGGGCTGCTCCAAAGAAACGCTTTGGACGGTGGAAAGCGCCGGGATCGATTCCCCCTGACAACGTTCGGCCGCTCGGCGGAATGACTAGGTTATAAGCGCGGGCAAGCCTTGTAATGCTGTCCATTAAAATGATGACGTCCTTTTTATGTTCGACAAGCCTCATCGCACGTTCCAATACAAGCTCGGCCACCTTGATGTGGTTTTCAGGAACTTCGTCAAACGTGGAGCTGACGACGTCTCCTGCAACCGAACGTTCGATATCGGTCACTTCCTCAGGCCTTTCATCGATAAGAAGCACGATCAGCTCCGCCTCCGGATGGTTGGTTGTGATGCTGTTCGCGATCTCTTTCAAAAGCATGGTTTTACCTGCTTTAGGCGGAGCGACGATCAGACCGCGCTGTCCAAAGCCGACCGGCGCCATCATGTCCATGATCCGTGTTGACAGGTGATTCGGTTTCGTTTCAAGCACCATCTGGCGGTCTGGATAAAGCGGCGTTAACGCTGGAAAGTGCACGCGTTCTTTTGCCGATTCAGGATCGTCGCCGTTAACCGCTTCAACATGCAGAAGGCCGTAATACCGTTCGTTTTCTTTTGGAGGACGGACCTTTCCGGACACTTTGTCACCGTTTCTCAAATCAAAACGGCGGATTTGCGAAGCGGAAATATAGATATCCTCTGAACTAGGGGAATAATTGATCGGTCTGAGAAAGCCGAACCCTTCAGACTGGATGATTTCCAATACGCCTTCCATGAACAGCAGATCTTCCTGTTCGGCGTTTGCTTTCAGAATGGCAAAAATCAGTTCCTTTTTTGTCAGTTTGCTGTAATAAGAGACTTTATAATGCCTTGCAAGCTCATACAGCTCTTTTAATTTCATATTTTCCAAAGATGAAATGGATACATCTTTCACTAAGAACACCACTCTTTTCTAATCGAATAATTTACTTTGTCTCATCAATTTCACGAAAGACGCTTGATTATACTGCCGATTCGTTTACCGGCAACGCTTCTACCCATATATATCGACGTATTGAAAAGGATTATAAGTATGAGTCGAGAAAGAAGCGAGGACTTAACAAGAGAAGATAATCGCATATCTGATAGATGCGGCAGGATTTTGGCTCTCTAAGAACCAACATGTGCAGAAAATTTCGCAGCACTCTTTAGTTTTACCTCATTTGTCGTACATATTCAACTTCATTTGCGATTTGACATGAAATTGATAGAGATGACCCTGTTTTGAAAATGCCTTGACATGAAGAAGAAAAGCCGTTAGCTATTGTATCAGAGTATGAACCTTGATTCAATTCGTGAAGTGAAATACAAGGGAAAAGCGGGTCGTCTATATCCCCGCTTTTCCTCTTCCTTATGGCCGGATGACTAGGTTAGGTTTTTTCTTGAGACTGTGTCTTCCGTCCACAAACCGCACCGTACCGGATTTCGCTCTCATGACTATACTGTGGGTCGTTCCGACAGATCCTTTGAATTGCACGCCTTTCAAGAGCTCTCCGTCTGTGACACCGGTTGCGGCGAAAATCGCGTCGTCTCCTTTGACGAGGTCTTCCATGCGGAGCACTTTGCCCGTATCAAGCCCCATCTTTTCACAGCGTCTCAGTTCTTCTTCGTTTTGAGGAAGAAGCTTTCCGTGAATTTCTCCTCCGAGAGCTTTGAGTGCGACAGCAGACAGGACGCCTTCCGGAGCGCCTCCTGAGCCGAATAAAATATCGACGCCTGTATGATCAAAAGCGGTGTTAATGGCACCGGCCACGTCCCCGTCATTGATCAGCTTGATTCGGGCGCCCGCTTCGCGAAGCTCATGGATGATTTCCTCGTGCCGCGGACGGTTCAAAATCGTGGCTACGACATCTTCTACATCTTTATTTTTTGCTTTTGCCACAGCTTTCAAGTTATCAATCACAGGCGCTTCAATATCGATGCAGCCGACAGCTTCAGGACCTACAGCGATTTTATCCATATACATGTCAGGCGCATTCAGCAGGTTTCCGTGATCAGCCACAGCAATGACTGCGAGCGCGTTCCATCCGCCGCTTGCGACGATGTTCGTCCCTTCGAGAGGATCTACTGCTACGTCTACGCGAGGGCCGTAGCCGTTGCCGAGCTTTTCTCCAATATAAAGCATCGGTGCTTCGTCCATTTCCCCTTCTCCGATTACGACCGTTCCCTTCATAGGAATGGTGTCAAACACATCCCTCATGGCGCTTGTCGCGGCGTCGTCGGCCTCGTCCTTTTTACCTCTACCCATCCAGCGCGCTGACTTAAGCGCAGCCGCTTCTGTCACACGCACCAGTTCCATCGATAAGCTTCTTTCCATTCCTATCTAATCTCCTCTCCCCCATATGAAATCGTTTTATGTTTGATCTATCACAGCATTTGTCCATCAGGAATTTTGCAGCTGTTCAATTTCCTGGTCTGTCAATTTTTCGCGCCAGACAGTGGCCCCGAGCTTTGCCAGCTTTTCTTCAAGCTGGCTGTAGCCTCTGTCAAGGTGCTCCAAACCGGTGATTTCCGTGACTCCTTCCGCCATTAGACCCGCAACAACGAGACACGCTCCCGCCCGCAGATCGCTCGCTTTCACCTTGGCGCCCTGCAGAGGAACGGGACCGGTAATAATCGCCGATCTGCCTTCGACCTTCATCGACGCGCCCATGCGCCTCAGCTCGTCGATATGTTTGAAGCGGGCGGAATAAATGGTGTCAGTGACGACACTCGTCCCGTTTGCCTTCGTTAAGAGCGATGTCATCGGCTGCTGCAGATCGGTCGGAAAACCGGGGTATACGAGCGTTTTCAAATCGACGGGTTTCAGCTCTTTCTGCCCGCCGACCATTAAAATCTGCTCGCTGCTTTCTTCGATTCGAACCCCCATTTCGCGGAGCTTGGCGATTAACGATTCCAAATGCGTCGGAATCACATTATCAATCAGCACTTCTTGTCCCATGGAAGCAGCTGCGATCATGAAAGTGCCGGCTTCGATCCGGTCCGGAATAATCGAGTGTCTGCACCCGTGAAGCGACTCAACGCCTTCGATGCGGATGACATCCGTACCGGCACCTTTTATTTTTGCTCCCATGCTCGTTAAAAGGGTGGCAACATCGATAATCTCAGGTTCTTTCGCAGCATTTTCAATTACGGTTTTGCCTTTGGCAAGCACGGCGGCAAGCATGATGTTGATCGTTGCTCCAACACTGACGACATCAAGATAAATGCGCGCGCCTTTTAATTCCTCCGCACGCAGATAGATCGCACCCTGTTCGTTCGTCACTTCGGCTCCGAGCGCCTCAAAACCTTTGATATGCTGATCAATCGGTCTCGGACCGAGGTGGCAGCCGCCTGGAAGGCCGATGACCGCTTTCTTAAAGCGTCCGAGCATCGCGCCCATTAAGTAATAAGAAGCCCGAAGCTGTTTCACTTTTCCATTCGGCAAAGGCATGCTGATCATCGGCGCAGGATCAACGACCATTTCTCCCTTTTCAAAGTGAACGTTTCCGCCGATCTCTCTCAGCAGATCGCGCAGCGTCAAAATGTCTGAAATATGGGGAAGGCCTTCAAGCGTAACCGTCGAATCAGCCAAAATCGTCGCGGGTATGAGAGCGACAGCGCTGTTTTTCGCTCCGCTTATATGTACTGTGCCATTGAGAGGATCGCCGCCGGCTATATTTAACTTTTCCATGATCGTCTCCTTCCTTAAAGAAGATAGCTAATGGAGCGCTTCATAATGAGATTTCCTTCAGACTCAAAATAAATGGTTCATTTCAAAATCTATCCAATTAAAAGAGAAAGAATACAACACATTTTAAATTTATCGGGAAGAAAAGCAGCGAAGCAGACTGCGGCAAGGTTCTCTTCTGCAAAACATTCATTTCTCTTTGTAAGACAAAATGGTGACAAACGGAGGGAGCCCCTCCACTTGCCACCCACATGAAGCAATTATTTATTCCAGTCAGCTAAAAACTGTTCAATCCCTTTATCAGTCAGCGGGTGCTTTGTAAGCTGATGAATGACTTTGAGAGGCATCGTGCCGATATGCGCTCCCCTTAGCGCGGCTTCAGTCACATGCTGCGCATGGCGGATGGACGCGGCGATGATTTGCGTGTCCAAACCGTGCACATCGAAAATTTGTTTAATTTCACTGATCAAATCGAGGCCGTTGTGGCCGATATCGTCAAGGCGTCCCAGGAACGGGGAAACATACGTAGCTCCTGCTCTTGCTGCAAGAAGCGCCTGGTTTGCGCTGAAGATCAGCGTGACGTTCGTTTTAATCCCGAGATCGGTTAATGCTTTAACAGCTTTCAGGCCGTCAGACGTCATCGGAATTTTCACCGTAATATTCGGCGCGATTTTTGCAAGCTCTTTTCCTTCTTCAATCATCTCTTCAGCCTTCAGAGAAATAACCTCGGCGCTGACTGACCCAGAAACCACTTCGGTAATTTCACGCAGACGGTCATGAAACGAAATGTTTTCTTTTGCTACTAAACTAGGATTTGTCGTAACTCCTGCAAGCACACCGAGAGCGTGCGCCTCTTTAATTTCGTCTAAATTTGCAGTATCAATAAAAAACAGCATATTGATAAAACCTCCTGTCATGAAAATGTCTGAACTGTGGAACATGTTTGCGCTTTCCGGATGATATGGATAAAACCGCCTGTCGCTATCAGGCGGCTTTTTTGACTGAACGGGAAGCAAAAGAGCCTCATGCCGTCAAAGGCATGTGTTAACAGCACTTCCCTAAAACATCAGAAAAACATCCTGTTTCCCCGGCTTTGCGGGAAAACAGATGCTTTTCCAATCGTCATTATGCTTTGTTTGAAGAACCAAATTCACGCATTTTGCCGATCACTGTTTCTTTGATAGCTTCGCGTGCAGGTCCGAGGTATTTGCGCGGATCATACTCTTCAGGCTTCGCAGCAAGCGTTTCGCGAACAGCTTTCGCAGAAGCGATTTGGTTTTCAGTGTTGACGTTGATTTTTGCCGTACCTAAAGAAATAGCTTTCTTGATGTCGGCAGTCGGGATGCCTGTACCGCCGTGAAGTACGAGCGGAAGACCAGTTGTGTTTCCGATTTCTTCCATTTCTTTGAATCCAAGGTTTGGTTCGCCTTTGTAAGGGCCGTGAACAGAACCTAATGCAGGTGCAAGGCAGTCGATTCCTGTGCGCTCAACAAGTTCTTGGCACTCTTTAGGGTCCGCGTAGATGACGCCTTCTGCAATGACGTCGTCTTCCTGTCCGCCTACAGTTCCAAGCTCAGCTTCAACTGATACGCCGTGGAAATGAGCAAGCTCAACAACTTTTGAAGTCGTCGCAACGTTCTCCTCGAAAGGATGGTGGGAAGCGTCGATCATAACGGAAGTGAATCCCGCATGAATCGCTTTTGCACAAGATTCAAAGCTTGAGCCGTGGTCTAAATGAATCGCAACAGGTACTGTTACGTTGTATTCTTCCATCAGCGCTTTAACCATTGCCACAACGGTTTTAAATCCGCCCATATAGCGTCCTGCACCTTCTGATACACCGAGGATAACAGGAGATTTCTCTTCTTCAGCGGCTTGTAAAATCGCTTGAGTGAACTCAAGGTTATTTAAGTTAAATTGTCCGACAGCATATCCGTTTTCTTTTGCTTTATTCAACATTTCCGTCATTGATACTAAAGGCATGTCGAAAGTCCTCCTTATGTAGCCTGATTTGCTTTTGCGAAAAAAGCCTCCACACCTACCTAGCATGACCAGAAAAATCCGCCATATGTAAAATGTTTTGGTTTTTTAAAAACGTTAGATAGCTTTTCTCTACTTATATAGAATAACAATTAATCAACAAATCGGCAACATTGTGACTGTGACAACATCAAAAACTTTTCCGCTATCCGTTGGACTTTATGGGCAGATAGGTTTTAACGGCATCGCGAATTTCGTCGATGTCAAAAGGCTTCGCAAAGTGCGTCAGGGCTCCGAGCTCCTTCGATTCCTGGATCATGTCGAGCTCTCCGTAGGCCGTCATAATGATGACGCGGATCCCCTCGTCAATGACCTTCATCCTTTTCAAAATTTCAATTCCGTCCATGCCGGGGATTTTCATATCGAGCAAAACGAGGTCGGGGCGCTGGTTTTTCACAATGTCAAGCGCTTGAATCCCGTTCGCAGCCTGGAAGGTTTTGTATCCTTCTTTATTGAAAACTTCATTCAGCAGAACCCGAATCCCGTACTGGTCGTCTACGATTAAAATCTTCTCATTCATGATTTACACCTCTATATTTATAATTTTCGCCAAAATTAAGCAGTAGTTTATCTATTCTGTTTTGTTTTTCTCTTTTCCTTTAATTAAAATATTTAAGTTTGCGACATATTTAGAGGATTTTTCCCATTATTCTCTTTTGTTATATAATGATAGTCAGTAAAAAAGGAGGAGTCAGCTTGCTTAAAATTTTCACCACTCAATTGACGGGAATCTTCAACCGGATTCAAGAGGGCGAGGCCCAATCGATAGAGGACGGCGCCCGCTTGTTGGCTCAGGCGGTCATCAGTGATCATTCGGTTTATGTATACGGAAAAAATGAATTGGAAGGCATTTTGAAAGAAGCGATGTACAGTTCTGAACCGTTCCCCTCAGTCAAAGTGCTGCCGAAGGACGAAGAAAACTGGCCCGATTTTGAAATGACGGACAAAGTGCTGATGTTCTGCGCCGGTTCAGCAGATGACGAAGAGCTGAAAATGGCGGAAAAACTATTTGAAAAAGGAATCGGACTTGTTGTCGTCTCCCCTTCGGGAAAAGACGGCGCCCCGATCGCATCATTCGCCGATGTCCATATCGATTCAAAGCTGAGAATGCCGCTTCTTCCCGATGAAGACGGAACAAGGTTCGGATTTCCGTCCCTGATGGTCAGCCTCTACATTTATCATGCCCTATCCTTTACATTAAAGGAAATTCTTCAGGAATACCAATAAAACAGGGTTGCCTAAAGGAAATTAATGACGGTGGGGCCGGCCTTAATGAATATAGTACCAGTTCGGGCCGCCATGATCACCAGAAAAATCCAAAAAAGCCTGCCGGCGTGGTTTGCCGGCAGGCTTTTTCTTTTTTACAGCTTTTCCGAAGTCTTCAGCGAAGCATGTACGAAGTCTCTGAACAGAGCCTGAGGTCTTGTCGGTCTTGACGTGAATTCAGGGTGGAACTGAGACGCGACAAACCATGGATGGTCTTTAAGCTCGATAATTTCCACAAGGCGGCCGTCAGGGCTTGTCCCGGAAAATACGAATCCGGCTTCTTCCATCTGCTGTCTGAATTCGTTGTTGAATTCATAGCGGTGGCGGTGGCGTTCATACACCACTTCATTTTCATATGCCTGATACGCTTTCGACCCTTCTTGAAGCTTGCACGGATAAAGTCCGAGGCGCAGTGTTCCGCCGAGGTCTTCAATGTCCTTTTGTTCAGGGAGAAGGTCGATAATCGGATACGGTGTGGAAGGATCGATTTCGGCTGAGTGCGCTCCTTCAAGACCGAGCACATTTCTCGCGTATTCAATCGATGCCACCTGCATTCCGAGGCAAATGCCGAAGAACGGAATCTTTTGTTCGCGGGCATATTTGACTGTCGTGATTTTCCCTTCAACACCGCGGTCTCCAAATCCGCCCGGCACAAGAATACCGTCCGCATTCTGAACAAGATCGGCAACGTTGTCTTCCGTCACTTCTTCCGCATTGATCCATTTAACCTGAATGTCTGCGTCAAACGCATAACCTGCATGGCGAAGCGATTCCACAACTGAAATGTAAGCATCCGGGAGCTCGACGTATTTACCAACCAAAGCGATTGTCACCGTCTTGGACAGACTTTTCACCTTTTTGACGAGTTCTTTCCATTCTTCCATATCGGCTTCTCTGCAATCTAACTTCAAGTGGCTGCAGACCAAGCTGTCCAGCCCTTGTTTTTGCAGGTCGAGAGGAATGGAGTAGAGCGTATCCGCATCGCCGGCCTCGATGACGGCTTTAGGATCGATGTCACAGAACAGCGCGATTTTATCTTTCATGTCCTGAGAAATCGGCATTTCTGTTCTCACGACGATGACATTTGGCTGGATGCCGAGGCTGCGCAGTTCTTTTACGCTGTGCTGAGTCGGCTTTGTTTTCATTTCTCCCGCCGCTTTAAGATATGGAACTAGCGTACAGTGGATGTACATCACATTGTCGCGGCCGACATCGCTCTTGATCTGGCGGATCGCTTCAAGAAACGGCAGCGATTCGATATCACCGACGGTTCCGCCGATTTCGGTGATCACGACATCAGCGCCCGTTTCTTTTCCGGCGCGGAATACGCGGTCTTTAATTTCATTTGTGATATGAGGTATAACCTGTACGGTACCGCCTAAATAATCGCCTCTGCGCTCTTTTTTCAGCACCGTGGAATAGATTTTTCCTGTTGTCACGTTGCTGTATTTATTTAAATTGATGTCGATGAAGCGCTCATAGTGGCCGAGGTCAAGATCCGTTTCCGCACCGTCGTCGGTTACGAACACTTCACCGTGCTGATACGGGCTCATCGTCCCCGGGTCTACGTTGATATACGGGTCAAATTTTTGAATGGTGACATTCAAACCTCTGTTCTTCAGCAGGCGGCCGAGCGAAGACGCCGTAATTCCTTTTCCAAGCGAGGATACAACTCCTCCGGTTACAAAGATATATTTTGTCATTTCTGTACCCCTCTCTTCGATTAACGCTTATTCCTTAAAATGCTCTTTTTATGAAAAATCATTTAGATCTTTTCTAAATGATTTAAATGATAAGGAGGCGGAAAAACAAGAAAGCTCCCTTTCAATTTCTTGAAAGGGAGCTGATAGTCCGTATCACTCGAATCTCTTCGTTTTGAAGAGCCCAAAATACATACTACATAGTTCGCCTGTGAAAGTCAAGATCGATTTAAACATGAATTCCGTTCAGGCGGCAAAATTACTCCTCGTCTTCCTCTTCTTCAAAATCTTCATCATCATCCAGGATCTCGTCTTCAAGATCATCCAGTTCATCATCGTCGGCTTCATCGATTTCTTCGAATTCATCGGCGTCAATGTCCAAATCGTCTTCGACATCGTCAAGAAGAATATCATCCTCGTCGATTTCTTCGAATTCGTCAAGAGCAAGATCTTCTTCAACCACTTTTTTCGCTTTTTTCTTTTTCGCTTTTACAGTCGGCTGTGTTTCTTCATCAAGCTGATCATACGGATACCAGCTGCGCAGGCCCCACGTTTGGTCTGACAGCGCCAAAAAGCGTCCGTCGATATTTAAATCTGTGTAGAACTGGGCGATGCGGTCTTCCAGCTCTTCTTTCCCCATTCCAAGCAAGGAAGCCACTTGATCTGTTAGCTCCTGGAATGTAATCGGTTTTTTGTGTTCCGAAAAAATTTCGTATGCGATTTCAACTAAAGCCATTTCCTTTAGCTGTTCCTCTGAGTATTGTTTCAAACTCATCGCCAGACACTCCCTTTCTATCTTCATGTATGTATCTACTATCTCTGTCATAGAAAATAAGCATGTAATCCCTGTCTTTACGACAAACCATACCTCTCATTATAAACAAAAGAAATCACTTTATGCCACCTTTATTCCCGTTAATTCAATAATTTTTACCTGTTGCATTGGAAATCGGCGGCAAGCGGGATTGAAACATAGAACAGCCGGGAGCGTCCGGCCCCTTGAAAACGAAAAAAACTGCCTCGGCGGCCTGTCCGCCGGCAGCAGCCCAAACCGTGCCAGACGGCTGTTTTCCACCCTTATTTCATCAGCATTCTCGAAATGACGAGCTTCTGAATTTCCTGTGTTCCTTCATAGATTTGAGTGATTTTTGCATCGCGCATAAAGCGCTCGACCGGATAATCCTTTGTGTAGCCGTATCCGCCGAAGATTTGCACGGCCTCTGTCGTCACTTTCATAGCCGTATCCCCTGCGTATAGCTTCGACATGGCGGAAGCTTTTCCATAAGGCAGCCCCTCTGATTCCAGCCATGCCGCCTGGTAGGTTAAAAGCCTTGAAGCTTCAATCTCCGTTGCCATATCAGCCAGTTTAAAAGCGATGCCCTGCTGCTCGGCGATCGGCCTGCCGAATTGCTTCCGCTCTTTCGCATACACCTTCGCCGCCTCAAATGCGCCCTGGGCAATCCCGACGGCTTGAGCGGCAATTCCGTTTCTGCCTCCATCAAGCGTCTGCATTGCGATTTTAAAGCCTTCACCTTCCCCGCCAAGGCGGTTTTTTAAAGGCACGCGGCAGTCCTGAAAGATAATTTCGGTTGTCGGCGATGAACGGATGCCCAGTTTCCTTTCTTTTTTCCCGACAGAAAAACCGGGAAAATCCTTTTCAACGATAAAAGCGGTTGTGCCTTTGTGCTTCTGTTCCGGCGCAAGGTTGGCAAACACGATGTAGATGTCTGCAATTCCGCCGTTTGTGATAAAGATCTTCGTTCCGTTTAAAATATAATCATCACCATTTCTGACCGCGGTCGTTTTCATACCGCCGGCATCAGAACCTGAACCGGGCTCCGTCAATCCGTAGGCGCCTATCTTTTCACCGCGGGCCATCGGCTTTAAGTATTCCTGCTTCTGTTCTTCCGTTCCGAATGCATAAATCGGCCAGCCTGCAAGCGAAGTATGGGCTGACAAGGTAACGCCCGTTGAGGCGCAGATTTTGGAAAGCTCTTCAACCGCGATGACATAGGCGAGATAGTCGCTGCCGATCCCCCCGTATTCCTCAGGCCACGGTATTCCCGTCAGCCCCAATTCCGCCATTTTGGCAAACAGTTCCATATCAAACCGCTCTTCCTCATCCCGCTCCTTTGCAGTCGGCTCCACCTCTTGACGGGCAAAGTCGCGCACCATCTTCTGTATCATTTGGTGCTCTTCACTCAGCTTAAAGATCATTCTTTTCCCCCCTTATAAATGCTTACCGATGACGATCCGCTGGATCTCGCTTGTGCCCTCATAAATTTCACACACTTTCGCATCTCTGAAATATCGTTCAGCGTTGAAATCCTTTGTATATCCAAAATCTCCGAGCAGCTGCACGGCCTCTCCGGCGACATACATCGCCGTTTCCGAAGCGAACAGTTTGGCCATTGAAGCAGCCTTTCCCGTTTGCACGCCTTGCTGTTTCAATGAAGCGGCCTGATAGACGAGAAGCCTGGCTGCCTCTGTCCTTGCCGCCATGTCGGCCAGCTTAAAGGCAAGCCCTTGCCCGTTCTTATACAGCTCTCCGTCCGGATACCGTTTTTTTAGAAATTGGACGGCTTCAGAAAGCGCTCCTTCGGCGATGCCCAGTGCCTGCGCCGCAATGCCGATCCGCCCGGTATCCAGATTGGAAAGGGCCATTTTGAATCCTTTTCCTTCCTCCCCCAGCAGCTGCCGGGCGGGAATAACAGCGTTATCAAAATTTAAAGTGACCGTCAGCGAACCGTGAAGCCCCATTTTCTCTTCATTTTTTCCGATGAAAAAGCCCGGCGCGCCCTTCTCCACGATAAAAGCCGAAATGCCTCCCGTTCCCGCTTTCGGATCGGTTGAAGCAAAAACAAGATAAATGTCGGCGGCTCCGCCGTTTGTGATAAAAACTTTCGTTCCGTTCAGCACATAGGTATCGCCGCGCTTTTCGGCCCTTGTTTTTAGACTGCCCGCATCGGAACCGGCACTCGGTTCAGTTAAACAAAAAGCTCCCAAGTACTGCCCTGCTGCCAGCTTTTTAACATAGTGCTCTTTTTGCCGCTCATTTCCGTATAAAAGAATGGGAATGGTGACTATTGACGTGTGTACAGATAGAACCGCGCCAAGAACGGCGCTTTTCTTTGACAGCTCATGGATGGTCATCATATAGGTGATAAAGTCATGACCGGCTCCGCTGTACTTAGCCGGTATCGGAATCCCCATCCAGCCGCGCTCCGCCATTTTCTTCAAAAGAGAGGTTGGAAAACGCCCTTTCTCCATTTCAGGTACAAAAGGAGCGACCTCCTGTTTAACAAATTGCCTGACAATCTTCTGCATGCGGGTCTGCTCTTCTGTAAACTGAAAATTCAAGCTCACCCCTCCTTATGTCGGCTGCTTTTCGTACGTGTAAAACCCTCTGCCCGTTTTCTTTCCGAGACGTCCTGCGCTGACATATTGTTTAAGGAGCGGACATGGCCGGTATTTATCATCGCCAAAGCCTTCATGCAGCGTCTCCATAATATACAGACACGTATCCAGACCGATCAGATCAGCGAGAGCCAGCGGGCCCATCGGATGGTTCATGCCAAGCTTCATGATGCCGTCTATGCTTTCTTTCTCGGCGACGCCTTCATAAAGCGCAAAAACCGCCTCATTAATCATCGGCATTAAAATGCGGTTGGAGATAAATCCCGGAAAATCCCGCACCTCGATCGGAACCTTGTTCATCCGCTCCGCCGCAGCCACGACGGTTTCATATGTTTCACCGCTCGTCTCAAGCCCCCTGATGACCTCGACAAGCTGCATGACCGGAACCGGGTTCATAAAATGCATGCCGATGACATTCTGAGGTTTTTTCGTGACGGAAGCGAGTTCCGTAATCGACAATGACGATGTATTTGATGCCAATATAGCTGAGTCTTCGGTCACTTCATCAAGCCGTTTGAAAATCTCTTTTTTTACATCCATTTGCTCAACAGCCGCTTCAATGATGAGAAAAGCTTCCCGCGCTTCGTCGAGTGAAGCCGAAGGAGAAAGACGCTGGTAGATTTGCTGCACGTCTCCATGTGGAAGCTTGCCTTTTTCCGCCTGTCTGACTAGCTGGCCGGAAATGCGCTTCATTCCCTTTTCAATTTGGTCAGGTGATACGTCGTGCATGTAAACATTGTATCCGGCCTGGGCAGAGACCTGGGCGATCCCGGCCCCCATCTGGCCGGCTCCGATGACCATGATCGTGTCTTTTTTCATTTAAAATCCCCCTTTTTATACCTCGATCATCACGGCGTCTCCCTGACCGCCGCCGCTGCAAATGGCAGCAATACCTGTACCGCCGCCGCGCCGTTTTAATTCGTACATAAGCGTCAAAATGATTCTTGCCCCGCTCGCGCCGATCGGATGGCCAAGCGCAATGGCGCCGCCGTTGACATTGACCTTCTCCATGTCAAGGCCCGCGATCTTTCCGCTTGCCAAAGCTACCGCGGCGAAAGCTTCATTGATTTCAAACAGTTTGATATCAGAAAGTTCAGCTCCGGTTTTGTCAAGCAGTTCTCTGATGACAAGCCCTGGGGTTTTCGGGAAGTCTTTGGCTTCGACTGCAATGGATGTATGCGCTTTAATGACGGCGGACGCCTTCACATTGAGTTCCTTTGCCCTGTCTTCATTCATCACGATAAGCGAACATGCCCCGTCATTTACACCCGGCGCGTTTCCCGCAGTAATGGTCCCGTCATGGTCAAAAACCGGAGCAAGCTGTGACAGCCTTTCCAATGACGTGTCGCGCCGCGGAGCTTCATCTTGATCGACCGTTAATTCGCCGCCCCGCTTTTGCGGTATACGAACCGGGACGATCTCTTCTCCGAGCGCACCTGAAGCCGCAGCCTGTACGGCCCGCATGTGGCTCCTGAGCGCCCATCGATCCTGCTCTTCCCTGGCAATCTCCAATTCTTTCGCAGCGGCATTTCCGTAGGAGCCCATATGAACGCCCGTAAATGAGCATGTCAGCCCGTCTGTGATCATCAAATCTTTAACCGCTCCGTCTCCCATTCTCAGCCCCCATCTCGCTTTTTGAAGCAAATAAGGGGCATTTGACATCGATTCCATACCTCCTGCGGCAATGACCTCCGCATCACCGGCCCGGATGATCTGATCCGCCATTGTGACGCTTCTTAAACCTGAAGCGCACACTTTATTAATCGTTTCCGTTTTCACGTCCCATGGCAGTCCCGCAAAACGCGCTGCCTGCCTCGACGGCAGCTGCCCCTGTCCGCCTTGAAGAACGGAGCCCATGATGACTTCATCGACATCCTCAGGATGTACACCGGAACGTTTTAATGCTTCTTTTACGGCGATTCCGCCGAGCTCCGCTGCCGTCTTTGACTGAAGCGCGCCCCCGAGTTTTCCAAAAGGCGTGCGCGCGCCGCCTGCAATAACCGATCTCGCCACCTGACATCCTCTCCCCTTATCATGATTTGTGATACCGATGATAAAAGAAGGCGGAGATCCGGCTCACACCTTCTTTATTCAAAACATGAAATCCGTCTATGAAGCATGTTCTTTTTGTTCTGAGCCGAATACGGCGCGTTCAAGCAGCTCCGCCACATCGTAGGTGCCGACCTGATCCTCCATTTCCTTGGCTTTTGTTCCGTCGCCGAGCATCGTCAAACAGTAAGGACAGCCCGAGCTGATGACAGAAGGTGATGTGCTGAGCGCCTGCTCCGTTCTGGCAACGTTGATCCTAGTGCCCGCCTCTTCCTCCATCCACATGAGACCGCCCCCCGCTCCGCAGCACATTCCGTTTTCACGGCTGCGTTCCATTTCCGTTAAACGGATGCCCGGAATGGAGCGCAGAATAGCGCGCGGCGGATCGTAAACCTCATTGTAGCGGCCCAAATAGCATGAATCATGAAAGGTGACGGTTTCGTGAACCGGAAACTCAGGTTTCAGCCTTCCTTCTTCAATCAGGGCAGCGAGCATTTCTGTATGATGATACACCTCCGCTTTCAAACCAAAATCAGGATATTCATTTTTAAAAATATTGTATGCATGCGGATCAATGGTTACAATTTTTCGAACATCATTTTTTTCAAATTCCTCAATGTTTTTTGCGGCAAGCTCCTGGAATAAAAACTCGTTGCCAAGCCGCCTCGGTGTATCGCCTGAATTTTTTTCTTTATTGCCTAAAATCGCGAACGTGACCCCGGCTTGATTGAGGAGACGCGCGAAAGCCATGGCGATCTTCTGGCTTCTCCGGTCATACGATCCCATCGATCCGACCCAGAACAGGTATTCAAAGGACTCGCCTTTTTTCTTCATTTCTTTCACTGTCGGCACCTTAACGTCGTCTCTCATGTCACGCCAGTTTTCACGTTCTTTTCTGTTTAATCCCCAAGGGTTCCCCTGTCTTTCAATGCTCGTCATGGCGCGCTGGGCATCTGCATCCATTTTCCCTTCTGTGAGCACCAGATAGCGGCGGAGATCGATGATCTTGTCGACGTGCTCATTCATGACCGGGCACTGATCTTCACAATTCCGGCACGTTGTGCAGGCCCAAATTTCCTCTTCGGTGATGATGTCGCCGATTAAGCTCGGATTGTATAGTTCTGAAGCAGCCGCTTCTTTTGATCCTTCTCCCCCCGCCGCCATGGCCAGCTGGTTGCCTTTCGTATGCTGAAAGAGCGGCGCGGGAACCCAAGGCGTTTTCGATGTTACTGCTGCTCCCTTTTCTGTCAAATGGTCTCTGAGCCGCAAAATCAGATCCATCGGCGAAAGCATCTTGCCTGTTCCGGTAGCCGGGCACATATTGGTACAGCGCCCGCATTCCACGCACGCGTAAAGGTCGATCAGCTGAGATTGCCTGAATTCCTCGATCCGTCCGACGCCGAATGTTTCTTTTGTTTCATCTTCAAAATCGATTTTTTGAAGCTTTCCCGGGTTTGTCAGCCGGCTGAAAAATACGTTTGCCGGTCCGGCAATTAAATGGGCGTGCTTTGACTGCGGCACATAGATTAAAAATGTCAGTAAGATGAGAAGATGCGCCCACCATGCCGCATAGAACACTGCCGCTGAGGCGGTTTCTCCCATGAAGCCGAGGACAAAAGCGATGCCTGATGCCATCGGTTCGTGCCATGATAATGAATGTTCATGCCAGATCATGTTCATACCGTTTCCGAGTAAAACGGTAAACATCAAACCGCCGATCAGCATGAGTACGATCCCCGACTTAAAATTACGCTTCAGTCTGACGAGTTTTTCAATATAACGCCTGTGAAAGGCCCAGACTACCGCAATTAAAATCATCAGCGTGACGATTTCCTGAAAAAACGTAAACGCCGGGTAGACGCCGCCAAGCGGAAGTCCTTGATCGGGAACGAGCCCTTTCAAAATAAAATCGATCGCTCCGAACTGAACGAGAATAAAGCCGTAAAAAAACATGACGTGGATAATGCCGCTTTTTTTATCTTTAAGCAGTTTCTTTTGGCCGAACACGTTCTCCCATATCTTTTGAAGGCGCTCCTTCGTCCGCTTATCAAAATCCTCTTTTTGTCCGAGCCTGATGTAACTGATTCTCGTTCGGATCAAATAGACAAACAGATAAACGGCGTAAGCGGTTACACCTAAAAACGCAATGAAATTCAACCACAATAAGACATTCATCAGCTGCTCCCCCTTTCATTTCCCCAACCTTAAATCCCCTTGAACTACCTTTATCTTAAATAATGAATGAGTGTTCAGTCAATATATTTTCATAAATGCAGGAAATTAGGGGGACACTATTCTTTACACGAAAAAAGGGAGTGTCTTCATTGGTGCCGCTTATGATTATGGTATGTTTTCTCATCCTCCTTCTTGCGCTCGATTTCCGTTTCGGCCGCAAAGCCTTTGAAAAGAAAGCTTACGAACCCGTTTTTTCAGAGAAGAAAAGCGATATTGAACTGATTCATAATGGAGAAGACTTGTGTGAGCGGCTGATGGATGACATCCGCCAGGCCGAATCGTCGGTGCATGTCATGTTTTATATTGTGAAGAACGATGACATCAGTCTTGAATTTTTGAAAGTGCTGAAGGATAGAGCGAAAGCCGGCGTATGCGTCCGCTTGCTGATCGACCGGATCGGCTCGATGAAGGTAAAGAAAAAAACGCTGTCAGGCTTGAAACAAAGCGGAGCGCACGTTTTTTTTGTCAACAAGCCTGGCTTCCCTTATTTCTTTTATCGGCTGAATGCAAGAAATCACCGGAAAATCACCGTCATAGACGGAAAGATCGGCTATGTGGGCGGATTTAACATTGCGAAAGAATACCTTGGTAAAAAAGCGGAATTCGGACCGTGGAAGGATTACCATTTGCGAATGACAGGGGAAGGTGTTGCCGACTTGCAGCACATTTTTTTATCGGACTTCAAAAGAGAAGCGCCGCAGGCACAGCCGGACAGCGGCGAGTTTCCGCCGCTCCATCAAGGAGCTGTCACGCATTCGATGCATGCGACAAAGGGATTTTCACTGGAGGAAAAATATATTTCATTTATTGATCAGGCAAAAGAAAGAATCATGATTTGCACGCCGTACTATATTCCGAGTCCGGCTTTGCAGCAGGCAGTTCTTTCAGCCAGGGAAAGGGGCGTGATCGTGTCGGTTCTCGTGCCGATGAAAGCCGATCATCCGCTTGTCAAAGAGGCCGCCTACACGAATTTTCCCGCACTTTTGGAAGCGGGCTGCTATATTTACCGGTACTACAGAGGCTTTTATCATGCAAAAGCATTGATCGTCGACGACCGGGATGTGATGATCGGAACATCGAATTTTGACAACCGAAGCCTGTTTTTCAATGATGAAGTGAATGTCGTCATCCATGATAAAGACTGGGCAAAACAATTCTTTGACGTCGTCAAGGAAAGCATTGAACACGCCGAGCTTCTGACAAAGGAGCGGTATGCGAAGCGGCCGGTGATGCAGCGGCCAGTCGAATGGCTGGCGAAATCGATTTCATACTTTTTATGAATCGTACGTTTATCCTGTATAACATGCGGGTAACATTTCACCAAAGTGATGATTACATACGGAGGGATATATGATGAACCAAGCAGAGTCTATTAAGCTCCGCGCACAATCGATGACATTAAAAAACTTGATTGAGCTGTACAGACTTTGCCGCTCAGCCAGACATCAGCTTTATATATGCTCAAGAAAAACGATGTGCAAAATTAAAGATTTAATTGAGCTGGAAATGTTCAGAATGGCCAATCGCGAAAATGAGTGCCTGATTGTCATCGAAGGGAAGATGGCGCAGGAGTTAGTAAGAAAAGCACAATCGATTCTTTCTGACGCTCAAGTTCAATAAGGGAAGGCGGCGGCCCTTCCTTTGTGTGAGACGCCTCCTCACCAAATCAAGAAAAAATCCCCCGTTCAATGGACGGGGGATTCGTTTTACATTTTTTCAGGAGCTGATACGCCGATCAGATTGAGTGCATTATTTAATGTGATTTGTGTTGCCTTCATCAATGATAAACGCGCCCGGCTTTTTTCTTCATCTGCGGGATCGAGAACTTTCTCGGCATTGTAAAAGCTGTGGAGCACAGATGCCAATTCAAAAATATAGTTTGTAATGCGGTGCGGAATCCGCTTCTCTGCGGCATCGGCAACAGCCTCAGGGAACGAGCCGATCACTTTAAGCAGATCATACTCTTTTTCAGAAGCGATTTTCGTCAGATCAAGGTTCCCTTCAAATGAAATACCTTTTTCTTCTCCTTGTCGCAGCATGCTGCAAATTCTCGCATGAGCGTACTGCGCGTAGTAAACCGGGTTTTCATTAGATGTAGAGACGGCCAAATCCAGGTCAAAGTCCATGTGGGTATCGGCGCTGCGCATCGCAAAGAAGTAACGCACCGCGTCAAGGCCGACCTCATCAATGAGATCGCGCATTGTCACAGCTTTTCCGGTTCTTTTGCTCATTTTCATTTTTTCGCCGTTCTTGTAGAGGTGGACGAGCTGGATGATCTCGACCTCAAGCGTTTCTTTGTCATAACCGAGCGCTTCAATGGCCGCTTTCATGCGCGGGATATAGCCGTGATGGTCCGCTCCCCATACGTTGATCAGCTTTTGGAAGCCGCGGTCAAGCTTGTCTTTGTGATAAGCGATGTCAGGCAGAAGATACGTGTAGGACCCGTCTTTTTTGATCAGGACGCGGTCTTTGTCATCGCCGAACGCCGTCGAGCGGAACCATGTCGCTCCGTCTTCTTCATAGATGTGCCCTTTTTCGCGAAGGGCTTCAAGCGCCTGATCGATCTTTCCGTTTTGGTAAAGCGATGTCTCTGAGTACCAGACATCAAATGGGACACGGAAATTCTCGAGGTCTTCACGAAGTTTGCCCAATTCGTACTTTAAGCCGTATTCACGGAAAAACGCGAGGCGTTCGCTCTCTTCTTCATGAACAAAACGGTCGCCGAATTCATCGGCGAGCTTTCGGCCGATTTCCTTAATATCTTCGCCGTGATATCCGTCTTCAGGCATCGGCTTGTCGTTTCCAAGCGCCTGAAAGTAACGGGCCTCGACGGATAATGCGAGGTTGTTGATTTGATTGCCGGCATCGTTGATATAATATTCGCGGCTCACTTCATACCCCGCTTTTTCAAGTACATTGCAGAGGGAATCTCCGACAGCGGCTCCGCGGGCATGTCCAAGATGCAGGTTGCCCGTCGGGTTTGCTGAGACGAATTCCACCTGAACACGTTCTCCGCCTCCGATATTTGTTTCACCGTAGGCCTCTCCTGCTTCAAGCACAGCCGGAATGAGCTTCGTTAAATATTGATTGTTCATGTAGAAATTGATAAAGCCCGGTCCTGCGATATCAAGTTTATCGATCGACGCTTTTCCTTTGTCAAAGGATGCGACGATTTCCTCGGCAATATTCCGGGGCGCTTTTTTGGCGATTCTCGCCAGCTGCATCGCCATGTTAGTGGAATAGTCGCCATGCGATTTGTCTTTCGGGATTTCCAATACGACTTCGGGAATCTCGCTTTCTGCGGCGAGGCCGGCTTTCATGACAGCTTCTTTAATTTCCTGTTTCAGCACATCTTTCATTTGTTCGACTATGTTCATGACTCGTGTCCTCCTCTATACGAAATCGACATCATATGTAAATGCTTTTGTTCATCGCTTACAATCATATCGTACTCAACGCTGATCTTTCCGTCTGGCGGCTGCCGGGTGACTGATACGGATTTTGTATCCACGCCAAGCTCGAGCCTGCCGAAAGGCATTTTATAATGAGTGACGGTGCGGCTGCCCGGCCTGAAACGCTGTTTCATTTCAATGGCGCCGGAACGCATCACCAGAACTTCGTTTTCGCTTGCTTTGACGATCGTCTTCACCTTTCCCGCATCATGCTCTTCATGATAAGAAAGATATATTTTATCTTTTTTCATATAATAAAACCCAGTTGTCCGGAACTCGATCGTTTCTGTGTCCGATCCTTCCCGGATAACAGATTTCACATGGATATTAACGGGTGTCTCCTGATCCATTCCGACACTTCCTTTTTTGATCCGATTTGACTTGATTAGTATAATCATTCGGGAAAAAAAGTTCAACCGCTGCTCCTTTATACCATCTTAACAGAACGGACGGGAAGATAAACTATTTTCTAAGAAAAAAGCCGTCCCGAAAAAGGACAGCCTGTTTATTTCACCCAGCCGAGCAGCATTTCGCGAATCAGCTTGCTTGCCGTATTTGCGGTTTGTTCCGAATGGTCGTAGACCGGTGCGACCTCAACAAGGTCTCCTCCAACGACGTTGACGTCTGAGCGGGCGATTTCGTGAATCGAAGCGAGCAGCTCTTTTGATGTGATGCCTCCGGCGTCAACCGTACCGGTTCCCGGCGCATGGGCGGGATCTAAGACATCGATGTCAATCGTGACATACACCGGACGCCCCGCGAGTTTCGGCAGGACGGCTTTAAGCGGCTCAAGCACTTCAAATTTGGAAATGTGCATGCCGTTTTCGTTTGCCCATTCAAACTCTTCTTTCATACCGGAACGGATGCCGAATGAATAGACATTGCCGGGACCGATCAGTTCCGCTGCTTTACGGATCGGCGTCGAATGCGAGAGCGGCTCTCCTTCATAGTCGACGCGGAGATCTGTGTGCGCATCCATATGAATGATGGCAAGATCGGGATATTTTTTGTACATCGCTTTAATGACCGGCCATGAAACGAGGTGCTCTCCCCCCATTCCGAGCGGGAATTTTCCTTTTTCTAAAATGCTGTCAACATATTCTTCAATCATGTCGAGGCTCTTCTGCGGGTTCCCGAAAGGCAGCGGGATGTCGCCGGCGTCAAAGAAATGAACCTCGTCCAGCTCCCTGTCTAAATAAGGGCTGTATTCTTCAAGCCCGATGGACACCTCGCGGATTCTCGCCGGACCGAAGCGCGATCCGGGACGGTAGCTGACTGTCCAATCCATCGGCATGCCGTAAAGGATGGCGTCCGCCTCTTCCCAATCGGGGCGGCTTGCAATAAACACCTTGCCGGAATATGCTTCATCAAATCTCATCTTCAAAAACCTCCCTGAAAAAAAGCGCAGAATGCCATCCTGCGCCAAACTGTTTTATTTGATTAAATCGCTGACGAATTTCGGAAGGACGAATGCCGCTTTATGAATGTCTTTTGTATAGTATTTCGTCTCAATATCAAAGAAACGGCTGTCCTCCACTTCAAGAGGATCGTATTTTTTCGAACCGATCGTAAACGTCCACAATCCGCTTGGATATGTCGGAATGTTGGCCAAATACAGCTTTGTGATCGGGAAGATCTCTTTTACATCGCGCTGAACGTTAGTGATCAGTTCAGGTGTAAACCAAGGGTTGTCCGTCTGAGCAACGAAAATGCCGTCTTCCTTTAGCGCATTTGCTATGCCGGCGTAAAAGCCTTTTGTAAACAAGTTGACAGCCGGCCCTACAGGCTCGGTTGAATCGACCATGATGACATCATACTCATTTTCAGATTGTGCAATGTGCATGAAGCCGTCATCGACCTTTACTTCGACGCGCGGATCGTCAAGTTTGCCTGCAATGGAAGGCAAAAATTTCTTAGAATATTCGATCACCTTGCCGTCGATATCGACAAGCGTCGCTTTTTTCACGCTCGGATGCTTCAAAATTTCACGGATGACGCCGCCGTCTCCGCCGCCGACCACAAGGACATGCTCAGGGTTCGGATGCGTAAACAGGGGCACATGAGCCACCATTTCGTGGTAGACAAATTCATCTTTTTCAGATGTCATGACCATGCCGTCAAGAAACAGCATGTTGCCGAATTCTTCCGTCTCGGCCATTTCGAGCTTTTGAAAGTCCGTCTGCTCTGTATGTAAAGTCTTGTTGATTTTCATCGTAATGCCGAAGTTTTTCGTTTGCTTCTCTGTGTACCAAAGTCCGCTCAAAGCGTCATCTTCCTTTCGTGATAAGCTGTATTTCCATCTATTTTTCTCGCCTGCGGCGGCGATTATTCTGCACTGAAGCATCGGCTTTTGCCTAAGGAAAAAGTATAGAGGAATTGCAGCTGATTGTAAAGACGGATCGATTCATTTTCAGGAGTCATTCCATTCCCGGCGGCCGTTTTGGCTGAGCTTGCCACAGATAGGCGCAAGGCTTATTCTGCCACGGCGACCGCCAAAACTTAGGATTCCTCCGGTTGCTCTGTTAATCGGCTGCTCGAGGGTCTGCTGTTTTTTCCTTCCCGCTTGTTTAAATCCTCCTCTTTTTCCTCATAATGATAAGAACATTTATTTATCCGGGAGGAGATTTGAACATGGACATGATGACGGACAAGCGGGTCCGTTTAACCATCAAGACGATACGCGCATTTTTGTTCATGGGAGCATTGATGCTGATCTTCCTTTCAATCGTTGTCATGACGGTAGTCCTGGCGGCCAAATGGCAAGGCGCTCCTTCGATTCAGGTGCCGAGGTCTACCGTGCTGTATGACGGAAGCGGAAAGCAAATGGGGGAGACGCATTACGGGCAAAAGCGGTACTGGGTTTCGCTGAAGAACATCAATCCCGCCGTCATCGATGCCACGCTTGCCGTTGAAGACCGGAACTTCTTCCGGCACCACGGCTTCGACTATATGAGAATGGGCGGCGCCCTCATTGCCGATCTAAAGGCGATGTCCAAGGTCCAGGGAGCCAGCACCATTACACAGCAATATGCGAGAAACCTCTACCTCGGCCACGATAAAACATGGAAAAGAAAGTGGAATGAAGCTTTTTATACGATACGGCTCGAACAAAACTACACAAAGAAAGATATTTTGGAAGGCTATTTAAATACGATTTATTACGGGCATGGAGCCTACGGGATCGAAGCGGCTTCCCGGCTGTATTTTGGCAAACGGGCCAAGGATATCAATGCGGCGGAGGCCGCGATGCTTGCCGGCATTCCAAAAGGTCCTTCCGTTTATTCGCCTTTTGTTAATGAAAAAAAAGCGAAAGAACGCCAGGAAATGATCCTGACAATGATGGAGAAAGAAAACAAGCTGACGAAAAAGCAGGCGGCAGAACTGAAAAAACTGCCGCTCCGCTTTGAAAAGCAGGATAAGCAAACAACCGCTAAAACCGCTCCGTACTTTTATGACGAAGCTGTTAAAGAAATCGCGCGCTTGCTGCATTTGACACCGGAGCAAGCAGAAACCGGCGGCTACAACGTATTCACCACGCTCAACCCGCGTCTCCAAAAAATTGCCGAGGACACAATCGAACGCACGATCGATTCGTCATCAGACATTCAGGCAGGGTTTGCAGCGATCAACCCGTCCGACGGCAGCGTTCTTGCGCTTGTCGGAGGACGCGACTACGAAAAAAGCCCGTTTAACCGCGTAACCCAGGCTATGCGGCAGCCCGGCTCCACCATGAAGCCTTTCCTTTATTATTCGGCTGTTCAAAACGGTTTTACACCGGCCACCCGGATGAGGAGCGCGGAAACGACATTTGAGCTCGGGCAAGGCAGCGCTTATTCCCCGAGCAACTATCACGGCTATTACGCAGACGGCCCAATCACTCTTCTTCAAGCCCTGGCTTTGTCTGATAACATTTACGCGGTGAAAACGCACCTTTTCCTCGGCATGGACAAACTGATTGATGCCGCAAAACAATTCGGCATCACGAGCCCGCTGCAAAAAGTGCCGTCGCTTGCGCTCGGAACATCCCCAGTGAAGCCGATTGAAATGGTGAACGGATACGCCATGTTTGCCAATGGCGGAAAAAAAATCGAACCTTCCTTTATTACGAAAATTACCGATTCGAACGGGGAGGTTCTTTACGAAAAACCGAAGCGGAGCAAACAAATCCTTGACCCAAGAGCGGCTTTTATCACGGCCGACATGATGAGCGGAATGTTCGACAAATCACTCAACGGCTATACATCTGTTACCGGGCGGACGATCGCAGATCAGCTGACGCGCCCATACGCCGGAAAATCGGGAACGACCAGCACCGACAGCTGGATGGTCGGCTTTTATCCCGGCCTTGCTTCAGGCGTCTGGACGGGATATGACAAAGAGCGCACAATCGATGCCGTCGCAGAAAAAAACTATGCCAAACAAATTTGGGCCGAATTCATGGAAAAAGCGCTTAAAGACGCGCCCGCCGCAGCTTTAAAGCCGCCTGAAGGCGTGAAAGGGATGTATATTGACCCGGCTACAGGCTATGCGGCGGCGCCCAGCTGCCCGTCCAAATATTTCGCTTATTTTATCGAAGGTACTGAACCTGAGCAGGTTTGCTACGGAAAAGAAATCTATAAGGAGCAAAAAGCCGGGCGCGAAAAGTCCGCCGCTCCCCATAAGCGGAAAAAGTGGTGGGAAAAATGGTTTAAAAAAGAAGAATAAACTTTTTTGGGCGGGATAGACGAACCCCCCCGGACTTCACAGCGGTCCGGGGGGTTTTTTTCCTATTGCTGAAGCAATCCCTTTTTCAGCTCATCTGATGAACGGTCCCAAAGCCCTTGATCATGATTTTTCAGAAAATCGGCAAGAACGCGCTTGGAACTTTCATCCATGTGCTCGACAATAATCTTCCGCTTCATCGACTTATCCATTAAATTCACGTGCTCCGGAAGCGATTTATAGCCGCGGCGGATGCTTCTGTCGACCGTCATTTCGCAAGCCGTCACCCCCGCATAATAAGGGCCTTCTTCCCTGCGGTCGATCGTCACCCACACAAGCCAGTAAGGTTTTCCGTTCGGCACCTCTTCCTTGTTCGGCAAAAATTTGATTCCTTTTTCAACAGTGCTGCGGGCGTGCATGGCGCCGATATCAACAAACGCTTCTTTCTCTTCGACATCGACAAAGACAGGCGAGATGTTGTCAAGGCTTAAAGCCCCTGCTCCAAATCCCCCGTGTCCGTCTGTCGGATCGCTTTTAATAATGTTGAATCCGATTGTTTTTTTCTTTTTTCCTTGTTCCATCAAAAATACCTCCTACATCAGCGGCCGGAAAACGCTGTTAAATATCGATATGATCAATTCCCGCCCGTCATTCAAAAACGGCCAGAATACATATTGGCCAAGCGGTGTAATGACGATAATCAGAAAGACGATCGAGCCGTACGCCTCATATTTCGACAGCTTCGCCCGCACTTCGGGGGCGACCACATCCTGTATAACCCGAAAACCGTCAAGAGGCGGGAACGGCATTAAATTAAACAGAAATAAAAGCAGGTTGAGATTCACCCAAATCGTAAAAAATTGAAGCAAACCGCTGTAAAAACCGGCAGGCAGCGTCCCGGACAGCTTCACGGACAAAAGCAGCAATATAAAACCGATGAAAGCAAGGATCAGATTGCTGATCGGTCCGGCGATTGACACGAGAAATCCGGCCAGCCTCGGGTTTTTAAAATAAAAGCGGTTAACGGGCACCGGCTTTGCCCAGCCGAATCCCAATATAAAGATCAAAATCGTTCCAAACGGATCAAGATGCTTAAGCGGGTTGAGCGTCAGCCTGCCCTGCCGTTTGGCCGTCTCATCGCCGAATTTGTAAGCCACATACGCATGGGCGACCTCATGCACAGTGAATGCGGCAGCAAGTGTCAAAACAACATACGGAATCATTTCCAGCGGATAAATAAGAAAACGGTCTAAAATGTGGCTTTCCCTCTTTCTCATATACAAAGATTTACTATCTCCAGTATACTATAAGAGAACCTGATGCTAAAGTGAGCAGCCATTTTTTAAAAGGAGGAGGAGAACATATGCCATACGTAACTGTTCAAATGCTGGAAGGCCGCACAGATGAACAAAAAAGAAATCTCGTTAAAAAAGTGACCGAAGCCGTCTCCGAAACAACAGGCGCACCTGCAGAAAAAATCGCGGTCATCATTGAGGAAATGAAAAAGGAAAACTACGGTGTCGCCGGCAAACGAATGAGCGATATGTAAAAGAAAACGGCGTTCGCCGCTTACGCGCGGGACGCCGTTTTTATTATTTATACCAAGCTTTGTTTTTAGTGATCTGGCTATTGTGAGCTGAATCCCAAACATCGACCGTGTATGCGTAGTCGTAGTTCATAATGCAGCGGATTCCGCTTCCTTGCGCATCGTGGTTCAAGCCGAAGTTATGGGAAAATTCGTGGGTTGCAGCTTTTGCCGTGTTGGCCGTTCCCTGGTCGAGGTTTACGCTGAAGGCGCTGCCGTTCGGCTTGCTGTTGTATACGTATGCGATGCCGCCGGCGTCAAAATTACTGTTCGCCGTAACTCCGACGACGAATTTATAGCTGCGCCCGCTGAAATTGCTCTGAAGGTTTGATAGAATTTGAGAGCTGTTGCTGCCTGAAGAGGTCCAAGGCGCCACAGCTTCGACGACAAAATCAACATCGTGATCCCTGTTGAACATGACATCCGCCTGCTCAATAATTTGGACGATTCTTGTCTGCCAATCGCTGTATTTCGCCCGATACTGAGCGTCAGCCACGGCAAGGACGCTCACTTTCTGGCTTCCCGTGCCTGCCTGGGTTGAAAACGACCCTTTGCCCGTATTCTTTTTAAACGTTTTCGTTCCCGTCACATTTCCTTTCTCATCCAGTATTTTCGTATTGACCGTTCTTTCAATTTGAACTTTTCCTTTCAAGTCTTTAAAATCTTTCGCTTTAGGCAAAGAATCAATATAAGTTCCTCTTGCTTCATGATCGTGCTCGTGCTCATGCCCGCCCGTCTTGGCGGCACCGGCCGTCACACCGGGAATGAGACTGACGGAAAGTAATAGAGATAAGAATAAAGAACGTTTCTTCACTGCAAAACCCCTCCTTATTTTTTGAACGAATGAAAAATTCTGCTAGTTATCAAAAAATTCCTTCAATTCATCCAAAAAGAGGAAATATTGCATACGTTCTTTTCACTGCTTCTTTCAATTTCCCTACAAAAATTCCAAAACGCAGACAAAAAAACAAACCAAAAAACCTACCGTTTTTCGGCAGGCTTATGAACAAAGATTTCTGAGCTTTTTTATGTAAGCGACGGCTTCATCGAATTCTTCGTCCGTATACCGCTGTTTGCTTTTTACGGTAAACACTTTTTCTCTAATCTCTTCCTGCTCCAGCCCCTCAAAATACAAAATCGTCGACACCAGTTCCAAAAAACGCGATGACTGGCCGTTTACGTCGTCTAAATAGGCTTTAATATCCCGCATATCCAGCTCACACTGGCTCAAAAACTGCTTTCCCGCTTCAGTGGGTGAATAGCGGTATTGATAATAGCCGCCCTTTTTTTCTTTGACTTCATGGAGAAATCCGAGATTGCAAAGTTCTTCGACTTGAAGCGTCAGCTCCTCTGAATAAGGCCCGTAAAAATGAAAATCATACTTTTCATAAAAAGGAAGCTCCAATTTCTTTGCGATATAAATGATTTTCTGCAGCTTTTTCCGCCCGACAATCTCCCCCGAATCCGAGAAGACCTTCATCAGCTTTGCATGTTCTTTTAACAAATCTCCGCCATCTCCTTCATCCTTTTCTTTCTATTTCAGTCCGAGCAATTCTTTCATTCTTTTCGCATGACGGCCGTCAGGCAGCCCTTCGATTAAATCGAGCGGGAAATACAGCTTATGGTCCGTTCTCCGCTTGCCTGATATCGCATCGACAATATCGGACTGCCGCGACAGCTCCTTAATCTGGCCGTTGTGCGTCAGCAATTGAATCGGGAGGCGTTCCTCTTCTTCCCCCGGTCTGTAGAAATCATAAGGAAGATCTGAGGACGAATCCACCACAAGATAATATTCGGGATCAATCCCTGATTCTTTAAACAAGTTGGTCAGTTCAAAGTAAGTCGCCATTTCCTCATTCGGATTGAATTCCGCATACTGGAACAGCCTGCGGTTGATAAAACGGCGGCATAAATCAGACAAAATTTCGTCCTCTTCTTTTTCCCAGGCCTGAAAATAATAAAGAATGATTGATTCATCAAGACTTAAATAATCTTCCAATGTGACATTGCCTTCAAAAATAGAATAAAAATGCACTGGCGCATGCGTGAAAACATAGCCTTCCTCATGAAGCTGCTTTGCACGGTGAAGAATCTTCGTCAAAATCACTTCCGCACTTCTTGTCACAGGATGGAAGTAGACCTGCCAGTACATCTGGTACCGGCTCATAATATAGTCCTCAACAGCATGCATTCCGCTTTGCTTAATGACGATTTGGTCTTCGCGCGGCCGCATGACGCGGAGAATCCGCTCCATATCAAAATGACCGTAGCTGACGCCGGTGTAATAGGCGTCCCTCTGAAGGTAGTCCATGCGGTCAGCGTCAATCTGGCTTGAGATCAGGCTGACGACCTGCTTATTTTGATAGGTTTTCGCGATGACTTCAGCGACATCCTTTGCAAATGTCGGACTTACCTTGTTTAATACTCGGTTAACTTCTGTATCGCCTAAAATGATCGCTCTCGTAAAGTCTTCATGATCAAGCCGGAAGACCTTTTCAAACGAATGGGAAAACGGGCCGTGCCCCAAATCGTGCAGCAATGCGGCGCAAAGGCACAGATCGCGCTCGCTGTCATCCCATTCCTCCCTGCCTTTAAAAACGTCATCAACCATTCTTCTGACAATTTCATAGACGCCGAGAGAATGGTTGAAACGGCTGTGTTCGGCTCCGTGAAACGTCAAATAGGTCGTCCCAAGCTGTTTGATTCTGCGCAGCCTCTGAAATTCGCGGGTTCCGATCAAGTCCCATATCAGCTTGTCCCGTACGTGGACATAGCGGTGAACAGGATCTTTAAACACTTTTTCTTCTGATAATTTTCCGTTTGGATACGCCATTTTTGTCCCTCTTTTTTTCAAACGTGAGGCAAACTGATCGCTGCCCATCCGTCTCTTTTTCTTCGGAAAACTAAATGTATATTGTAAGTATTGCCCGATCTGCTTGTTTTCTTTAAGGTCTGCTTCTATTATATCGAGTCTGTTTTTTTGAAAACATCCTTGAATTTACCCGGCCATTTGTTCCAGCCTGCCAAAAAGCCGTTAAACAAGCAAAAACGCCTGACCCGTTAGGGAGGCGGTTATTTTTTGAGTTTCTTTTTCACTTTTTCGATCAGCTCGTCTTCATCAGGAGCTGACAGCGGACGATTATTGACAAACGCAAACGATTTTTTTCGTCCCGGCCCGCAGTAAGACTGGCAGCCGATTTCCACTTTTGCATCCGGATCAATTTCTTTCAGACGGGGCAAAAGCGTCTTTAAATTGGTGGCCTGGCAATCGTCGCATACTCGAAATTCATTAGCCATTTCATACGCTTCCTTTCGTTTTGTTCATCTGTCTTTATGAAAGGCATTCAACTGTGCCGAACTTTTATAAAAAATGACACCATCCTTCATTTTACAAGGATTCTTTCATTCCTGCAAGGATCGCGCTAAAAAAATCAGTTCCTATTCTTTTAGCAAACTTGTATAAATATTTTCCAAAATGGACAATCTAATACCAATACTGACAATGGGAGTTGAGAAGTGATGAAACAAAGACAAGACGCTTGGTCTGAGGAAAATGATTTACTGCTTGCTGAAACGGTATTGCGGCATGTCAGGGAAGGGAGCACACAGCTGAACGCCTTCGAGGAAGTCGGAGACAGACTGAACAGGACATCAGCCGCCTGCGGTTTTAGATGGAACGCAGTTGTCCGCCACCAATACGAAAAAGCATTGCAGCTGGCTAAAAAACAGAGGAAGCAAAGAATGCGCGCCCTCGGAAACGGACAGCCGGCGAAAAAACGCTTATTATACAAGCCGCCGGTCGAAACGAATGCTGAACCTCCTGCAGAAAGCGTTGTTGAGCAGAAGAAAGCAACCGCAGATTCAAGCGAACAGCAGCCGATCGCCAGCGAGCATCTGCCTTATGTTGATGAGAGCTTTAAAGAAGAGTTAGCTAGTTTATCTCACCTTCTATCGCCAAATCAGCCGCAGGCCGGCCATACAGCCGATACATCGAAAGACATGACGATCGATGATGTGATCCGCTTCCTGCAAAACTATACAGGAAACGAAGAACAAACTGCCGCTTTAAAAATGGAAAATGAACGTTTAAAACAGGAAAACGAAGAACTGACGAAGAAAGTTGAAAAGCTTGAAGCGGAAGTCAAAAAGCTGGAAAAAGACCAGACAACCATCCAGGAAGACTACGAAACGCTCGTAAAAATTATGAACCGTGCAAGAAAACTAGTTTTATTCGAAGAAGACGAACACGCTGCGCCCGCCTTCAAAATGGACCGGAACGGCAATTTAGAAAAAATGGCTGAATAGCGCTCTCAGAGGATGCGGCAGAGACGTTCAGGCAGCAAGGACTGACAATGCATACAAACATTTTTCGATACGAGGATACCCCTTTCTTTAAAAAAGGGGGTATTTTTACCTTTCTGCGGCTTGCTTTTATATGACAAAAATTTCATAATAGGGATAGCAATTCATAAGGCGGGGTATTCGATGAAGTTTGTTTTATATGCGGTTCAGTTCGGCACTGCGGCCCTTTTGTTTTTGTTTTCTGCATTGGCAAGCTGGTATCAAGGCAGCGAGCTTTTAAAGGTGCCGTGGGAGTGGAAATATACAGCCAAGTTTACAAGTTGGCTGTACGGAGAGGACTCCATTAAAAACGCACATAATATTTCACAGCTTGATTTTTTCGTCTATGCGGCCAAGCATACGCCGGCAACCGTTATTTTAATGGCCGTCAGTTTGGCGTATATCATCGCTTTGGCGGCTTATCTTCTCATCAAAACATATGTAAAACGAAAAAGCGCTTCGAGCGCAGCATAAAAAAACCGCTCCGGAAGCGGTGAGGTGTGGCAAAATCCTAAAACGTTCAACCGTTTTAGGATTTTGCCGTCTTTGAAGCATTTTACAGCCCGCTGGTTTTTCACCGCTTTAAGCATGCCTGACAACGAATATAAAGGCGGCGGAGGCTCTTCTTCTATCCAAAAACCTTTTCATTCCGTTCAATCATGCGGACAAGGTTTTTCTCATACACTTCCTCTTCTGCGGGCGTGAGAGGGCCTTGATAAATCTCCCCGCCCAGCTCTTTCAGCTGTGTCAGAAGCAAGAGCATCAAGTCCTGCACCGAAATGTCTTCATTGAGAAGCTCAGAAAGCGAAGCCATCGTTTCCGGGCGAATATCGGGATAAACGGCTTTTGTTTTCCCGCGCATGTCTTTCAAGGCGGTGTCGTAAAAGCGTTTGATCAGCTCAGCGCGCCCGCTTCCGCTTTGATCAGCGCACAAATAAATTTGAACAGCCACTCCGCCTCTCAGGCGCCTCTGGGAAATTCCCGCAAATTTCCTTCCCCCGATGCTCAAATCAAAGCTTCCTGGACAGTAGGAGCCTTTGATTTCATAGGCTTCGATTGCTGCGTCATAGGATGACAGCATTCGCTTAACGAGCTCAAACATCGCTTCATAGCCTCTGTCGATATCAATTCCGTTTTTCTTATCCTGAAAAATCAGGGAAACGTTTAAAACCCCGCTGTCCAAAACGACGGCCAGTCCGCCGGAATTGCGGACGATGGCTTGATAGCCCGCTTCTTCAAGCAATGAAATCCCTTCTTGTAAATAAGGGAGCCTTGTATCCTGGATTCCGAGCACAATCGTGTCATGGTGCACCCAGGAACGCGCGGTCGCCGGAGATAAACCTTTCCCGACAGAAGCGCACAGCGTATCATCTATCGCAAATGATTGTTTTGCATCAAAATATGGGCCGAGACTGGATTGGTCAATGATTCTCCATTTCGGCTGGATGAGTAGATCAATCGGTTGCTTTGCCATATATATTGTAAACCCTTTCGTTATACATTTCAGCCAACATCCATTATACCATTTACGAAAACATGATGTGGGATTTCTTATCTCCGGCGCTTCCCCTTCATTCATGTGACGCTTAAAGACGGTTCTCCGGATTCGAGCGGCAGCCCGACGTAATTTTCGGCAAGACTTTGAGCGGCCGCTGTTGAGGTTGTGACATGGTCAAGCTCAGCCAATTGAATTTGGTAGTCAAATGGCGTGTAGCCGTGATGGCGGTGCAGCAGTGATGTCATATACCAGGAAAAGCGCTCCGCTTTCCAGACGCGGCGGAGGCAAGCCTCAGAATAGCGCTCCAGCCGTTCGGTTTTGCCGGCTTCGTAATAGTCTTCGAGTGCCCACGCAAGCCTTTGGACATCCGCCATTGCAAGATTCAGGCCTTTCGCACCGGTCGGCGGTACAATATGCGCGGCATCCCCCGCTAAATAAAGTCTGCCGTATTGCATCGGATCGCAAATAAAGCTTCTCATCGAGACAATGTTCTTTTGAATCACCGGGCCTTCAGTCAGCTTCCATCCGTCATCGGCCGACAGCCTTAAATGAAGCTTCTCCCATATCCTTTCGTCCGGCCAGTTCCCGATTGAATCTGAAGGGCTGACTTGCAGGTAAAGCCGCTGGATTTCCGGAGTCCTCGTGCTGACGAGGGCAAACCCGTCTTCATGATGGGCATACACAAGTTCAGACGAGGACGGAGGAGCTTCAGCCAATATGCCGAGCCATCCGTATGGGTACACCTTTTCGTACTCTTTACGAATCTCCTTCGGAATGCTTTGTCTGCTTGGCCCGTGAAAGCCGTCGCACCCTGCAATGAAATCGCAGGTCAGTTCTTCTGTATCGCCGTTTTCAGTCTGATAAGTGATGACGGGCGCTTCTGTATCAATATTTGACAGGCGGACGCCAGACACATTGAAAACGATGCTCCCTCCCGATTGCAGACGGACGTCGATTAAATCTTTGATCACTTCATGCTGGGGATAGATGGCAATGTACTTTCCTCCCGTCAGCTTATGCATATCAATTCTGTGCCGCTTGCCGCCAAAGCGGATCTCAATCCCTTGATGAAACATGGCTGTTTTCATCATCCGTTCACCGGCGCCTGTTTCATTTAGCAAATCTACCGTCATCTGTTCAAGAACGCCTGCACGGATGGTCTCTTCAATCTCCTTTCGCGAGCGGGATTCGATCACGACCGCTTCGATTCCCCGGCGCTGGAGCAGGTTGGCGAGCATAAGCCCGGCAGGCCCCGCTCCGATAATTCCCACTTGTGTCCGCAAAATGGTTTCCTCCCTTTATCCATGTTTTGATGTGGCTTCTAACGTAAACTCGGCGCTTTCCGACTCAGAGACAAAATCAAATGAAGCATGCTTCTCTTGGACGAGCATGATGCCGAATGCAGCAAAAACACTCGGGACCGCGAACACCATGAAAGCCTGCTTCGGCTCCATCCCGGCAGCAAGAATCAATGCAAACAGCGAAGGCGCAATGATCGCTCCGAGTCTGCCGACCCCGAGCGCCCAGCCGATTCCGGTCGCTCTGATTTCTTTCGGATAATATTCTGAAATATAAGGATTGGCGATATTTTGCGCTCCGACAGTGCATGCTCCGCCTAAAGCAATCAGCAAGTACAGAAGAACGGGGTTCATCGTCATTCCAAACGCTGCAAAACAAAAGGCTCCGATGACATACATAGCCGCAAGCACTTTTTTATGGCCGGCCTTATCTGCCAAATACCCGCCGAATACCGCTCCTGCGGCTTGTCCGCTGCACAGCGCCAGATTAAATGACAAGCTTGACGACAGCCCGTAGCCTGACGCCTGCATCATTTTCGGAAGCCAGGTATTTAAGCCGTAGACCATGAGAAGGCAGCTGAAAACGGAAAGCCAGAATGCGAATGTGCTCGCTGCACGTTTTTGTTCGAACAGTTTTTTAACCGGAAAGCCTTTCTTTTCTTTCGCAATCACCGAAATTTGATAATTATCGTCTTCCCTGTACCGTCCCGCCGGATGCACCTGATTGAGAATCTCAGCCAGCGCTTTCGTCTTTTTCTTCAAAACATAAAATGACAGAGATTCGGGGAACCGGCTGAAAAAGAACGGGAGCACAAAGAGCGGCACGGCTCCGATCAGATACAGCACCCTCCAGCTTGTCCCGGGCACGGCGAACATGCCGACGAGGGACGCCAGCACACCGCCTGCGGAATAGCCGCAATACATGGCGGCTACAATCACCGCCCTGTTTTTTTTCGGCGAATATTCGGTCATCAGCGAAATCGCATTCGGCATCAATCCGCCCATTCCAAGAGCAGCGAGAAACCGCATGATCGTAAACAAAAGCGGAGAATCGATCAGCCCGGCTAATGCCGTAAACAGGCTGAACAGAAAAATACAGAAGCCTAACACCTTTTTGCGGCCGTATTGATCTGCGAGCGGTGAAAAAATAAGCGCGCCGAGCATCATACCGATCAATGTATAGCTGCCGATCGCTCCGGCTTGAATGGCGGTCAGGCTCCATTCCTCCATCAGCCACGGCAGGCTGACGCCGTACATCGCAATATCATAACCGTCAAAGGCGATGGCGAAAAAACACCATAGGAAAACAGTCAGATGTACTTTGTTGAATTTGCTGGCCGCCATGATTTCTGCTGGATGAACTGAACGATTTTTCATGTTCCCCTCCACGATTCTAATCGTATTATGAAAACAGCTTAACGCACGGTGTCTTTTTCATTGAAAGCGTGCGTGCGAGCTTTTTGCCCCGCCGGTTCGAATGCCATGACGACATTGGAGCTCCCGGAAGACTGGCCGTATCCGTAAAACGTGCTTTTACATCCGTCTTCAAGCACGCCCAAAAGCATTGCAATGTGGCGGCCGCCAGCTTCAAGTCCGGCATTTTTAGCATATTGAGGCAGCATCTGCTGAGCAGATATAAGATCGTTGTCTGTTAAATAGGTTAAAAATTGAGCATCGAGGGCCTGTTCGGCCAAAGTCGGCATGCATTCGGGCCCTCTCACCAAATGGTGGCTGAGTGCCCCGCTGCTGATGAACACGATTTTCTTTCTGCTTTCCTTCAGTACTCTTCCGGCAATCCGGCCCCACAAATGCGTTTCTTCAAGGTTCGCGGCCAATGTAACTGATAAATCGATGACCGGAATATCCCCTTTTGGAACGAGATAGCGCAGCGGAACAACCGTCCCGTAGTCCCAGCAGTAGGCGGGATCATTGATAGGAATGACGGAAAGCCCCTCTTTTGCGCCGGCTTCGGCCAACTGCAGCGCCAATTCCGTATCCCCGGGGTAAGAATACGGAACATCGGAAATTAAATTCGGGCACTCCAAAGCTGTTAAAACGCCTTGATGATCGGGAGCCGCATCGATCAGATGATCGAAGCTTGACGTCCAGTGACAGGAAATCAAGACAACGGCATCAGGCTGAATTCTTTCGATGATCCCGGAGAGCCGCTTCATCCCTTTAACCAGCTCTTTTTGAAAGTCAGGGGTTTTATCTTCAAAGCACATCCTCGGTGTATGCGGAACAAGCGCCGCCAATTCGATTGACATGTAGATTCCTCCCATCGCCTTCTTTAAGGTCTTAATTTTGAAACCGGTGTTCCGCCTATGCCCCAGTGGCTTTTAGGAATTTCAGTGACAAGAACGCGGACGTTTTCCCTCGGAGCATCAAGGGTGGCGCTCAACGTTTCCGTCACTTTTTGAATGACTTCCTCGACCTTTTCAGGCGGCCGGCCTTCTAATAGTTGAATATGAACGATCGGCATATGATCACCTCAGGTTATGATTGGACTGAAAATGATACATCTCCCAGTCCTTCTACTTGTGCTGAAACGCGGTCGCCCGGCTGCAGCATGACAGCTCCCGTTACACCGCCCGTTAAAATGATACTTCCGGCCGCAAGCTTTTGTTTCTTCCTGGAGAGCATATTGGCGAGCATGGCCGCCGAATTTGCGGGATGTCCGACAACCGCTGCACCAGTGCCCTGCTCTTTGACCTCGCCGTTTATCACTAAAGAGACTTTTGCTTCATCAAGCTTGAATTGGTCCGGCATCTTCACTTTTTCACCTAACACCACCCTTGAAGATGACGCATTGTCCGCAATGACATCAGGCAGGGTAAATGAGAAGTTTTCATAGCGGCTGTCAATCACTTCAAGAACGGGAATCAATTCAGCAACGGCTTCAAGGACCTTCTCCTTTGTAACACCCGGTCCTTCAATATCCTTCCCAAGCACAAAAGCAATCTCCGCTTCAACCTTCGGGTGAATCAGCTCGTTCATCCGGATGCTTCCGCCGTTTGGCACGATCATATCTTCAAAAATATAACCGTAGATCGGCTCCTCGACGTTCATCTGCTTCATTTTCGCCCGGCTTGTCAGGCCCATTTTCGGACCGATAATGCCGTTGCCATCCCATAATTTCAGCTGAATCAGTTCTTCTTGAATCGCATACGCCTCTTCGACGGTCAGCTCCGGATAGTCCTTTGTGATTCTTTCAACCTCGCGCTTCTCTGTTTCGGCAAGATACAAGAGGCGCGCCGTATCTTTTAATGCTGTCGTATTCATCCGTTTTCCCCCTTTTACAGCTTGATGCAAATATTGGTTAATTCGCTGAAGAATTCGAGGCTGTGAATGCCTCCTTCCCGTCCGAGCCCGCTCTGTTTCATGCCGCCAAACGGCGTCCGAAGATCGCGGAGAAACCAGCTGTTGACCCATACCATGCCTGATTCGATTTGCCCGGCTACGCGGTGCGCCCGGCGGAGGTCGTTCGTCCATACGGTCGCGCTTAACCCGTAATGTGTGTCATTAGCCTGTGCAATAACTTCCTCCTCTTCGTCGAACGGAATCACCGTCACGACCGGACCGAAGATTTCTTCTTTAATGAGCCTGGAATTGCGGGAAAGTCCGGTGATAATCGTCGGTTCAAGAAAGCAGCTGGATTCCTGTCCTTCAGGGCGTTTTCCTCCGGTTAAAATAACGCCGCCTTCCCGTTTGGCCAATTCGATGTAGTTCATCACACGCTCGGTGTGTTCAGAAGAAATTAAGGCGCCGATATTCGTATCCGGATCAAAAGGATCGCCGACTTTGAGCTCTTTCGTTTTCTCAATGAACTTGTTCAGAAATTCGTCATACGCTTCCCGCTCGACATAGATGCGGGAGCCGCTCATGCATACTTCGCCCTGGTTGACGAAACTCGATTTCAATGAGGTGCTGACGGCTTCCTCCATGTCGGCATCGGCAAAAATAATGTTCGGGTTCTTTCCTCCCAATTCAAAAGAAAGTTTCTTTAATGTTTTCGAAGCAGCTTCCATAATGATTTTGCCGGTTGTCGTTTCTCCCGTGAAAGATATCGCATCAACATCGGGATGCTCAGAAAGCGCAGCGCCGGCGGAATCAGGCCCAAATCCGTGGACGATATTAACGACCCCGTCAGGCATCCCTGCATCATGGCAGATTTCCCCGAGGAGCGTGGCTGTCAGCGGCGTCAGTTCAGCCGGTTTGATGACGGCTGTATTTCCCGCTGCCAGACAAGGCGCCAATTTCCACGTCAGCAACAGCAGCGGCAAGTTCCACGGATTGATCAGCCCGACGACGCCGACCGGACGGCGGATCGCATAATTGATTGCAAGATCGTCAGTTTGATAAGCTTCCGTTCCGGCTCCTCTCATAAAATCCGCAAAAAAATGAAAGTTGAAAGCAGCCCGCGGAATATCTAAATTACTTGAGAGCGAAAGCGGCTTCCCCGTATCCAATGTCTCGAGCCTTGCCAGTTCGTCTTTACGCTCAAGTATGATGTCGCCGATCTTTCTGATGATCCGAATCCTTTCGTCAGCGGTCATGTTTTTCCAGCGTCCGTTTAAAGCACGCCGGGCTGCCGCGACTGCAAGATCGACCTCTTTTTTGCCTCCTTCCGCAACGCTCCCGATGATTTCCTGTGTAGCCGGATTGATGTTGTCAAACGTGCTTCCGTTCTCTGAAGGAAAGTACCTGCCGTTTATGTAGTGCTGACAGTCAAAAGGTTTTACGAGTTTTGCCGATGGGGTCTGAACATTCATATTCTACAAACATCCTCCTTTTCAAATCCTTTCCATTAAGTTAAATGATTTTAAACGACAAGAAAACAGCAATGTTCCTCTATGCGGAACAAATCAGACATTTTTTCCGAAAATTTGATATTTTCCGCTTTTTTATTTTTTAAATCATGTTATATTATGGAACAAAAGGAAACGAAAACAAGGGAGAGAGTTGAGGAACCTATGACTGTTGAGACAAAGGACCACCAGCTGCTCGGTTCAGTAAAAAATGCACTTCGGCTGCTTCAATCGTTTACATTAGAGACACCGGAAAAGAAACTAACCGAACTCGCCTTATCGCTCGGCCTCGGAAAAAGCACAGTATCGCGCCTTTTGACTACATTGGAAAGCGAAGGGTTTGTCATGAAGGACCCGGAATCCAGAAGATACAAGCTCGGCTTATCGGTTCTGAAGTTAAACACCATTGTCAACTCCACTCTTGAAATCAACCGCGAATCCCAGCCGGTCCTCAAACGGCTGACAGAAGAGACCGGCGAAACGTCGCATATTGCGATGCGATGCGATCTCAGCGTCGTTTATCTCAATCGGACGGAATGCCCCCGCCCTGTCGAACTTCTCTCATATATCGGACGGCAAAACCCGATGCATTGCACAAGCTCGGGCAAGGTGCTTCTCGCCTTTGATGAAGATGGCATATTGGATGAGTATGTGAAGGACGGCTTGAAAAGCTGTACGAAACAAACGATTACAGACGGGGACAAACTGAGAGAGGCGCTGAAAACCGTTAAAGAAAACGGATTTGACATCAGTTGCGGGGAATTTATTGATGGTGTCACATCCATCTCAGCTCCTGTCAGAAACCACGCGGGACGAGTGTTGTACGCCATCAGTGTCGTAGGCCCGGCAGAACGCATAAAGGCCCGGCAGGCGAAAATCGTATACCAAGTAAAAAAAGCGGCCCGGGATATTTCCGAAAGGATCGGATACTGGCAACGAATATAAAAATTGGGGGAATTGGCTTTGTATGATCTTCACACGCACTTTATACCGCACGATGTGCTGCTTTGGCTGGACGACAATGAAAAGAGAGTCCACGCGGTCCGCGAAAAAAAGGCTGGCTGCCAAGCGGAGTTTTTGACGGTCAATCACAAATGGGGCTTTGAATTAAAAGAGCTGTTCTATCAGGAGGCTTTATATTTGGAAGCCCAGCAGGAGGCCGGCGTCTCACACTCATTGGTATCGCCGGTTCCGCAGCTTTTCCTTTACGATCTCGCCGAAGAAATCACAGACGAATTGTCCTTTGTATACAACAAAGCGCTTGCCGGATGGGTTAAAAAACACGACGGCCGCCTTTCAGGCCTCGGCACCGTCCCGCTGAACAGCCCTTTACAGGCGAGCGAGCGCCTGAATGAAGCGATGAACAACGGCCTTAAAGGAGCGATTATCGGCCCCGGCGCTTCGCAAATGCTTCTCTCAGACGAAGCATTTACACCGTTTTGGGAAACGGCTGACAGAAGAAAAGCGATTATCTTTATCCATCCGCTTCTTTCTGAAGATCCGCGGCTTCGCCGCAGGATGCTGCCAAATTTGATCGGCGTTCCGTGGGAAACGACGATTTGTGCCGCAGACCTTTTGTTAAGCGGGTTAACAGACCGTTTTCAAAATGTGAAAATTCTGTTGGCGCACGGCGGCGGCTTTTTGCCTTATCAGATCGGAAGACTGAACAAAGGGTATGACAAATGGGCCGGCGTTTCTTCATCGCTTTCGGCTCCGCCTATCGAATATTTGCGGAAGTTTTGGTTTGACAGCGTGCTGTGGGAGAAAGAAAGTGCGGCATATTTGAAGAAGCTCATCGGAGAAGACCGCCTTGTTCCGGGTTCCGATTTTCCTTTTGACCTTTGTCAGTGGCCGCCTCTCGATCCCAGTCGGAAAGGGGCGGAATCTCTGCTGAATGTAGCGATTGAAGCATAAAAAAAGGCGAACCTCTTCAGGTTCACCTTTTTCAACAACAAATTACAGCGCTTGAACCGCCGTAATCAGCGCAAGATTATAAACGTCTTCAGCGTTGCATCCTCTGGAGAGGTCGTTTACAGGCATGTTCAGCCCTTGCAGAATCGGACCGACCGCTTCGAAGTTGCCGAGGCGCTGAGCGATTTTATAGCCGATGTTCCCCGCTTCAAGACTTGGGAAAACAAATACGTTTGCATCACCTTTAATGACGGAGTCCGGCGCTTTTTTCTCAGCGACAGACGGAACAAATGCCGCGTCAAATTGGAATTCGCCGTCCAGTGTAAGCTCAGGCGCTTTTTCTTTGGCGATTGCAACCGCATTGGCTACCTTTTCAGTTTCGTCTGATTTTGCCGAGCCTTTTGTTGAAAAGCTGAGCATGGCGACACGAGGGTCAATGTTGAACATTTTCGCTGTGTTCGCACTTTCGATTGCGATTTCCGCAAGGTCCTGACTGTCAGGCGCAATATTGATCGCACAGTCTGCGAATACATACTGTTCATCGCCGCGCGCCATGATAAAGACGCCGGAAGTTTTCTTCACGCCTTCTTTTGTTTTAATAATTTGCAGCGCAGGGCGAACCGTATCCGCTGTTGAATGAGCCGCACCGCTGACAAGACCGTCGGCAAGCCCTTTATAAACAAGCATCGTTCCAAAATAGTTCTCATCTAAAAGGATTTGGCGGGCCTGTTCTTCCGTCGCTTTTCCTTTGCGGCGTTCAACGAAAGCCTGAACAAGGTCTTCCATTCCTTCGTATGTATGAGGATCGTATATGTCAACGCCATCCAGCGTCAAATTCAACCCGTTCGCTTTTTCTTTGATTTCCTGCTCGTTTCCAACAAGGATCGGCTTTAATACGTTGTTTCCGGCCAAGTCGTTGACAGCTTTGAGAATACGCTCGTCCATACCTTCCGGAAATACGATTTTAACTCCTTTTCCTGCTACTTTTTCCTGCACTGTTGTAAATAGATCTGCCACTATATACCCTCCTTGAAAGTGTCACAAATACTTCATTTCTCTATTAAGCATACTCTTTTGTGATATAAATTCAATCCTTCTGTATTTTATTATAATGCTTTCACTTTTTAAACGATTTTTTTAAATTAATTTAAGTGCGGCAGGCTTTAAACCTTCTATTAGTATATAACAGCCTTTCCCAGTTATACGACAGAGTGTCACCTTTTGTTCAAATCTCCTAGACGGATAAAACGCGGCAAACTATGATATGATGAAGACAAGTACATACAAATTGGGAGTGATTGCAAAATGAGCGAACAGCAAAAAACGAACGAAGCCGCACAAACGCTTGACGGCTGGTATGCCCTTCACGATTTCCGGACAATGGACTGGTCCGCATGGAAAATGCTTTCAAGCGATGAGCGCCAGATCATTATCAGCGAATTTACAGGTCTTCTTGAAAAATGGGGAGCTGCTCAAAAAGAAGGTAACGGAAGCCATACGCTTTACAGCATCGTCGGCCAAAAAGCGGACTTCATGCTGATGATTTTGCGTCCTACTATGGAGGAATTAAATCAAATTGAACTTGAGTTCAACAAATCCAAACTCGCTGAATACACGATACCTGCTTATTCATACGTATCCGTTGTCGAGCTGAGCAACTATATGGGAAGCGGCGACGGAGACCCTTACGAAAATCCGCAAGTGCGGGCGCGCCTGTACCCTGAGCTCCCGAACGCCAAATATGTCTGCTTCTATCCGATGGATAAAAGAAGATCAGGCGATGACAACTGGTACATGCTGTCTATGGAAGAGAGAAGAAGCTTGATGCGCAGCCACGGGATGATCGGACGCGGCTATGCGGGAAAAGTGAAACAGATTATTACCGGCTCAATCGGATTTGACGATTATGAGTGGGGTGTCACGCTCTTTTCAGATGATGTGCTCCAGTTCAAAAAGCTCGTCTATGAAATGCGCTTCGATGAAGTAAGCGCCCGCTACGGTGAATTCGGTTCATTCTTTGTCGGCAACCGCCTCGCAAATGAACAGCTGCCTGCATTTTTGCATGTGTAATGATAAAAAGCTCCAAAGACCGAAGTCTTTGGAGCTTTTTTCTATTTACTTGCAGTTACACGGCTGTGTAGGCGGAGTCGCCCTTTTTTGCACCTCGATTGAAGATTCGGCATAGAAAGTCGATCCGAGCCCCAGCACTCTGTTCTCCGCCCGGAATGTATACTTTCCTGCGGCAGGCAGCGTTTTGTTTGCCAGCACCAGCTTAAACTCCGCAATACCAAGCAGATCAATTGTAAGCGGCAGCCTTACCGTTTTTCCGTTGTTCAAAATTTGCCCCGTTGTCAGCGCTCTTCCGTTCACCGTATCTTTCGTTGTTGCGGAAAATCCCGACGGCAATGTAAATTCAACCGTTCCCAGCGCCAGGATTGAATTCGGACGATACGTTAACTCAATATCCGAGAACGACCACTCCTGTTTGCTAGCACCTGTTATCACCGAATACAAGGAAGCTTTCGCAGCCGGGCGGTAGACAGATTCAGTTTTGGTTGTTTGAGCGCCGGCCTGGAATGAAGGCAGAAAAATCGCAACCATCATCACGAGACTAACCGCCAAGATTGACAATTTAGAACGATACATTCTTTTCAACACAGCAATTCCCCCTGGTCATCATTTTTTTCATCATTCGTCATGACGAAAGCGTGCAAGAAAGGCAACATCAAGCAACGCCTTCTTCCCAAAGCGCCGGCACTTTGGTGATTTCTATTAAAAACTACCATTTTTCCAGCGCGTAGTAAATGTTTTCCATGTCATATTTTTAAAATAAATACAAAATAATAGAATTTAACCAGGCGTTGCTCCTCTTGATTTTCTCCGCTGTGCTTTAGTAAAGGACAAAAGACCCGTCTACATTCCTTCTCTTCATCCTCCTGATTTTTGTTGACAAACGATGTATCTGGCTGTACATTATTGACATTATTGAAACATTACCATCTGCGTTTAAAATTGAAATCACCTTGCTTTTTCTCCATTCATGTTTTGACTGAATGGATGAAGAAAGGAACGAAAAAATGCCTAAATTGGTTTCTTCAAATCTTGTAAAAGGTAAGATCATCAATATTAGTCCGCCGCAGACGCTGGCGCTCAGTTTCTTGATTATCATTGCTATCGGCGCCTGTTTATTGAAGCTGCCCGGTGCCTCCACTACTTACATTTCATGGGTGGATGCTTTATTTACGGCCACCTCTGCAACTACGGTTACGGGCCTTGTCGTTGTCGATACAGGGGCAGATTTTACGGTTTTCGGACAAACAGTTATTATGTGCCTGATTCAAATCGGCGGACTCGGCTTAATGACATTTGCCGTCCTCGTCGTCATGATGATCGGCAAAAAAATCGGCTTGCAGCAACGAATTCTCGTTCAAGAAGCATTTAACCAGACTTCTTTAGGCGGACTTGTCCGCTTGGTCAAGCATTTGTTTATTTTCACCATTGTCATAGAATTTGCGGCATTTCTGATCCTTTCGATCAGATGGGTTCCTGAATACGGTTTGCAAAAAGGCTTGTTTCATAGTTTGTTTAACACGATTTCAGCCTTTAACAATGCGGGGTTCTCCCTGTGGCCGGACAACTTGTCTCAATATGTCGGCGACCCGATTGTCAACATTGTCATCACAGGCCTTTTCATTACAGGTGGTATCGGTTTTACCGTTCTGCTGGATTTATGGACAAAGCGAAACTTCCGGACATTATCGCTCCATTCCAAGCTCATGATCGTTGGAACATTGATCATCAATACGACAGCCGCCTTGCTGATTTTTATTTTGGAATACTCGAATCCGGGTACGCTCTGCGGATTGCCTTTAGCCGACAAAATGTGGGGTGCTTACTTCCAAGGTGTGACACCGCGAACAGCCGGATTCAATACGCTTGATATCGCCCAGATGACAACGCCTTCCCTCCTGTTAACCATCGTTTTGATGTTTATCGGAGCCGGAAGCGCGTCAACAGGGAGCGGAATTAAACTGACAACGTTTATCGTGATGATCTTGGCGACGATCACCTTTTTAAGGGGAAAAAGCGAGACGGTTGTGTTCAAAAGGGCGATTAAAATGAAAACCATTTTAAGAGCTTTGGCCATCATTGTGATCAGTTTTTTATTCGTGCTTTTCGCATTATTTATATTGACGATCACAGAGAAAGCTCCATTTTTGGAAATCGTCTTTGAAGTATTTTCCGCTTTTGGAACGGTCGGCCTGTCGATGGGACTGACACCTGATTTAACGACCGCAGGCAAAGCGGTTATCATGATGATGATGTTTATCGGCCGCGTCGGGCCTCTGACTATGGCGTTTACGCTGGCCAAGCCGAAGAAGGCACCGATCCGCCATCCTGAAGATGAAGTGATCACAGGTTAATATTTAGAAAGACCGCTCTTTTTGCGAGCGGACTTTCACAGGAGGTGATGACGGCGGCGTTCAGGCAGGACGCCTGGGCGGTTAGCCGCCGATCCTTCTCCTATTCGTAAGCACCGACTTAGCAGGCCCGACAACGAATGCGAGGGTTTGTCGACACGCTGAAAGACCGCTCTTTTCATGAGCGGTCTTTCTGTTTTTCTCTTTCCAACATGATGTGTCGTCATATTCCATCCCGCCCGTTCATACTGTAAAAGGGATGGGAAATATTGATCTATCATCTTGAGTCAGCCCCCCTGCTTTTACAGCCGGATCGTCTTCATAGCAGCACTTTATCATTCCTCATGTATGGACGGTAGGCATGACTTTGACACAATGAAATGAGGAGGAACGAGATGAAATTTAAAAAAAATCAATTTCAGCCGCTTCAAGAGCTTGAGATGCCGGATTTCCGGCAGCAAATGGGGCCCAACCCTTATCCGCAGATGGGACAGATGGGGCAAATGTATCAGCAGCAGGGACAGCAGCCTTTCACCCAAATGGGAGGGCAGCAATCGCAGCAGCAGCCCGGCCCACAGCTGTTTCAGCCGCAGCCGGCAGGAGTCCAGGTCCCTCCGATGCCTTCAGCACAGCAGACTTCGCCGAGCATCCCAGGCATGCTGCCGCTTGAGCAATCCTACATTGAAAACATTTTGCGGCTCAATCGCGGAAAAGTGGCAACCGTATATATGACATTCGAAAACAATCCGGAGTGGAATGCGAAAGTCTTTCGGGGAGAAATTGAAGCAGCCGGCCGCGACCACATCATTTTAAGCGACAGAAAAACGGGCACACGCTATTTGCTGCTGATGGTGTATCTTGACTATATTACGTTTGATGAGCCGATCACTTATGATTATCCGTATTCAATGGCCTCATATACCCCAAGATAAAGGTTCGGTTTAATTAAAACCGAACCCTTTTTTTATCAATATTAAGCAAAGTTTCTCACATCATTATTGCGTTTGAATTTGTAAATAACGATGAGGAAAAAGACAGCAGCGAAAGCAAACAGGATCATGATATTCAAATACAGACCTTGAAGCTGCTGTCCCTCCTGCAATTTTGCCAGCGTATCCAGCACCCATCGCTGCGGAAGAAAGTCCGCGATACGCTGTGCGAAAGACGGCATGATTTCAATCGGCCAAAAACATCCGGACAGCATGATCGTCGGCGTGAAAATTAAATTTCGCAATACCCCGGATGACTTGGAGCTGTTTGCAAAGACGACTGTGATCAATGCCAGACCGACCGCGCTTAGCGCAAAGATCAACAGCACCGCTGCCATCTCCCAAAATGAGATGCCGGTCTCCATGCGGAACACATATTTCACCATTATCAATGTTAAAAAGATTTGGCATGTGATGACAGACATACTGACGGCCACGTTGGACATCACGTACTGCCTTGCCGTTATCGGTGTGGTCAAAAGCCTGAAATACGTTCTGTTCTCTTTTTCCTTCACTAACAGTTCGGTCAAGCTTCCCGCTGAAAAAAGCATCGCCATCAGAAGAAAACCGACCGTCCGCTCCGTCATGTTTCTATTTTTCGCCGTGTCTTCAACCGTATATGTTTTGACACCCGCTTCAGAACTCCGGTAATTTTTATACATTTCCTCAAAACGCTTTTCATTCCCCTGCGCCGATTTGCCGATTGCGGCGATATTATCAATGTAATGATAAACATATGATTTCACAAATCCGGTAATTTCAGCGCCTTTGACAGATGCAATCGCGATATGAGCCGGTTCTCCGTTCTGCACGCTTTGAGAAAAGCCTTGTTCAAACGTAATGGCGCAATCAAGCTCCCCTGACGCAACTTGACTTTTCCCTTCTGCTTCACTGACCGCGCTGATGTTGACATTCTCGATCCCCTTCAAAAAATCCTTAGTATCTTCGGCGATTCGTCCGCCGTCATGATTGATAATTCCGACGCGCAAATCTGTCTTGTCCATACTTCCCTCTGTTAAAAGCGATACGAATATGCCTAGCAAGGGCAGACATACAAACAGAAAGATATTGATCTTCTTTTTGAAGGTGACATTCAGTGTGTTTTTGACAAGCCATAGCATTTCTTTCATCTTACAGCCCCTCCCTTCTCTGCAATGAGACAACGGCAATCAGCAGAAATAACAGGGATAAGCCGATGTTCAGCAAGATGGCGGGCAGCCCTGCCGCTAGATCGTCCGCAAATATAATGTTCATAATGGCTTCGTTCGTCCAGGCGAGCGGAGACAGGTTTTTGATCAAAGCTAAAACACCTTCCGCACCGTCGACAGGAAAATAAGCGCCTCCGAAAAATGCAACCAGCGGAATCAACACGTTAATGATCGCCACTGCCGCCTCCCCTGTTCTCGTCAAATAACTGACGCCGAGGCCGAGGCATACGGCAAACAATACGATGCTGAACAGCACGGCTGCCACAAGGCCGAGATGATCTCCCCAGTTCGCTTTAAATACGTATTTGCTGAGTACGACGACGGCAAAAATACACAATCCGTTTGTCACAAGATTGCCAATCAGCTTGCCGGCAAAAATCTCACCTTTATGAACCGGTGCCGCGATCAGCCGGTCGGCTGTTTTTCCAAGCCGCTCTCCCCTTATTAAATAACTGGCGCTTAATGCACTGTAAAGCGCGATCAGAGTGGTCATGGCAACCGCGTAATAATCTATGGAGTTGGGCTTTCTATCTGAGCTGAGCGACGTCTCCTTGATATAATGGTCGCCCGGTGTGTCACCGAGCACGGCACCCGCTTGCTCAGGAGCGGCTTTGATGATCTCTGCTGCGGCATTGTACCGGTTTGCATACGCGGTCAGCATCCCTTGAATAATGCTGTTTTTCATACTGTTTTTATCCATTTGGTAAAGCTTGATGCCGCTGTTTTCGATTTCAAGATAAGCATCGTAGTTCCCTTGTTTGATTTCTTGTTTTTCATCCATATCGGACAATACTTTTTTAAAATGAACGCCGGATGTTTTCGCTTCTTTTGCGAATGTTTTAAAACCTTGTGAAAACGCTCCGTCAGACTTGTCTTTATACAAGACATGAACCTCGCCGACCGCTGCTGTTTGTTGATCGAAAGCGTTCGTCAGCGCGGTGCCTAAAATCATCATCAGTACAATCGGAAATGCCAGCATAAAAAGGAATGTCCGCTTGTCCCGAAAAGCCGATACAATTTCTTTTTTCGCAATGATGAGTGTATTCAAACCATGGCCCCCCTTTCTAATCGCGCAACTGTCTTCCGGTCAAGGTCAGGAACACGGTTTCCAAATTAGGCGCTTTTTCTTCCAATGAACGAATCTCGGCCCCGTTTTTCATCAGCTTTTCAATAATCTGGTTTAAATTATTGACGCCTGCATCCGAGTTGATTTTGAGCGTATTGTCTTCAAGAACAGCCGCTTCCACACCGCTGATCGTTTTTAGTTCGCCGATATCGATATTTTCCGCAGATTTAAGAACGACTTGAATATCTTTCGTGTTGGTAATGATCGATTTCAGCTGCTCCTTCGTTCCCTCGGCGATAATTTTTCCGTGATCAACGATGGCGATCCGCGTACAAATCTCTTCAACTTCCTCCATATAATGGCTCGTGTAAATAATCGTACATCCCATCGCATTTAACTTTTTGACGGATTCCAAAATATAATTTCTCGAATGCGGATCAATTCCAACCGTCGGTTCGTCCATGATGATCAGCTTTGGCCTGTGGGCGATCGCGCAGGCGATATTGAGCCTTCTTTTCATCCCGCCGGAAAAGTTTTTCGGAAAGCTTTTATGCTTATCGCTTAAACCGACGAACTGCAATGCTTCTTCCACCCGATTGTGCAAATGGGCCCCGCGCAGACCATAGAGCCCGGCGAAAAACTTTACATTTTCATATGCCGTTAAATCCTCGTAAATGGCCAGATCCTGCGGAACAATGCCGATATTCATCTTGGCGAACTTGCGGTGTTTCGCAATGTTTTTTCCGAGAATCAAAATCTCGCCTTCATTGCTTCTCAGCAAACTCGAGATCATGTGAATGGTCGTACTCTTTCCCGCCCCGTTTGCGCCGAGCAATCCAAATATTTCGCCCTCTTCGATTGAGAGTGATATATTATCGACGGCAACAAAGTCGCCAAATTTTTTCGTTAAATGATGAATTTCCAATACATTCATGTTCTCACCTCATTTTGACTTCATTATAAAAAAAAGATGAATGGTGCGGCAGTGCAGCATTTCATCTTTTTCACATGAGAAAATTCATATTCAATTCATGAAATCATTCATGCTTGGGCAGCAGGGTGGTGACAGAGAAGCCGTTCGAACCGTCAACAATCACCTTTCCGTTAACAGAAGCGGCCCGTTCCTCCATCCCGATGATCCCCATCCCTTTCTTGATTTTCTGCCGCCCTTTTCCGTTGTCTTTCACTTCGGCTTTAATGAGCGTATTCAGCACATGAATATAGATGGACACATGTGTCGCTTCAGCATATTTCACCGAGTTTGTCAGCGCTTCGGTGATATTTTCAAAAATAATCTTCCACTGAATTTGAGAAATAACATCCAAATCGCCTTTATGCAAAAATGAAATATTCATATGGTACCGCGCCGAACATTCATCGATAAACAGCTTCAATCTGTGGATACCCATCTGTTCTGAAGGCGGTTTGACGCTTTTTAACGTCAATCTGATGTTTTCGATCCCGTCCTTGGAGATGTTAATCGCGTTTTGCAGGAGCTCGGAAGCTTTTTCCTTGTCTATGTCAAGGACGCGCTTCGCCGCTTCGAGCTGAATCAGCGCTCCTGTCATGGAATGGCCGATTTTATCGTGTATTTCCTGGGAAAGCCGGTTGCGCTCCTCAAGCTTATACGTATATTCGGATTGTCTGATAAACTCTTTGTTTTCCCGCAGCATGTTTGTTAGCTTCTCCAGGTCTCTTCTCGTTTGATCGATATGATGTTCAAGCTTTTCAATCCGCGCTGCATCATGGCTTGCCGCCCAGTACAGCAAAAATTGAAAAGCGGCTGTCAACGCGTAGACCGCTGAGATGCTTTCATTGATAAACAAAACCGGACCGATTGAAGCGGCAAGTACCACCCACTTCGGCAGCCCGAAATCAGCTGCTCCTTCATACAGGCTAAAAGGAAGAAATAATATAAATAGGGGGTGCACATCTGCATAAGAAACAATTGAAATAATGACAGACATAATAATAAAAAGCTTTTTTATTTTTCCTTCAGGTAAAATCGCAATCCCGAGGTTGATACAGGCGTAAACAAGAAGGCTGAATACAAGCCACGGCAGATTGTCAATTTCCGAAGAAACGCATTGATAGATGATAAATCCCAACAAAATCAGTTTACCGGTCATAATCCGCAATTCCATGGTGATCCCCCAGGTTAAAAGTTAACGTTTCCGGTTAAATAATAAATCGCGATTTGCGTCCGGTGTTCAAGCCCTGTTTTCCCCAAAATCGAGGAAATATAATTGGCGATCGTACCTTCAGAAATAAACAGCTCTTTCGAAATTTCTTTATTGGACAGCCCTCTGGCGATCAGAGCCATAATTCCGAGCTCGCGTTCGGTAAACAGGCTTTCGTCTATTTTGGATTCCGCTTCTTTTTGCTCCGCCAAATTGGATTTAATCTTGTCGAGGATGACATCCTGCATGACAGTATGGCCGTTGAACACGCTTTTAATCGCGTCTCTGATTCGCTCAGGCTCGGCATTTTTCAGCAAATATCCTTTTGCTCCGTTCCGTATTGCAGCAACGATGTATTCGTCGTCATCAAACGTTGTTAAAATAAAAGGCTTGGCGCCCGTTTCTGAAATGAGCCGCGCAGCTTCCACTCCATCCATGTTGGGCATGCGGACATCAAGCAGTGCGATATCCACAGCTTGGCCGCGGCAAAATTCGACCGCTTGCAAGCCATCCTCTACCGTCGCCAGCACTTCAAATTCATCATAAGTGCTCAATATGATTTTCATACCCTCTCTTATGAATGAATTGTCATCCGCAATGATCACTTTAATTTTCATCTTTGAACGGAGACCGGTCCTCCGCCATGCACATCCCTTCTGTCAAAATGCAAAAGCCGGGTCTTTCGCCCTGTTCATAACATTAAATTACCATGAATCAGCCCCTGTTAAAATAAAAAAAAGCCAATCCTTTTCAGGAGATTGGCTTTTTAGTAAAGCTACAAGTATTTGACCGCTGAAACAACAACCATGATCCATGCGGCAATAAACGCCACACCGCCCAGCGGAGTAATCGCGCCGAGGACGCTGATTTGCGTAAGGCTGAGGACATATAAACTTCCTGAAAATAAAACGATTCCGGCAAACATCAGCCAACCTGCCGCAGTTACGCTTCCCGCATCTGTAAGCTTTGCCGCGATGAGCGCGACGGCAATTAAACCGAGCGCATGATACATATGATACTGGACGCCGGTCTGCCAGATTTGCAAATATTTCTCGGGAATTTTCCCTTCAAGACCATGAGCTCCGAACGCCCCTAAAGCAACCGCAAGCATCGCATTGACAGCACCTAAAATTAAAAATAATTTCACGATCAAATCCCCCGCCTTTCTTTTATCATCATAGCGCACACGCCTTTAATTTCAACGTTTGCACATCTCATGACACGATATTGTCAAATTTCTTTTTCCGAAGCTGCATCTGTTCCGCAGCAATCGCTACAATTGTTCCAAGGACAAGCCCATTGCTTAAAATAGAAACAAAAACAGGATGCATTCCTTCCAAAGCACTTTCAGGTACAAACATGACCCCAACGCCGGCAAGGAGCGCAATCCCGGTAACAAAACGGATGCGGCCTGCCTCGTCCTTTTCATAAGAATCGAATTCGGCAAATGCCAGGCCGACCATCGTTGAAAACACGACGAAGTTCACCGCAAAGCCGACCGGAGACGGCAGGCTGGCAAAAGTATTCATAACCAGCGGGAAAAAGCTGATGACGATCACGATCAGACTCCCGAGCAAAAACGGTTTTTTCGAAGACATTCTCGTCGTTTGAATAAACCCGGCCGCCCCGGATATCGGCACCGTCCCTACAGCTCCGAGCAATCCGCTCAGCAAATGGCTGACGGAGGCGATAAATCCGGCAGGACGGGCCCGCTTCCTCTCCTCCAGTTTCTCAAACTGTCTGACCGCTCCTTCAACCACCCGTATGCTGGCGAGCATATTGACGATTAACAACACTGTAATAAACAGCGAAGTAACGACTAATCCGCTGTCAAACAGCGGCATCCCGAACGGAAAAATATCCGGAAGGTGGAACAGCTGGTTCGCACGCTCAGGCGCCTTCGCCACGCCGAATACGGCAAATAAGACCCAGCCGCCGAAAAGCGCAATTAAAATTGAATATTGCTTAAGTACCGGAATCTTCGACCGGCTCATCAGAAACGTAGCCAGCATGATCACAACCGCCAGCAAAAACACGGGTATATCGACCTCGTTTTTCCGGTAGCCGATCCCCATGACACCTTTAACGATCGGATCGCTAAGCTGGATAACCAGCAACAGTAAATAAATGCCCGTCACAACAGGGGTAAACATCACAGCCAGCTTATCAATGACTTTAAATAAACTAAAAATAAAGAAGAAAACCGCGCTTAACAGCATCGCTCCCTGCAGCCCCTGAAGCGTTTCGATATGAGTCGCAAATACGGTCCCTGTAAGACCGGAATAAATCGTGTACACGCCCCACCAGAGGCCAGCCGGACTCTCATTAATCGGCAGGCGGTGTCCCAATAAACATTGGATAAAAGCCGTTGTGCCGAGCACGAAAAAAGTGCTTTGAACCAGCCCTGCGGTCTCTGCCTGGTTCAGCCCGAATGACTGCCCGATTGCAATGGGCACCACGATTGCGGACGCAATAATAAATGCCGTCCATTGTAAAGCCCCAAAAAGCAGTTTCAAGTTGATCAACCTCTCTTTTTTAAACAGCCGGACGGCGCCTAGAAATCAAAAATAGAATCTCCGTTGCCGTCATCTTCATGCTTTTGTTTCTCTTGTTTTTTGTATTGTTCAGCACCGGCGCTTCCCATCATTTTTTCTAGCATCAGCTGGTCGCTCGATGGTTTATTGGCCGTTTGAACATAGGGTGAAGACTGGACAGAAGGCCGCTGCTGCGGTTCAACAATGACGTCGCAAAGAGAGCGGATAACCGCGATGTGCATTTTCAATTCGTTTTCCTGGCTGCATTCCTTTGCTTTTTTCAATTCGTCCTCCATCTTCTCCAGCAAACTTGATATATGTATGTTCATCAAATCGATCCTCCAAACCGTTTTCAGTTTCCATTTCATTTTACCAAATTAACTTCTCTCGTGCCGAATGCACTTTGCAAATATCCATTGCGAAAAATTGCCTCTCCTGCTGTGAAATATGGCCTTTTGCACTTTTAAAAAAGATATCTGCAGGCAAACGCAGGTGGAAAACGCCGATTTTCTTACGGCTAGAAGTTGACAGCTGAAAAGGCTGTCACACATAATGAAAAAAACTTCACTCGAATTTCTAAAAGCGAAAGGAAGCAGGGAATGGCAGAACGTACACCCTCCATCGAAACGACTGTTACCGAGCAAAAGCGATATTTTTTAAGCGGGGCAACACTCGCTGTTGAAAATCGTCTGGAACAGCTCAACATTCTTAAGAATGCTGTAAAAAAATATGAACGGGACATACTTGAAGCCCTTCAGAAAGACCTTAATAAATCAGAGCACGAAGCCTATATGACGGAAATAGGCATTGTACTGGAAGAAATCCGCTTCATCAGCAGACGATTAAAAAAATGGGCCAAGCCGAAAAAGGCCAAAACGGCCGTCTCGCACATCGGTTCAAAAAGCATCGTCATTGCGGAGCCTTATGGCACGGTCCTGATCATCGCACCATGGAACTATCCGTTTCAGCTTGCCGTTTCGCCTCTGATCGGCGCACTTGCTGCGGGGAATACGGCCGTCATCAAACCGTCAGAGCTTGCTCCCGCTGTATCCAGCGTCATATCCAAGATGATTAAGGAAATCTTTCCGCCCGAATATGTGTCCGTTATTGAGGGCGGGGTGAAGACGAATCAAGAGCTTTTGCGGCAAAAATTTGACTATATCTTTTTTACAGGCAGTGTTCCCGTGGGCAAAGTCGTCATGGAAGCCGCAGCAAAACAGCTCATTCCAGTCACACTTGAGCTTGGCGGAAAAAGCCCCTGCATCGTGCACAAGGATGCTGATCTCAAGCTTGCAGCTCAAAGGATTGTTTTCGGAAAGCTGACAAACGCAGGACAGACGTGCATCGCGCCTGATTATCTGCTCGTACACAAAGATGTAAAAAGCGAGCTGATGCGCGCTCTCAAGCAATCGATCCAAACCTTTTACGGAAAAGCGCCGGAAAGCCATCCGGCGTACGGAAAAATCATAAGCGAACGTCATTTCGAACGGTTACTCCGCTTTTTACACAACGAGAATATCGTTACAGGAGGAACGTATCAAAAAGACGCACTTAAAATTGCTCCGGCCATTATCGATGAACCTGACTGGGAATCGCCGATCATGCAGGAAGAGATTTTCGGGCCGCTCCTTCCCGTCATCGGCTATGAAACAATCGAAGACGTTATCCAAATGGTTCAAAGCCGCCCTAAACCGCTCGCGCTCTATTTGTTCACGAATGAAAAAACGGTACAGAAGCACATCCTCAGCCGGGTTTCATTTGGCGGGGGATGCATCAATGACACGCTGATGCACACAGCCACACCTTACCTCCCCTTTGGCGGCGTAGGTGAAAGCGGAATCGGAAGTTACCATGGGTATCACAGCTTTAAGACGTTTTCCCACGAGAAAAGCGTTTTAAAACAGACAAACCTGTTTGACATTTCATTCCGTTACCCTTCATCAAAAAACGGGCTGCGGATCATCAAAAAACTTCTCAGCTAGATAGGAGCCAGACAAAACGAAGAACCGCTTATTTTAGCGGTTCTCGCGATTTTAAAGATTCGGAAGGGACCAATCAATCGGCTCATCACCGATTTGTTCCAAATACTGATTGGCTCTTGAAAACGGTCTGCTCCCGAAAAACCCGTTTCTAGCCGAGAATGGGCTCGGATGCGGCGATTGGATAATGAAATGCTTGGATGTATCGATTCGTTCTTTTTTCATTTGGGCATGCCGGCCCCAGAGAATAAAAACGACCGGCTTATCTCTTTTGTTTAAAACATCTATGATACTGTCTGTCAGCTGTTCCCAGCCTTTTCCTTTATGCGAATTTGCCTGACCCCGTCTCACGGTCAAAACGGTGTTCAGCAGCAGAACGCCTTGCTTAGCCCAGCTCACGAGAGAACCGTGATTGGGGATGTCGGCGCCAATGTCATTCTGCAATTCTATAAAAATATTTTTCAAAGAAGGCGGCGGATTGACGCCGGGTTGTACGGAAAAGCTTAAGCCATGAGCCTGCCCCGGGCCATGATACGGATCCTGGCCGAGAATCACAACTTTAACATTTTCATAGGAAGTATAATGCAAAGCATTGTATATATCGTTCGGTTCAGGATATACGGTGTGTTCTGCATACTCCCTTTTCAGCATTTCCCTCAGTTCTTGATAGTAAGGCTTATTAAATTCGTCCTTTAGCTGCTGCCACCAGCTGTCATTCAAAATCTGTTTCAATGTTCAGGCCTCCTTAACTCAATTGTCTTGCAGCGGAAAGCCTGGATGCGACCGGTTTTCCGTCCCAGACGATTTCGCTTTCCGCTTCCCTTTTTTTCATGGCAGGTTCTTCGAGAAGTACGAAAAAGTTCTTTGTCGGCAGCTTGCCAAGCTGATGCTTTTCACTCAAGACATCCAAATAATACTGTCTCATTCCGCCAAGATCTCCGGATTGGTTGTCACCCTGATCTGAAAACGCATAGATTACGCTTGCAAAAGGAACCCTTTTCACGCGAAACCGCTCAGCTGCTCTCAGGAAAAAGTCCCAATCCCAATAATTGTGGACGGCAGGATCAAAATAGCCGATCTCGTCATGAAGAGACCGTTTGTACATACTCCCTGAAGGAACATATGTAGAAAACTTCCTCATTTCATCCAAGTTAAAGGAATACGCAAAAAGATAACGGCTTGTCGGAATTCTTTTATCCTCTTTTTCTTCGAAAGACACAATCTCAGCATCCGAATAAACAAAATCGGCGGTCTCCAGCGCATTTAACATTCTTTCCATATGGCACGGAGTGAAAAAATCATCATCATCACACAGCATAATAACATCTCCGGAAGCTTCTTTCACCCCTATATTTCTCGCTTTTACATGCTTCACGTTTTCTTTCAGATGTATAACTCTGATCGGAAGGTCTGAATAAAGGCGCTCAACAAAGTCGACGCTCTCCCCGGCATCATTAACAATAATGACTTCAAACGGTGCAACAGACTGTTTTGTAATGGATTCAAGCAATTCGCACAAAGCGGTGACCCGGTTGTGCGTGACAACTACGATAGATATGTTCATGTTTGTAATATACGCTCCTTCTTATTTCATTCTAAACATATTAAATCATAATGCGAATAATTTCACATGGATCAAAAGATGGTTTGGTTTTTTATGCCAACCCATTCACGAAATTTGGCAGAGGACCGCTGCACTATAAAGCGGCAGTCATTTCATTGTGATCTTGCGAAAAGCTGTCTATAATAAGTAATAAACCAACTTTGGATGGAATCTCTTATCGTGGAGGATTGACTGAACATGACAATGCACAAAGCACTGACAATCGCCGGCTCTGACTCAAGCGGAGGCGCCGGCATTCAGGCGGACTTAAAAACGTTCCAAGAAAAGAACGTCTATGGAATGACGGCCCTTACGGTTGTTGTCGCCATGGATCCTGAGAACAACTGGAATCACCAGGTATTCCCGGTTGATACAGAGGTCATCCGCGCCCAGCTGTCGACGATTGTGGACGGCATCGGGGTAGATGCGATGAAAACGGGCATGCTTCCGACCGTTGACATCATTGAATTGGCGGCAGACACAATCAAGAAGCACAGCATGAAAAATGTCGTCATTGATCCCGTTATGGTATGTAAAGGGGCAAATGAAGTGTTGTATCCCGAACACGCAAAGGCTTTAAGAGAGCTTCTGGCTCCGCTTGCCACGGTCATTACGCCAAACCTTTTTGAAGCCGGCCAGCTCAGCGGACTTGGAGAAATTAAAACGGTTGAGCAAATGAAGGAAGCGGCAAAAGTCATTCACGGGCTCGGCGCTGAACACGTCCTCATTACAGGGGGAGGCAAACTGAATCACGAAAAAGCGGTAGATGTATTATTTGACGGCCGCGATGCAGAAGTCATCGAAGGAGAAAGAATTGAAACTCCATACACGCACGGGGCGGGCTGCACCTATTCCGCAGCGATTACGGCTGAACTCGCCAAAGGTTCAAATGTAAAAGAAGCCATTTATTCTGCAAAAACGTTTATTACGGAAGCCATCCGCGAATCGTTCCGTTTGAATCAATACGTCGGGCCGACGAAGCACTCCGCTTTACGGCTCAGCGGCAAATAAAAAGCCAGCCCCATTAAAAGGGGCTGGCTTTTATTTAGCTTTCACGTTTCATCGTTCTTGCAGATGATCTTAAGAAAGTCTCGATCGATTCCACAAAAAGAGCATATTCTTTCATTTGTTCATAAGTGTCTTGAAGTTTCTTTTGTATTTCTTCATCATTCGGAATTGTTTTATCTTCAATACCGCCGATCAGCTTCTTCATCTGAAGGAGCAAACCATTGTATTCCTCTCTCGTATCCTCAATATGATCCGCTATTTTTTTCAAACGCACGGCTGTCAACTTCTGCTGGTTTTGATCCAAAAAAACAACCCCTTTTTCACTGCACTCTCTCTAAAAAAAGCATATCATAAAGGGATTGTACAGAAAATAGCAAACCGCACCCGCTCCCTTTATGCCACCGTCCAGGATGTCACATTCACTATGATTTCTTTTCTGGCACTGATCCAAACATCATTATTTCCCGGGTAAGGAAAATATCTTGCCGTAAAGACTTCCTCTCCCCCATTGATGAAGATTTCAATCGCAGACGCGTCTAAAAAGATGTTTAAATCGCGAAGCTCATGCAAACGGCACTGTCTGGCTTCCGTTATTTCATCAACATAGCTGTTTCTTTCCAAGGTTATGATGCCGTCAGCTTTATTGTAAATGAGCCGCGCGGCACCCCTGAAGGAAATCTCAAAGCTCTCTTCAATAAGTTGCGGGCTGATGAAAAGCTCGGTTTTGTCCGGTTGAACAATGTCCAGTTTTTCGGTGCCTTGATTAAGTGATATTGCCGCGTGTTTTTCGTTTTGGCGGAGACTTCTAAGCTCCGCGACCGGTTTTTGAACGATTTTATCGTTTTGCAAATGCAATTCCCTCGGCAATGTCATACAGTGCACCCATTGATGCTGAATCGTCGGCTGGCTCTGTTCATCCTGGTCTGGAACACCCATCCAGGCGACCAAAATCCGCCGGCCTGATTCGTCTTTTGTCGTCTGCGGCGCATAAAAATCAAAGCCGCGGTCAAGCTCTTCAAAATCTCCGTGTGTAAAACCTGGTTTCTGCTCGTTCAATTCACCGACAAAATAACCTGACTGATAGACGTTTTGGTAGCGCATCTCTTCCGCTTCAAGGCCTTGCGGGCAGACAATTAAAACGTCTTTGCCGTCCAGTTCGAACATGTCAGGGCATTCCCACATATAGCCGAATTCCCCGAGCTGATTTGTATTTGAACCTGTGATGTCGCCAAGGAACTGCCAGTCTTTCAAATTATCCGATTGAAACAGAACGGCTCTGCCCTCAAGTTTTTCAGTCTGGGCGCCGAGCACCATGTACCAGCTTCCATTCTTTTCCCATACTTTCGGATCGCGGAAATGAGCCGTATATCCTTTCGGAAGCCTTGCAACAACCCCCTGTTTTTCAAATGAGATGCCGTCTTTCGAGACGGCGAGACATTGATAGGTCTCCCTATTTCCCTCGCCGTCTCTGACATTCCCCGTATAAAACAGGTGGAGCACATCATTTTCAGCGATCGCGCTTCCTGAATAACAGCCGTTTTTATCAAACCAGTCGCTCGGCGTGAGGGCGATCTCTTCATGCCGCCAGTTCACGAGATCTGTTGAAGAGTAGTGCCCCCACAGCTTTGCACCGTGCCCCGTTTTAAAAGGCATCCACTGATAAAAAAGATGGTAAACTCCCTTCCACTGAATGAACCCGTTCGGATCATTCAGCAGTCCGACAGGAGGCATGATGTGATAATGCAGCCGATAGGGATCAAGGTTTACAATATCCCGGTATTCTCCAACCCGGTTTATTGCCTTTTGATCTTGATTCATCGTTTTCCCCTCCTTCCGTCACTTTTTCTCGTCTTCATTAATGCCTAAGATAAAGGCTGTGATAAACGCGACAGACACAGAGATCGCCATTCCGATTAAATAATGGATCAGGTTGCCCATTCCAAGAGGGGCGACAATCGCAATCATCGGAATTCCCGTCAAACCGTAGGCGTTTGCCGCAACATTCATAAAGACAACGTATGCAGCACCGAGCGCTCCACCGGCCATTGCCGCGATAAACGGCTTGCGGTAACGAAGGTTAACACCGAAAATAACAGGTTCTGTAATACCGAGAAAAGAAGAGAAAGCAGCAGGTAAAGCGATTTCTTTTGTTTTTGCGCGCTTTGCCAAAAAGAATACGGCAAGTCCGGCCCCGCCTTGGGCGACATTGGACATAGACCAGATCGGAAGCAGGTAGTTCCTGCCGATATCAGCGATAAGGCCGGCCTCAATCGCGTGGAAACTGTGGTGAACACCAGTTAAAACGATCAGCGAGTATGTTCCTCCGAAAATCAGTCCGGCAACAGGTCCGGCAAGATCATATACATAAGTTAAAACGTTCGTGATCCCTGTACCAAGCATTCTTCCTAAAGGACCGATTGCGATAAAGGCAATAAATCCCGTTGAAATAATCGTGACAAACGGTGTGACTAAAAGATCGATCGCGTTTGGAACAATTTTCCTTACGCCTTTTTCGATTTTACTCATCACATACACGGCAAGCAAAATTGGAACAACGGTTCCTTGATAGCCAAGCATCTCGATTTTGAGCCCGTAAAAGTTCATGACATCCGGTGATGCAGTTGCCAGTCCCCAAGGATTGAACAAGCTCGGGTGAATTAAAATACCTCCAAGTACAGCCCCCAGGTAAGGGTTGCTGCCAAATTCCTTCGCAGCACTGACACCGATCAAGATCGGAAGGATAATAAATGCCGCGCTTGAGAACATATCAAGCATTTTATACAGCGCCGCATCAGGATCGACCCACTGAAATGCCTTCATCATCCCCAACAGCCCCATTAATAAACCGCTTGCAACAATGGCCGGGATGATTGGCACGAAAATATTTGACAGCGTTTTCGCGAATCGCGCTAAAGGATTCATTTTTCCCTTTGCGGCATCGCTGTGCTGAACCGTTTCCTTTTGGTCAAGATTCAGCTCTTTGGCAAACTGTTCATACACTTTATTAACAAGTCCTGTTCCGAAAATAATCTGGTATTGGCCAGAGCTCGAAAAGGCTCCTTTTACACCTTCCAGCTCTTCGACCTTTTCCTGGTCGATTTTCGCTTCGTCCTTGATCACCAAACGAAGCCTTGTCGCACAATGAGCTGCACTGATGACATTATCTTCTCCGCCAAGAAGCTGTATAAGACGTACGGCGATTTCTTTGTGATTCATGATGACTCCTCCTTTTTTTAAAAAAAAAGCAGAAAAGACCTAAAATTCACCAACGAATGGCGGATAGATTCTCCCCATTCATCTAGCAAATTTTAGGTCTTGCCTGCTTTACCAGTCACAATCCCCGGTATTTTTTTTTTAATACGCTTTCATTTTATTATGTGATAACGCTTTCGTCAACTACTTTTTTATTTTCTGTGAAAATCGACCTAAAAAAAGCCTGATCGCGCGTTATCAGGCGGTATTACCTATAGGAATCATTTAAACGCTGGACATGCAGCGTAATATATCCGACTTCCGATTCCGGAAGATGAAGATCATATTCAATTTTTACATAATCCGCCAGACCTGCCGCACACCGGTAGCTTTCAGGATACTTTTGCCGGATGAAATAAAGCATGTCATCGTCCATGACATGAAACGCTTCATTTGATTCCAGCCTGTTGATGGCATACCTGAGATGCGTGACAAGACGCTGATATGAGATGCTGTTTTCGTCAATCTTCTGATTGAAACAGCATTCGATTTTTTCTATCAATTCTTTGATGATGTTCGTGTATTTAAGTGTCTTCTGCATGTTTTCCGCATCCATTTTTGCGGTATGAATATGCAGCGCAATATAACCCGCTTCATCATCAGGCAATTCGACTTTCAATTTTTCTTTGACCAAATCGATTGCCCAGAGTCCGATCTCATATTCTTTTTTATAAAGCGCTTTGATTTCATTTAATAATTTATTTTGAATGACGAATCCTTTGCGGACTCGCTCGATTGCAAATGACAAATGATCCACAAGGGCGATGTGGATATGATCGCTCAACGGTGCGGACAGCCGCCCTTCCGCATAGCTGATGATCTCTTCGGCAGCTTCAATATGTTCTTCCGGAAGTGTTTCGAGGATTTGTTTAAACTTTTCATTTTCTTCATGAATGGTAAAAATTTTTTCTACCTTGTTTCTTGGAATGGTATCGTTTTTGCCTTTTTGAAAAGCGATACCAGGCCCCATGACAATTTTTTCTTGACCATCCTCCTTTATGATTGCTGCATTGTTGTTCAGTACTTTATAGATTTTCAAAGCTGTCACCCACTTCCCGTTATGAGTGGGATTTTACCTTGTTTAAGTTCCCGTGTAAAGAGTTGGTCCGGCTCTTACTCTTTTCACCGCTTTTTTGCAAACAGCCTGGCTTGGTTCTGTTGTATAACTGCCGGGCTTCACTCTCTTACAGCCCGACATCCCCTCTGTCTTCTCTTCTCTTTTTTCCGAAAAGCCGCCTGCCTGATAAGCATCGGCAGCCTGATATGTACCGCCGGCGAACGCCATCACCTTCATCTGAGTCTCTCTGACAGGCACCACCGCATTCAGCAGTACAGCCGTCCATAATTTTAAAAATGATATCAAACCTTTCATACCGATCCCCTCCAGTTTCGTTGTGATAAAACTAGCAACTCTATTAAACTTTCTTGCTCTATCTTATCCCAGCAAAATGAAAATGTTTGTCACAATGTGTGTGCAAATTGATTCTAGTTTTTAGAAGTTTTGTTGAAAACTGATGGAAACGCATGATTCAACGGAAACAAACCATGAATGTAACTTACTCACAGCTTATCCTAAGGATAAACACATATTACCCACAGGGTATATCCACATATCCACATATTTATTCAACATTTAGTATAAGAACGTATATTCCCTACAATATCTATACACAAGTTTATTCACTTATACACAGTAAATTGTGCATAAATCTAAAGAAACACGCTCCAATACATTGAATCTTTGAAAATTATTTCTATATATAGAAGGATTTTTTTGAAAATGAGAGAATATTTTAAAAGTTCGAAACTCTAAGGATTACAAAGAAATCATTTATCCATAAGGGGGAAAACAGATTGAGAAAAAGTATCATGCGCAATTTCGTTATGGCTTTTATTCTATTATTTGCGTTATCCACATTCCTCACCGGAGTGCAGGCAACATCCGTTCCCGATCAAAAGTCGCCTGAGCTTGAGAAAGCTGAAATCTACGGTGATATTGATGTGACGTCTGATAAACAGACAACGGTTATTGTGGAGCTGAAAGAAAAGTCGCTTGCCGAAGCAAAAGCGAATGGAGAAAAACAAACGAAAGCTTCTTTAAAAACCGCTCGCAGCAAAGCGAAAAACAGTGCGCTGAAAACACTTAAAAAAGCGAAAATAAACCGTGAATACGACCGTGTATTTTCGGGTTTTTCAATGAAACTGCCGGCCAGTGAAATTCCGAAGCTGCTCGCCGTCAAGGAAGTTAAAGCGGTTTATCCGAACGCAGCTTACAAACCTGACAGCATAAAAGGAAAAGACGTGACACTTGCAGCGGACGCCATTTATCCACAGATGGATAAAAGTGCACCGTACATCGGAGCGGATCAGGCATGGAAATCAGGCTATACCGGTAAAGGCATTAAGGTAGCCGTCATTGACACGGGTGTGGATTACACACATCCTGACTTAAAGAACAATTTCGGCCCATATAAGGGGTATGACTTTGTGGATAATGACTATGATCCACAAGAAACACCGACAGGCGACCCGCGCGGGGAAGCGACTGATCACGGCACCCATGTTGCGGGGACCATCGCCGCGAACGGACAGATTAAAGGTGTGGCGCCAGAAGCAACGCTGCTTGCTTACCGTGTGCTCGGCCCCGGCGGCTCAGGAACAACCGAGAACGTGATTGCCGGCATTGAAAAAGCCGTTGCGGACGGAGCAAAAGTGATGAACCTTTCATTGGGAAATTCACTGAACAGCCCTGATTATGCAACGAGCATCGCACTTGACTGGGCAATGGCCGAAGGGGTTGTCGCTGTGACGTCAAACGGAAACAGCGGACCGGAAAACTGGACGGTCGGCTCGCCGGGAACTTCAAGGGATGCGATTTCCGTCGGCGCCTCACAGCTTCCGTTTAATGAATATTCTGTGACGCTTCCTTCTTATTCATCAGCAAAAGTGATGGGGTACCAGGAGGAAAAAGATCTTGAAGCTTTGAACGGTCAAGAGGTGGAACTTGTTGAAGCCGGCATCGGACAAGCTGACGATTTCAAAGGCAAAGATGTGAAAGGAAAAGTAGCGGTTATCCAGAGAGGCGTCATTCCATTTGTGGATAAGGCTGAAAACGCCAAAAACACCGGCGCTGTCGGAGCCGTGATTTACAATAATGTAACAGGGGAAATCGAGGCCAATGTTGTAGGGATGGCCGTACCGACCGTCAAATTGTCGAAAGAAGAGGGCGAAAAGCTTGTTCAACAGATCAAAGAAGGAAAACGCTCCGCTATCTTTTCTTTCAAATTGGACAAAAAACTCGGGGAAACGATTGCCTCCTTCTCGTCCCGCGGACCTGTCATGGATACATGGATGATTAAACCTGACGTTTCAGCGCCAGGCGTCAATATCGTCAGCACCATTCCGACCCATGATCCGAAAAACCCTCACGGTTACGGTTCAAAGCAGGGTACAAGCATGGCTTCCCCGCATGTCGCGGGAACGGCAGCCATATTAAAACAGGCCAAACCGGATTGGACGCCAGAGCAAATCAAAGGCGTGCTGATGAATACGGCGGAAAAACTGACGGATGAAAACGGAAAGCCTCTCCCTCACAATACGCAAGGAGCGGGCAGCATCCGCATCATCGAGGCCCTTAAAGCTTCATCCATTGTAACGCCGGGCAGCCATTCATACGGAACATTTCTGAAAGACAAAGGAAAACAAACGAAAAAACAAGCGTTCACGATTGAAAACCTTTCTTCACACAGAAAAGCCTATCAGCTCGAATACTCCTTTAAAGGGGCGGGCATCACGGTATCAGGAACGGAACGAGTCGTGGTACCGGCCCATCAAACAGGTAAAGCAGCGGCAAAAGTAACCGTCAATTCCGCGAAAACGAAAGCAGGCACATATGAAGGCACGGTTTACATCCGTGAAGACGGAAGAAAAGTCGCCGAAATCCCGCTCCTGTTGATCGTCAAAGAGCCAGACTACCCGCGCGTCACATCCGTAACGGTTGAACCGGGGGCAAAGCAGGGCGCTTACACGATCGAAGCCTACCTGCCGGGCGGGGCTGAAGAGCTCGCATTTCTCGTCTATGATGAAAATCTGAACCTTCTCGGCCAGGCCGGCGTTTACAAAAACCAGGGCAAAGGCTATCAATCTTATCAATGGAACGGCAAAATCAATGACGCCGCAACCCTTAAATCCGGAAAATACTATATGCTAGCCTATGCGTCCGCCAAAGGAAAATCAAGCTACATCTTGACGGAAGACCCTTTTATCGTCGAATAATGACAAGCCTTGTTGAGAACCACTCAACAAGGCTTTTTTATGTTAAAATACGGATAATGCGTTCAGGAGAAGATCCCCCTTCTCTTCAAAACGTGAAAAAAGCAATCGGAGGACATCGTATATATGCTTTCTTTTTTCGTATTATTCGGCTTATCCTTCATTATTGTCTGCTTTATATTTTTCACGATTTTGTACTTCGCCGTCAACCTGCAGAAGCGCGAGCCCCAGCCTTTTCAAAAAGCCGCGGAGCAAACCGTCGATACCGTCATCCTCGTTCCGCTCAGCTGGCTGTTTACCGCTTTATACATATGCATTCTGTTTATTCTTTTTCCGATCCGCCATTTTCTCGATTTTTTTCAGCAAAAACGTTAAATTGACTGATGAAACGCTTCGGCCAGCAGCCGGTATGATTCCAGCCTGTCTTGAAAATCGTGGGTGATGGTCACCGCCATGATTTCATCCGTTCCGTAAGCGCCGGCCAGTTCAAGCAGCTGTTCCTTCACCTGCCGCGGCGTCCCGATGACCATCCGTTTTCGATTGTCTTCGACTCTCTTTCTTTCATAAGGAGAAAATTGATATGACAGCGCCGTTTCCAATGATGGAAAGCCTTCAATCACCATCCCCTGTTCATTGGCCAATAATGAGAAATCCAAGCTTTTGGCAAGGTTCTCCGCTTTCTCTTCTGTCTCAGCGCAAATCACAAATACGGCAACGATCACGTTTGGCCGTTCCCCCAATACAGAAGGTTCGAACCTCTCTTTGTAAAGTCTTGCCGCCTCTTCTCCGCCTTCACCGTTAATAAATTGGGCAAATGTATAGGATGCTCCTGTTTGTGCGGCAAGCCTCGCGCTTTCCCCTGAGGAGCCGAGCAGCCAGACAGCGGGCGCTGCGGCCACGTTCGGCGATGCGGTCAAGTTGGGAAAGCGGTGGTGTTCATCGGCTTGATCGTATAAATATGTGACGAGATCCTGAATTTGTTCGGGATATTGGTCAGCCATCCGTCTTCCTCCATTTTGAAGAGCCATGGAAGCGATCGGCATCCCTCCCGGAGCACGTCCGACACCGAGATCAATCCTGCCGGGCGCAAGTCCTTCCAAGACACGGAAGTTTTCTGCCACCTTGTAGGCGCTGTAATGAGGAAGCATGACGCCGCCGGATCCTATACGGATCTTCTCCGTTTTAGCCGCAAGATAACCGATCAGAACTTCCGGACTTGATCCTGCCAAGTTTCTAGAAAAATGGTGCTCGGAAACCCAAAATCTCTTGTATCCGAGCCGCTCCGCCGCTTGCGCGAGCTCCACCGTATGCTGCAAAGCCTGTTCAGGTGTGCTTCCTTCAGAAACGGGAGTCTGATCAAGTATGCTTAATGACAACATCTTTTTCACCCCAAATCTCCGTTTACTTTTCCTGCGCAAAAAGAAATAATAGTATCATGGAAAAACCTAAAGGAGCTCCTAATACTGATGAATGAGACGAAGCAAAAAACGCACCCGCCAGCCGTAGAAGAACACTTTGCAAAAGGCTGTTTATTCGGAATCCTTTTCAGTCTTCCCTTTTGGCTGATGCTTTATCTTTTCCTTCAATACATGCTGACAAGATAAGTCCCCTCCGAGCCGGAGGGGAAGTTCCTTACCTTTTGTTGAAACCTTTTCCTTTAACGAATTCATTCATATACGCACGCGGCGGGTTTTTGAGGCTGCCGGTGATCTGATCTGTCCATTTGTCAGACCGTTTGCCGTCTGTCCGCTTTTGATAATAGTTTGAAATCGTTTCGTCATATGCGGACAAATGTTTTTTAAACTCAGCATCGTCCGCTTGATAGGCATTTTCATGATAAATATGATCAAGCGGCAGACGCGGCTTTTTGGCCGACGGGTTGGCCGGATGGCCGACGACAAGCCCGAACAGCGGCAGAACGTATTCAGGTGTTTCCAGAAGCTTGGAGACTTCGTCCAAGTTATTGCGAATCCCGCCGATATAGCAGATGCCGAGATCCATTGATTCGGCCGCTATTGACATATTTTGAGCGGCAAGCGCTGCATCGATGACGCTGACCATAAAGGTCTCCGTCCCTTCAAGAGAAGCTGTGATATCCACATCCTTTTCCCGGGCCATTTTGTCATGCCGGTAAAGGTCTGCGCAAAATACAAACAGATGGCCGTTTTTTTCAACATATGGCTGATTCCCGGCCAATTCCGCAAGCTTGCGCTTCTTGTCCGGGTCGGTGACACCGATGATCGAATAAGCTTGAATATAGCTTGACGTCGATGCGCTTTGAGCGCTCTCCACAAGCAGGCGAACCTCTTCTTCGGTCAGGAGCTGATCTGTAAAAGACCTGATCGAACGGTGATTTAAAATAGTTTCAATCGTTTTATTCATCCTTTTACCTCCTCAGCCTTTATCATATCCAATATCTGCTTTTCTCTAAAGCAAAACGGTTTGGCGGACTGCAAAAGGATTCAATTTCATATGGTAAAATGAAAGAATCGACTTACTATTTTTGAAGCGGAAAGGGAGATGACGGTGAAGTCCGTAATTGAAGAATTAGATGCATTATATCCGGAAATGATCGAACTCAGGAGACATTTTCACCAATATCCGGAGCTTTCCCATCGCGAGGTCAATACACCGCGCACCATTGCAAATTACTTGGAAAACCTCGGGATTGACGTGAAAACAAATGTCGGCGGCCAAGGGGTCGTCGGTCACATTAAAGGCGGCCGCCCCGGCAAGACGGTCGCCTTGAGAGCCGATTTCGACGCTCTGCCTTTACAGGATCAAAAAAATGTTCCGTACCGGTCGACTGTCCCCGGCGTCATGCACGCTTGCGGACACGATGCCCACACGTCGGCTCTCCTCACAGCCGCAAAAGCCCTGGCAAAGCATCAAAAAGACTTGAAAGGAAATGTCGTGCTGATCCATCAATTCGGTGAAGAGGTCACACCAGGCGGCGCCAAGCCGATGATTGAAGCCGGCTGTCTCGAAGGCGTGGATGCCATTTTCGGCACCCACATCTGGGCTCCGATGCCCGTCGGTCAAGTCGGTGTTACATCAGGCCCGATGATGGCAGCCGCTGATAAATTTACAGTCACGATATCCGGGCGGGGCGGACACGGAGGCGCGCCTCACTTAACGACAGACGCTTTAATCACAGGAGCCTCGGTCGTCAACCATCTCCAGCAAATCGTCAGCCGCCGAATCGATCCGACAGAAGCAGCCGTCTTGTCGATCGGAACATTTCATTCAGGCCAGGCGTTTAACGTCATCGCCGAAGAAGCGGTCATCGAAGGAACGGTCCGCACCTTTTCAAAGCATGTCCAAGAGACGATCATCGCCGAGATGGAGCGCGTCATCAAGGGCGTATGCGACAGCAACGGCGCTTCGTTTTCACTCGATTATGAGAAAGGCTACCCGCCTGTCGTCAACCATGAAAATGAAACGGACATCGTCCGTCAATGTGCAAAACGGCTCGTCGGCCCTGAAGCCGTCATCGAACTCGAACCGAATATGATCGGCGAAGATTTCTCTTATTATCTTGAACATGTCCCTGGATCATTCTTTTTTACCGGCGCGGGCAATCCGCAGACTGGAGCCGTTTACCCGCACCATCACCCGATGTTTGACATCGATGAAAAAGGCATGCTGAACGCGGCGAAAATTCTTGTGTCGGCGGCTCTCGCATTTTTAAACCAAGACTAAAGACAGCCTGATTCGGCTGTCTTTTTTCACTTAAACATATAGCCTTTATATTTTGTCAGCTGGCAGCTGGCGTTATAAACGATCGCATAGCCGATCAAAGCAGACAACACAGAGCTCCCTCCGTAGCTGATGAACAGAAGGGGAACGCCCGTAACCGGCATCAGTCCGACGTTCATTCCGATATTTTGGAATGTATGGATGACAATCAATGCCGTATACCCAACACAGAAAAATGACGCAAACTTGTTATACGGGTGTATCTTATCGATCAGCACGACAAGCCGGTAAATGAAAAGGAAAAACAGGATGACGACAAAAGTACAGCCAATAAAGCCGAAACTTTCCCCGATGACGGCAAAGATGAAATCGGTTTGGCCTTCAGGAACGTATACTTTCAAATTGTTCATGCCCGTTCCGAAGATTTCTCCAGAGCCGATCGCCGTAACGGCCTTTTCGGTCTGATACGTATCGTTCGCGTCCTGCTGGCTCGAATCGACCCATGTCATCACCCGGTTGATCTGGTATTGCTGGATGTGCAGCGTATCCTTCGAAAATTCCGGAAAATTGATCACCAAAAACAGAACGAGCAGTACGAGGGCGATTCCTGACCCCGCCACAATCGAAATCAGCTTCCAGTTCACACCTGATAAAAACACCATAACGGCGACAAAGAACATGCAAATACCGGCCGTACCGGCGTCCTGCATTAAAATCAAACCGACCGGAACTGCAGATACCCCTGCGATTTTCAGCAAAAGGTGAACATCCTCCTGCATCGAGCGCGAGCCTTTCGGACTTGCTTTTGAGATCACCGAAGCCAGCATCATAATCAGGCCGATTTTCATAAATTCCGACGGCTGCAGCGTGACCGAACCAAATTGAAACCAGCTTTTCGCTCCTTTGATAATCGGTGCGATCGACGTTGGACTGAACTTTAAGACGATCAATGACAAGATGCCGAATAGATATATGTATATGCTGAATTTTTCAAGCTGCTCCAGATCAAAATAGAGAAAGCCGACGATCACCGACATGCCAAGCAGATAAAAGAACAATTGCTTTGCCGGATAACCCTTCAGTGAAAAAGACGGCTCTGCAGCGTAAACAGCGATCACACTGATCAAAAAGAACATCGCTAATATAAAAATCAAATCTCCCTGATAATAGGGACTTGTCGTATTTTTCTTCTGGCTCATTATACCCCGCCTTATTTCTTCATCAAAAGCACTAACTTTCATTATAGCATGAACAATCGTTCACATTGTGAAAAAGGGTGAATAAAATAACAGCCTGTATTCATCAGGCTGTTATTTGAACATATAGCTTTGGTACTTTGTTAACTGGCAGCTTGAATTGTAGACAACCGCGAAGCCGATCAAAGTTGCTACGACTGAGCTGCCTCCATAGCTGACCAAAAGCAGCGGGACGCCGGTCACGGGCATAATGCCGATATTCATTCCGATATTTTGAAAGGTATGAATGACAATTAAAGCGGTAAAGCCCGCACAGAAAAATGAGGCAAACCTGCTGAACGGATGTATTCGGTCGATGAGCACGACAAGCCGGTAAATTAAGAAGAAAAACATAATGACAACAAACGTGCATCCGACAAACCCGAAGCTCTCGCCGATGACGGCAAAAATAAAGTCTGTTTGCGCCTCTGGTACATAGACTTGAAGATCGCTTACACCATTTCCGAATACTTTTCCCGAACCGATCGCCAGCTGCGCCCTTTCGACCTGCATTTTATCGTCGGCATTCTGTTCGCTCGGATTGACCCAGGTCATGACGCGGTTGATTTGGTATTGTTCAACCCCGAGTGCTCCAGCGACATCGGGAAATTTGATAATGACAAACAAAATCAAAACAATGGCTGTAAGACCCGTTCCAAAGATGAGAGAAATCAATTTCCAGTTCACGCCCGACAGAAATACCATCACAAGAATGACAAACGCGACGATCCCGGCTGTACCCGTATCCTGTTCTAAAATCAAGCCGAACGGAACAATGATAATACCGGCGATTTTCAGCAGAAAGATGCAGTCTTCTTTCAACGTACGCTTTCCGACAGGCCCGTTTTTCGACATGAAGGAAGCCAAATACATGATCAGCCCGATTTTCATGAATTCCGACGGCTGCAGCGTAAACCCCGGAAGCATAAACCAGCTTTTGGCACCGTTGATGACCGGCGCAAACCTGTATGATCCGATATATGCCGGACTGAACTTTAACACGATCAGCATCAAAATCCCGAGCAGATAAAAATAAAAGCTGAGCTTTTCAAGCTGCTCCAAATCAAAATAAAGAAACACGATGATGATAAAAGCTCCCAGCAAATAGTAAAGGGACTGTTTCATCGCAAAGGGTTCATTATATTGATTAAACTGCTGAGCGGCGTACACAGCCACAACGCTTATGATAAAAAAGACAATATAGACAAAAATCAAATCCCCCTGATAAAAGGGATTTGTAATATTCTTTTTCTGACTCATTCGTAATCCCGCCCTTATAATATGACACGATGAAATCATGCAGGAAGACGGCATCCGCTTCCTCACAAATGATATGACGTACAAAAGAACAAAATGTTTCGGTTTTATTGCGAACAAATTCCGATTCTATTTTAAAGGATTTTTCCAACTATTGTCGAATGTGATAAATTCATTGATTTTTGATTGATTTGTATTAAAATGAGTAATGTTGCATAAAATTAAACTTTTGCCTTCGGCAGAAGCGGCACAGAATCACCAATTCATAAGGAGTTTTTCATTTTGGATAAAGCACTTCAAAAGCGTAAACGGCTTGATCTCATAAAATTTTTGGTCCCTTCGCTGATCGGAATTATTCTGTTTATGATTCCCGTTAAAATTGAAGGAAATTTAACGATTCCAATTGCTGTCTTTTCAAATGCCTTGCAGGATTTGCTTCAGCAGCAGCTGCCGTTGATCATGACGGTCATCGTAACCGCAACATTTATCTTAACCTTTATCACCAAAACCTTTCATCCGGCTTTCATTAAAAAAAGCGAGTTTTTCTATAACTTGCTGAATGTATCTTTATTTTGGTATATCGTCCGCCTGTTCGGCATGATTTTCGCAGTGATGGCATACTTTAAGATCGGCCCTGAAGCGGTGTATGCCAAGAGTACGGGCGGAACATTATTATTCAGCCTGCTTCCCGTTCTTTTCTCCGTCTTTTTATTTGCAGGCCTGTTTCTGCCGTTTCTGTTGAACTTCGGCTTGCTTGAGCTGTGCGGCGCTTTGATGAAAAAGCTGATGAGGCCTGTCTTTAAGCTGCCGGGACGGTCATCGATCGATTGTATGGCTTCATGGCTCGGCGACGGCACGATCGGCGTGCTTCTGACAAGCAAACAGTATGAAGAAGGGTTCTACACGAAGCGTGAGGCCGCCGTCATCGGCACGACTTTCTCAGTCGTCTCCATCACGTTTTGCCTCGTGATTATTTCACAGGTTAACCTTGCCCATATGTTCGTTCCGTTTTATTTGACGATTTTGCTGGCGGGTGCCGCAGCTGCGGTAATCAGCCCGCGGATTCCGCCTTTATCAAGAAAGGCTGATACTTATATTACAGACCAAGCGGATCAGGATCAAGAGGAGATTCCCGAAGGATACACTCCGTTCCAATGGGGACTCAGCCGGGCTGTCGCAAAAGCAAAACAAAATACAAGTGTCAAAGATTTCTTGCAGGACGGAGCCAAAAACGTGCTCGATATGTGGATGGGCGTCGCTCCCGTCGTCATGGCGCTCGGCACAGCCGCACTGATTGTCGCTGAATATACGCCGATTTTCAAATGGCTCGGCCTGCCGTTCATCCCCCTTCTCGAACTGCTGCAGGTTCCTGAAGCCGCTGAGGCCTCACAAACGCTTGTCGTCGGGTTCGCCGACATGTTCCTGCCGTCTGTGCTCGGAAGCGGGATTGAAAGTGAAATGACCAGGTTCATCATCGCCTGTGTATCGGTTACACAATTAATCTACATGTCGGAAGTCGGCGGTCTCTTGCTCGGTTCCAAAATCCCGGTGACATTTCTTGACCTCGTCTTGATTTTTCTCGTTCGGACGCTGATTACGCTGCCTGTCATTGTACTGTGTGCCCACTTTATTTTTTAGACAAATAAAAGGCTCCCGGCGCCAAATGCCGAGGGCCTTTTTTGTTTAGAAAAAGTCGTTGATCCAAGGGGGCTGCGGCCTTATCGTGCGGTTCAGCCTGTCTACTTCTTCTTTCCTTCACCCTTTATGTCCTACTGAATCACCGCGAAAATTGAGACGATAGTTGGAGCGGAAAATGCTTTCCAGTATGTATCATTTTTCGAAGAACGTGGTATAATAAATGTAACAGAATGTTCACAAATTATTCTCCAATTAGACACAATTGTCGTTTTATTCCGCTTTTTTGGCAGCGCTATCATTATTGAAAGGGGCTGAAAATGCATGGATATGTTTTTCGCTTACTTGCTGATTGCAAGCGCCACTCCTTTATTTTTATGGCTGGACAACAAAAAGGTCGCGATTTCTTCTATTCCGCCAATCATTTTAATGTGGGTATTCTTCTTTTTCTATATGACCAGCAGCCTTTCTCCTACAGGACACTCTCTCATGATCGTACTCTTTATTCTCAACGTTGTCATCGCCCATGTCGCCGCTTTCATCATTTACGGACTTCCATTGATTCGAAAGCACATGAGCCGATAAAAAAAGTGCCGGTATTTTCGCCGGCGCTTTTTTTGCTGTAAGAAACACCATTATAGATCAAAGTTAAAAGCTGAATGTGAGTAATCTTTGATGAATGTTTGATACCGGCCGCTGAAATCAAGCAGGTTGTATATGTTTGATTTTTCCGCAAACCGCTTTTGGTTGTCTTTGGCCGGATAATAAACGGACATACCGCTTCCTCTCGGGTGCTCCGGAGACTTGATGTTCATGATGACAGCCTTTTTGACGGATTTTACGACCTCTTTCGCTTCTTTTTCGGCTCCGATCTGCTGACCGATCAAGCTTGACAGATCCGCCAAATCAACCATATCCGATTCATCTGCATAATCTTCGGCAGCGAGACGTGCGTAGTGGAGCAGGCGCTTTCCATCCGGCTCTTTCAATGCCCGGTTCATGCTTAAGCTCAATCTGTCGAGGGCATCGACAGCGTCTTTGACGCGGTTCAATTGAATGAAAGACTGCTGCAGGTCTTCTGTTTCACCGTTTTCTTTTGACTGCTGTATGTAGCCCGCCGCGATTTCCCTGCCAAGCTCTTTCGGATCGATTGAAGGGTCGTCTTGAACAGACTGCAGCGCCCTTTTGTAATCCCAGCCGTTTTGATTCGTATAGTCGACTGAAGCCAGCATGTATTTTCCATAATCCTTTAAGGCATATGCCGTTTCAATTCCGGCCATTTTGCAGTTGTCAAAACCGATTAAATCAAACTTTTGCTTCGTATGTTCATAGGCCTTTTTGATTCCCGACTGGAGTTCGCTTATTTTCATTTTCTTATTGCCGAAGTTTTCGTCTCCTCCGTAGCCGTCAACGGAGCCAAGCCCATGCCCCCAGAAGATCAATACATATTTTTTAGCCGGGTATGTTTTGACTCCCCATGTGATAAAGTCTGTGAGGGAGCCGGGACTGTCCATATTTGTCTTCCCGATATTTTCGAGGGGCGCCAGCTTCTGATGTTCGACTTTCCACCTCTGATTTACCTTGTGACTGATTGACGGGTTCGCCCATTTCTTAGCTCCCCCTGTCTGAAGAACGACATTGACGTTTGAAGATGAACCGGCATCCATCATTTCCTGAATATCATCGCTTGCCATATGAAAATCGCTTTCCATGTCAGATCCAACCATATATACAAGAATGGTATAGTCATCCTTTTCTTTTAATAGAGCAGCTGATGCCGGCTGAAAAAAGGCGACTGAAACAACGGAAAAAACAATCCATTTGATCAGGTTCATCGTCTTACGCTCCTTATTTAAGATTCCGGGAAATAAATCAGAGAGTAGTAGCCGTCCTCATCCGGCTGATCGTGTTCCAATGAATATCCGACGGATCGGAAGCACGCTAAGCACCTCTTGTTGTCCTCTTCAATTCCGGCAAACCATTTGTTGATCCGGTTCATTTCCGGTAATGCCATCGTTCTTTTGATGAGCGCTTTTCCGTATCCCCCTCCGCGCAACAACGGATCGACTAAAAGGGCGATGTTCCCGGTCGAATCTTCCTCAACTTCAACCATGACAGCACCGACGGGCTTGCCTTCCTTTAAAGCCGCCCAGACCCGGTAGTTTTCATTCCCGTCTGCAAAATTGAACCACTCGTCAAGCGGCATCATCCCTTCCAGCCGCCTTTTCACTTCTGCATCATCAAACCAAGTCTGCAGCCATTCAATATCTTCTTTTCGAAACAGACGAAGTTCTTCTATATTGCTCATTGTTTTCTCCTTTACTGCGCGTATTTTTCAGCCTGCATGCGATACAGCTCTGCATACTGTTCCTGATTTTTCATCAATTCTTGATGGGTTCCGGCTTCCGCCACCCTTCCTTTTTCTAAAAATACGATGTGGTCGGCAAAACGGGCCGTGCTTAACCGGTGCGAGACGATAATGACTGTTTTGCCTCGCGTCAGCTTTTGCAGCTTATCAAATATCTCTTCTTCAATAAATACATCCAGCGCGGAGGAAGGTTCATCAAATATCAAGATGTCGGCAGACTCGTCCCGCATAAACGCGCGGGATATGGCGACCCGCTGCCATTCTCCCCCCGACAAATTCCTGCCGCCGAACAGTCTGCCAAGCTCTGTTTCATAACCGTCTTCAAGCTTATGCAAAAACTGATCCACTCCGCCGAAGGCCGAGGCACTTTTTACTTTAGCCAAGTCGGTGCAAGAAGAAATGTCGCCCAGACCGATATTGTATTTCAATGTCATTTCGTACCGCAAAAAATCTTGAAACACAGCCGCGGCATTTGACCGGTAATGCTCAATATCATACGTATCAAGCGGTAAACCGTTATACGAGATTGTGCCTTGATTGGGATCAAAATAACGCAGGAGCAATTTAACGAGTGTGCTTTTGCCTGATCCGTTTTCTCCTACGAGAACGGTCGTCTTATTCAATGGAATATCGAGCTTATGAAGATCAAGAACCGTTTTGGTTCCATCATAAGAAAATTCCACTCGATCACATGTAAATCCTTTTTGCTTTTGAGCAGCTGGAGCGGTATCCCCATTTCCCATGGCATTTTTGCTGTTTAAAAAAGAATGAACATTTCCCAGATGCCTCGTTTCTCTTGCACCGATCGCAAACGCAGCGAACATTTCATTGATTCCTTCATTGAACTGAACCGCGGCTCCGATAAACAGCATCACATCCCCGATGGACAACCGACCATAAAAAGCCTGGTGCACGATGTAAATCAGGACGGCACCTGCGGCCAAAGATTGTAATACTGACCAGAACAGCTGATACAGCGCCAGTTTTTTTTGATCGTTGGACAGCGTATGGAGGAGCTCCATCGAGGTGTTTTTATAAAAAGATTTAAAAAAAGGAACAAGATTGTATATCTTAACCTCTCCGGCTGTTTCAGACATGAGAGGGACACCTGCATAATATTCCGCGCGCCGCCTCAGTTCCTGAACCTCTTTCCGTCCTTCAAAGGTCGCGTTGTTTAATTTCGCCTCCCAGTACAGCTTTGGAACAGCCAATATGAGAAATAACAGCGGCACCCAAGGTGCAGACATGCCAATCAACAAACTGCTGGCTGCAATCATCACCATTCCGCCAAAGGTTTGAGACACGATGGATACCCACATCGTGACAAAATATTCATTATAGCGGATGATTTGTGTATTGGTATGAAAAGATGCGTCTTCAAAAGCCGCGATATCAGGAATGGAAATTGCCTTTTTCATGAGCATTTCATCAAGATAAGCTTCGAGCTTGGCGGTAAGGAGCCTTTTCTGCATTTCGGCCACAGGCTGAAGGGCATCTACGAGCAGTGTAAAAGCAATGTATGCAAAGGCCGCCCAGACCAGTGTATTCCAAGAAGACAGCTCAAACGGCGCCCGTGCAATCTCATCGATTACCTCTGCGCTCAGCCAGACGAGGAGCGGCCCGAGCATAGCACCCAGCAAAGTGATCAAAAACAGAACCGCCGACTTAAAAGGGTCGCAGCGCCAAAACAACATTAATCCGTAAAATATGATAGAAGCGGTTTGAGGCAGCTTTTTGAAAAAAGAATAAAACTTCAGCAATATACCTCGTCCCTCCCCTGAAACGATTTGGCCTGCATGCGGAACATTCTGCTGTATTCCCCGTTTTTGTCCATGAGTTCCTGATGGCTTCCCTCTTCCGCGATTCTTCCGTTTTTCAAAACCAGTATGCGGTCAGCCATTTTTACCGTACTGAACCGGTGGGAAATCATGATCACCGTTTTCCCCTCTGTGAAGCTGTGAAACTGCCGGAAAATATCATACTCAGCCCGAATATCCAAGGCTGCGGCAGGCTCGTCCAATATGACAAGCCCGGCATCTTTCATAAACGATCTGGCTAAAGCAATCCGCTGCCATTGGCCTCCAGAAAAATCGGTACCGCCCCATTCAGGGCCGATCATCGTTTCCAGCCCTTCAGGCAAATCCTCGATGATCGGTTCCAGCTTGGCAGCCCGGGCTGAGGTGCGAATTTTTTCCTCATCACCTAAAGCTTCTGTGCGGCCTATCGCGATATTGTGCCGGAATGACAATTCGTACTTGCCAAACTCCTGAAACACGACCGCCATCCTGTTTCTCAGCTCTTGAAGATCGACCTGGCGGATGTCTTTGCCGTTCACTTTAATCTCACCCTCATCATATTCATAAAAACGGCAGAGCAGTTTGATGAGCGTTGTTTTCCCCGATCCATTCGCCCCTACAATGGCAATTCTTTCGCCCGGTGATACTGAAAAACTGATTCGATTCAGAACATCGCCTGTGCGCATGTCATCTGATTCAGGCTGCTCGTCGTGTTCCCCCAGCTCTTCATCCTCAAGCTCAGCGAACATATCCAAATCTTCCTCATCTGCATCCGCATCAGCTTCATTTACCTGGGGGCACGCAGCCGCTTCTCTGAAAGGATAGCGGAAGGTTACATTTTTGAATTCGACTGCCAGCGGTCCTTCTTCTTCGAGAGATTCGCCATTGGAAGGAAGCCTGATATCCTTTTCAGCGTTCATAAAAAGAAAAAAGTCTCTTCCCATTCTCCATATATCCAACGTGTCTGCACCTTCTTTGGCGATATCCCGGAGAGCCGTTGATAATTGAAACACAGCTCCCAAGTACAGCGATATATCCCCCACAGAAAAACTGCTTGAATGGGATTGGGACAGAATCCAAAAGTACCCCAAACCCGTTCCCGCCCCAGATAAGAAACCCGTTAAAACCGACCAGCGTGCACTTCTGATCTGAATGTTCCGCAGCACAGAATATAAGCCTTTAAAAGCAGATTGATATAAATTAAGAAAGAAAGACCCCAGGCCAAACAGGCGTACTTCTTTAGCGGATCGTCTCCCGAGCAGAATGTGACGCGCATATGCGGCTCTCCTTCTGACAGGGGCGTAATCCTTGTGATATTCCCACTCCAATTCATTATAATGATTATGGACAAAAGCGAATGGAGCGGTAGACAAAATAAGGATGAAAGCAAGGACGGGCGACAGATAGGCGATGATCAAAACGACACCCGCCAAAGACATAATGGCAGTCACCAAATTGGAACTGATATTAATGAATTGGGAAGGAAGCCATGTCGAACGATCCCGCAGCGTTTCCAGCCGGTCCCTGTATTTTGGATCCTCAAAAAAACGCATCCCCGGAATGCGGTCAAAAGCGTCGATTAACAAACTGTTGACTGTGATCATCGATCTCTCAGAAAGCATGGCCTTTACCCATTTTTCCAATGATTTAACGACACTGATCATGACTAAGCTTCCCGCATAAATGACAGCCCATATTTCAGCATGGATGACGGCTTCCTGCTCGATAATGCCGTCGATCATTTGCTTTGAAGCGTACAATTGGATTAAAGGGGCTCCGGCTTCGATCAGCATAAAGAAAACCATGCAAATCATCAGCCACGGGCCGGATTTCCAGACCATTTTTCCAAGCAGGCCCGCTGTTTCCAGCGGCTCTTGGATATGCTTCATCTTCCACACATGCTTCACCTTCATTTTCTTTACCTATTGTGGTCATTGATACGAGTATATTTTGGCTTTCTCCGGCGTATTGACGGTTTCGATATCAGCCATGACCCTTGGTTTTCCCGGACGGCTCCGATCAAGAAGGTGCTCCTTTCCCTTTGATGCTTCCCTGAGCCATATTTCCAAGTCAATGACAGATCTCATGTACTGATAACCCATGCCCAGATCATTATTTGGATCTTCAGAGCGGATAGCCATAGCCAGCAAGTGTTTCCACCATATATCGCGCTTAATGATACCGAGTTCTTCAACGAAGACGCGCTCCCCCGGTTCAAAAAGCTGAAGGACGTGTCTGCGGTCATTCATAAAGCTTTTCCTGGCCATATGGGCATATGTTGTTTTCGTTGATCTGTTATATACATAGGACGGCAGGATATCGGTGAAAGATTTGCGAAGAAGCATTTTAGAGCCGGCATAATGTTCTTCAAGCCCTTTTAAAACATCAAAATGCTGTTCAGGCGGTACGGAAAATGAAAATTCGATCAGCCGCCGATCCAAAAACGGATGGTACGTAGGCAATGTCACACCCACAGCATCCATGTACCTCGCTCTCGGCCACAAAAAGTCAAAATGAAACCTCTTCCCCCACACTGAGAGCTTCCGGCTTTTTCGATAGCGAAGATGATCTTCCTTATTGATCTCCCGTTCTCTTTTTCGGTGTTCTGCAGTAAAGTATTCAGGCAGCTCATATTCCGTATCTGACCACAGCAGGTCATAATAGAGCTTTTCGCCGATGTAAGGCATGAAAGGGGCGATTCCGTATTGCAATCCGAGCTTCAGCATCTCTTTCACGCTGCCGCCTGACCATTCGCGAAGCAATTTGTAGATTTCAGAAAAACGTCTCTGGCGAAGCAGAGAATCGATCACTGACACTTCTCCGCTAAAAATGAAATCCCCGCCCTCACCTGTAAGGACAGACGAAGCACCATACTCCTCAGCGATCACTGTAAAAGTCTCATTAACCAGTGAATTGGCTCTCGGATCAGGACCGTCTACAAACCAAAGCGGATCACGCCCGATTTCCGCGTTAGGAATTTTAGCTGTAGCGTCTCCAAGAATAATCAGGCCGGGGATGTCCATATCTCGCATCATATTTTTCACAAGGTCCCTGTCATGGCTTAAAATCATGTCGGGATCGGCGAATGATATGTTGACGGCCAGCAGCTGTTCCTTGCATCCGCCTGCGATTGCGGCGGCGGTTACGGCAGCTGAATCCAGTCCGCCGCTTAATTCGACAATATGCTTTTGATCTTTTAAACGATCTGCTGTCACTTCCTGAAGAAGCTCCCGAAACCGCGGAACAGCATCTCCGGCAAGATCTTTTTCGTTTAACAGCTGCGGAAGTCCCCAATAGCTATGCACATGAACCGCATGATCCCTGCTGAGAAAAGCGTAGGAGGCCGCAGGCACTTTGCGTATTCCTTTGAAAAACGTCCGATCTTCAAAGCCGTTTTCTCCCACAGCGAAGCCTGAAGTGGGAAACATTCTGCACACATCTTGATCGATGATAAAAGGAATATCATGAACAAGCAAAAGGATGCGCATGTCATTCGCTGCAAACCATTCTCCTTTCGGACTGACCCAGTAGTAAACCGGACGGGTTGCGTATGTATCTGTCGCTAAAATAAGGCTATGCAGACTGTCATCCCACCACATCATTGTAAACTCGCCATGCGAGTGAGACAGCATGGCTGCTTTGTCCTGCTTCAATGATGCGTACAGCTTGTCATATTGCTCAATCTTTCGGGTGCCATCCGATTTTGCGTTAAGACCGCCGCTGATCCAGCCGTCTAAGATCACGGGGTGCAAAAGATTTATTTGAGTTGAAGGTCTAAAAGCTTCATCGTATCGGATATGCGCTTCAGCCATGTTTGCGATCCCGCAGCTGTAGCTGTGAATCTGTTCCGCCCGCCCCCATTTCTTGACGGCGGAAACCCACTCTTGCCATAAAACGGTGTTGTCTCCCTGCATTCCAAACCATATTTTCATACTAGAGATAACACCCACCTTTCAGCATAAGCGCTCATCTTATACGTCTGTAAAACTTTTAAATTCTTATTTTTATGATTCGGGTCAATTGAATTGCCGTTTTCCATTTGAACCCAAGCATGAGAAAACATCTTGTCATCGATTTTCTTGACACCGATCACGAGATCGGCATCAGACCCATTGCTGAATAAAATAGATTGAATTGTCAATGCAATAGAAACGCATGAAGTAACTAAATGGTCGTCTTCATCAAGCGAATACAAATATTCGCCGTGGCGGTGCAGTTCGTCTGTATCAAGCAGCCCTGCACCTCTTTGCTGCGCGCTCGCATACAGCGGAAACAGATGGATCGCAATTTTTTCATAGGCTTCTTCAAAGTCATGATTTAACAGCATCATACGTACAAAAGCATGAACGGTTGTAAAATACTCATGATTTTTGACAGGCGCTCTCTTTTTCATCAGCTTTTATCCTCTATTTTAATCAGCTTATGATGTGTCAGTTCCTGTATCGCCTCATTTAAAATCGCTGACAATTCTTCCTCCGTCTGATCGAACGCCGATTGCCACTTGATCAGAATATCTTTTTTATCCTTTCGTTCATTTTCAATTTCGATCCACAGCTCTTTTAAAGCCCCTTCCAATCCGAAATACTGCCCGTTGTCCAGGTTTAGGACGATGCATTCATTCTCCAATACGGTTGTCGCCGTCTCTTGATTTCGAATAATTTTCAAAGTTAGACCTCCCCGGTATGCATGATTTCAGAAAAATAAAGGAGAAGAGAGCCGGTAAGCTCTCTTTTAGCACTTTATGCATGATGTTCTTTTCACTCCCAGGTGAATGCCGTTATTTCTCGGCGCTGGAGCGTTTTATAAAGAGCCTGCAACACGATGATACCCCTGAATTTACCAACTGATCACATGAATCAGATTATCACAGGACAATATCAAAAAAACCGCAAAAAACTACCGAAAACCGACATGATTAGGCAACTGTATCAACGGGCCATTATTACGGGATTTATTCGGAGGAAAAAAGAAAAAGAGAGCCTATCGACTCTCTTTTGCAGGGAAAAACGAATATATACCTTGTTTAAGCTTTCTGCTTGATCAAATTAAGCATCGTTCCTTTTTTTACTGCACAGTACCGCGACGTTACTTTTAGCTTTTTATAGATTTTGCTTAAGTGATACTCTACGTTGTGCGTCGACATTTGTAAGTCCGCTGCGATCTCTTTATTTGTTTTACCGCTGGCCACCTTCTGCAAAATATCCAGTTCTGTGTCTGTTAAATGCTCGTCCACCGCAAGATCGGAGTCGAGCCTCAGTTTTTGCAGCAAGCCGTCGGGAAATAACACAGCCCCTTTTAAACACAATAAAATACTCGAAGCAATCATACTGTCTGTATACGATTTATCGATAAACCCTTTGACGCCGGCTTCGATCAGCTTATTAAAATATGAGTGGATTTCATCTCCCGAAAACATAATGATAATTTTGGATTGAGGTGCGATTTCAAGCGTTTTAAGAGACAATTCCAACCCGTTCATCCCCGGCATTTTTAAATCATAAAGAAAAACGTCTATATGTACCTCTTGATTTTTTAAGAGGTCGAGAGCTTCATTTCCTTCGTGGCAAACGATGACATCCATATTATATTTTTTTAATATTTCCTTCATTCCGGATGTCAAAACTCTGTAGTCGTCTACTAACAACACGCGAATCATCAGTAACACTCTCCTTAAGTCAGTTTCCTCCGAACAAATACCGCAATAAAAACCTCATGAATAGAATTGAAGGATGATGTCGGGTTTTCGTGCCTTTTTGTGGTTTTTACCACTTTATTCTATGATAGCATGAATATGTAATCAACTGGAAGTAATAAGGAGGTGACACAGATGCGCAAATTGGAAACTGCCCAAGTTAAAAACTATGGTACATTCCTGACTGTTACTCTTTCTAAAAAGAGCAAGCCGGGCGACGGCAAATTCGGCCGCGGCGTAAAACGCGGTTAAGAGTGTATGAGAAAGAGAGAGCCTCGGGCTCTCTCTTTTTCCGTTCAGCAATCAAAAAAGAGTGCGGATCGTTGAAATCCGCACTCTTTTGCCAATCAATTAATGTCCGCTGTGCTCAGAATGTTTTGCACCTGGTGAACCGCCCTCAGGGTTGTCTCCGTGATAGTTGTGAGCAGCGAAGATCCAGACGGAACCGGCAATAATCGCAACCGCAATAAATGCGGCAAACAACGTATTCCCGACTTGGATTTTGCCGCTGTCACTTTCAGTCATATGCATAAACATTAAGAGCTGAAGTCCAGCTTGGATGATCGCAAAACCGAAAATAATCCACAGCTTTGCAGCCATGCTTAAATCCGTATAAATCACCCACAAGGCCAATAAGGTCAGCACAATGGACAACACGAACCCGACAATATGCTTCCAAGGAAAGTGGCTGTGTTCAGCCGATTGTTTTGCTGCCATTATACATTCACCAACCCTATCAAATAGACGCCGGTAAAGATGAAAATCCATACCACGTCTAAGAAGTGCCAATACAAACTTGAGATAAACAGCTTAGCAGACGTTTGCGGGGTTAGGCCGCGCTTTTTCGTCTGAAGCAAAATGCCGATAATCCAGAAGATACCGATCGATACGTGCAGTCCGTGCGTTCCCAATAGAACAAAGAAAGATGACCAGTAAGCACTTGTCGATAAAGTGGCACCTTCATGTACATAATGATTGAACTCATAAAGCTCATAGCCGACAAACCCAGCACCGAGCAACAGGGTAATGATCATCCAGATCATCACGCCTTTCAAACTGCCGCGGCGCATCTCATGCACTGCGATGCCGCATGTGAAACTGCTCGTTAACAGCAGGAACGTCATGATTAAAACGAGCTTTGCGTCGAACAGTTCTGCCGGCAGTACACCCCCCGCTGTTCTGTTATGAAGAACAGCATAGGTCGCAAATAACGTAGAGAATAAAGCAATCTCCGCTCCAAGAAAAATCCAAAAGCCAAGGATATTCAACCTTCCGATTTCAGAACGGTATTCCATAGGAGCGTTAGAATTGCTGTGTTCTGCATGTTCCATCAATCCCGCCTCCTTTACTTGGCATTCTTTCGTTCAGTCTCTTTTATTTCCTCAACACTTACATAGTAGCCGTCGTCATATTCAAATGAACGAAGAATCATACAGAGGAATACACCGATCAGACCGACGATTCCCATCCAGAACCATTCAAAGACAAGCCCGAATCCAGCAAATCCGAAGCATAATGACATGAGAAACGGACGGCCTGAATTGCTCGGCATATGAATCTTTTTAAACTTGCTTTCAGGATGAATCTCGACATTGTCTTCCTTCATTTGCGCAAATGCGTCAGGTGATGTGACCTCAGGCAGAACCGCAAAGTTATAGTGCGGCGGGATCGCAGAAGATGTAGCCCATTCAAGCGTACGACCCATTCCCCAAGCATCTCCTGATTCTTCGCGTTTTGAATGACGGAAGCTGTAGAAAATGTTGTAGCAGAGAACGATGAATCCCGCGGCCATCAGCAATGCGCCGAATGTCGCAATCATGTTCAATGCAGTCCAGCCGTCTTCTGCTCCGTATGTGTAAATACGGCGAGGCATTCCTTGCAATCCAAGGAAATACATCGGGAAGAAACAGATGTTAAAGCCCGTCATGAACAGCCAGAAGAACCATTTTCCGATGCGTTCGTTCAGTTTGTGACCGAACATTTTCGGATACCAGAAGATCAATCCGGCGAAACATGCAAACACAGTACCCGCGATCAGCACATAGTGGAAGTGCGATACGAGGAAGTATGTGTTGTGATATTGATAATCCGCAGCTGCCATCGCAAGCATAACGCCCGTAACACCGCCGATGACGAAGTTCGGAATAAATGCAAGCGACCACAGCATCGGCGTTGTGATTTTGATTCTGCCTCGATGCAGCGTCAACAGCCAGTTAAAGATTTTAACCCCGGTCGGCACCGATATCGCCATCGTCGTAATCGAGAAGAACGAGTTGACCGCCGCGCTGTTGCCCATTGTGAAAAAGTGGTGCAGCCAAACGACGAAGCTGAGAACCGAAATGGCAACAATTGAATAAACCATTGCTTTGTAGCCGAACAGCTGCTTTCTTGCGAATGTCGCAATGATTTCTGAAAAAATACCGAAAGCAGGCAAAATAACGATGTAAACCTCAGGATGTCCCCAAATCCAGAACAAGTTCGCCCACAGCATCGGCATACCGCCGTTCGCCAAGGTGAAAAAGGCTGTTCCGAACAAGCGGTCAAATGTCATCAGCGCCAAAGCCACTGTCAAGACAGGGAAGGCGAAAATGATAATCACACAAGTGATCAGCGTTGTCCAAGTGAACATCGGCATCCGCCATAGGGTCATGCCTTTTGTACGCATTTTCAGGATGGTAACCATAAAGTTAATCCCGGTGAGAAGCGTACCGATACCCGCGATCTGAAGTCCGAGCAAGTAATAGTTCTGCCCAGGCCCAGGACTCAGCTCATTGCCTGCAAGCGGCATGTAAGCCGTCCATCCTGCATTCGGCGATCCGCCGATGACGAATGAAATATTAAACAGCATCGCTCCGACCATGAAGGTCCAGAAGCTCAAGTTGTTCAAATACGGGAATGCAACATCGCGCGCACCGATTTGGAGCGGTACGACGACGTTCATTAATCCAATAAGAAACGGCATCGCCATGAAAATGATCATGATCGTACCGTGTGTCGTAAACACTTCATTATAGTGGTTGGAATCTAAAAAGCTGTTATTAGGAAGCGTGAGCTGGGCACGCATCATTAACCCGTCGACACCGCCGCGGAAGAACATAATGACTGCGGCAATGAGGTACATGATTCCTAAACGTTTATGATCGACGGTGGTAATCCATTCTCTCCAAAGCCATTTCCATTTTTTGAAGTATGTCAGCACAAATACGATTGCAATGGATGTAAGCAAAATGGAAATCTGTGCTCCAAGAATTAATGGGTCACCTGTAATTATGAATTCGTCCCATTTCAAATTCATGCGAGCTTCCTCCTTTCCTAGTGAGAATCTTGGTCTTCAGATTGTTTTTGATCTTTGTTTGTCTTCACGTTTTCAAACGGATCTGATTTTGAGTGCGGAGACAATGGTTTATAGCCCAATCTTTCGCGCGCTTTAATGGCGTATTCCGCATCATTTCCGTGGTTAACGTACTTCAGGTGTGTCGATGAGAACGTCATTTCGTCCGCATGCTGAGGAAGCATCAGTTCATCGTACTGGCTTTTCGTCAGCTTAGGAGCTTCTTTCTGCGTTTTCTTCACCCAGTCGTTAAACTTGCTTTCAGATACCGCTTTGACATCAAACTGTTGTTCTGCAAAACCTTCACCTGTGAAGTTTGCATTTCGGCCTTTATAAGTACCCTCATGGTCTGCCTGCAAATATTGCTCCATTTCCATTCCGGACATGGCATATTTTTGCCCGCCAAGCTGCGGAATCCACAGTGATGCCATAGAATCGGCAGATGAGATTTTAAACAAGATCGGTCTGTCTGTCGGGATATTCAAATAGTTGACCGTTTCGATATCCTGTTCCGGGTAGCTGAATACCCATTTCCAATCGACAGATGTCGCATATACGACCAAAGGTTCCTTGTCCTTTGATGCTTTTGGAGCCTCTTCTAGAGAATAAATTGTTTGAACTGTCGGCACTGACAGCGCAATAACAATTAAAATCGGTACCACTGTCCAGACGATTTCTAAAAATGTATTGCCTTCTACTTCCGGGCTGTAAGGAGACTTTCTGTCTTTACGCTCACGGTATTTCACAATCATCACAGTAAAAAGGACAAATACGACCGCTACGATAAACAGCATAAATCCAATCGATAATAGAATAAGATCTCTTTGCTGCGAAGCAACCGGTCCTTTAGGATCCAATACCGCGATTTGACTGCAGCCGCCCAATAAAAAAACGGAGGAAAGCAGAGTCAGCATAATCAGTGGTTTAAATGCTCTGAACAAGAGGATCACCATCCTTCCTTAAATGATGTCTAAAATTTGGTCAGAATATCTAAGATAAAAGGATTCTGAAAAACTTTTTTCTTCTACCTTGCTATGCTATCAAAATCTTCACCAATTAGCCTTATTTTTTTCGATTGTTCACCTTTTTTTCACCCGAATGTCACAAAATCGTCAAAATTTGTTCATGATATTATGAATAACGAAGGAAATAGACTGGTAATTTTTTAGTTCTTTTTACACACATAGCAAGAGCTGACAAATCCCTCCGGAACAAAAAATCTGTCAAATTTAGGTTTACCACAATAAAAAACTTTGGTCAATCATTAATTTAACATTGTTAAATTTTTTCATAGTGAATCATTATCTTCCCCCATTCCTTTTCCCTGTTGACAACCAGCTTTAAACTTCAAAACATCAAAAAAGAGCTTCCTTCTGTAACTGAAAGCTCTTTTTCATCCTATTTAATAAGCGTCATCGCATTCTAGCTTTGATAGCCGTTCGGATGTGCTTTAAACCACTTCCACGCGCTGTCAATGATCGTTTCCAGCTCGGCGTATTTCGGCTGCCATCCCAGTTCTTTCACTGCTTTTTCCGAAGAGGCGATCAGCTGTGCCGGGTCTCCTGCACGCCGCTCTGCAACCTCCGCCGGTATTGGGCAGCCTGTCACTTTCCGGGCTGTTTCAACGACTTCTTTGACCGAGAAGCCCGTGCCGTTTCCGAGATTGTATACGGTGCTTTCTCCGCCCTTTCGAAGCCTTTCGACAGCGAGGATATGCGCGTCGACCAGATCCATTACATGGATGTAGTCTCTGATGCACGTACCATCTGCAGTCGGATAGTCGTCGCCGAAAATCATAATCTTGTCGCGTTTGCCAAGTGCGACTTGAAGAATGATCGGGATCAGGTGCGTTTCAGGCTGGTGATCCTCGCCAACCAATCCGTCTACATGCGCCCCGGCAACATTAAAGTAGCGAAGGACGACATGACGGATTCCGTATGCTTTTTCAGACCACTTCAGCATTTTTTCAATGGCAAGCTTCGTTTCCCCGTAAGGGTTTGTCGGATCCGTCGGATCTGTTTCCATAATCGGCACACGATCCGGTTCTCCGTATGTTGCAGCCGTTGATGAGAAGACAATTTGCTTTACATCGAACTCTTTCATGACCTTTAACAGGCAAACGGCTCCGTATACATTGTTGTCATAATATTTGAGAGGATCTGTTACGCTTTCTCCAACTAAAGAATCGGCCGCGAAATGCATGACAGCCTCAATCTCGTTTTCCTGAAACACTTTTCTCAGGAATGCTTCATCGCGCAGATCTCCATTATAGAAAGAAGCTCCCTTTAAAGCCGCCTCTTCATGTCCAGTTTGCAGGTTATCAATAATCACGACTTCTTCATTGCGGCTTAACAGTTCCGCTACAGCATGGCTTCCAATATAGCCCGCCCCTCCGCATACTAATATTGCCAATTCATTTCTCTCCTTTCAGCGGCGTTATTCTTCTATTTTAAATCTATAAAACGCCTGTGAATCTCTTTTTCAATCCTAAGATGATATATTCGCTTTTTCATTTTACCACCTTCAGCATTTTCCGGCTTGTATTTTCATCATTTCTTCAAATAAAAACTAGGGGTAAAACAAATGGAAAGGTTTCTGTTCCATTAAATGCCTTACAAGGAATAGTTCGGGTTTTTATCCATATCAATGGTATCATCCTGGTGAATTAAAGCGATTTTGAGGCAAAAACTATACTTTTTTCACTGCATTTGAAACCAATGTTCATTTTTCCCACTTAATACTGGTCGATAATAGTATTTTCGTATTACCCTTCTTTAACCCATACAGCAACTAAGCCGAAAGGACCCTCCCTACCCACCATGTCTTTATTCTAAATCATTCCTTGAAACCATTGTTTTTCCAATACTTTTGCGTAATAATCTGCCAAAAATCTCTTTCTTATTTTTAGAATATTCAAAGGATATTCGGCTGCAATTGAGAAATTTTTAATAGGGAAAAATGATCATTTTTATTTGAATACTATCCAGTCAGTAATTGATTGTTTATTATTATAAGTAAGAATCTAAGATTTTTTGGTTTTTTTAGTCAGTTATTTAGGGAATAGGTAGGTTTATCAAAGATGACTTTGTGAATTTTTTATGAAATTTGTCATTGTTTTCACATGGCTGTTGTTTTATAACTTTTATTGCATCTCAAGGAAAAACCGTTTTTTTCTTTGAGGTGAACAACGTCTTATCATATTGGAGGAAGCTATGAATACTCAAACGAAACACAAGTTGGACAAAGATTGGGTGATTTTGATGAAGGAGGCGAAAAAACTTGGGCTGCAAATTGAAGATGTGAAAGAATTTCTTCACAGTCAGCCGATCCAAAGCGATGCTGAAAAACCGATAAAGCAATAAGCGTTTAGAAGCATCAGTTATCCAAAAAAACAGGCGGTTCTGTTGAATCTTGATCTATCAAGATGATCCAACCGGCTGTTTTAACGAGTGTTTTAATTGATAATGACGTATTTGAGCAGCAGGCCTGCTGCCTGTGTATAGATTCTGTCTGCTCCATAGAAACGCGCGTTTTAAGGAGCAGCCTTACCTTTGCCCTGTACATAGGTCGTTTCATTTTTCCAGCTTCACTCTCTTAAGGGGTACCAGACCGGATTGAATAAGGCGTTTTAGAGGCATGCTGACCAACGCTTACGCCAGCAGTCCCATACACTTTCCTCTGCATCGGTTTCGATTGCCTTTCTCCCAAAGGGGGGCGGAGCTTTTCGTCTTGATCCTTCTGATAATATCCTCAGGCTTCCTTTCCATCCTCTCTTTTCTGCCTATATAATCGATTTTTCCGATGGTAAATATCTAAAATATCAATTTTACTGATGATTGTTGTTATCTTAAACTGAATTCATGACCGATTCCAAAGGAGGATGAAGAATATGGGGATAGCAGCAATCTGCGGAAGCTCCCGCGAAAATGGAAATACGGAAGAACTGATGAATCGATTAGTAGACGGACTTGATGCCGATAAGATATTTCTGCGAAACTATCACATTCAGCCCGTATCGGACTACAGGCACAGCAATACAGCCCCTTTTTACCCTGATGATGACTACAGAGACCTGATCAGCCGGGTGCTGGAGAAGGATATCCTGGTTTTTGCCACTCCGATCTACTGGTACGGCATGTCGGGTCTGATTAAAAATTTTATTGACCGCTGGTCACAGACATTGATAGAGCACGGAAGATCTGCATTTAAACAGCAAATGGCGAAAAAAACGGTCTATGTCGCAGCTGTCGGAGACGACGATCCCCGCTTGAAAGGGCTGCCGCTCATCCAACAGTTTCACTACATATTTGATTTTATGAACATGACATTCGACGGCTATTTGCTCGGCAAAGGGAACAAGCCCGGCGGCGTGATGACAGACCGGGAAGCGATTGCGTCTGTAAATGAACTGAGAAGGAAGCTGACAGAGGCAGAAACGGGGCGGAAGGCATGACAAATGAGAAGGTGAACAAAAGGTTTCTTTTATGGAAAAAACATTTATTTGAGATGATCAGGTCTTTCATCTTATATAAATAAAACGCTGTGTGAAAATTGAAGAATAAATCCGGAGCTTGTTACATACCTTTGTTGTATCTTTTCAGACAAACACAGGGAGGGGCAAAGAACAAATGAGAGAAGGCAAAATAGATTACAGCAAAGCTGCGGCATCTCCGGAGTTCCAGCGGTTGTTATCACGGAAACGGGCTTTTATTGTACCGATGACGATTTTCTTTCTGCTCTTTTATTTCCTGCTGCCGGTTATGACATCATACTTCACATTTTTGAATCAGCCGGCAGTCGGAGCCATCACATGGGCATGGGTTTTTGCGATAGCTCAGTTTGTTATGACATGGACGCTGTGCATTGTGTATACAAAAAAAGCCGGTCAATTCGATCAAATTGCAAACGATTTCAAAAAGAAGATTGGAGGCGTTGATTCATGAGTGCCACAGCCTTTATTCTGTTTCTTGCCATTGTTGCTCTCACGCTTGTCATTACGTATTTCGCGGCCAAACAGACAAAAACGGCCAATGAGTTTTACACGGCGGGAGGAGGGCTTACCGGCATTCAAAACGGACTGGCTATCGCGGGAGATTACATGTCAGCGGCTTCTTTCCTCGGCATTGCCGGGATGATTGCTTTGAACGGGTTTGACGGCTTTTTCTACAGCATCGGCTTCCTCGTCGCTTATTTAGTCGTGCTTTACATTGTGGCAGAGCCGCTCCGAAACCTCGGCAAATTTACAATGGCGGACATGATTGCCTCCCGTTTTAAACAAAAGAAAATTCGCGGTGTCGCCGCATTAAACACGATCACGATCTCCACCTTTTATATGATTGCACAGTTAGTCGGCGCCGGTGCGCTGATCAAACTTCTGCTCGGCATCGATTATACGCTGGCAGTGTGCATTGTCGGGGTTTTGATGACCATCTACGTCGTATTCGGTGGAATGATCGCAACCAGCTGGGTCCAGATCATCAAGGCCGTTCTCTTGATGGCGGGGACGCTCATTATTTCAATCATCGTTTTTTCAAAATTCGGCTTCAGCCTGACGAACATGTTTGAACAAATGAAAACAGCTACTCCGCTTGGGGCGGATTTTTTGAACCCCGGCAATAAGTATAAAGTTCCTCTTGAAACACTTTCACTCAATTTGGCGCTCGTCCTCGGAACAGCCGGCCTGCCTCACATTCTCATCCGGTTTTATACAGTAAAAGATGCCAAAACGGCAAGGAAATCGGTAATCTCGGCTACATGGATTATCGGTATATTTTATATTATGACGGTCTTTCTCGGTTTTGGTGCTGCCGCGTTTGTCGGTTTTGAAAACATTTTAGCTGCCGATAAAGCGGGGAACATGGCTGCACCGCTGCTTGCTCAGGCGCTCGGCGGAGATTTTCTGTTCGCCTTCGTCTCAGCCATCGCATTCGCAACGATTTTGGCGGTGGTTACAGGACTTGTTCTGTCGGCGGCATCCGCCTTTGCGCATGATATATACAGCCAGATTATCAGAAAAGGCGCGGCTACGGAAAAAGAGCAAATGATAGCTGCAAGGTGGGCTTCCATCGGCGTATCCGTCCTTTCGATTCTGCTTGCTGTCTTCACCCAATCCCTGAATGTCGCGTTTCTTGTCTCGCTTGCATTTGCCGTGGCGGCAAGCGCCAATTTGCCGCTCATTATCTTCACCGTCTTCTGGAAGAGATTCAATGCGGCCGGCGCTTTGGCCGGCAGTCTGACCGGTCTTTTAAGCGCGCTGATTCTCGTCTCCATCAGCCCGAGCGTCTGGGATCCGGCCGGAAACGCCATCTTTGTCGGAGAACCGCTGATCCCGCTTTCCAACCCGGGAATCATCTCCATTCCGCTCGGCTTTTTAGGCGCTTATCTCGGGACAATTCTGTCTTCAAAAACCCCTAATCAAGAAGCATTTGCAGAAATTCAGGTCAAAGCGCATACAGGCATCCACATGGATCAATCTTAAACCGTGTGCAGCCGAAAAAAACTTATGAGCCCGCCGGCCCATAAGTTTTTATTTATTCCCGAAAGCTCGCCAGCCGCTCATTCAGCGCTTTCGTGTGCCGGTAGACATCTCTGTAAATTTGAAACAGAGCTTTGTATTGTCTGCTGTATTCACGGCGGGGCGAAAAGGTTTCTTTGATGAGAACAAATTGGTCTGCACAAGCTTCAAGCGACGGAAACCAGCCGCACCCGACGGCCGCAATCATGGCTGCTCCGTATGCCGGCCCCTGTTCGCTTGTCAGTCTAATGATGTTGGCGTTGAAGATATCCGCCTGGATTTGCAGCCATTGATCGCTTTTGGCGCCTCCGCCGATTGAAATCACGCGGCTGATGTCCTTTCCCGCGGCACGGAATTGTTCAATGCTCTCGTGAAGGGAGAATGTGATGCCTTCAATGACGGCTCTGACGAAGTCCGCCCGTGTATGTGCGCTGTCCATACCGATGAAGCTGGCGCGAATATCTGCGTCGGCATGAGGGGTTCTCTCCCCTGACAAGTAAGGGGTAAACAGCAGCCCCCGGGCACCGGGACAGGAATGGTCAATATCGCTGATTAATTCGTCAAATGACGATTGGCCGGCAAATACATCTTTAAACCAGCTGAAGCTGCGTCCCGCAGAAAGCGTCACTCCCATTGAATAAAACGCATTGGGGGCGGCGTGGTTCAGAAAATGAATATTGCCATCAAACTCTTGATCTCGGTTTGATTCATATGTGAGAACAACCCCTGAGGTGCCTATGCTGCAAAGGGCGGTTCCTTCTCTTAAAATACCGGCGCCGACCGCCCCGCATGCATTATCAGCGCCGCCGGCAAACACCTTGACTTCAGGAGCCAGACCGGTTTCGGCCGCGAATTCCGGACTGACGCCGCCGACACAGGCGCCCGGCTCAATCAGATCCGGACATAAGGACTCCGGGATACCGAGCTTGCTGCAGATTTCCACGCTCCATGTCTGATGTTTCACATCGAGCAGGAGCGTTCCGGCCGCATCTGAATATTCGCTGTGAAGACGCCCCGTCATCGTGTACCTGACATAGTCTTTCGGCAGCAAAAAAACGGCTGCCTTTTCAAACAGCTTTTTTTCATGTTCTTTCACCCATAAAAGCTTCGGAAGGGTAAAGCCTTCGAGTGCCGGGTTTTTCGCGATCTCGAGCAGGCGCTCCTTTCCGATTTTGTCGTTAATCAGACGGCATTGTTCGGTTGTCCGTGTATCGTTCCACAGGATCGCGTTTCGCAAAACCTCTCCTTTGCCGTTTAAAAGTACCAATCCATGCATCTGTCCGGAAAAGCTGATCCCTTTAATCTGAGATGATTTTCCCGGGAAATGCATAACTAATTCCTTAATGGCTTCCTTCGTTTTCACCGCCCATTCTGCGGGATCCTGTTCAGAATAACCGGAATGGGGCTGAATGATGGAAAATGGTTTGGAGACCTCGCCGCACAGCTCCCCCCGCTGATTGACAAGGATGATTTTAACCGCGCTGGTGCCGAGGTCGACCCCGATCACGTATTCCACTAGCGTGTCTCCTTTTCTGCCGGCGCTTCGCGCAAAGCGTTCAATAAGTAACGGTTAACGGTCGCTTTCAGTCGTTCCTGGCGGCCTGACTGATTTTCAATTTGGTCGTGTTCAAGAGCGTATGCGGCGAGCTTTTTCAGATCGGTGCGGCCTTCTTTGATCTCAAGCCCGATGCCTTTCGTATAGCTTTCATAACGTTCTTCAATGACCTGGTCGAGCGCTTTGTCTTCAAGCAGACGGGAGGCGACTTTCAAGCCGACTGCATACGTATCCATTCCTGCGATATGAGCGTGAAATAAGTCTTCATCCGCAAAAGACGGGCGCCTTACTTTAGCATCGAAGTTAATGCCGCCGGTTTTAAACCCGCCTGCTTTCAAAATTTCATACATCGCCAGTACCGCAGAATACAGATCGGTCGGGAACTCATCGGTATCCCAGCCCAGGAGCAAATCGCCCTGATTGGCGTCAATGGAACCCAGCACATCGTGCAAGGCAGCCACCCTTAGTTCATGCTCAAATGTATGCCCGGCCAAGGTCGCATGGTTCGCCTCAAGATTGAGTTTAAAATGGTCTTTTAAACCGTAAGTTTCTAAAAAGGCGATCGTTGTGGCCGCATCAAAATCGTATTGGTGCTTCGTCGGCTCCTTCGGCTTCGGCTCGATCAAAAATTGGCCGTCAAAACCGATTTCGCGCGCATACTCAACCGCCATTCTGTAAAATGAAGCCAAGTTTTCGAGTTCAAGCTTCATATCTGTATTCAGCAATGTTTCATAACCTTCTCTTCCGCCCCAGAACACATAATTTTCCGCTCCAAGCTCCTTGGCGATGTCCAGCCCTTTTTTCACTTTTGCGGCCGCATAGGCATAGACATCTGCATTGCAGGAAGTTGCGGCTCCGTGGACATACCTCGGATGGGTAAACATATTGGCTGTATTCCAAAGCAGCTGAACACGGCTAGTCTCCATCATTTCTTTAAGAAAAGACGACATTTGATCCAAATACGCAAAGGTCTCACGCAACGTTGCTCCTTCATCAACGATATCAACGTCATGAAAGCAGAAATAGGGCACGCCGAGCTTTTCAAAAAATTCAAAAGCCGCTTCCGCCCGTGCTTTTGCTTTATCCAAAGGATGTGTCATCCGGTTCCACGCCCGGAACATCGTCCCGTCGCCGAAAGGGTCTTTCCCGTCCGCATCAAAGGTATGCCAATACGCAACAGCGAAGCGAAGATGTTCCTTCATCGTTTTGCCGCCGACGTATTCATCAGGGTTGTAATATTTAAATGCGTAAGGATTTTCCGAATCGGCTCCTTCATACTCAATCATTCCAACATTTTTAAAAAACATTCCGATCTCCCCCTTCACTTTTCCTTGCAAAGCAAACGTTAAATAACAAGTTTGTTTAACCATTAAACTAACTTCCTTGTATTTATTTTACAAGATGAATCAATCGCTTTCAATGGAAATGAAGGAAAAAATTGAGTTTTCTAAATTTGTTATACTATAATAAATTCACAGCTTCAAAACAATGGAGTGATTGACATTGAATACAGCGGATCAAGCCCTTGTAAAAAAAATGAACAAAGCTCTGATTCTTGAGCAGATTATTGAGAACGCACCCATTTCAAGAGCAAAACTTTCGGAAATAACGGGATTAAATAAAGCGACCGTTTCCTCCCAAGTATCTTCCCTGCTTCAAAAGGACATCATTTATGAAACCGGCCCCGGCGAGTCAAGCGGCGGCAGGAGGCCCGTTATGCTGAAATTCAATCGAAAAGCCGGCTATGCGGTCGGTGTAGATATCGGAACCAATTATCTGATTGTTGTGTTAACCGATCTTGAAGGGCATTTGATTGAACAATTCGAACGGACGCTGGATGAAGAAGACATTCAGGCGACAGAAGAGGCATTAATCGAATTGACAGGGCTAGCCGTTGACAAAATACCGCCTTCCCCATACGGATTGACCGGAATCGGGGTGTGCGTACCCGGCTTGGTGGACAACGAACGGCAGGTGGTGTTTACGCCAAATAAGCCAATCCATTTGATTCCGTTAAAAGAAAAACTGGAAGAAAGGTTCGGCGTTCCCATTTTAATTGAAAACGAAGCAAATGCCGGTGCCGTTGGCGAGAAGAAATACGGAGAAGCCGGACAGCTGGAGCATGCCGTGTTTGTCAGCATTAATACCGGGATTGGTTTAGGGATTTTAATGAATGGAAAACTGTTTAGAGGTGTGCAAGGTTTTTCCGGAGAAGCCGGGCACATGTCCATTCACTTTGACGGCCCATTATGCCGGTGCGGGAATAGAGGCTGCTGGGAGCTTTACGCTTCGGAAAAAGCCGTCTTCTCTCACTATGGAGCGAATTCCGAAGTCCCGCTTTACGAAACCGTTAAAGAACTTGCAGACCGCAGTGATCCGGGTATGATGGAGACGTTTGAAAGATTCGGTTTTCATCTCGGCATCGGACTACTCAACATCTTGAAGACGTTGAATCCTGATACGATTATTTTGCGGAATACCATTGTGGAATCCTATCCGATCATCGTCGATGCGATTAAAAAAACGATTGCCTCAAGAAGTGCAGCAGAAGCCTTGTCTAATTATCATTTGAAAATCTCCTCGCTTGGCCGCACTGCCTCATCGCTTGGCATGTCCTCCCTTGTGATCGGGCATTTTCTGGAACGGTTTATGAACGAGAGATTTTAATTTTTATATCAAAAAAAAGCGCATATTCCATTTAGGAATGCGCGCTTTGTTTAGCAGCTTGCACTTTCTTGCCGAACGCCTCAGCGGCCGCCTTTGGATCGGCAGCCTTGCTGATGGCGCTGATGACACTGATGCCGTCAGCGCCGGCCTCGATGACGGGGACGCAGTTTTCGGCCGTGATTCCGCCGATTCCGACCACAGGCATGCCAATCCCCTGCCTGCGGAGCTCTTGAATGAGCGAGACGCCCTGCACAGCTTTTGTATCCCGCTTTGTTTCAGTCGGGTAAACCGGTCCTGCACCGATATAATCCGCCCCATCCTTTTCCGCCTTTACGACTTCTTCAAGTGTATGCGCGGACACGCCGAGGATTTTGTCCCCGATTCTCGCTCTGACGTCGGCGGCCTTATCATCATCCTGTCCGATATGCACACCATCGGCGTCAAGCGCAAGCGCGAGTTCTACATCATCGTTGATGATAAACGGAACATTGAACTGTTTGCAAAGAGCCTGCACCTGTCGAGCAAACGCCTTTTGATCTCCTGCTTTTAACGCGTCCTCGCCTTTTTCGCGGAATTGAAAAAGGGTCGCACCGCCTTTTAAAGCTTGTTCAATGACAGTTAAAGGATCGCCTGCGGTATTGTTTGAACCCATAATAAAATAGACTGACAACAGATCTTTCATCGTTTCTTTTGAGATTCGCGTCATCTTATTCCGCCTCTCTGATTCTGCCGCGTTCTTTTATATCCATCGCTTCAACAGCGGCTAGCTGATTCAAAAACTCGATTTGAAAGCTTCCGGGCCCCCGGCTTTCCGTTTTCTCCGCGGCCAACTCGGCAGCCGTTCCATAAAAAGCGGCCGCAGATACAGCGGCATGGCAAACGTCTTTTTCAACGGCGCAAAACGCACCGATGACAGAGGTAAACAGGCAGCCTGTCCCCGTCACTTTTGTTAGCAGTTGATGTCCGTTGCCCACGGTATACGTTTTTGTTCCATCCGTTATGACATCTTCAGCTCCGGTTATGATAACGGCTGTATTCCATAATTTCGCGGCTTTTTTGGCGAGCTCTGTTCTGTCGCCGCTCCCTTCACCTGCATCCACGCCTTTGATCAGCCAGTCCTCTCCAAGCGTGTTGGCAATTTCTGCGGCATTGCCTCTGACGGCAGAAACCTTCACTTCGCGCATAATCGCTTGAGCCGATTCTGTTCGAAACGGCGTCGCCCCGGCACCGACTGGATCAAAAATAACCGGCACACCGTGTTCATTGGCGGACTTTCCTGCAATGATCATCGATTCAACAGATTCACGGCTGAGCGTGCCGATGTTCAGCACAAGGGCTCCGGCGATCTTTGCCATGTCGGCGGCCTCTTCCCTCGCATACGCCATCACCGGCGATGCGCCGAGAGCCAGCAAACCGTTTGCCGTAAAATTGGTGACGACATTGTTTGTCATATTGTGTACAAGTGGTTTTTGCTTTCTGACTTTCTCAATTCCTCTTGCGGCATCTTCCAGAGTCATTCGGCTGCATTCCTTTCTGTTTTTGAATTATCGCTCCATATATACGATTTTGTATGATCAATCCACGCCCTCGCCGCAAACGACAGATAGCGGTCTTTTCTCCATATGACGGCGACATGCCAAGGAATGGCCGGCCTCACCAGCGGAATGATCCTCACCCTTTCAGGGTCAAGATCCCGGCAGATTCTTTCGGGCAAAAGCCCGATTCCAAGGTTAGCGGAAACCATTTCGCTGATGAAATCCCATTGCGAGGTTTCATAAATGACATTTGGCTGAAATCCCGCCTTCAAGCAAGCTGTAATGATCCGTTCGTGAAGAACAAAGTCTTCCCGGAAAAAGATAAACGGTTCTTCGCTTAACTGCGGAAGCTCGATCTCTTCCGCCTCAGCAAAACGATGAGACGGGTGGACGATCAGCATCAAGTCTTCTTTTACAATTGTAAAGGAGTGAAAAATCTCCTCTTTTGCAGGCAGGACGACAACGCCGATATCAAGCGACCCGTCTTCCACTCCTTCCTGCACTTTCACAGAGCCGTGCTCAACAAGCTGAAAGGTGACGTTCGGATATTTGTCTCTGAAATCCCCTATCACTTTCGGAAAAAAGCCGGAGCCGATCATCGGCGGCAAACCGATCCGCACGTGCCCTTTTTTGACGTCCATCAAGTCGTTCAGCTCTGAAGTTAAATTTTGAAACGACTTGGTGATTTCCTGGGCCTGCACATACATGCTTTGCCCCGCGTCAGTCAGCTCGATCTGCCGCCCCCGCCGGTAAAACAGCTCGATCCCGAGCTCTTCTTCAAGATTTTTAATCATTTTGGAAATTGTCGGCTGGGATATGTATAATGACTGAGCGGCTTTTGTGAAGCTTTTCAGACGGGCTACCTCCAAGAAATAGGTTAAGTGGCGTATGTCCATTTGTTTGACACCCTTTCAGAGTTCCTGCTTGTATTCATATTCTAAACCAATTTCATTGTTTTCTGCACCCCCGCGGAGCACCCTTCTACATCAACATAAAAAAACGCCGCCGGCATACAGCCGGCAGCGCCTATCTTCGGGCAATCGCCTCATCCTGTTCCTTCAGCGTGTCCACATTCGAGCGGGTGTCCTCAATGTTTTTACGAACAGCCTCTTTATACTGTTTGACCATATTACAAATTTCGGCTTCGCGTTCAAGCCACTTTTTCGTAAAATCAAGGTTGTTCCGCCCGAGCGCTCCGGCTGACGGGCTTTTTAAAGACACGGCTTGAAGCGTGCTGCTTACTTGTTCCAGCTGCTTCATAACCGCTGCATGGTTAAGTTTAATCGTTTTGCTCATTTCAACCATCCTTTTAAACCGTTGATTGTGCTGTGCAGAGCGTCGACGGCCTCCTCTCCTTTTTCCATCAGGAAGTCCGCCCTGTCGGCTGACCAGCTTGCAGCTTGAACAGCCCCTTTTTCAGAATCTAAAGCAAATATCTTTAAATCAATTTTATGAATATACCGATCATACTCATCGGTGAAAATTCTGTACATTGCCGTGTGCGCTTCATCACGTGCTTCGTCAAAATCGGCTGCCCTGCTTCCGGTCCACGACTCATCAAGGTTCGGCCGCAAAATCTGCCTGATTTCTTCGATTCCGAGGTTTTGTTCCCGCTCTACATCGCGCTTTGCCCGCTCCAGCCTTGCAATTTGTTCTTCCAGCTCTGCCGCCTTATGGGAGAGGACACCGTGTATTTTTTGCAGCGTGTCTGAGTAGTCCATTATTGTCACCTCTGAAATTGCAGTATGATTCGCATTGATTGCGGTTTTTCATAGATTCACATCTTTGACTAGACTTGCTCTCATTTCCAATATTTATAGTTTAAGTCGAAAATCACGGATGTTGAATAGGCTGTAAATACTGTTTTTAGGGATATATACACAGGTCTCTGTCTTCCTCACAGCTCATTTTAAGGACATATAACCCGTCTTTTTGAATTATCTGTACACCGCTTTCATCGCGGACAAGTCTAAAGGCACGGGCATACGGCAGTTTAATGGTCACAAAAAATCGCCAAATGATTCCGGACGACAATTTCTAATTTTAGTCAGGAAACTGTTTCTTTTGACCTGATTTGCGTTTTTAACTATAGACAAAATGAATAATATCTATTCTGTATATGTATTTTACCTATACTTAAAACTCATGTACACTCTTGTTTAGAAAGGGGGATAATGACATGAAAACATTCATTAAAGGATTAGGTCAGGTCGCTCTTTTATTTTTATTCGCGCGTTTCATGAATCTGATTGCCGAGGTTCTTCATATAAACATTCCCGGCAGCATTCTCGGGATTATCGTCATTTTTGCGCTTCTTCATTTCAAAATCATTAAGCTGGAATGGATTGAAATCGGCGCCTTGTGGCTTCTCGCGGAGCTGCTTTTGTTCTTTGTCCCTTCAGCCGTCGGGATTATGAACTACGGAGATATTCTGGCTGAATTCGGCACAAGCATTATACTCGTTGTCCTCATCAGTACATTCGTCGTCATGGTGTCGACCGGAATGCTGACTCAATTGATTGCCAAAAGAAAGGAAAGGAAAAAAACATGCTCATCGGATGCTTAAGCCTGATCGCAACAGTGTTAATTTATCTCGGTGCAAAAGCGGTCTATTCACGCCATCCAAAGGTGTATGCGTCACCTTTATTGGTCACGCCGTTGATCCTTGTCGGCCTGCTGCTTTTCATCAACGTGCCCTTTGAAGCATACAATGCGGGCGGTCGCTTGTTGACAGACATGCTCCAGCCGGCTACCGTGGCTTTTGCGATTCCGTTGTACAAATACTTTCCCGTCTTGAAAAAATACGCGGTTGAGATCATTATCAACGTGACTGTAGGCTGCTGTATCGCGATCCTGTCAACAGCGTTTATCGCAAAACTTTTCAAGCTGAATGAAGACCTGATTGAGAGCCTCGTTCCCAGATCGGTCACAACGCCAATTGCAATGAGCGTTTCTGAAATGATCGGCGGAATGCCCGCGGTGACCGCTGTTTTTGTTATATTGACCGCCCTGTCCGGGTCAGTGATCGGACCGATGGTCATTCGCTACTTCCGGATTGATAACGAAATCGCAAGGGGCGTGCTGCTTGGCACAAGTGCCCATGGCGCAGGTACGTCAAAAGCATTTGAGCTCAGCTCCGTGTCCGGAACGATTTCAAGCGTATCGATGATCCTGGCTGCGATCATCACGCTTTGCGCAGCGCCGTTTCTTATTTCCCTTATTGCAGTGTCATAATTGAAAAATAAAAAAACCAAATTGGGGAAGTGTTTTCCGCCAATTTGGTTTTTTTTATTTAGACATTAAGCAGCCATATGAATATGGACATCAGCAATAATATCCCGGCCAGAATAAAAGAAACACACCTGATAGCCCTGTCATGCGGCAGTTTTGAGGAAATTGCTTTTAACAGCTTGACGAACAGCAAACCGATCAAACCGAAAAGTGTGAAGATTCCCGATCCATCCGCCGTCATTTCCGAGAAAAATTCATCGCCTTTTTCTTTGGAAAATGCCCACAGGAATCCTGCGAAAGCCCCTGTGAGAAAAGCGGCCGTCAACAGTACGTTGACAAAGACCATCACTATATTCTCACCCTTTCAGCTGTTCAACCGCCGTCTCAAATTCCTTTTCAATCTCTACGGACGGCTTCTTTGTCATCAGGCTGACGACGATGATCACGATTGTGCAAACAATAAATCCGGGAATGATTTCATAAATCGGTTCAAAAGCTTTCACTTGCTCCCACACCATAACGGTCAGCGCCCCGGACAGCATCCCGGAAAGCGCGCCCCACTTCGTCATTCGTTTCCAATACAGGCTCAGCAGAACGACAGGGCCAAATGCCGCCCCGAAGCCTGCCCATGCATAGCCGACAAGATTCAGTATCGTTTCATTCGGATGAAGCGCCATCATGAGGGCGATCAGTGAAATCGCGAGGACAGACAGCCTTCCGACAAGCACAAGTTCTTTGTCAGAAGCTCCTTTCCGGACAAACGCTTTATAAAAATCCTCTGTCAGCGCGCTTGAGGTTACAAGAAGCTGCGAAGAAATCGTGCTCATGACAGCTGCTAAAATGGAGGCCAGCAAAAACCCCGTAATCATCGAAGGGAACAAAAGGTCGGCCAGCTTAATGAATATCGTCTCGGCATTCTTTAACGAAAGATGATTCGCGCTGAAATAGGCAATGCCGACGAGTCCTGTCAGCATCGCTCCGCAAATCGAAAAGATCATCCAGCCCATGCCGATTCTTCTGGCACTCTTCAACTCTTTCACGCTTGAAATCGCCATAAACCTGACAATAATATGAGGCTGTCCAAAATAGCCGAGCCCCCATGCCAGTAAAGAAATAATCCCGATTGCGGTTGTTCCTTGAAACGGGCGGAGGAGGTCCGAGTTGACCGCGCTCACTTCCGAAAACGCCGGCGCAATTCCCCCCAATTGGACAAAGACAACGATCGGCATTAAGATGAGCGCGATAAACATGATCGTCCCTTGAACAAAATCGGTCCAACTGACAGCCAGAAAGCCCCCGAAGAGCGTATAAAGAATGACAACCCCGGCCGTCAGCCAGATGCCGATCCGATAATCAAGGTGGAATGCGGTTCTGAACAGCTCTCCGCCCGCCACCATTCCGGATGATGTATAAAAAGTGAAAAATACTAAAATAACGAAAGCCGACGTCACCCGTAACAGCCTTGAACCGTCTTTAAAACGGTTTTCGAAATAATCCGGTATGGTAATGCTGTTGCCGGCCGTTTCCGTATACGTTCTCAGCCTCGGCGCAACATACACCCAGTTCAAATAAGCGCCGATTGTCAGACCGACAACGATCCAGCCGCTGCTCAATCCGTTCAGAAACATCGCACCGGGCAGCCCCATTAATAGCCAGCCGCTCATATCGGAAGCACCTGCGCTTAACGCGGTGACAGCGGGGCCCAGATTTCTTCCGCCAAGCATGTAGTCGGTCAAATTTGAAGTTCTTCGATATGCAAAATATCCGATGAAAAGCATTCCTGCCATATAAATACCTATCGATATTAAAATTCCGTAATCCATAACTTCCCCCTGCCTGAGTGATTTGCGTAATATCAATATACATGAATAATTGATCGACAGGTATTGTTTTTATCGCAAAATTTTTCCCCGTCCTTACATTAACGGCGGCGGATCCGCAAAAAGACAACTTTTAAATAATCGCCTTCAGGATAGCTTTTCACCGTATGAAAATCTTCGGGAAGCGAATGCTCCTCAAGCACTGTAAAGCGCGTCCCCGTTTCTTTGCATGCCGCTTCGATAAAACCTTTGAATTTTTTCATTCCAAAAGCGCTGCTGTTCGTTGAAGCGACGATCACACCTTGATTTTCAGTGATCCGAATCGCGTCTTTCAACAGATTTTTATAATCCTTTGCCGCGCTAAATGTATGCTTTTTCGTTCTCGCAAATGAAGGCGGATCAAGGATGACGAGGTCAAAGGCGAGTTCTTTTTTGGCCGCGTATTGAAAATATTTAAAAACGTCCATGACTTTAATATCATGAGCTTCATAATCCAGCCCGTTCACGCTGAATTGTTCGATCGTCCTGCTTAAACTGCGGTTTGCAACATCAACGCTCGTCGTTTTTTCAGCGCCTCCAAGCGCTGCCGCCACAGAAAATGCACCTGTATATGAGAAGGTGTTGAGCACGGTTTTTCCTTCCGCATACCGGTCCCTAACCGCTTTGCGGACATGGCGCTGATCGAGAAAAACGCCGGTCATCGCTCCGTCATTGAGGTAAACGGCAAAATGAATGCCGTTCTCTTTCACAATGATCGGAAATTCCCCTCTCTCTCCTTTAACAAAGTCGTCATCTTCTACATACTGCCCGGCCGTATTAAACCGTTTTTTCTCATATACGGCTTTATAGTCCGTCAATTCATCGAGGGCCTCCATAATCGTTTCCTTAAACGTATAAATCCCTTTGCTGTACCATTGGAACAAATAGTAGCCGTCATAATAATCAATCGTAAAGCCGCCGATTCCATCGCCTTCCCCGTTAAACAAACGAAAAGCGGTCGTATCCGGGTCTTGAAAAAGCGATTTTCTGGCCTGAAAGGCGTTCGCCAGCCTGCTTAAAAAGAATGACTGATCAATCGACTCCTCTTCGTTTCGGGTCAGAATCCAGCCGATTCCTTTGTTTTGCTCGCCATAATAGCCCTTTCCCAAAAACCTGCCGTTTTCATCGGCAATCCTGATCAGCGAACCTTCTTTTATGCCGTTTTCTTGCGAAGAAACAGCTTCTTTTTCAATTAAGGGATAGCCCTTTTTCATTTTTGCAGCGAATGGATGTTTTATTTTTAATGTATGCATTTGATTTCAGTCCTTATTTTAAAGTCTTCTCTATCCTACCATAACGCCTGATCAATATTCTTATTCATCATGTAATCGATAAAATTGACAGATGATTCCGATCTTTCTAAAATGATGGAGAAACAAAAGGAGGAATGGCGAAATGGCGCGAATCGACCACGTAGGACTGATGGTGAAAGACATTGATGCTTCGATCGCATTCTACCAGGATGTGATCGGAATGACGCTGAAAGGCAGAATGACCCATACAAACGGCGTCATGAAGCTCGCTTTTTTAGGTTTTGAGAACAGAGACGAGACAGAGCTTGAATTGATCGAGGGATATAACGACAGCCTTCCTCAGGAAGGAAAAGTACATCATTTTGCCGTCTCAACCGATGATATCGAGGCTGAATTCGCCCGCGTAAAAGGCGCCGGCATCAAGCTGATGGAAGACGAGATCACCGTATTGCCGAACGGCTTCCGCTATTTTTTTCTTTTTGGGCCGGAAGGAGAAATGGTCGAGTTTTTTCAAAGAACATAACCGGACGCGGCTTATCGCGTTTCCGGTCTTGATGGAACGCGGAAAGCCGGCGGCTGTTTTTCGATAAACCTTTTGATATTTTGATATGTCACTTCTTCGATGCGCCTGATGCTCTCATACGTAGCGCCGCCGATATGCGCCGTGCATATGGCATTGCCGAGGCTAGTGATCCGGGCGGCCGGCGGTTCGGTTTCAAAGACGTCCAATGCTGCGCCTCTGATCTGCTTTTGTTCAAGCGCTTGAATGAGCGCGCTTTCGTCTACCACTTCTCCGCGGGCAATGTTGACCAGGTACGCGGTTTTCTTCATTTTTGCCAGCTTTTCTTGATTGATCAAATGATAGGTGGCAGCTCTTAATGACGTGCTGATACAGACAAAGTCAGATTTCGCCAGGAGATCGTCAAGCTCTGCGAACCGTACATTCAGCCGTTTGGCTGCATTATAGTCTTTGTATGTGCCGTACGCCAAAACGTTCATATGAAACCCGGAGGCCCGCCTTGCAACCTTTTTGCCGATTTCCCCAAAACCGATAAGCCCCAGCGTTTTTCCATCGAGCTCATAGCCCATCGCCGTTTTCCATAAACCGGCTTTGACTGCGGCGTTTGACTGCGGGATCGAACGGGCGCCGGACAGCAGAAGGCCGAATGCCAAGTCGGCGACTGCCGAGGCGTTTTGGCCGGGAGCATTCGTGACAAGGATTCCTTTTTCGTTTGCATATTCTACATCAATATTGTCGATTCCCGCGCCGAATTTCATGATATATCGGAGTTCCGGGGCGGCGTCGATCAGCTCCCGATCCGCTTTTTCAATGCCGGCGATATAAATATGGACATCCTTGATATGAGTCAGTAAATCCTGTCTCGTCAACCGATTTGAATCCAAAAACGCAAATTCGGCACCGAGCCGTTCGACCCTTTCCTTCAACAGCGGCGCTGCGCGGTAAAACAGTCCGTTAAGCGTCAACAGCACTTTAACCAAAAGCACTCCTCCATTCGTCAAAAATGTTTGCACGCCAAGAAAAATGCTTGTTTCCGATGAAAGGAAACAAGCGAATATGGGGATACGTCAGGGTTTGTTGTAAATTATATCGATTCATCCTGCGATTTAAAATGAGATTGGCATGTTAGCTGACATGGTTTTTAGACAATTTGGCCGGCTGGTTAAAGGCTGTGGACTGCAAATACTTAAAATATTGACGGGCGTACGGGTGTGAGGTGTTTGAATTCCAAGGCTTGTTTCCGCCGCAGAAATGAACGATTGCCGGATTTGCCCTTGTTTCCATATAGCGCTTTTGATCAATGAGGGAAGCCGGTGTTTTTTCTTTTAAAATAATGTGTGTTTGGGCATTCCACCTCGGATGAAGTTCGAGCCACTGATCATAAAGAATCGCATTCAGCGCGTCTTGGTCATGAAACACAAACATGTCTTCATCGTTGTTATTGATAAAGTCGATGACTTTTTTCGAAATGTCGTTTTTTCTCCAGGCTTCCATATCGATAACCATAATACCTGAGTTAAAATATTTTGCTTCGTCGCTGATGTTCATCTTTTTCAGCCGTTCATGCTGGCCTGCATCTTCAACCGCCGCTGCGTAATACGGTGAAATGTCCTTGTCCCACAACTTCGATATATCCTCTAAAACTAAGGCGTCGCAATCGACATAAATCATTCGTTTGACGGATTCGTCATCAATCAGATCCGGGATGGAAATCCGATAGTATGCCGCTTTTGTAATATGGCTGCTTTCGACCGCCCGGTCATACTGGCTTTTTTCTACATTAAGAAATGTAATGGGGGCTCCGAATTGAAGGGTCGTCTCTTCCAGACGCTTTTTATTTTCCGGTTCAATCCCTCCGTCGATGACATACAGTTTCACATCGCGCGTCTGATCCATATTCGTCAGCAATGATGCGAACATCACGCTTAAATGCTGTGCGTAGTTATTGTCTGTACAAGAAATAATATGCATGGTTCGGTCGCTTTTCATATGTCTTCCATCTCCTTTTCTTTTTTTGTTCTATTCCCTTTTTTCAAAAGATAAACACCGTCGATAGGCCGAAAAAAAAAGGATCTTGCAAGATCCTCAGATTGTATGGCGTCTATTTCACGATCTTTTGGCAAAAAGCTTCTTTGAATAAAAGTAAGGATAGCCAACAATGATGAGTGGAGCTGCTAATGCAAGGAGTACCCATGAGCCTGAGTGACTGTCTCTAATGACTCCAATGAATATACAAGTACCGATGAGAACATATAATAAAGCACCTAAAAACCAATACATATTTATTCCTCTTTTTCTTTACACGTGTTCTTGGATTGACTATTTTTGTTTCTATGCTTGTCTGTTTTTTCGTTCGTATCAGGGCACTGATTTTTTGACACTTTCTCAGTTCGGATACCTTTTCTTTTTAATGATAAAATTGTGTGATCAATCGATTTCAATGTTGATCATTCCTTTAATAAATAGTGAGTTCTTCATTATTTTAAATGTAAATTTGAAAAGATAAAACGTACATATAGGCAGAACACTTATGTACGTTTGGGCAATGAACATATGTTGGGAACATCTAATGGTTCACTGCACCTTGGTATTGTTGTGTTCCTTCTCTTCCTATAAAATGATTGGATAAATGTATATTGCACGATCAATGAATGACATGAATCTCTGTTCGGTTAAACTATTAAAGGAAGTGGATAGGTTTGAATCCTTTCAAAGAAAAGTACTACTCACATGATAGACGGGCATTAAATATGCTTGCGCTCAGAGTGCCTGGCCTGGCTTTTATTCTCATGATCTATGTAGCCTCTGTCGTGCTGCAATTTCTTAATGGGAGCTGGTCCATTTTATTGCTTCATGTGTTCACAGTATTGACCGCCATTTTTGCTTTGCTGCATTGGCATTCATATCGCTGGGTTAAGAAAAGGGTCATTCTATATTTTGTGCTGCAAGGTTTGATTACTTTTACACTGGCTAATGTCATGACTGGCTTCTTAGTGCTGATTATCATTGGCCTTTATGCATTTTTGATTGGACAGATTATAGGAATGGCAGATAGAAAAAAGACTTTCCTCATACTTTATTTATTGCTGCTGCTGTTCATCAATGTAGTATATCAGATTCACAAAGGTGAATATTTGCATTTTCTTGTCATTGCCGTACCTACTATAACCGTGATTATTACTTATGCCGCTACATTATTTGCCCAAGTCGATGAAAAGATAAAAGCGCAGCTGACTCTTGAAAGGCTGGAGCTGGCTCATCAGCAGGTCGAACAGCTGACGCTGCAAAACGAAAGGCAGCGTATGGCCCGGGACTTACACGATACGCTTGCTCAAGGACTGGTCAGTTTAAATATGCAGCTGGATGCGATTCATGTTCATCTCGCCAAAGGCAACACAGAAAGAGCAATAGAAATCATTCAACAATCAATGAAAAGAGTGAGAGGTACATTGGCGGACGCGCGTTCAGCGATTGACGATCTGCGCAGCAAATCAGAAGAAATCGGTTTTCTAAAAGAAAGAATTACCTCCCTAATGGATCATTTTCAAGAGTCGACAGGCATGGGTGGTTTTTTAGACTACAGATTACATCAGGTATTAGACGTTCGTACAGCTGAAAACTGTTATTACATCATTGGAGAATGCATAACGAATGCAGCAAAGCATGCTGAAGCAGAAACGATCTCGGTATCCATTTGGGATGATGATAAGGGGAAGCTCCATTTAACTGTCAAGGACAATGGCAAAGGATTTGATGTTGAAAAGAGCAAGAAAAAGAGAGGACATTACGGGCTTCTCGGCATAGAAGAACGCGTCAGAGCCATGAAAGGCCAATTTAATATAAAGAGTACAAAATCAAAAGGAACACAAATTGAGATCACAGTACCAATTCAGGGAGAGATGCAAGATGTATAAGGTTTTAATCGTTGATGACCATCTTGTCGTGAGGGAAGGTCTGAAGCTTTTAATTGAAACGAATGATCACTACACCATCATAGGAGAGGCGGAAAATGGCAAAGCGGCAGTCCGCCTTGCAGATGAATTAAAACCGGATATTATTCTTATGGATTTGTATATGCCGGAGATGAGCGGGTTAGAAGCCATTAAACAAATAAAAGAAAAACATGACATCCCTATCATTATTTTAACTACTTATAATGAAGATCACTTCATGATCGAAGGAATTGAATTAGGGGCGAAAGGATATTTGCTGAAGGATACGAGTTCAGCAACCCTTTTTCATACAATGGACGCAGCAATAAGCGGAAACGTGCTGTTGCAGCCTGATATTTTAAAACGTCTGCAAGAAATCCAATTGGAGCGGATAAAAAAACAGAACAGTGATACACAGCTGACAGAAAAGGAAGTCATTGTTTTAAAAGCAATTGCTAAAGGTCTTAAAAGCAAAGCGATCGCCTTTGATTTGGGCGTTTCAGAGAGAACAGTCAAGTCCAGGTTAACGTCCATTTACAATAAATTAGGCGCGAATTCAAGAACTGAAGCCGTGACGATTGCCATGCAAAGAGGGATTCTGACATTAGACAAATAACTTCAAATTTAAAATTTGCCCAAACGTACATGCACGAATGTACGTTTTTTTTATTTCATGGTCAACTACAATGAGAAAGAAGGTGATCAAGCAATGTGTTGAAAGGAGATTATCATGTCAAAAATGTTATATAAATTAGGAGGATGGGTTGCTCGCCATCGCGTAAAAGTAGTATGTGCGTGGATCGTTGTGTTAGTTGCTTCGATAGGGCTTGCAATCACGTTAAAACCAAGTTTTTCTGAGGATATGTCTATACCTGACACACCTTCGGAAAAAGCGATGGATGTGATTCAAAAAGAATTTCCTCACGGCCCTGATAAAGGGAGCATACGGGTGATTTTCGGTGCTGATGATGGAGAGAAACTTACTGCAGAACCAGCGAAAAAAGCAATAGAAAATACATTAAAGGAAATCGATAAAGATGGTTCCGTTGACTCGATTGCAAGTCCTTTTGTGACAGGAACAATCGCGAAAGACGGCACAGTTGCCTATGCTGATATCAAGTATAAATCATCAGCAGATGATATAAAGGATGACTCTATCAAACACTTAAAAGACAGTTTGAAAATGGCTGATTATGAGGGATTGCAAACTGAGCTAAGCGGAGATGTACCGGGAGCTGAGATGGAGATAGGCGGCATCTCTGAAATTGTCGGCATTATTTTGGCCTTTGTCGTTTTAGCCATTACGTTTGGCTCTTTATTAATAGCGGGTTTACCGATTATAACTGCACTGATTGGATTAGGTGCGAGTATTGGACTGGTTTTGATCGGGACACAAGTATTCGATATTGCTTCCGTCAGTCTTTCATTAGCCGGAATGATTGGCCTTGCTGTTGGGATTGATTATGCTTTATTTATTTTTACGAAGCACCGCCAGTTTTTAGGCGAAGGCATACAAAAAAATGAATCTATTGCGAGAGCTACAGGAACAGCTGGGAGTGCAGTCGTTTTTGCCGGACTTACTGTTATCGTCGCACTTTGCGGATTGACGGTTGTTAACATTCCTTTTATGTCTGCAATGGGGCTGACAGCAGGGCTTAGTGTATGGTTAGCTGTTCTCGCCTCAATCACGCTTGTTCCTGCCGTCTTATCGATTGCAGGGAAACGGATGGCTCCAAAAGCAAACAAGAAAAAAGAAAAACAAAGCGCTGAAACAAATGCCTGGGGACGCTTTGTCACAAAAAACCCTATCATGCTAAGTGTATGCAGCATTCTCATTTTGCTCGTCATTAGTGTCCCATCTATGCATTTGGAGCTGGGCTTGCCTGATGCAGGGATGAAAGCCAAGGATAATCCGGATCGCCGGGCTTATGACTTGCTTGCTGACGGTTTTGGAGAAGGATTTAACGGTCAATTAACAATCGTAGCGGATGCCACAAGTGTGGCAGAAAATAAGGCGGAAGCCTTCGCAGATGCAGTAAAAGAAATAAAGGAACTAGACCATGTAGCGAGTGTCACTCCCGCAATGCCTAATAAAGAAGGAAACTTTGCCATCATTACGGTCGTTCCTGAAACAGGGCCAAATGATGTGGCAACAAAGGATTTGGTAAAGGATGTACGCAGCTTATCAGATAAAAACGGGGTAGATTTGCTCGTTACAGGATCGACTGCAGTGAATATTGATATTTCAGATCGCCTGAATGATGCGATACCGGTGTTTGCTGTGCTCATTGTTGGTTTTGCGTTTGTATTGCTGACAATCGTATTCCGTTCGCTGCTGGTGCCGCTTGTTGCTGTTGCAGGTTTCATTTTAACAATGACTGCCACTCTTGGGATCTGTGTATTTGTTCTACAAGACGGGAATCTCATCGACTTTTTCAAAATACCTGAAAAAGGGCCGATACTCGCGTTCCTGCCGATTTTATCTATTGGGATTCTGTTTGGATTAGCCATGGATTATCAAGTATTCCTTGTAAGCAGAATGCGTGAAGAATATGTGAAAACAAAAAATCCAGTACAAGCGATTCAAGCCGGATTAAAACACAGCGGTCCTGTTGTCACCGCAGCCGGCCTGATCATGATATTCGTTTTTGCAGGATTTATCTTTGCCGGAGAAGCTTCTATTAAAGCCAACGGGCTGGCTCTTTCCTTCGGTGTGCTCTTTGATGCATTTATTGTACGCATGACACTGATTCCAAGTGTGATGAAGCTGATGGGGAATGCAGCCTGGTACTTGCCAAAATGGCTGGACAAGATGATTCCGAATGTGGACATAGAAGGACATCAACTCACAAAGGAAATACAGCCAGAAATAGATTATGAACAAAAGAAACAAATCAGTATGTAATAGAAAGCAGATCTTTTACGAGATCTGCTTTTTTGCTTCATATTCCTGATCACGGTGTGAATGATTAGTTAAAAAGGAGACACTGATGGTGCAATCACTCATTTTGATTTTTTAAGGTCTCTTGGCCGATGGGATACGGCCGCCCCTATTCAGAAATACAGGAATCATGCAAGACCCTTTTTTTCTTTCACCTTCCCGGCAATCCAAAACGGCAAATAGAGAAGATAGAAGAAGACGATCGTGACCGCTTCAGCTGATAAAAGATACCACGGCCATGGCCCGAGCACATCTAACAGCGATGCTCCGCCGCCGGGCTTCTTCATCATGTACATATAGTTCGAGTTCAGCAAACGGTTGATCAAAAAAATGAGAGCGCCATAAACATTGACAAGAAGAAACGTGACCCAGAGAGAGCGAACCGTCGGCTTATACCTTTCGGCTGCAATCATCAGGAGGCAGGCGAGAACGACGATCCCGTGGGAAATGAAAAATTCAAAAAAGCGGAAATGAGGAAAGCCGTACCTTCCCAAGTCAGGCGTCAGAATCGCCTGCAGCGCGCTTCCCAAACCGGCAAAATAAAGAAATTTAAACAAGTTGAGGTTTTTCGTCAATAACAGAATGATGACGAGATAAACCGAAAGGTCGCTGAGGTGGAGCGGCAAACAATAGCGCGGCGTCCATGAATTTACATAGATAAACCAGGAGTGGTAGCTGATTTCAGAAATCAATAAAACCGCCACAAAGGCATAGCGAATCACCCGGTTCCACCGCGGTTTTTGCAACGTCTTGCGAAAGACGAACAAACAAACGCCGAGCGCTGCAAGCACCAGCAAAGTCAGTATATGAGATGTTGAAAAAAATTGAAACGAGCCGAGCTGATAATCTTTTTGAAAGTATGTTTTCATCCTGAGCACCTGTCATCAAAATATTTGAACGTTATTTTGTGACAAACCATGATCTATTATTCAAAAAGGCCGCCGAATATCCGGCAGCCGGGTGTCACATAGAAATAGAATCGTTTTCCTCTGCGTTATCATTGACCTGAATCCGTTCAACCTTTCCGACAAGAAAGATGTAGGAAAGCGCTCCCGCAAGGGCGAGGGCTCCGATAAAGACGAGGGCGGGCGCAAAGCTTCCGCCGTTGGCGAGAAAGCCGATGACAATCGGAACGATAACGGAGGCGAGGCTGCCGACAAAATTAAATACTCCGCCGGTCAGCCCGATCAAATGCTTAGGCGCTAAAGACGATACAAGCACCCATGTAATGGAGGCCAAACCGTTTCCAAAAAAGGCGAGCGTCATAAACAAAATGATCAGAGATGTCTGATCGACATAATTGGCACCGATAATTGAAATAGACAGGATCAATCCGGTAATAATCGGTGTTTTGCGGGCAACCCCGGCCGATACGCCTCTTTTGATCAAAAAGTCGGACAGGAAGCCGGACAACAGAACACCGGTAAATGCCGCAAGAAATGGAAGCGAGGCGAGAAAACCGGATTGGAGAAAATCAAGGCCTCTATATTTTACAAGGTATGTCGGAAACCACGTCAGAAAAAACCATAAAGTCGAATTAACGGCGAACTGTCCGATATATATGCCCCACAGCTTGCGATGAGCGGTCACTTGTTTAAAATGCTTCCAAGTAAATGCCAATTTCTCTTTCTCGGAAGTCCGGCCGCGGCGGACGATACCCCCGCCTTTTTCAATATGGTCAAGTTCAGCCTTGTTTACCTTTGGATGACGATCAGGATCACGATAAAAGATATACCAGATCAGGCCCCAGATGATGCCGATCACCCCTGTTACAATAAAAAGGCCGCGCCAGCCGACGACATGCTGGATGGCGCTGAGCGCCGGCGTCAAAAATGCAAGGCCGGCAAATTGCCCCGACGTATAAAGTGCAATGGCTGAAGCTCTTTCCTGTTCAGGGAACCATGAAGTCACCACCCGGTTATTGGTCGGAAAAGCCGGCGCTTCAAACGCTCCGGTCGCAAGACGCAAGCCGAATAGCGAACCGAAGCCGCGGACAAACCCCTGAAGCAATGTTGCGAGCGACCATGTAACCAAGGTAAAGCCGTAGACAAGCCTCGGGCCAAACCGGTCGACAAGCCCGCCGCCCGGTATTTGCAGTGCGCAGTAAGCCCAGCCGAAAGCTGAAAAAATCAAGCCCAATTGAACGGCAGACAAGTTTAAATCGTCCCCGATTGCAGAAGCTGCAACAGAGATATTGCTTCGATCCATATAATTGATCACGACACATACAAAAATAAACAGCAGTACCCGCACTCTAACCTTTGTCGGCTTCTCTTTTAAAGTTGTTTGTTTCATGACAGGCCCTCTCCTTTTATTTGATTGTAATGACGGACACCTTTTGAAAACGGTATCATTTTTACCATTCAGCTATGCTTCCGTCCTTGTGCCGCCATACCGGATTGCGCCAGTTGTGCCCGATATCAGCCATTTTACGGACGTGATCTTCATTGATGTCCACCCCAAGGCCAGGTCCATCCGGAATCCGGACATAGCCGTCCTCATAGAAAAACACCTTTTGATCTACTATATAATCAAGCAAATCCGTCCCTTTGTTGTAATGGATCCCTAAGCTTTGTTCCTGTATAAATGCATTGTGGCACGTTGCATCAACCTGAAGGCATGCCGCCAGAGCGATCGGGCCCAGCGGACAATGAGGGGCGGCGGCGACATCAAATGCTTCCGCCATCGACAGGATCTTTTTGCATTCGGTAATTCCGCCGGCGTGTGACAAGTCAGGCTGAATGATATCGACATAGCCGTCAGTCAGCAGGTTTTTAAACTGCCACTTTGAAAACATCCGTTCTCCAGTCGCAATCGGAATTGAGACGAGGCTGGCGATATCGCGGAGCGCCTCGTTGTTTTCCGGCAGAACAGGCTCTTCTATAAACATCGGCCGAAACGGTTCAAGCTCCTTTGCCAAGATCTTCGCCATCGGCTTGTGCACCCTGCCGTGAAAGTCAATGCCGATTCCGATGTACGGGCCGACCGCTTCTCTGACTGCTGATATTCTTTCAATCACCTGATCGATTTTTTCATGTGAATCGATGTATTGCAGCTCTTCCGTGCCGTTCATTTTGACGGCTGTAAAGCCTTTATCAACCACCTGTTTGGCAGCGAGGCCGACGTCTTGAGGCCTGTCTCCGCCAATCCATGAATAGACCTTGATCGATTCCCTGTTCTTCCCTCCGAGCAGCTGATGCACGGGAGCGTTGTAAAACTTGCCCTTAATGTCCCAAAGCGCTTGATCGATGCCTGCAATCGCGCTCATCAGAATGGGCCCGCCCCGATAAAACCCGCCTCTGTACATGACATTCCAATGGTCTTCGATGTTCATCGGGTCTTTGCCGATCAAATATTCCATTAACTCGCCCACAGCCGCCTTAACTGTCGCGGCCTTTCCCTCGATTACCGGCTCTCCCCATCCTGTAATGCCTTCATCCGTTTCGATTTTTAAGAAAAGCCAGCGCGGCGGAATTAGGAAACACTCGAATCCTGTTATTTTCATCTCTGATCTCCCCTTTTTACTGTTTTGCTGCTTCAACAAATTGCTTTGCTTTTTTGGACAGCTCTTCTAAAAACGCGTCATTAACATCTTTATTAGCCCGAACAAGCGAACCGCCGATTCCCGCTCCGACCGCACCGGCCTGCAGAAACTCGTGAAGGTTTTCCAATCCGACTCCTCCAGTCGGAAGCAGCGGAATATGCGGAAGCGGTCCGTGGATATCCTTGATATAGCCAGGCCCCATTGTTCCGGGAAATACCTTGATGATGTCTCCCCCGCTTTCATACGCCGTCAATATTTCAGTCGGGGTAAAAGCGCCTGGAATGCTGACCGCTCCATACCGTTTTGTCAGCTTGATCGTCTCTTCATTGACGGTCGGAGACAGGATAAACCGCGCGCCGGCTAAAAGCGCCGCTCTCGCAGATTCGGGATCAAGTACGGTTCCCGCTCCGACAAGCATTTCGTCCCCAAAATGCTCTGAAACCGCTTCAATCGCTTTGATCGCTTGAGGGGAATTAAGCGTAATCTCCACAAGCCTGATGCCGCCCGCTTTTAAGGCGCCGGCAATGCTCACTGCCTCCTCCGGATTGTATCCGCGGATGATCGCAATCAGTTTTTGTTCTTCGATGTGTGACAATACCATCATTTCTGCCACCCTTTCTCTACGGTTTTTTTATCGGCTGACATCTTCTTCATCAGATTGTTCCATAAACGCAAACAGTGATTCGCGGTCAGGCAGCCCTTCAATATCACCGTTTACCGCCGCTACCATGGCGCCGACGGCACAGCCCCGTTTGACAGCTTCTGAAAGCGGAATTTGATCAATCAAACCCGATAATACGCCGGCCGCAAAGCCGTCTCCGGCACCCACGGGATCCGCTGCTGCCTGAATCTGATAGCCTTCCGCATAGCCGCTTTCGTTCCCGCCGGCATAATAGGCGCCTTTTGAACCAAGCTTGATGATCGCAGTTTCAGCCCCCAGCCCGCGGATGGCTTCCGCAATTTTTTTCTCATCAGCGGTGCCGAACAAAAAACGCCCTTCGCTCAACCCCGGAAGCACGATATCAGACCGTTTGATAAGTTCAAACATGGTCTGCCGCGCCCGCTCTCCGTCCCAGAGCTTTTTTCGAAAGTTCGGATCAAATACAACGCATTTATTGTGCTTTTTGGCGAGCTCCACTGCATAAAACACCGCATCTGAAGCGCTTTCACTTAAAGCCGGGGTAATTCCCGTAATGTATAAAAGCCCCGCTTTCTCAATGTATTGCTCATCAATATCGCATTTCTTTAAAAAACTCGCCGCTGAAAGCGTCCTGTAATAGAAGACATTGACTTTGGCCGCGCTTTTCCTTTCTTTAAAAAACAAACCGGTCGGCGCCGCGTCATCGAGCTTCACCTGGCTCACATCGACTCCTTCTCCTCTGACAGAAGAAAGAATCATCGCCCCGAACTCGTCTTTTCCAAGCCGTGTAATCCAGCCGGCTTTTTTCCCGAGCTTCGAAAGCCCGATCAGCGTGTTGGTTTCTGCGCCCGCTATTCTCACCTGATAGTTTCTTGCGTATCTGAGAGGGCCGTCTTCATTCGGAGTGAACAGCGCCATTGTCTCTCCTATGCTAATAACATCCATCAGAACTCTCTCCTTTGCTAAAGCGGCTTTCTATATCCGCCAATGCTTTCTGTAATTTTTCCGGCTGTGTGAAGCAGCTGCTCAACGATAACGGCCTTTCTTGCGAGCATGCGCTCCTTTGGCCCGGCGGTGCTGATCGCCGCCTTCATCACGCCATCCGGACCATGGACAGGCGCCGCCAGACAAAACAAACCTTCTTCATTTTCTTCATTGTCAACGGCATATCCCTGTTCCAAAAATGTCTGCAGCTGCTTTTCCAGCTCTTCTCTGGCAGTGATGGTATGCCCGGTAAACCGGATAAACTCCATGCGGTCGAGCAGCCCTTCCCTTTTGTCCTCCGGCATGAATGCCAAAAATGCCTTGCCAAGCCCGGTGCAATAAAGCGGTTTGCGCGAGCCGGGCTGTGCGGTTGTTCTGATTGACCTGTTGTTATCGATTTTTGCGATGTAGACGAGCTGATCATCGGATAGAACGGCCATAAACACCGTTTCCTGAACGCCGTCCATCAGCTGTTTTAAAAAAGGAACGCCCTGCGATGAAATGTCTATCGACTCCATGGCAGCGGTTCCAACTTGAATCAATTTTGCCCCCAGCCTGTAACGCTTGACAGCATCCTGCTGAAGGTAACCTTCATCCAAAAGTGTAGCGGCCAAATTGAATGTACTGCTCTGAGGCAGCGAAAGTTCTTTGCTGATTTCCTTTACGGTTAATCCATCCGGATGATTTGACAGCAATTCAAATATACGTACAACACGTACCGCGGATTTTACTGACATGACACCCTCCAAAATTCACATATGTGATTCAAAATCAGGATCCTGATAATTCGGACGTATTCTAAACAGAAAGAAGGCTCACGTCAACCATCCTATCAAACAAAAAAATTTTTTTATTAAACTTCAAATTACCAGTCTATCGAATCATTTATCTGAAGCATGCAGGATTCACCCGTTCTGCTGCGAATATCTCTTCTCAGGAAAACAAGACCATCAAGGGGGTTTATGTATGAAGAGAAAAATGATGATGTTCGGATTGGCGCTATCGATCATTGCAGGCGGCGTGGTCGCCGCTGGAACGGGGAATGCAGCTCAAGCGGCCCCTCAGGAAACAGCCATCGCAAAAGATATCGAAAAATTCAGCAAAAAATTCAACGAGAACCGCGCCTATCAAACGATTTACCATTTAAGCGAAACGATCGGGCCGCGTGTGACAGGCACGGCAGAAGAAAAAAAGAGCGCCGCTTTTATCGCCTCACAGATGAAAAAGTCAAATCTGAAAGTAAGCACACAAAAGTTCAGCATACCTGACCGGCTGGAAGGAACGCTTACCGTTCAGGGAAATAACGTGCCTGCGCGGCCTGCCGCCGGTTCCGCCCCGACTGCAGCAGAAGGCTTGGCCGCTCCTCTCTATGATGCCGGCCTCGGCTTGCCCGGCGACTTCACAGAAGAAGCGAAAGGAAAAATCGCCGTCATTTTGAGAGGAGAGCTGACATTCTATGAAAAGGCCAAAAACGCTGCTGACGCAGGCGCAAGCGGAGTTATCATTTATAATAACGTCGACAGCCTCGTCCCTCTGACTCCGAATCTCAGCGGTAATAAAGTCGATATTCCAGTTGTCGGCGTCAAAAAGGAAGACGGGGAAAAGCTGCTTTCTGAACAAGAAGCGATCCTGAAGCTGAAAGCTCATAAAAATCAAACATCGCAAAACGTAATCGGCGTCCGCAAAGCAAAAGGTGTCAAAAATCCTGACATCGTTTATGTGACTTCGCATTATGACAGCGTTCCATATGCACCGGGAGCCAATGACAATGCCTCCGGCACTTCAGTCGTCCTTGAACTGGCCCGAATTTTGAAGACAGTGCCAGCCGACAAAGAAATTCGCTTTATTACATTCGGAGCCGAAGAAATCGGACTCCTCGGTTCGCGCCATTATGTCAGCACATTGTCAAATCAGGAAGTCAAACGGAGCGTTGCCAACTTTAACTTAGATATGGTGGCGACAAGCTGGGAGAATGCTTCACAGCTGTACATCAATACGCCCGACGGTTCGGCAAACCTCGTCTGGCAGCTAAGTAAAGCCGCTTCTTTAAGCCTTGGAAAAGACGTATTATTTTTACATCAAGGCGGATCATCCGACCATGTCCCATTCCATGAAGCCGGCATCGACTCGGCCAACTTTATTTGGAGAGAGCCGGGAACAGGCGCTTTGGAGCCTTGGTACCACACCCCTTACGACACGATTGAACATATCAGCAAAGACAGGCTGAAAACAGCCGGTCAAATCGCGGGAACAGCTGTGTATAACTTCACCAAGAAGGAAAACAGAAAACCGTCTTACAGCTCAGTTGCCCAGTAATTTTAAAAAGGAGCAGATTGAAAATCTGCTCCTCCTTCTTTTCATAGACCCAAAGCGCCTTTCCTCCCCACCGCTTCCGTATCATCACCTTTTCAGCTATTCGTTATCTTTATTATCAAACAATCAATAAGCAACCAATATCAATTTGTTAATTTTTGTCTCTTTGCTTTTCCAATCTCCAAAAGAAAGCAAAAAAATGGAGCCGCATCTCGCGCTCCATTTTTCAATCCTTCATCAGCTTGATAAATCTGAAGCTCATCAAAATGCTGCCGATGGCAACCGCAATCATGACCATCCCCAGATCCTGAAAATGCCCCGCGGTTATTTCTTCTCCAAACAACAGACCCAGAATGACGGACGAAAAGATCGAGCCAAGATAGCGGCATGTTTGAAAAAGCCCCGAAGTCGTCCCGACGATGTCCGGCGGACTTGCCGTAAACATGGCAGCCTGCAGGGCGACATTGCCGAGGCCGTAGCTGACCCCGAGCAAAGAGAGGATGATGCCTTTCCACAACATCGGTGCATCGACAAAAAACAATGTGAGCAGGATAGCGCCCGCTGCCATTAAGCAAGAACCAATTAACACGGGCTGCGTTTCTCCTGAACGGTCAATCCATTTCCCGACGAAAGGCGAGATCAATACGCTCGTCCCGGACATGAACAGCATCAAAAGACCGCTCGTTTGAACGGAAAGGTGCATTTCATCCTGAAAATAACTCGGAAGTCCAAAAAACAAACAGTAGTTAAAGATGTTCAGCATAATAAATTGAGCATAGACCGAAGTTAACGTCCTGCGTGCGATCAACAGCCTGATATCAATAAACGGACTGTTCACTCTCAGCTCCCACCAAACAAACATCAAAAGCAAGACGAGTCCGAACATCCCCTCGGCAAAACGGGGCTCGCCCGTGCTCAATGAGAGCAGAAATGCCAGCAGGAGAACGATTCCGCCCGCAAACAGAAGAATTCCGGTGAGATCAAGCCGCTTGATCACGGCGCGGACATTTAAGCCGGCTTTTTTCTCATCTTTCGGGAACATGTACATCCCCAGCAAAAAGCTGAACAAAATAAATGGAAAGTTCACGAGGAAGATGGCGGGCCATCCCCCGAGTACGATTAAAAATCCCCCCACGGTCGGTCCAAAGGCAGTCATTGCCGAAGAAAAAATGGACAGCACACTGAGTGCAGACGCCTGCTTCTCATGAATGTGGCTTCTGATCAGGCCCACTCCCGAAGGGTAAATGGCGCCGCTCCCAATCGATTGAAACAAACGCATGATCAACAAGACGGAAAAAGCCGGTGCGAGAGGAGCGCCGATTGCCGATACGGCAACGAGAACAAGCCCTGACAAAAACATCTTTTTCCGGCCGATTAAATCGCCGATTTTTCCCGTGACAGGCTGTGCGACCGCACTGGCTAAATAAAAAGATGAAATCAGCCATGATACGGTTGCAAATGAAAGATGAAACTCATGCTGGATACTGTGCAGCGCCAAAGAAATCATTGAAGAATTGAGCGGATTCAGCATCGTCCCTGATGCAACGGCTGTTAAAAACAGGGCGCGGTTCTTTTTCAATCCGGCCATTTACTTAGCGTAAAGCAGCCTTTCGCCAGCTCCGTCCGATTTACCGCCCGCACCCGCATCACGGCCGAAAGCATTGCCGACGGCCCCGTATAAAGCAGCATCAAGCCGTTGCGCCCCCCGGTTCATCATCGCTGCCGCTCCGTTTTGCAAACCGCATTCCGCAAGTTTTACAATATCCGATTTCATTTTTAGACCTCCTCGTGCTCTTATCATTTTCTTGTTTTCTTTTTTCGATTCATGACAGTCATAACCTTTGATACAAAGGAGCGTTCTTCCTCTTTTTCTTTTAGTTGAAAAACGTATTTGACGGAGCTGGCATAGTGAAAGGTTCAAAAAAACTTATCAGAACGCTGACAAAAGAAGAACTCGAAGGTATCGCCGGGCCATGACTTCCAAAACAAAAAGCTGAAAGAAGTCGAGCGGCTTGCCGGAGATCGGGTCAAAGTGTGGATGAAGAGCGCGCTCGGCAAACTGCAGGGCGAATACCGGACGGACATCTTGAAATTCGGGAATTCAGCACCTGCAAGAATCGAAAAAGCGGAAAGGAAATGGGATGAGATTTTCACCGAAGCTGATATGACATATGATGTTGATATCAACATTGACAACTTCGGGTCAAGCGGCAGAAAAAAATAGCAACCGGGCTAAAAAATGCCCGGCTGCTTTCTATTGATCCGCTTTTGTTCGAATATGAAGCATTTTTTCATCCAGATAATTCGCGATGTCAGCCGCTTCTTTCAGCTCATCCGTGAGCTGGTTCGGCACTTCATTGTTCAATTTGTAGTAGATTTTATGTTCGAGGCTCGCCCAGAAATCCATCGCGATTGTCCTGATTTGAATCTCCACCTTGGCGTGCTCGACGCGGTTGGTCAAGTAAACAGGCACCTCTACAATCAGGTGGAGACTTCTGTATCCGTTCGGCTTCGGATTTTTAATGTAGTCTTTCATTTTTAAAATCTTGATGTCTTCGTGTTCCTTCAGCACTTCAACCATATTGTAAATGTCGGATAAAAACGAGCAGACGATTCTGAGACCCGCGATATCATTGATGTGCTCCTTAGCGGCCTTTGTCGTAATATCGCAGCCCTTCCGCACAAGCTTGTTGATCAGGCTTTCAAAGCTTTTCACCCTTGATTTCGTATGCTCAATCGGGTTATGGCCGTGGATTAAATTATATTCTTGGCTGATAATCGAAAACTTCGTATCCATTTGATCCAAGGCAAATTTATAGACGAGGAGTTCGTTCTTCCAGTCCTCCATCAGGTTTCTTAAATCTTCTATCTGGGCTTCAGGCAGTCCTATCATCTTATCTATCGCCATATCCATCATATTTTTCTCCTTATGACATCATTTCGTTTTTTCAGTTAGTAGACGTGCACGTCCACGGTAAAGTTTCGACTTAAAGCGGAAGATCAAAAAGTGGCCTGGTTGATCATTTTCCACTTTTTTAAATTTATTCCCCTTTCAAAAGTCAGAAAACATTCATATTCTGTATTACCACTTTACGGAGGTGAGAATATGCCATACTCTAATAGCTTCGCTTTGATCGTTGTATTATTTATTTTGCTGATCATTGTGGGTTCCGCATTTGTAAGGTACTAATTCCTTCACGCACTTCCGACAAACTGCAGGTTCATATCGAAAGGCGCTCCGCTTTTCATATGAGCCTGTTTTTTTTGATTTAAAAAGAATTTATTTCCACAATAACAAAAAATGTTTATAATAGGGGAGGCTCTGAGCTGACGGCGCTCAGAAATAAAACTCTCCCACAAATGAAACTTTTATACAACATTTTCGTCTTATACTGTTGTTAAGGCAATTCAATAACGGAAAGGAAAAGATCAATGTTAAATAAGCTAAGAATGTTGTATGAAAAAACAACAATGAAGTGGCTGCTCAACACTTCCTATTACTTTCTTATTCTCGTACTGCTGTTTTTAATTTACGGATTCCACACAGCAAATACAGGTTCATATATTTATAATGACTTTTAATGGAGAAAAAAACAATGAAACTGATAGAAACAATTAAAAAATACGCGCAAACACAACCCGATACCCTTGCTTTTGTGAATGAAGAAGAAAAACTGACATACGGAGAGCTTTGGTCACAATCTGAGCGCCTTGCCGCACGGATTCAAAGCGAAGCATTAACAGAGGCTTCTCCGATCATTGTCTACGGACATATGAAACCGGTCATGGCGGTTTCTTTCCTGGCTTGCGTGAAAGCCGGCCATCCGTACATTCCAGTTGACGTATCGATTCCGGCAGACCGGATTCTGAAAATCATCAACAGCTCAAAAGCCGAGCTTATACTCAATAACTCAGGCACTTCTGTTGACACGGGAGACGCCCTCATTTCCGTTGTGGAACCGGGCGTTCTTGAAGGAGACGGGGTGCCGGAGACAGATCCCGGACGCTGGGTTCGCGGTGAAGATACCTTTTACATTATCTACACATCCGGAAGCACGGGAAATCCAAAAGGCGTGCAAATCTCAGCCGACAATCTTCAGAGCTTCACAGATTGGATCACGAATGACTTTCCGGTGGAAAGCGGCCAAGTGTTCTTAAATCAAGCCCCGTTTTCCTTTGATTTATCGGTGATGGACCTTTATCCGTGCCTGCAGTCCGGAGGCACATTATGGACGGTTACGAAAGATATGATTAACCGGCCGAAACTGTTGTTTGAAGCGCTGAAACAGTCCAACGTCAACGTCTGGACATCAACGCCTTCATTCGCCCAAATGTGCTTGATGGATCCGTCTTATTCTGAAGAGCTGCTTCCTGAGCTGAGCTTGTTTATGTTCTGCGGAGAAACGCTTCCGTCGTCAGTCGCCAGACAGCTTAAAGAGAGATTTCCGAAGGCTCGTGTTTTTAACACATACGGCCCGACCGAAGCGACCGTTGCCGTCACTTCCATCGAAGTAACAGACGACGTATTAAACAAGTATTCTTCTCTTCCCGTCGGTTCTGAAAAGCCGGAAACCGAGATCGTGATCATCGATGAAGACGGAAAAGCCGTCCAAGACGGGGAAAAAGGCGAGATCATTATTACCGGAGCCAGCGTCAGCAAAGGCTATTTAGGCGAAAAAGCGCTGACGGAAAAAGCGTTTTTCTCTTACAACGGCGCCCCTGCTTATCGCACCGGTGACGCAGGGTACAAAGAAAACGGCCAGCTGTTCTTCCTCGGAAGACTCGATTTCCAAATCAAACTGCATGGCTACCGGATTGAGCTTGAAGAGATCGAATACCAAATCAATCAGTCCCGATACGTGCAGTCGGCGGTCGTTATTCCATACTACCGCGAGGAGAAAATCGAGTATCTGATTGCCATGATCGTGCCTGCCGAACACGATTTCGAAAAGGAATACCAGTTAACCAGCGCGATTAAGAAAGATTTGGGCAGCAAGCTGCCTGCATATATGATTCCGAGAAAATTCATGTATCAAAAAGAGATTCCGATGACAGCAAACGGTAAAATCGACCGCAAGAGATTAAAAGAAGAGGTAACCGTATGACACCCTATGGTTCATTTCTTTTCTTCATTATATTAGGAATTTTACTGGCGCCGACCATCATTCTCGGACTGAACGGAAAAAGCTTCCGCTTATATAATATGGCGGTTTCCGTTCTGGTTCTGGCGCTAATTTTTTCGAACAGCCTGCACGGGCTGATCATGCTGTGCCTGTTTACGCTTTGGCAAATGGTTCTGATCAAAGGCTATATCGCTTACCGTCTCAAAGCGAACAGCGGCATCGTATTTTGTCTGGCTGCAGCAGCTTCTATCCTGCCTCTGGCACTGTCAAAGCTGCTGCCGTTTTTCGCAGTTGACAACTGGGCAACATTTCTCGGAATCTCGTATTTAACTTTTAAAGGGGTTCAGCTCATCATTGAAACCCGCGACGGTCTCATTAAAAAGCAGCTCCCAATCAGCAGACTGCTTTACTTTATTCTCTTTTTTCCGACCATCTCGTCAGGGCCGATCGACAGGTACCGCCGTTTTGAAAAAGACGATCAGACGGTATGGACGAAGGAGCAATACGAAGAACTGCTTTACAAAGGAATCAATAAAATCTTTCTCGGCTTTTTATATAAATTCATTATCGGCTATTGCATTAATACGTATGTCATTATGAAACTGCCGTTTTTGACTTCCGGCAGCATCTCACATGGATTGGCATACATGTATGCGTACAGCCTTTATCTGTTTTTTGATTTTGCCGGCTACACGGCTTTTGCGGTCGGCGTCAGCTATATCATGGGAATCAAATCCCCTGAAAACTTTAATAAGCCGTTCATCAGCCGCAATATTAAAGATTTCTGGAACCGCTGGCATATGTCGCTTTCCTTCTGGTTCAGGGACTACGTGTTCATGCGCTTTGTCCTTTGGATGACGAAGAAAAAATGGATCACAAACCGGATGGCTGTTTCCAATATCGGATATGTGCTGCTGTTCCTTCTGATGGGCGTCTGGCACGGCCTTGCCCTTCAGTACATCGTCTACGGGCTGTATCACGCGCTGCTCATGGTCGGCTTTAACTTCTTTGAAAAATGGAATAAGAAGCACAAGTGGTGGCCGAACAATAAGTGGACGACAGCCGTCTCAATTGTGGTCACCTTCCACTTCGTTTGTTTTGGATTTTTAATTTTCTCAGGGAAACTAATACACTAAAAGGAGATTTTCATAATGGATTTTAATCAAGAAGTACTTTCAGTTTTAGCAGAGGTATGTCAGGACGATATCGTAAAGGAAAATCCGGATATTGATATTTTCGAAGAGGGAATCCTCGATTCCTTCGGCACGGTGGAATTGCTGCTTGCATTCGAAAGCCACTTTAACATCACAGTGCCGATTACAGAGTTTGACCGGGATGCATGGAACACGCCAAATCAAATCATAAAGCAGCTGAATGAGTTGAGATAATGAAAAAGCGTTTTTTATTCGGGCCAATCATCTTGGCATTTTTACTTTTTTTCACCGCGATCTCGATCCCAAATGCATGGCTGGCAAAGCTGGTTCCGAAAGATCGCGTCGAAACTTCAGCTACAGAAATAAACCCGATGATGTTCCAGGGTATGTATCTTCAAGGCAAAGCGCTTGAAGATCCGAAATATCTGCCGATTTACGGATCATCGGAATTGTCCCGGTTAGATGCCTTTCATCCGTCTAACTATTTTAAAGTAAACAATCAAGGGTTCACGCCTTACCTGGTCGGGAAAGGCGGTTCACAGTCCTTGATTCATGCAATCAACTTTGCGGCGCAGTCTGATCAATTAAAGGGCAAAAAAATCGTTTTCATTATTTCTCCGCAGTGGTTTCAAAAAAACGGCTCGGACGAAGCCCACTTTGCGCCGAACTTCTCGGCTTTGCAGGCATACGATCTTGTGTTCAATCAAAATGTCGATCCCGAGCTGAAGAAAAAAATGATCAAACGCATGCTTAAATTTCATGCAGTTACAAATGACGCTCTGCTTTCAGCCCTTTTTAAAGCCGAGCTCGATCAAGACAAAGTGGCGCTGTCTCTTCTGACGCCGCCGGCAAAAGCTTACCGGAGCATTCTGGAGAAAAAGGACATCTACTATTCCATGGTTGAAGGAAACGGACCGAAGCGGACCATTTCCCAGGATGTAAAAAACAAATCGTGGGATGAATTAAAGCAGATGGCTGAAAAGGTCGGCGCCAAAGAATCGCACAAAAATGAGTTTAAAATCTCAAACGGCGTTTATAAGAAATTGAAGCCGAAGCTGAAAAAGCTTAAAGGCCACAATAAAAAGATGAACTATGCCGAGTCAGTCGAGTTCCACGATTTCCATCTCATGATGGATGTTCTGAAAGAATCCGGTGCAGAACCGCTGTTCATCTCGGTTCCGGTCCACGGCAAATTTTATGACTATACCGGCTTCCCTAAAAAAGGCCGGACAGATTTCTATAAAAAGATTAAAAAAGAAATCGAACAAGAAGGCTTTCAAGTTGCTGATTTAACGAATCATGAATATGATCCATACTTCTTGAAAGATACGCTCCACCTTGGCTGGAAAGGCTGGGTTTACGTCGATCAGGAGATCGAATCCTTTTATAAAAAGTCATCATAAAAAAGGATTCCCCTATGGGGAGTCCTTTTTTTGTCCGATTTAAATTTTTAAAGTTTCCAAAAATTCTATTTTACAAATTTCTCTGAAATCTATTGCGATTATCAAGAGAAGGTTTAAAATAGAAGATAAATATTTTTTGGAAAAAGACTAGAAACGGCAGGGAGAATGAATATGACAAAACAAACGATCAGCGTACAGCTCAGTACAGCAAAAAAGCAAAAACCAGAGGCTGACCGGCTCGAATTCGGCCGGACATTTACCGACCACATGTTTATCATGGACTATACGGCTGAAAACGGCTGGCACGATCCGAGAATCGTTCCTTATCAGCCGATTGAAATGGACCCGGCGGCAATGGTTTACCACTACGGGCAGTCCGTTTTTGAAGGGTTAAAAGCTTATTTATCAAGCGAAGGCAGAGTTCTTCTGTTCAGACCTGAAAAAAACTTCGAGAGGCTCAATAAATCCAACGACCGCCTCTGCATTCCGCGGGTTGATCCTGACACCGTTCTGGAAGGGCTGAAGCAGCTGGTTCAGATCGACAAAGAGTGGATTCCTCAAGCTGAGGGGACATCCCTTTATATCCGTCCGTTCATTATTTCAACGGAACCGTACCTCGGCGTCGCCCCGTCCAATATGTATAAAATGCTGATCATTTTATCGCCGGTCGGATCTTATTACAAAGAAGGCATCCGCCCTGTGAAAATTGCTGTTGAAAGCGAATTTGTCCGTGCTGTGGCAGGCGGTACAGGCAATGCGAAGACGGCCGGAAACTACGCGGCGAGCCTGAAGGCCCAGGAAGTGGCGGAAAGCAAAGGCTTCTCGCAAGTGCTTTGGCTTGACGGAGTTGAAAAGAAATACATTGAAGAAGTAGGCAGCATGAACATCTTCTTCAAAATCAGCGGTGAAATTATCACTCCGGCTCTAAACGGAAGTATTTTGGAAGGCATTACGAGAAATTCCGTCATCCATCTATTAAAACAATGGGGGCTTTCCGTAACCGAAAGGAAAATTTCAGTTGATGAACTGGTTCAGGCTCACAAAGACGGCCTGCTTGAAGAAGCGTTCGGCACCGGAACCGCCGCTGTCATTTCCCCGGTCGGCGAGCTGATCTGGAAAGACGAAAGCCTTGTGATCAACAGCGGGCAAACAGGCGAAATCGCCAAAAGGCTCTACCAAACGATTACCGGTATTCAAAAAGGCGCTTTGCCTGACACATTTGGCTGGACAGTTGAAGTTGATAAAGTCAGCCAGTCTTGCTAAGCGGTTTAAGCTCTCTTTTGCAAAAAAGAGGGCTTGCACCCTTATCGCGAAATGTGCCGGCGGCAGGCTCTGTTTCCACACCGCTCCCCCTCTTTTTCATTCCGCCTAGTCAATCCCCCCGCACAAAACGATTCCATTTTATATATTTTATGTTAAAATTATCAATAACCATACCGGAAAGGAGAGATTATCCGTTCTCATGTAACATGCAAATCAAGAAAGGACGCTGAACAATGGATCAAACAAAATTGAGCGTCTGGGAAAAGAATTACACGTTCCTTTTCATCTCCAGGCTAATCAAAATCTCGGCTGACTGTTTTGCCTTCAACTCTATTTTATGGTTCTTAATTTTTGACGGAAAAGGTGCAATCGGCACCTCCCTGCTTCTTGCCGTCACTTTCCTCCCTGAAGCCTTTTTGGCGCCGGTTACAGGGCCTTTAGTCAAAAGAAGCGCCCTGAAATTCTGGATGTATTTTTCGGATTTAACAAGAGCAGCCGTCGTCATTACAATACCGATTTGCTACTTAAACGGCTTTTCACCGATGTGGTTTGTTTTAGGGCTCATGATCATCCATTCGGCAACAGGTGCGACTTATAACCCGGCGTCGATTACGCTGATTCCGCAGATCGTGAACGAAAATCTCATCCAAAAAGCCAACGCGATTCTCCAGTCTTCTTCAGAAATCATCAGGCTGGGAGCCGTTACATTGTGCGGAGTGCTGCTGACTTTTATCGGCCCTGCAACGACTTTGGTCTTTTCATTTATCTTTTATATCATATCGGGCCTATTCGTGCTTTGCATCAAATACACCATCACCCGGAATCAATCACAATCTAAGTCTCTTGCTCAAAGAGGTACATATTTTGCGAGATTAAAAAGAGGATTTACATTGGTGAAAAACCACAAAATATTATATCCGCTGGCGATTTATTGCATCTTCATGAACCTGGCGGCTTCACCATGGGAAGCCCTTTCTGCGGTATATGTTGCAGAGGATTTAAACGGAACGCCGTTCATCCACTCGCTGCTGAAGGCTACGACGGCAGGAGGAGCATTTTTACTGGGTTTTATCCTTGCAAAAGTAAAAATCAACAGGTACGGACTCCTTTTCATCACGGCAGGCATTCTTGAAGGTGCGGCTTATTTTATCGCAGGACTGAATACTTTCCTGCCGCTCGTATTTCTCGCCGCCTTTGCATTCGGAGCAGCCATCAGCTCGATCAATGTCCCCGAATTCACGATTATCCAGACATCTGTCGAAGGGGATGACCAGCCTCAAGTGTTCGCAGTCATCCATATGATCACAAATCTATCGCTTCCTTTAGGGGCAATTGCCTGCGGATATGCCGCAAAAACGCTTGGCGCGGGAAGCGTGATCGCAATCGGCGGCTTCATCGAAATCATTGCGGGCATCGGCATCCTCATATTCACTCAGCTTGCCAAAGCCCGGCAGTCAGATCTGGTCAAAGAAAAAGAAGCAAGCGCAAATATGTAAGCATGAATGGGACGGCCGCTGTTTCGCCCGGGCCATTCGGACACGGCGGCGCCTATATCTATTAAAAGGTTCCGGCTGACACACCGGAACCTCAATTTTATTCCTATGCTTCTACAGATTTAAAAAACTGCGGAAGATGCTCTTTATGCGCTTCAAGCATTTCATCCAGTATTTGTTTCGCAATCTTGTCGGACGGAACGAGCGGGTTGATTGTCATGGCGACAAGCGCGGTGTTGTAATCACCTGTAACAGCCGCTTCAGCCGCAACGCGTTCGAATGATTTGATTTGCTGGACAAGGCCTCTCACGGTGACAGGCAAATCTCCGACCGCGATCGGTTTCGGCCCGTTTTTCGTCATGACACAGTTGACTTCCACTGCGGAGTCATCCGGAATGCTTGCGATCGCTCCGTTATTCATCGTGTTGACAGGCTGAATGTCGTGCTTGTCATTATAAATCGAGCTGATCAAGTTGCAGGCGGCATCACTGTAATATGCCCCGCCGCGCTTTTCAAGCTGGGGCGGTTTGATCGCCAGCTCCGGATCTTTATACAGATCAAACAGTTCCTTTTCAACTTGCTGAACGACCTCTGCACGCGTTCCTTCCGTTTTTGAAGCCTCCAGTTCATGTTCGAGCATCTCCTGCGTTTTGTAGTAGTAGCGGTGGTAGCCGCACGGAATCAGGCCGAGGCCCCGGATAAAGTCAGGTTCCCACGATTCTCCGGAGATGTTTTTCATCGTCATCGCATTTTCGGGATCTGCCATCGCTTCGATCACTTTGTCTTTGACGCTGACACCGTCCAGGAAAACGTCGAGTCCGAACACCATATGATTTAATCCGGCAAATTGAATGTTTATGCGGCTTTCATCAACATCGAGCGCTTTTGCAACCCCCATCTTCATGCCGATCGGCACATTGCAGAGCCCGACGACTTTTTTCAAATTAGAGTAGCGGAGCAGCGCTTCAGTCACCATGCCTGCCGGGTTGGTAAAGTTGACAAGCCACGCGTCAGGGCACAGTTCTTCGATGTCTTTTGCAATCTCAAGGATGACCGGAATGGTGCGGAGCCCTTTGAAAAGACCGCCCGGTCCATTTGTTTCCTGTCCGATCACCCCGTATTTTAATGGAATTCGTTCATCTTTTGCTCTCGCTTCGAGCAAACCGACGCGGAATTGCGTCGTGACAAAATCAGCGTCTTTTAAAGCCTCCCTGCGGTCGAGCGTCAGATGGACTTCGATCGGGACGCCCGCTTTTTCGACCATTCGCTTCGCCAGCGTGCCGACGATATTGAGTTTTTCCTCTCCTTCCGGTATATCGACGAGCCAGAGCTCGCTGACCGGAAGTTCGTCATGTCGTTTGATTAATCCCTCGACAAGCTCGGGCGTATAACTAGAACCTCCGCCAATTGTTACGATTTTCAATCCTTTTTTCATCAATTGACACCTCCGTGGACATTCATTTTTTCATACAGCTCGACAATCTCCGCAGCCAAATCTTTCATGGTCATCGCATTCATTAAATGATCTTGGGCATGAATCATGAGAAGTGAGGGTTCGGTTTTCGCCCCCTTCGCTTCATTTTGAATCAAAGCTGTCTGAAAGTGATGCGCCTTGATCAGTTCTTCGTCAGCTGCCCGGATCTTTTCTTTTGCAGCGGCGAAATCTCCCTTTTTGGCTTCGGCTATCGCTTCCATGCAAAAGCTCCTGCCGTTTCCTCCGTGAAGGATAATTTGAAATATCGTTCGTTCCAATTCCTCGGACATCTTGGCACCCCTTTTCTATACACTGGCCTGTTGACCGTCGCTTACGGCCGTTCCGGCCTCCAGTTCGCTCTCTTCTCTCAGCTTTTGTTGATCCCACATTCTAAAGAACGGATAGTATACGACAAACGAGATCAACAGATTGATCAGCTGCATGACCGCTCCGGAAATTTTCCCTCCTGTTGCTAAATATCCGGAAAAGCCGGGCGGCATTGTCCACGGCACCGCAATCCCAGCCGGCTTTGCGACAAGACCTGTACTCATTCCAATATAGGTTGCCGTTAACATTAACAGCGGCGACACGATGAACGGAATCAGCAGCATCGGATTCATGACGATCGGCATCCCGAAAATAATCGGTTCGTTGATGTTAAAAATAGCGGGACCGATGGCTAGTCTGCCGAGCTGTTTCATCTGCTTGCTTCGCGCTCTGACAAACATCGTAATGACCAAAGCCAAAGTGGCGCCGCTTCCGCCGATGTTAACCCAAATCTCAAAAAATTGCGTCGTAAATATGTTCGGGAGCGCTTCACCGGCTTGGAAAGCAAGACGGTTTTCGTCCATCGCACCGTACCAGATCGGCGACATCACTCCGCCGACAATGTTTGCTCCATGGAGACCGCAGGACCACAGCAGCATTTTCACAGTTTCGGCAATAAGGCTTCCGCCGAGACTGCCTCCAAGGATGGACAGAGGTGTGCCTAAAAGTACGTTGACGACATTATGGAGGCTATCAAACGGCGTCATTTCAATTAAAAGGCGCGCCACCCAGATCGAGCCGATAACGGCGAATCCCGGAATCAGAGCGATAAATGATTTGCTGACAGCCGGCGGTACGCCGTCCGGCATTTTGACGACAATATCCTTTTGAACGACCCAGCGGTAAACCTCAGTCGAGAACATCGCGATCAGCATGCCGACAAACAGACCTTTGCTTCCCATTAATGAAATCGGGATGCCGCCTGACACTAAAATTTCCTCTGTTGCGCCTTCAGGTGTGAACGGAATCTGGTATGGGGTCGCAAGCAGAAAAGCTGCTACGGCAATGGCGCCCGATGACAGAGCATCAATATCGTATTTCTCGGCCAGGCGGTACGCGATACCGAACGTGGCGATCAGCGCCATAATGTCAAAACTGACATTAACCGGATAGCTTAATTTCTCAGCCCATTGCTCGCCAAAAATCCCTGCCATGAATTCCGGATATCCCGGAATCGGCAAATTGGCTAAAATGAGAAACAGCGATCCGATAATGATTAATGGCATGGTCAGAATAATACCGTCTCTGAGAGCCTGCAAATGGCGCTGAGCGGCAATTCTGCCGGCAACCGGCATGACCTTCTCCTCTAAAAACGCATTAAACCTATTCACTTGTGCCGCCTCCTTTAAGAGCCGGCAAGCTGTTCGGCGGATTTTAACACTTCTGCTCCATTACAAGTTCCGTAATGGACCGTATTGATGACATCGACGGGTACACCTTTCAATTCTCCTAATTTTTTTAATTGCGGGAGCATGTAACGGACTTGCGGACCAAGAAGCAATACGTCGGCTTTATCGATATGATTCTGAACCTCTCCTCCGGAAACAGCCCAGATTTTATAGTCTTTGCCTTGTTCCTCTGCACTTTTTTCCATTTTCGTCACAAGCAGACTCGTTGACATTCCTGCAGCGCAAGCTAGTAAGATATTCATGTTCATATGTCCCCCTTTTACGTATCGTGTATGATCTCTTTTACAGTTCCATCATACAATGAAACCGTTTTCATATACACTTAATGATTTTCCTCAGCGAAGAGGAAAAAAGACAAGGGGACATCTTCATTTTGCATATCGATGTGCCGGCCCGCTTTTTTTGAAGACGGACATAAACTCCCCGTACGTTTTGCATTTTAGAAGCTCCCGGACAATGACCCTGTCATCTAAAACACGGCCCAAAAATTTGTACATCTCTTGCAAATTTGCTGTATTGTCCTTTTCCACGCAAAGAAGGCAAACGAATTGAACCCTCTTATTCTCCCAGACTATCGGTTTTTGCAGCGTGCAAACCGCCCAAAAAGTCGAATCGGTTTTTGGTGTCATCGGATGCGGAATCGCAACCAGATTGCCGAAGCAAGTGGGCGCAACGGCCTCCCGTTCAAAGACGGAGGCTTCAAGCCCCGCGTCTGCAAGCCCTGATTGCATCACTTTTCCGCACAGAAAGCGGAGGACCTCCTCTCTTGAAGACAGACTTTCCTGCAAAAAGACGAGCTGTTTTTTCGTATATGTCGAAGCGATTCCGTCATCTTCGGCAAGCACCTGTTCTATTTTCGTTAAATCCCCTCCTCCCAATATGGCGTTTACTTGAATCACCGGAATGGGAAGATCAGCGGACAGCGGTATGGTGCTGATGACAAAATCAAGTGCATGGAGCGACATTTGATTCAGCTTGTAGTAATCAACCGTTCCAAGGATCTCAAGCTTTGAACCGAATGTTGCCCGCAGTCTGTCTTGAAGCAGCATGGCGCTTCCGGCTCCTGACGCACAGACAATCATACAGCGTTTTGAGGGCCTGTTCATGTTTCGTCTTTCCATGGCTGCGCCGATATGCAGGGCGAGATAGCCGACTTCGCTTTCCTGAATGTCAAACCCCGTCTCTTTTTTGATAACTTCACCAGCTTGAATCCCGGCTTCAAATGCGAGGGGATAATTGGCTTTAATTGCGTCCAGCATCGGATTTCTGATATTCATACCGTATTTGCAGCGATTCAGAGCCGGTTTCAGGTGAAGACCGAGACCGATTTTTAATTCTTTGTCATTCCCAATGCCGAGGGTAAATTTTTGATCGATGGCTTTCATGATCAATTGCGTCAGCCGGTCTGTCTCTTCGTCCATCATGTTTTCGATTGCATCGCTGCGAATGGAGGCCATTACCGTCCTTTTCGCGCCAAGCAGATGAATGGCGATGTAGGCTGTTTCTTTTTCCGGAAAGACCACTTGCAGCTTTTGTTCAAGAGTGCGGACAATCGCCCTCGCCACTTCATATTCTTTATGATTCATAATCTCCTTTACATCTTTGGAATAAAGAGAAACATGTTTGCCGCTTCGAATGCGTTTGCATGCAATGGCGACGTGGATGAGAAGGTTGTTTAGTCCGATATCTGAAAGAGAAATTTGATCTTCGCCTATTTTTTCTAAAATCGTCTGACGGATCATAGCCAGCTCTTCTTTTGGGAGAATGGATATCCGGGTATTCATAATATCAATATCCGTTTCCCGCTTTGGAAAAAGGTGCTCTGCGATGCACGATCGCAGCTTCATCTCATCTCCCTTCAGTTTAAAGCCGTAATTCGGTTTGATCTTCAGTTCAATGTCGTAAGGTTTGAGCCTTTTCTTCACATCTCTCATATCGTTTTGGACCGTCGATTTGCTGATAAACATCTCACCGGCTAAATCTTCAAGTTTGACATACTCCTCAGTTAAGAGAAGCCTTTTTAATAAATAGAGAATACGCTCATTCGGAAAAACGGGAGTAGAAAGCTCTTCATGAAATGTGTGCTGCAGAAGCTGGCGAAAGAGGCGGTCATTCTTGATGGAGAGCCGATAGCCTGCACCTCTGATCGATTGGACGGCAGCGCCGTTTTTGGAGAGAAGCCGGTCTAATTCTTTCACATCTGACCTGATCGTCCGAGAGGTTACATTTAGCTCATTGGCCAAATATGTGCTGGTTAACGGTGATTCTGCTCCTATCAATTCGCCGAGGATAAGCTTAAGCCGAACATTGAGCATAGAAAAAGACCCTCCCACTAAGATACTTGAACCGAGACCAAACTATACACTCAGGTATATTCATTCTTTTTGTGAAAATTGTCTCATAGTTAAGTAAATTCTATTATGGCTGCGCTTTCAAGTCAATTTGGCCTTTCTCCAAGAAAAAAAGCCGGTTTACCCGGCTTTCAGATTCTTTTTCTCTCTTCGGCTTTTGATGATTTTCCATGCGATCGGATAGATGACAGGCGCCCATTTGACGGCGCTTTTAAACATTTTTTTCATAGCTTGGCTCCCTCCTGTTTTTTTTACTGTTTTCCCTGATGAACAGGAGCCAAACCTTTTAACTATCTTGAGACATAGCGGTTTCCTTTTATCCAGAATCGCCAAGGGTATTCCCTCGCTTCTCCTGAGTTGTCAATGCCAATTCGCGGACCGCTTAAAATGTCCTGGGGTTCATACCCTTTTGCGATATAAAGCGGCGGCGCTGTCAGCGGTCTGCCATAATCGTTCATCGTGATGGAAAGCGCTTTTGTCAGCTTGCCCGGTCCGTTCGTCCAATCGCGCGGTTTCTTTCCGCTTCTACGCTTCTCCATCAGCGTGAGGCCTTCATGGGGTTCAAGCGCTCTGATCAGCACGGCCTCAGGTTCATCGGCTCCTCCGCTTACAACATTGATGAGTGTGTGGGTGTGCATGGTGTACGTATAGACCAAGCCGGCTTCATGATACATGATTTCCGTACGTTTCGTCCGGCGGTTGCCGTAGCTGTGCGCCGCTCTGTCTCCGGGCCCTTTATAAGCCTCTGTCTCCACAATATATCCTGAAGCAGTCCCTTCTTCTGTTTCTTTGACGAGCAGACAGCCCAGCAGGGATTGGGCGAGTTCGATTGTTGGTTTGTTGTAAAATTCGAGCGGGAGAGGTTCGTGAGCTGGATTCATTTTTTGGATGGCCTCCTTTTTGCTCAAAGGCGAAACGCGCCTCTTTGTCGATTGTGATATATTTTACCATTTTCAACAGACGGGATGCCAGCAAATGAAGGCGCCTTGATTGAGACGATGATCTTCAATTATATTTTTGGTCTTTCGTGGATGACATTGACATATCTGTATTATTGTATACAATAATAATTATATTCTGAAAAAAGGAGGCGAAAGCTTTTTTCATGCATTCTTCAAATCCAGTCAAAAGACAGTCTGCAAGTGATTACGCTTACAACGAATTAAGAACGAAAATTATCGAACTTGAATACCCTCCCTCTGAACAGCTTGCTGAAGACAGTCTTGCAAAGGGTTTAAACATCAGCAGAACGCCTCTTCGCCAGGCTCTTTACCGGCTGGAGCTTGAAGGATTGGTCAGCAAACAGCCGAACGGCAGGCTTCGCGTATGCCCGATTTCGCTCGCCGAAGCGAAAGAGGTTTTTAAAGTTCGGGAAGCGCTTGAAGGACTGCTCACTGCCGAAGCCGCACAGCTGGTGACGCCGGAGAGCCTTCATCAGCTTGAAGACCGCATCGAACTGATGAAGCTCGCTGCCGTAAAAGGCCGCAAAACAGATACGGTCAAATACGGATCAGAATTTCATTCCATCTTGCACGCCATCAGCACAAACGCAACCGCAAAACGTTTTCTGGATCAGCTTGAAAGCAGGATTGAACGGTATCGCAGAATCAGCGGATACAAAAATCCTGACTACAAACCGTCTGTATCTTTCAATGAACACTTGGACATTTTTAATGCCGTCAAAGAAAAAAACAGCATTTTGGCAGAAGCCGCCATGCGTTCCCACATTAAACGAAGCTTGCGTTCCATTGAAGAAACGCTGGAACGTTCATACTAATCCGCCGAACAGCCAATGCCATTCTCACAGCACGTTTTTGACACAAAAGTTAAAAAACGAATAAGAGGTGGAAAAATGGGCAAACAAGGTGTATTTAAACCGGGATTAGAAGGCGTTATTGCTGGGGAAACAAACATTTCCTTCTTAGATACGGAAGCGGAACAAATCGTCATTAAAGGCTATGATTTAATCGAACTTGCAGAACAAAAAACATATCTTGACCTCGTCTATCTTCTCCTTCAAAATAAACTGCCTGATCCAATGGAATTGCAAGGAATTGAAAGCGCTATAAAAAATTCATATGAACTGCCCGGCGGAATCTATACCATTCTGAAGGCGCTTCCGAATAACACCCATCCGATGGATGCCCTCCGAACCGGGATTTCCGCTTTGGCAGGATATGATCCTGAATTGAATGACAGGTCTCCATCAGCAAACAGAAGCAAAGCGCTGCGCTTGATCGCACAGGTTCCGAATATTACCGCCAACAGCTACCGCATCCTTCACCAGAAAAATGTCATCACACCTGATAAACAGCTTTCATTCAGCCAGAACTTTTTATACATGCTGACCGAAAAAGAACCGACTCCGCAAGAAACAGCTGTCTTTGATCAGACATTAATGCTGTACAGCGAACACGAAATGCCGAACTCCACATTTGCCGCAAGAGTCATCGCATCGACAAACACAGACATATACGGTGCTTTCACAGGCGCCGCGGCATCGCTTAAAGGACATTTGCACGGCGGCGCGAATGAAGCAGTGATGTACATGCTGCTCGAAGGGGAAACAAAATCGGGCTTCTGCAAGCTGATTGAGCATAAGTTAAGCAGAAAAGAAAAAATCATGGGCTTTGGGCACCGCGTCTATATGAAAAAAATGGACCCGCGCGCAGCCCTGCTGAAAAAGGCGCTCTATTCGCTATCTCATAAAACCGGCAGACAGGATTTATATGAGATGTGCGATGCCGGCGAAAAGCTGATGCGCGAAGAAAAAGGCCTGTATCCGAACCTCGACTACTATGCGGCTCCGGTCTATTACCTGCTCGGCATACCGATCGACCTCTATACTCCGATATTTTTCGCGGCACGGTCGGTCGGTCTAAGCGCGCATGTCATTGAACAGCACGAAGACAACAGGCTGTTCCGCCCGAGAGTTCACTATACCGGACCGCGTCATCTTCATCCATAGTTCGGTTTTGATTCAGAAAGAAGGGAGATCAATGTTATGAAAACAGAAAGTCTAACGCTCCAACATTGCGATCAATTGCTGGAAGAGATCGCAGACTATACGGTAAATGCCAAGATTTCAAGCGAAGAAGCGATTGAAACCGCCCGTTACGTCTTAATGGATACACTGGGCTGCGGCATTTTGGCGCTCAAATATCCGGAATGCGCCAAACATCTCGGTCCGATTGCCCCGGGTACCGTCGTCCCGAACGGCACCCGCGTCCCGGGAACGCAATTTGAGCTCGATCCTGTTCACGGAGCCTTCAATATCGGCTGCATGATCCGCTGGCTCGATTATAATGACACATGGCTGGCAGCCGAATGGGGCCACCCGTCAGATAACCTTGGAGCGATTTTAGCCTGCGCTGACTATGTCAGCAGGCAGCGGCTCGCGGCGGGAAAGGAACCGCTTACCATTCACGATGTATTAACGGCAATTGTGAAGGCTCATGAAATCCAAGGCGTTCTTGCTCTCGAGAACAGCTTAAACAGAAACGGGCTTGACCATGTGCTGTTTGTAAAAGTCGCCTCCACTGCTGTGGCATGCTCACTATTGGGAGGCACAAAACAGGATGTTGTCAACGCCGTCTCCCAAGCCTGGGTCGATAATTCAAGCCTGCGGACGTACCGCCACGCTCCGAATACCGGTTCGCGAAAGTCCTGGGCAGCCGGTGATGCGACAAGCCGCGGCGTGAGGCTTGCAATGATGACCTTGAAAGGCGAAATGGGATATAAAACCGCTTTATCCGCTCCAATGTGGGGTTTTCAGGATGTCCTATTCGGCGGAAAAGAATTGACGCTCGCCAGACCGCTCGACTCTTATGTCATCGAAAATGTCCTTTTTAAAATTTCGTATCCGGCGGAATTCCATGCTCAAACGGCTGCTGAAGCCGCGATCAGGCTTCATCCTGAAGTGAAGAACAGACTTGATGACATCGATCAAATCGTGATCACGACGCACGAATCGGCCATCCGGATTATCGACAAAACGGGAGAATTACACAATCCGGCTGACCGTGATCACTGCCTTCAGTATATAACAGCGATCGGGCTGATCTACGGCGATATTACCGCTGACCATTACGAAGACGAAACCGCGCAAAATCCGGAGATCGACAGGCTGCGCGAAAAAATGACGACAGTCGAAAACAAACAGTATTCTACCGATTATCTCGACCCGGAAAAACGCTCGATCGCCAACGCTGTTCAAGTGTTTTACAAAGACGGCACACACTCGGAAAAAATCGCGGTCGAATACCCGATTGGTCATCGGCGCCGCCGCAACGAAGGTATCCCGCTGTTAAAAGAAAAATTTATCAATAACTTAAAAACGCGCTTTCCGGCGGGGCAAGCGGAGCGAATCAATGCCCTGCTGAATGATCCTCGCCAATTAAGCGGTACACCTGTGCCGGACTTTATGGAATTGTTTGTGATTTAGGAGGTTTTGAATATGTGGATTGTCTCGAAACAATCAACTCAGGAAGAACTGGCCAATACATTCAGAAAGCTGATGAAAGCGCCTGATATTTTGAAAATACCAGGCGTTCATGACGGGATGGCAGCCATTACCGCAAAAAACATCGGCTTCAAAGCGCTCTACCTCTCCGGGGCAGCCTACACGGCAAGCCGCGGGCTCCCTGACCTCGGAATGATTCACTCCCAGGAAATCGCTGAAAAAGCCAGCGAACTTGTGAGAGCCGCAAATCTTCCGCTTTTGGTCGATATCGACACCGGCTACGGCGGTGTACTAAATGCGGCGCGCACGGCAGCCGAAATGGCTGAGAGCCGGGTCGCAGCCGTTCAAATCGAAGATCAGCAGCTGCCTAAAAAATGCGGACATTTAAATGGAAAGACACTTGTCCCGGCAGAAGACATGATCGCAAAAATTAGAGCGATAAAAGAAACCGCCCCTTCGCTCGTCATTGTGGCACGCACGGATGCAAAAGCAGCGGAAGGGATGGAAGCCGCCGTCAGACGCGCCAATTTATATGCCGACGCGGGGGCCGATGCCATCTTTCCGGAAGCATTAACGAGCGCAGCCGAGTTCCAGGAAATGGCCTCCTCCATTAAAGCGCCGCTCCTCGCCAATATGACCGAATTCGGAAAAACGCCTTATTACACGGCTGACGAATTCCAAATGCTCGGCTGCAGTATGGTTATTTACCCGGTGACTTCCCTGCGCGCTGCCGCGAAAGCTTATGAGCGGGTCTTCGCGGAAATTTTCGAAAAAGGCACGCAAAAAGGCGTACTCGATGACATGCAGACGCGCGAAGAATTATATGATGCGATTCATTACTACGACTATGAAAAACTGGACGAGAATATCGCCAAAACGGTGCTTCCCGAAATCGGAAAAGAACATCGTTGATACGCGAAAAAAGGCTGCCGAATTGTCGGCAGCCTTTTCCACTTACATCAGAGCTGCATCAACGCGCCTCCGGCAGCACCGGCTGCAACGATAATCCATGACGGAAGCTTCCAGTAGACAAGCAGGCTGAATAAAACCGCGGCAAATGCAAAATCGACCGGCGCCAATATCGAGCTGGTCCAGATCGGATGATAAAACGCGGAAATCAAAATTCCCACAACGGCTGCATTCACTCCCATTAAAGCGCCTTTTACTTTAGGATTGCGGCGCAGCGTATCCCAGAAGGGCAGCGTCCCCAAAATCAGCAGGAACGCTGGCAGAAAAATCGCCGCTGTGGCGAGCAATCCGCCTTGCCAGCCGCTGATCACCGCACCAAGATATGCAGCGAATGTAAACAAAGGCCCCGGGACAGCTTGAGCGGCTCCATACCCGGCTAGAAAAGCCTCTTCGCTTAACCAGCCCGTCGGTACAAATTCCCGTTCTAATAAAGGCAGGACCACATGCCCTCCTCCGAAGACCAAAGAACCCGACCTGTAAAAGCTGTCAAACATAGCAATCCAGCCGGAAGATGTCATTTCTCTGAGCACCGGCAGCAGAATGAGAAGCCCGAAAAACAAGCTGAGACAAACCGCCGCAAAACGGCGCGACACTGGAAACCGCATGACGGAATCATCCGTTTCAACTTGCTCTTTATAGATAAGATAACCGGCGAAAGCGGCGAGCAAGATGACTCCAACCTGTGTAAAAGCCGTCTGCCAGAGAAGGGTGGCGACTAGAGCAAACAGCGCGATCGCCTTGCGCCTTTTATCAGGTGTCAGCTTTTGCGCCATCCCCAAAATGGCATGGGCGACTACGGCTACGGCTACGATTTTCAACCCGTGAATCCAGCCGGCTGTCCCGATATCGAAGCCTTGCAGAATCATGGCAAATAATACGAGTGCTATGACAGATGGGAGAGTAAACCCGATGAACGCTAGGATGCCTCCAATGATGCCGGCTCGCATGACGCCGATTCCGATCCCCACCTGGCTGCTGGCAGGGCCGGGCAGGAACTGGCATAAAGCGACCAGATCGGCATAGTTTTTTTCGTCCATCCATTTTCTTTTACGGACATATTCGGCATGAAAATATCCTAAATGGGCGATCGGTCCTCCGAACGATGTCAACCCAAGCCTGGTTGAAACGAATAGAATTTCAAGCAGCGACCTCAAGCTTCTGTCCGCTTTATGCTTTGTCATCATTCCACTCCTCTATTCTTTAATTTCTTTAAACAGTTCATATGCTTTCAACCTTGCTTCCTTCAGTACGCTTGCTCCTTTTTCCGTGGTTGAGTAGTATTTTCTGATTTTCCCGTCCACATTCTGTTCTTCTTTTCGAAGAAGTCCGTCAGATTCCATTGAATGAAGGATCGGATACAGCGTTCCCGCACTGATGTTATATCCGTGCTCTTTCAATTCCTCAAGCATCCACAATCCGAAAATCGGATGTTCGCTGGCGTGGTGCAAAATATGAATTTGAATAAATCCTAGAAATAGCTTTCGCAATACTTTATCTTCCAATACCGCACCCCCTTTAACGAAATCCAATATCGAAAACCGATATCGATAGTTTATAACGAAAGTGTAGCATCGGTTCTCTCTCTTTTCAAGGTCTTTTGCCCTTAAAAAAACAAGCCCAAACATGGGCTTGCCTGTTTCAAACATTTACGACTGATACTGTACACGATGAAGATTCGCGAAAATACCGCCGCGCTCAACCAGTTCATCATGTGTTCCTTCTTCTGCGATTCCGTTTTCTGTCACGACCACAATCCGGTCGGCATTGCGGATCGTGGCAAGTCTGTGAGCAATGACAAGCGTCGTCCTGTCTTTTGCGAGCTCTGTCAAAGCGTTTTGAATCACCTGCTCCGTCTCTGTGTCAAGTGCTGATGTGGCTTCGTCCAATATGAGAATCGGCGGATTTTTAAGAAACATCCTGGCGATTGCGATCCTTTGCTTTTGGCCCCCTGACAGCTTCAGCCCTCTTTCGCCGACCTGGGTCTCATAACCGTCCGGGAGCGACTCGATGAGCTGTTCCAAATGCGCCATTTTGGCGGCCCGCTGAATCTCTTCATCTGTCGCATCCAGTTTTCCGTAGGCGATGTTTTCGCGGAGCGTCCCCGTAAAAAGAAACACATCCTGCTGAACGATGCCGATTTGCGAACGGAGAGAACGTTTAGTCATGTCGCGAATATCGATACCGTCAATTGTGATGGCCCCGCCGTCTATATCGTAAAAACGCGGAATCAGCGAGCTGATCGTCGTTTTGCCCGCTCCCGAAGGGCCGACAAAAGCGACCGTTTCTCCGGCTGTAATTGACAGATCGACACCTTGCAGGACGGGTTTATGTTTTTCATAGCCGAACGTCACATTCTTGAAGACGATGTTTCCTTCCAACTCCGGAACATCAATCGCATCTTTGCGGTCGACAATCTGCGGCTTTGTATCGATCAACTCCGTAAACCGCTTAAATCCTGCCATTCCTTTAGGATAAAGCTCCAAAATGGCGCTGATTTTATCAATCGGCTTAAACAACACGTTGACATAAAGAACAAACCCGACGAATTCCCCGTAGGACATATTCCCGGAAAAACTGAGCCATGCTCCGAACACAAGCACTGCCAGAATCATCAGCCGCGTCATCAAAAAGGTCCCGGCAGTCGTGAGAGCCATCGTTTTGTAGCCTTTCAGCTTTGCCTTGCGGAACTTTTGATTGTTCTTTAAAAACCGGGAAATCTCAAAGCGCTCATTCGTAAAAGATTGAACGACGCGAACGCCTGAAACGCTGTCCTCAACCCTGGCGTTAACATCGGCGATTTCGCTGTACATCTGGCGCCAAGCACGGTTCATCCTGATATTTGAATAAGTGATTAAAATAATCAATAACGGCACAAACAGAACAGCGACCAATGCAAGCTTCACATTAATCGTCAGCATGATCCAAAATGCACCTAAAAAGGTCATCACGGCGATGAACAAATCTTCCGGTCCGTGATGGGCCAGCTCTCCGATATCAAACAGATCATTTGTGATGCGGCTGATGATATGTCCAGTTTTTGTATTGTCAAAGTAGCGGAAAGATTGGCGCTGTACATGTTGGAAAAGCTCCTGGCGCATATCCGTTTCGATGTTGATCCCGAGCTTATGCCCGAGATAATTGACAATGTATTGCAGGCACGTGCTGAGTAAATAAATCAGTAAGAGGCCGATGCTTACCCAGACAATTTCAAGCCAGTCTCCCCCGGGAATCAGCGTATCGATGAACCACTGAACGACTAGAGGAAAAGCCAGCTCAAGCACTGCGACGATGATCGCACTGCTGAAATCGATGAAGAACAGACGTTTATGAGGTTTATAGTATGAAAAAAAGCGGCGTATCATAAGATGATGTGCACTCCTTTTGAGAATCTTTACGAGATTGATCGTATCACAGTTTGGCATCGGAAGTGCAAAAATTTTGAAAAATAATTGAAAATTATTCTCAAGTAGACTGTTTTATAAAGGAATTCCCGTTTCTTTTGCTCCCTGTGCAACCAGCTTAGCGATTTCGTTTGCCCCGAAGTCGCAAAAATGGGTGTCGTCCCTGGCTCCGTCCGGATAGTTGGGGTGTTCCCCCGGTTCAAGCCATAAAAACAGCTTTTTGGAAGCTTCCGGTCCAAGCGATTCAAGCAATTGACGGCTTTTGAAGGCGAGATCGATGAGCGGCACCCCAAGCTCTTCCGCAAGCTGTATCATCGCATCAGGATAGTCGCCGTGGGTATTTTTGAACCGGCCATCGCTTTCAAATGATCTTCTCTGGACCGGTGTAATGAGGACCGGATTGGCTTTTTTTAACCGGGCGTCATCTATATACCGGCGCAAATGCTGCTTGTAAGTTGTGTATGGCTCTGTATAGCGATCATCCGGCTTTTGGTCGTTATGACCAAACTGGACAAACAAATAATCGCCGCTTCGGATCTGTGTCATGATTCGCTCCAGCCTGCCTTCTTCAATAAAGCTTTTTGAGCTTCTCCCTGATGCCGCTTCATTGCGGATCAAAACACCGGCGCTTAAAAACGCGCCAATTTTCTGTCCCCAGCCTGCACGCGGCGCCCTGTCGCTATCATAATCGCAAACCGTTGAATCCCCGGCCAAAAACAACTGAACGTCTCTCATTATCCATCCCCCTCATTCCTTTTTGTTTTATATTAAAACGCCCCTCAAAGAACCGCAACCCAATATACATATTTAACCATTTTGTTCTTTATACGACTCCTTTTTATAAAAAAAGGCTATAAATTAACAGAAAACTATTAATTTATACTAATTTTTTTAGAAATTTATCTAAAAATATTTACTTGGATGGTAAATGGTGATAGATTAAGTAAACAAGAAAAGGAATATAGTTGATCGCGATCTCGTTTCTACCTTTTCTTGAAAATAATAGGACGTCCTCTACTTTTTAACTTTAACATTGCATTTAGGAGGAACTTATCGATGCTTAAACGAAAATTCATTCGCAAAATCAGTGTTGGTCTATTAGCTTCTGCAGCATTGTTTTCATTTATCATTCCTACCCAAGGGGCAAATGCCCAAGAGGTGAAAACAAATCATTTTAGAGGACCGATCTTTTGTCCGCCGCCATTCAAGCCGTCGCCTAAGCCGCAGCCGCCTCAAAAACCGCAGCCGGATTATCCGCAACCGGATAACCCGACTCAGAAGCCTGTGCTTGAGGCAAAAACCATTAACAGCAATAAAGAGTGGTCAACTTCTGACATTGAAATTACTTATAAACCAAACACTTTTGTCGGTTCAAGCTATGTTGAATTTCATTTTCCATACCGCTTTCATGCAAGCACAAGAGATACACTAAATGGAAAAACGCTTGACTATACACAAATTTTAAATGACGGACAAACGGTCCGAGTTCCCGTCTATGCTTTAAGCTCTTCTGAGTTCAAATTAGTGATGGTTCGGAAAACGCTCCCAAATGCAGGGACTCACAGAATTACTGCTGAACTGCAGCAAAATGGAAAAAACATCAACCATGCTGAAACAACTTTGGAGATTGTTCCTCGTTAAATCAATGTTCGGCCTGCCGGCATCGATTTGCCGGCAGCCGTTCTGCTGTATTTCCCTTTACATATCATGCATTTTTTAAAAGTTTTTAGAATTTTCCTCAAAAAATATTTACTTGAATGGTAAACGGTGATAGATTGATGGGGCAGGAAAAGGAATATAGTAGATTAAGAACTTATTTTTTCCTTTTTCATCTTTTTTAAAAACATTTATTAGGAGGGGGAAGTACATGTTAAAACGTAAATTTATCGGAAAAATGGGAGTCGGCCTATTAACTTCGGCAGCATTGTTTTCTTTCATTCTTCCGACCGAGGAAGCGAGCGCCACTTTTTTCAGAAACGCTCCGACGCTTCATGTCGAAACGGTTGACAGCAACAAAGAGTGGACAACCTCAGACATTGAAGTCACTTACAAACCGAACTCTTTTGTCGGTTCAAGCTATGTTGAATTTAACTTTCCATACCGCTTCCATGCGAACACAAGAGATTCGCTGAACGGCAGAACACTGAACTATACACAAATTTTAAATGACGGGCAAACCGTCAGAGTGCCGGTTTACGCTTTCAGCTCCTCTGCGTTCAAACTGGTCATGGTTCGGAAAACGCTTCCAAACGCAGGAACTCACAGAGTCACCGCGGAGCTGCAAAAGTTCGGACGAAACTACAACCACGCTGAAGCTACAGTTGATATCCTGCCACGCTAAAACATTTCAGCCTGCCGGTAAAAGAACCGGCAGGCTTTTTCATTTAAGCGCTGTCCGCCGAACCAGCATGATAAAACAAGCGAGCGCGCTGATATTGCAAAACAGAATGACGACTGCCATCGGTAAAGCTGTATGGCTTCCGCCAATACCGACGAGCGGCGCCGCGGCAGCTCCTAAAGTAAACGGAAGCAGTCCTAAAAGCGCAGATGCGCTTCCGGCCGATTTTCCCTGGCTCTGCATCGCCAAGGATCCGCTGGTCGTCGTCACGATTCCGATGCAGGAAACCACGACAAACAGCGGGATTAAAATCAGAATCAGCGGTGCTTTGAAAAAGACAGAAACAAATAAAACAACGCTTGCGGTAAAAGACAGCAGCAAACCGCTCCGCAAAAGGGACGCTTCGCCGAACCGGCCGGCAAGCCTGCCCGTAATCTGAGCTGCGATAATGATGCCCAAGCCGTTTAATGCGAAACAAAAACTAAAGGCTTGCGCCGACAATTTGTAAATGTCCTGCAAAACAAACGGAGAGGCCGATATATAGCCAAACATCCCCGCTACGATCAGCCCTTGCGCCAAGGCGTAACCCATAAATGTGCGCTGGCCGAAGAGCCTTCCAAATGATACAAACGTCTCTTTAAACCCGCCTGCCGTGCGGTTTTCCGGAGACAGCGACTCTTTCACCCCGAATATCACGGACAAAATCATCAGCAAGCCAAAAAGGCCGATGATGAAAAATACGCCGTTCCAAGTCGTCCATTTCATCAGCTGTCCGCCCGCTACCGGGGATATGATAGGCGCAATCCCGTTAACCAGCATCAAGAGCGAAAAGAACTTTGTCAATTCTGTACCGGAATATAGATCGCGGGCAATCGCGCGTGATATGACGATGCCGCCTGCACCCGCTGCACCTTGTATAAAGCGCATCGCAATCAAGACCCATACAGAGGATGTCATAGCACATAAAAAAGAGGCCGCGGCAAAAACGGACAGCGAAACGATCAGCGGGAGCCTTCTTCCAAGGACATCGCTGAAAGGGCCGATGACAATTTGGCCGATTGCCAGCCCCAGTAAACACGATGTTAAACTGAGCTGAACGACGGAAGCATTCGTATGTAAATCAGATGCCATCTGCGGAAGGCCGGGCAAATATAAATCGATCACAACCGGACCGATTCCCGATAAAATACCCAATATGACAGCGATCCATATCCTGTTCGGCTTAGCTTTCGACTGAGCCGCAAGATCTGCCTGGCTGTTAAACGCGCCCATTGGATCACTCCTTTTTTTATATTCTTACATACCGCCCTCAGAACCTACCAGTGTATTGTATACCTTAAGTTATGTAGATGACAATCAGAAAAACCGGGCGAACCCGGCTGATTAGTAAGATTCATATCTTTTAAAAACAAAAACGGTGGACATGAACAAAAGAAGCACAACTCCCGAAGACGAAAACACCATCCAGCCGAAAGCATGGTCCCATGAACCGTGCATGATAAAATAGCCAGCCTGGCTTTTCGCCTTATCAGGCATCCATTCGGTAAAACGGGGAAATAAGGAACCAGCCAGTGAAACAAAGGCGATGAAACTGATGCTCATGCCGGCAATCCCCCCGATATGGCGAAACAGAGCGCTGAAAAACATCGTGACCGACATGACAAATACAATCCATATACTGTACACGAATAAACTAAATAAGAACCGGTCAAATTCAACCTTTCCGAATAGAAGGTTTGTATAATAAAAAGCCAAACCGTAGCTCACAGCAAATGAAACCAATACGAGCAGCACCTGCTGAAGCCACTTGCTGCCGATATACTGAAGCGGGCTGACAGGTCTCGCCATCACCAATGAAAGGGATCCTTGGTTTCGTTCGTGGACAATGCTGCCCATCACACTCAAAACGAAAATTGCCGTACCGACCGTACCGAACTGGGACAAGGTGCTCGCCATCACCTCTTCACCTTTCGGCCTTGGTATGTCGATCACGGCTCCCTCAGGCAAATTCCCGGCCATATCGAGAATTTGGGGCATATAATACAGGCTGAGCGGCTGAATCAAGCCCAGAAGGATCAGAATGACAGGCAGCCAAAGCAGCTTTCCGTCCCTCCAGCTTTCCGTCCATTCTTTTTGAAATAACATAAAAAATGAATTCATAGTCCCATCACCTTCAAATACATATCTTCCAAGGACATCGTTTTTTGTTCAAAACGAACAATCGATAATTGTCTGCTCAAGCATTCAGCCAACAGCCGGCGGCTGTCAGACCGATCTGTTAAATAAAATTCAGCTTGTGAAGGCTTTTGATACACGACTTTGCTGACATAAGGCAGGTGTTCCAGCCATCCTTCAAGGCTCTCTTCAGCTGTCAGGATATAAGATGGCTTGAAATGCCGATTCTTCAATCTGTGAAGCGGACCGGACCATTTGACAGCCCCTTCTTTCAGCATGATCACTTGATCGCACACCTCTTCGGCATCATGCAGCACATGAGTCGAAAATAGAATTGTCATCTTCTTTTTTAAATCTTTCATCATATCAAGGACTTCGCGCCGCCCCGCCGGATCGAGCGCAGAAACAGGTTCATCCAAAATCAACAGGCTCGGCTCATGAACCAAAGCCTGCGCAAGCCCGAGCCTTTGCTTCATCCCTCCTGAAAAACCGCCGATTTTCCGGTCTTCTTCCTTTTCCAGACCGACATAGCGCAAAGCGGTTCGACTCTTTTCCAGGGCTTCACGACGTTTCATTTTAGAAAGTCTTGCAGCGAACACCATATATTCCAAAGCTGTCATCCATGAAAAAAACGCAGGATGCTGAGGCAAATACCCGATTTCCAGCCTGTTTATCGATTCCTTCCCCAAAAAGCGGATGCCTCCTGATGTAGGCGCCAATAAACCGGAAAGCATTTGCAATGTCGTCGTTTTTCCCGCTCCGTTCGGCCCGAGAAGGGCAACGCATTGCTGATATTCAAGGTCAAAGCTGACATTTCGGACAGCTTGGTGCTGCTGATACATTTTTGTTAAGCCATTGACGGACAGCATCACACACGCCTCCTTTCATATGTTTTTTTACCGATGATAAAGTAAGAGACGGGGCCGACAAAACTGATCCCTACTATGATCAAAATCCACATCCACTTTGGGCCATTTGTTTTCTCCTGTTTCATGCAACTGATCAATGCGGACACCGCTAAAATGAAATACAGCACAATGAAAGGGGCAAGCAGCGCCCAAGGTATATCTGCTTCAGTCATGATGACGGCCTCCTTTTCTTATGAAACGGCCTTACAACAAATAAATAATAGAATAATAAAGGCATCGGTGTTTGGATCAAGCCCCATATGCCCCAAAACCACGCATTGGCTCCTTTTTTCTTCGCATTAAGAAATAGAAAGATACTCTGCGCAAATAAAAGCGGTGAAATGTAAAGCAGCAGCAGCAGTTTTTCCTGAGTCATATCAAGATTCATTTAATCAGCCTCCCCGTCAGCCGCACGCCGTCTTTTTTCTAATAGGGCGAGCGCTGGCAGTAATATAATCGCCGCTCCCTGCACCACGATAAAAACAGCCGGTACTTGAACGGAAATCGTCAAGTAAGCCGATAAAATCACCAGCGCCATGACGATAAAACAAAGCAATTCCTTTTTGAGCGCCCGCTTGCGTTCTTGCTTAAACCGCGCTAAACGCTGATTCAGTTCAAATACTTGAGGAACCGGCGGCACAAAAGTATCATCCATTCTTTCGAGTTCGCGTTTCAAATGTGTAACCGTTTCTTTTTTATCTCGTTCATTCACTGTTCCCACTCCTTTCGGATTTTCTTTAATCCATGATGCACCCGCGATTTGACGGTACCTTCTTTTATTTTCAGCATGTTTGCCACTTCAGGGTAAGTAAACCCGTAATAGTGTCTTAACAAGATTGGCATTCTGAACTCAGGCTCAAGAGCAGCAAACAGCTCCAAGTATTCGCTCCATTCGTGTCCGTGAAGGGCGGACTTCCATTTCATTTTTCGCAAGGCTTCCTCTCCTGCTGCTTGCGTTTTGCGGTTTTCGCGTTTTTTCCGGCGCTGATGGTCGATAAACAGCCGGGAAGCAATTGAGATCAGCCATGTTGAAAATTTCGCGTTGCCCTGAAATTGATGAAGGCTGACATACGCTTTCAGCATCGTTTCCTGGACCAAGTCCTCTGTGAGATCAGGGTTCAGCGTTAATTTCAGAACATATTGATATACAAAGGGGTAATGAAGCTGAAACAGTTTCGTAAAAGCCGCATCTTCCCCGTCTTTTGCCTGTATGATCAGTTCTTTTTCATCTGCTTGATCCACTAAAACGCCAACCCCCTTTCTTTTTGTCTCTGTATCTAGGACGACGGCTGCAAGCAAACCGTTCAATTGTATTTCAATAAGATAAAAAATCATCTTGTTTTCCGACCGCGGTTTATGATGTACTGGAATTTAAAGGGGTGTGAGTAAAAAGGGATGGAACTGCAAAAACAAATCGTCTATGAAGAAAAACAAATTTTAAGGAAAGATCATATAATCTTTTGGGGTGCCGTCTTTTGTTTCTGGTTTGCTACATACATCTATGTCCCTGTTTTCGGATTATATTTAGACAACATCGGATTTTCATATTCAGCGATAGGAATAATACTCGGAAGCTACGGCGTCACACAGATATTACTGCGGTTTCCGTTCGGCATTCTGTCAGATGTTCTTTCGCCGCTTAGAAAACAGCTGTTGATCAGCGGCTTTGCAATGTCTCTGTTGAGCTGCTGCATATTTCTGTTGTTCGATTCGTTCATCATGGTGATCACGGCCAGGCTGCTCGCCGGTATGACTGCGGCGATGTGGGTGATGGCAACCGTTTTATACTCGCAGTATTTCACAAAAGATCAATCGTCAAAAGCGATGGGCATTCTGCAGTTTTTAACGGTTCTCCCCCAATTTGTCAGCATGGCTGTCAGCGGATACCTCGTCCATTTGTTCGGCTGGATGTTTCCGTTTTGGATCGGTGTTGCCGTTTCGTGCATCGGGCTGATTCTGTCATTTTACATTAAAGATAACGGGCCCCGCCATACGGCCAAAGGGATGGCTTTGTCAGACTATGTTAAACAGACGTTGCGTCTTCCTGATTTAAAAGCGATTACAACATTATCGTTTTTAGCCCACGCCGTGCTATTTATGACCGTGTTCGGGTTCACGCCGATTTACGCGGAATCGGTCGGCATCGATGAGAAGCAGCTGATTTGGATCATGTGCGCTTTTTTTGTTCCGCAAACGCTGGCTTCCGTGTGGTGTATCTTTTACAAAGTAAAGGCAGCCGATGCACTGATATGGATATCTTATGTGATAACGGCTGTTTTCTTTTCCTTGCTGCCGTTCGCCGAGACCCTTTTCGCGGTGTGTGTAATCCACGCCGTGACAGGACTGACATTGGGGTTTATTTTTCCGCTTTTGGTCAGCAAAGTTGTCCAGCTTGGTACGCCTCAGCTCAAAATGTCTGTAATGGGTTTCTATCAATCTTTTTATGCGCTCGGTTTTTTTCTCGGACCGGTTGTGGCGGGAAAAACGGCTGAACTGTTCGGGCTGCGGGAGGTTTTTTGGTTTGCCGGGGCTTTGTCATTGGCAGGGGCAGGAGTGATGCTCGTTTCAAAGCAGTTTTCGATACGTACAAAAAGCAGGCGGGGATGATGCCTGCTTTTTGCTTTGCTCAATAAGATATTTTAGCAGAACCGGCAGGATACCAATTGCCATTCTGCGCTTTTGCCCATCCGTAAACCATATCGCCTGAATTGACCTTTTCTCTGATCAGCTCAAGCCTTTCGCTTGAGTTTGCCTCATACCTGCTTCCCGTTTTTGCCGGTATTTTTACAGATAAAATGTTGTCCTTTAATGTATCAGGCTCCTCATCAGTGCTTGTCCATGCGACTCTTTCATAATAAGTCTGATTAAACGGACTCTCCAATCCTTTAATATAAAAGCGAACTGTTTTGCCAACCACCTTGACATCTGTATATGCCGTGCTGTAGGGATGAATCGATTCCTGAGAAATTGACTTTCCGTATGCCAAAACAGACGTTCCGCCGGCACCGCAAAGCATGATTCCCAACATGAAAACGACCGCTGCCAACTTTTTCAACATGAAAACTCCTCCCTTTTTTCAACTTTTTATGAATGTTTAATTTTACCATATTTTCCGTTTGCTTCTTTGCTTTGGATTTGTACATTTGTTGAATATAGGGAAATATTGGTTAAAAGGCGTAAGCGGGGATAAGTTTCTTTTGCTCGTTATTTTCTCGACAAATTGGAGCGAACACCCTAAGCCTCTTCTGTATTCTTCTTTTTCCTCCACGGCTGAACCGATTGTCTCCATTAATTCCAAAATAAAAAGGATACGCTGAAGCGCATCCATATCTTAACATCAATTTGAATAGACAAGGATAATCCTTTAATAAGGATCTTCACTATGCCCTTTTTCTTCCGCCTGTCTCGGCGCATCTTCGGCGCCTTCTGCCCCGATCGGCTCCCGGCTGGATGTATTTTGGCTGGAAGCGTTTTTTAATCCTTCTTCGACCCTGCTTCCATATTCCTTGTCGCATTGCTTCAGCATATCGATCATTTTCGTTTGAATTCTTTGATCGCAGGGGGCAAGTGTATTGACCAGATTCGTAATCAACTCGTCCTTTTCCCAATCTTCGAAATGCCTGTACGTGTCCCCGGCCTGCTTGAAATTATTCTGCCTTTCGATACTTTCGCGCACCAGATTTCCTTCGACATGCGGGGTATATTCTTTGCCATCCTGCTTCGCTTCTTTCAGCCCGTTGATGGTTGAAGGTTCATAGTTGATGTGTGGGCTTTGATTTTTGCCTAAATCGACCTTGTACTGCATCTGGCCGCCCCGCTGATTGGTTGCCACCCTTTTTTTCGGCGCATTGATCGGCAGCTGCAGATAGTTGGCCCCTACTCTGTATCGCTGTGTATCAGAGTAGGAAAACGTACGTCCCTGAAGCATTTTATCATCGGAAAAATCAAGTCCGTCGACAAGAACCCCTGTTCCAAATGCCGCTTGCTCGACTTCCGTAAAGTAGTCTTCCGGATTTTTGTTTAATACCATTTTGCCGACAGGAAGCCAAGGAAATTGCTCCTCAGGCCATAGCTTTGTATCGTCAAGCGGATCAAAATCGAGTTCAGGATGCTCATCATCGCTCATGATTTGAACGAACAACTCCCACTCGGGATAGTCTCCCCGCTCAATCGCTTCATATAAATCCTGTGTGGCGTGATTGAAGTTCTTCGCCTGAATTTCTTCCGCCTCTTTTTGCGTCAAATTTTTTATGCCCTGCTTCGGTTCCCAGTGATATTTCACAAGGACGGCTTCTCCTTCTTGATTTACCCATTTGTACGTGTTGACACCGGACCCCTGCATCTGCCGGTAGTTTGCCGGAATGCCCCAAGGAGAAAACAAAAATGTGATCATGTGCATGGCTTCAGGCGTGTTGGAAATGAAGTCAAAGATTCTTTCGCCATCCTGCAAATTCGTAACCGGGTCCGGCTTAAATGCATGGATTAAATCAGGAAACTTCACCGCATCGCGGATAAAGAAGATCTTCAAGTTGTTTCCGACCAGATCCCAGTTCCCGTCTTCCGTGTAGAACTTAACGGCAAATCCGCGGGGATCGCGAAGCGTTTCCGGTGAAGATATCCCATGGGTCACCGTCGAAAAACGGACAAACACCGGGGTTCTCTTCCCTTTTTCCTGAAACAGTTTTGCTCTCGTATATTTTGAGACCGGCTCATCGCCTGCTGTTCCATAAGCTTCAAAATAGCCGTGCGCTCCGGCTCCCCTGGCATGGACGACCCGTTCGGGAACCCTCTCCCTGTCAAAGTGGCTGATCTTCTCCAAGAAATCATAGTTCTCCAATGTAGAAGGCCCCCGGTTGCCCACGGTCCTGATATGCTGATTGTTTGTGATCGGGTGGCCCTGCCGGTTTGTTAACGTATCATCCGTCTCCATGTCAGACTTCTGCTCGTTTGAATGCTGATCCATCTCCATACCTCCTTTATTTGGAATCAATAATAATTTATCCCAAATCAAGGAAGTTATTCAGGTTTCAATATATTTAATCAACGATAATAAATTTTTCTTTATAATTATTATAAATAAATATTGTTTTTTTCTTGAGAAATGTTATCATTATTTTGTAATTAAAATTTACGCGAGGTGATCCTTTGATGACGACAAATAAAAACAACCTAACAACCAGCTGGGGCGCTCCCGTTGGAGACAACCAAAACTCAATGACAGCTGGTTCACGCGGACCGACGCTGATTCAGGACGTCCACTTGCTCGAAAAGCTCGCCCACTTTAACAGAGAGCGTGTACCCGAACGGGTTGTGCATGCAAAAGGCGCCGGTGCGCACGGTTACTTTGAAGTCACAAATGACGTTTCCAAATATACAAAAGCCAAATTTTTATCAGAAGTCGGAAAACGCACACCGTTATTCGTCCGTTTTTCAACTGTTGCAGGCGAAAACGGTTCAGCCGATTCCGTCCGCGACCCGCGCGGATTTGCTGTTAAATTTTATACAGAGGAAGGGAACTATGATCTCGTCGGAAACAACACACCTGTTTTCTTTATTCGCGATGCGATTAAATTCCCTGACTTCATTCATACTCAAAAGCGCCATCCGGTCACACATTTGAAAAACCCGGATGCCGTATGGGATTTTTGGTCATTGTCTCCAGAGTCCCTTCACCAGGTGACCATCCTGATGTCTGACAGAGGCATCCCCGCCACTTACCGGCACATGCACGGTTTCGGGTCCCACACATTCAAATGGGTGAATGCCGAAGGAGAAGGCGTCTGGATCAAATACCACTTCAAAACAGAACAAGGCATTAAAAACCTGACCGAAGAAGTGGGGACAAAGATTGCAGGTGAAAACCCCGATTATCATACACAGGACTTGTATGAGGCGATTGAAAAAGGTGATTTCCCGGCATGGAAGCTGTACGTTCAAATCATGCCGCTGGAGGATGCGGATACGTACCGTTTTGATCCGTTCGATGTTACAAAAGTATGGTCGCAAAAAGATTATCCGCTGATTGAAGTCGGCCGCATGGTTCTAAACCGCAATCCGGAAAACTATTTCGCAGAGGTTGAACAAGCTACATTCTCCCCTGGAACATTGGTGCCCGGCATTGAACCGTCTCCCGACAAAATGCTTCAGGGACGCCTGTTCGCATATGCGGATGCGCACCGCTACCGCGTCGGCGCAAACCATAACAGCCTGCCGATCAACCGGCCGAAAGCGGAAGTCCGTAATTATCAAAGAGACGGACAAATGCGCTTTGATTCAAACGGCGGCGGCTCTGTCTACTATGAACCGAACAGCTTCGGAGGCCCTCAGGAAACTCCGGAAAACAAAACAACGGCTTATCCGGTGTCAGGTTCGGCGGACAGCACGGCTTACGACCATAACGACCACTACACACAGGCCGGCGATCTTTACCGCCTCTTGAGCGAAGAAGAGCGGACCCGTCTTGTCAGCAATATTGTAGGTTCGATGAAGCAAGTGACAAAAGACGAAATTAAGCTTCGTCAAATTCAGCATTTCTATAAAGCAGATCCGGAATACGGCACACGAGTTGCCGAAGGATTGGGCTTGTCCGTTCCACAGGAAGTCTGAGGCTCATTCATTTCAATCATTCTCACTTTTATTCTCATTTTTTCAGGAACAGGCACCCGTCTTCTTTAACATGCGGGTGCCTGCCCTTAATCAAAGAACGACAGGGGATGTTACGTGTGGAAGACGAACAGCTCGTCCCTTTATTAAAGAAACGGGGTTTACGAATAACAGCTCAGCGCGTCCTGATTTTAAAAACGATTGTCTCTTTGGGCGGCCATCCATCGGCGGAAGACATTCACCGGGAATTGCCGTACATGAGTCTCCCGACAATCTACAGCAACTTGAAATTATTTGTGAAGCTCGGCATTTTAAAAGAGCTGTCCCACGGAGACGCGAAAAGCAAATATGAACTGTTCACATCAGAGCACTATCATGTCATCTGTAAATCGTGCGGGAAGATCGCTGATCTGGACTATCCTCACCTCAAAGAGGTTGAGCATGCAGCAGCTCAATTGACGAACTTCAAAGTGAACTCGCATTATTTAGGAATTTACGGAATCTGTACAACATGCCAAGAACAGCAGCAGAGGTGAAGACATATGGAACGAAAAAAAGTCGGCCTGTTAGTCATGGCATACGGAACCCCTTATCAGGAAGAAGATATCATTCCGTATTACACGCATATCCGTCATGGAAAACGGCCGTCCGATGATATGATTGAAGACTTGAAAAAACGCTACAAGCATATCGGCGGAATCTCTCCGCTCGCGAAAATTACGCTCGCTCAGGCAAAAGAGCTGGAAAAAACGTTGAACGAGCGCCAAGATGAGGTCGAATACGTGATGTATCTCGGCTTAAAACACATCTCTCCGTTTATCGAGGATGCGGTTGAACAAATGAAAAAAGACCAAATTGAAGCGGCCGTTTCCGTCGTCTTAGCTCCCCACTATTCCACCTTCAGCACTGAAGTATACAATCGGCGCGCCAAACAGGCCGCAGCAGCAATCGGCGGCCCCCGGATCGCATCGATTGACGAATGGTATCAGGAAGAAGGCTTTATTCGCTATTGGTCTGAAGAAATCGGCAGCATTTTAAACGGCATGTCTGAAAAAGAACGGAAAAAAGCGGTTCTTGTATGCTCAGCACACAGCCTGCCGGAAAAAATCAAGGAACATGGCGATCCATACCCGGATCAGCTCGTGAAAACGGCCCGACTAATCGGAGAACGGCTGTCGTTTGACCAGATCGCCGTAGGCTGGCAAAGTGAGGGCAACACACCCGACCCTTGGCTTGGCCCCGACGTCCAAGACTTAACAAAGGAACTGTATCAGGAAGGCTTCCGGTCATTCATTTACGCACCAGTCGGCTTTGTGTCTGACCACTTGGAAGTGCTGTATGACAACGACTATGAGTGCAAAGTGGTTACGGACGAGCTTGGCGCAAGCTATCACCGTCCGCCTATGCCGAACACCGATCCGCGGTTCATCGATACGCTTGCCGCAGTCGTAGAGCGAACATACAACAGCACAGAACAGGAGAAAGCAGAGCTGTAGATCGCTCCGAAAAATGAAAAACTGAAGAAAACATGATTTAGAAATAGAATCTGTGGATTTTCATTTCCATAGATTCTTTTTTTTGCACCATTATGATGAAAGACCTTAAACTAAATGCGCTTATTCTCAGATTCGTGTCATTTGGCATAATCACCAGCTTATGCGCAAATCCAACTCACATCATGATTATTCAGATAATTCAGAAACATATGCTATGCTCTCTCTGATTCCAATAAAAGGGAGGGATAATCAGTGTCCATCACCCGGTATCCGCCGTAATTGTGAGCGCTTCCTATATAGCGGCGGCATGAAAAAAGAATAGGAGGAATTCATATGAAGAAATTAATCAGCATCATCTTTATCTTTGTATTAGGGGTTATCGGGTCTTTGACAGCGGCGGTTTCGGCTGAAGCAGCTTCTTCGTTCAGCTCGGGCAAAGTCAATCCGCTTGCCGATTTCAGCTTAAAAGGCTTCGCGACGCTAAACGGCGGAACATCGGGCGGAGAAGGCGGTCAAACGGTAACCGTAACAACGGGAGATCAGCTGATTGCGGCATTAAAAAATAAGAATGCAAATACGCCATTAAAAATTTATGTCAACGGCACCATTACAACTTCAAATACATCCGCATCAAAGATTGACGTCAAAGACGTGTCAAACGTATCGATTGTCGGGTCAGGGACCAAAGGCGAACTCAAAGGCATCGGCATCAAAATATGGCGCGCCAACAACATCATCATCCGCAACTTAAAAATTCACGAGGTCGCCTCAGGCGATAAAGACGCGATTAGCATTGAAGGGCCGTCTAAAAACATTTGGGTTGATCATAATGAGCTTTACCACAGCCTGAACGTTGACAAAGATTACTATGACGGATTATTTGACGTCAAAAGAGACGCCGAATATATTACATTCTCTTGGAACTATGTGCACGATGCGTGGAAATCTATGCTGATGGGTTCATCGGACAGCGACAATTACAACCGGACGATTACATTCCACCATAACTGGTTTGAAAATCTGAATTCGCGTGTGCCGGCATTCCGGTTCGGAGAGGGGCACATTTACAACAACTATTACAGCAACATCATTGAAAGCGGTATTAATTCAAGGATGGGCGCGCGCATCAAAATTGAGAACAACCTCTTTGAAAACGCCAAAGATCCGATTGTCTCTTGGTACAGCGGTTCACCAGGCTATTGGCATGTATCCAACAACAAATTTGTAAACTCTACAGGCAGCATGCCGACTTCTTCTACTACAACCTATAATCCGCCATACAGCTACTCACTCGACAATGTCGACGATGTAAAATCAATCGTCAAGCAAAATGCCGGAGTCGGTAAAGTCACTCCATAAACTTTGAGGTGAAACGTTCGGAGGCATTCCGAGCGTTTCACTTATTTCCATCCTCATACGCTTTCCAAACCGTAGGCAGCATATCGGAAAGTTCATGCGCGAGAAGCGTATGGGCCGATCTGGTCTTTGTCCATGCGTCCGCACATGCGCCGTGCAGGTGGACAGCATTCAGCACCGCTTCTCTCGGATTCTCATGACAGCACAGCATCCCGAGAAGCATCCCGGTTAACGTATCTCCGGTTCCTCCCTTTGCCAGCGCCCCGTTTCCCGTTACATTCCGCCAGCACTTGCCGTCCGGGAAAGCAATGATCGTTTCATTGCCTTTCAATACAAGAGTAACACCGTGTTCCTCTGCATAATCTCGAGCATAGCCGGCCCGGTTTGCCTCAATTTCTTGAATGGACAAGCCTGTCATTCTCGAAAATTCGCCCGGATGCGGCGTTAATATCACCGGCGCTTTCCTTTCTTGGTACGATCGTTTTGAAAGAGCACCCGCATCAAGGACAACCGGGCATTCTTTCGTCAATACGTTCCGGACCGCTTGCTCAGTCATTTGCGAAGGCGGCAGCCCCGGCCCGATCGCAATCGCCCGGTAAGGTTCGGCAATCTCGCCGGACGCCGCCTTTTCTAAGCCGTCCCGCCAATACGTCGCTTCAGGGAGAACGGGGACGATCAACGGAATGGCACTTCCGCACGTTCCGATGACAAGCTTTCCAAGACCGCTCCGCATCGCCCCGATTCCTGCAAGGAGAGCCGCTCCCGGCATGTCATCGCTTCCCGCGAGCAAAAGGCCGGTTCCATAAGTTCCTTTATGACTTCCATTCCCCCTTTTCGGCAATGAGCCCTTCACGCAGTCTTTCGTCCATATCGGCAATTGTTCTGCAGACATCCCGGATCACACCTTTCAATACAAAGTTTAAACAAACGTTTAATTAAATACTAACTGAATCATACCCTTCACCGCTCTTTAACATGCAAAATAAAAGCAGTTGATGAGCGGGCCATATAAAAAAGACAGCTTCTCGGCTTGAAGCTGTCTTTTGCGGTTTTCTACTAAGAAAGCCGGCCGACAGGCGCATCCAGACGATAAAGTCTTGAATAGCGAGGATTGTTTTCCAAAAGCTGCTGATGGCTCCCTGCCATTGCAAGCTTCCCTTTGTCTAAAAACAGAATCCGGTCGGCCGCTTCGGCTCCTGCCAAATGGTGTGTAATCCATAGAACAGTCTTTCCATCAAGCACTTGAAACATCGTTGATAGAAGCTCTTTCTCTGTTTTAGGATCGAGACCTACGGTCGGTTCGTCCAATACAACGATTGGCGCATTCTGCAGCAGAATCCGCGCCAATGCAATCCGCTGACGTTCTCCGCCTGAAAAACGAATGCCCGTTTCCTGAACAGATGTATAATATCCTTCGGGAAGAGACTGAATATAATCGTGAAGCTTCACCTGGCGCGCTGCCCAATACACGTCCTCATCGCTCGCGTCAGGGTTTCCGAGCCTGATATTATTCAAAACCGTCGTATCAAACAGATGCGGCTGCTGATTAAAAACAGAGACTGCGCGTGAGATTTCTCCCTGAAGAGACTGTGCAGAAATGCCGTTCAATGTAATGTTTCCTTTAGAAGGAGCGAGCGCCCCTTGTATCAACGACAAGATCGTCGATTTACCCGCGCCGCTCGGCCCGAGCAAAGCGGTCTTTTCACCCTGTTTTAATATAAATGAAACACCGTCCAACACCGGATGGCCTTCTTCATAAGAAAAAGAAACATCTTCAAAGCGAAGCGTGACATCGTCCAAACCTACGGCCTCCGCCCGTTCCTGCTGAACAGCGGCTCCAATTTCTTCCCTTTTCGACGGCTCAAGCCCGTCCATTCTTTCTAAAGAATCCTGATACTCAGGGATTGACGCCGCTGCGTCTGAAAGCGGAAAGAAAGCTTCCGTCAAAGGAAACACAACAAGGACAAACGCCGCAATAAACACAGGAGCCAAGGCGCCTTCCGCGCTTTGTCCGCCCGCCCATATCAACATCAGAAGAACAAGTCCTGCCGCCAGGCATTGCATGGCAAAGTCCCTCCAACGACTGAAGCGCATCCGTTTCTTTTCGATCGCCAGCCATTCCTGTTCTGCTGCTTCATACGCATGGACGAAGTCGTTTTGCCGGCCGCTGAAAACCCAGTCGCTCACGCCCATGACCGCGTCTGTCAGCTGACGGTACAAGAGGCTTCGTCCTCTTTTCAACGCAACATTTTTCGCCCTTGTCACAAGCAGGGAAACAAGCGGAACAAGAAACACGAAAACCGCTGCATAGATCGCGATCAGCCCTGCAAAAGGCCATGAAAAAAAGCCGATAGCAGTGATGTATACGCCATATAAAAGAAGCGCCGACAGCCCGGGAAATACCGTTCTCAAATACATGTCCTGCAAATGCTCAACATCGTCGGCCAAAATGCCGAGCATATCCCCCGTTCGGAAGCGTTCACGCCATTTTAAAGCTTGAGGTTCCAGCATCCTGTAAAGCCTGACGCGCATATCGGATAAAATTTTCAAGATGATATGGTGTCCGGTCAACCGCTCAACATAGCGCGACACCGAGCGCATAATCCCGAAGGTGCGGACCGCTACGATCGGGACATAGATCATCAAAACATTTTCCGGACGCGTAGCCGCTTTGGATATTAAATAACCGGAGGTAAACATGAGAGCTGCAGCCGAGCATGCCGTCAATCCGCCAAGCAACACGACAATGATCAAAAGCCTTATATTTTTCTTGATATAGGGCAGAATCCACCCGTCTTCATTGTTCATGATGCACCTCCAAACGACTGCGCCTGCACGAGCTCATAATAAACGCCCCGCTTTTCAATCAATTCTTGATGTGTACCGGTTTCAGCCACCTGCCCATCCTTCAGCACGATGATTTCATCCATATCAAGCATCCAGTGAAGACGATGGGTTGCCAAAAAAACCAGCTTGTCTTCAAACAGTTTCAGCATCGTTTTTTTCAACTCGTATTCTGTTTCGATATCCAAGTGAGCGGTCGGCTCATCTAAAAGGAGAATCGGACGGTTGCCCAGGAAAGCCCGGGCAACGGCTGTGCGCTGCGCCTGTCCGCCGCTTAATGCCCTCCCGCCTTCACCGATCCGCTCTTCTAAGCCGGACGGAAGCTGATCAATCAGCTCCGTCAGCCCGGCGGCTCTTGCTGCCTGTTCAACTTCTTCGTCAGAAGCGCCGGGATGATAAAAACGGATATTGGCTCCGAGCGTATCCGGAAAGATATAGGGATGCTGCGGAATATACAGGAGCTGATTTTGCCAGCTGTCCGTCTGCAAATGCGTCCTCTCTTTTCCCCCGACTTTGATCACGCCGCTATTCGTTTCCAAGAAACCGCCGAGCACATCGATAAGCGTAGATTTTCCGGCACCGCTCTCCCCGATGATTCCGATTTTTTTCTTTCCTTTAAACGATAGAGAAATGCCGGATAAAGAGGAGTTTTCCTCCTCATCATGCCTCACCTCTACATGCTTGAACTCGATTTGATCGTCGTCTGACCATCGCTCAAGATCCAAAGGCTCCTCATACTTGAAACCGGGCGACTCCAATATCGCCTTGATCGCTTTACCGGCTTCCCGGCCGTTCAACGTAGCATGATAGTCATTGCCGACTTCCCGGACAGGAAGAAAAAACTCAGGCGCAAGAATCAGAATGGCAAGCGCCGGCTCCAGCATGATGGTGCCGTCAACAAGACCGAGACCGAGAAAAACGGCTACGGTTGCCACGGACAGCATGGTGAAAAAATCAAGTGCAAACGAAGACAGAAAGGCAATTTTAAGCGTGCCCATCGTCGCCTTCCTGTACCGTTCGCTCACATGAAAAATATTCTTCGTATGTGAACGGCTCATGCCCAGCACTTTCAATGTTTCCAGGCCGCGCAAGGAATCAGTAAAATGATTTGAAAGCATCTCATACGTCTTCCACTGGCTGTCCGCTTTTCTCTTTGCCGCATAGCCGAGAAGGATCATAAATGCGATTAAAATCGGCATCGTAATCATTAATACTGCAGCGGAGGATGTGTCTTTAAAAAAGACATAACAGACAACCGCCGGCGGTATAACGGCCATGCTGATCATTTTCGGCAAAAACAGCTCCAAATAACGGCGAAACTGCGCAATCCCTTCCATCGCGAGTGTGACGACGTGACCTGTTCCTTCTTTTCTCGCCAGTCTGGGGCCGGATTGGAAAAGCTTCTCCAAAAACTTTTTCCGCAGGTCGGCCCCCGTCTTGGCGGCATAATCAAAAATCAGCCTTTGCCTGACAAGGGTCACGGCGTGGCGGAATAAAAAAGCGGCGGTAAATAAGATGATCAGCGGAACAAGCGAACCGACCCGCTCGCCGTTAAAAAGGCGGGTCACCGCTTCAGCAAGCCATTCGGCCTGCATGATAATAGCTGCGCCTTGCATGCATGTCAGTACGGTGAGTGCTGCAAGAATTCGCTTCATTCCTTTATATTGCAAAAGATCTTTTCCCATTAATAAATCATTGGCTCCTTACTGCTGACCCGTTTTCGAAAAACATAGTAGCTCCAGATCTGATAACCCAGCACGAACGGAAGCAGTGACAGCGCGACGATCGTCATCACTTTTAAAGAATAGTCTCCTGATGAAGCATTATAAACCGTTAAATCATATGCACTTTTGACCGAGCTGATCATGACGCGCGGGAACAGCGCAGTGAAAATCGTCGCCACTGTGAGGGCGATCCCAGCCCCTGTCATAGCAAATGTCCAGCCGTCGCGTTTTTGTTTCATAAATACGATCGACAGCACATAGCAAACGACAATCAGAGCCGCAAGCGGTATCGTCACATGTCCCCTGCCCGTGAACAAGTCCGTTTCAAAAATGGATAAAGCAACAAAGGCAACAAGCGCCGCCAAAACGGCGAATACGACTTTTTTGGCCAGCTGTCTTGCCCGGTCGCGCAAATCAGCTTCCGTCCTCAACGTAATAAAGATCAGGCCATGCAGCAGGCAGAGAAGCGTAACGGTGACTCCCCCTGTTACGGAATAAACGTTCACATAGTCAGTAAAACCGGCGTGCAGATTCATATCGGCATCAATCGGCATGCCGCGCAAGATGCTGGTAAACAAAACACCGAACAAAAACGGGGGCAGGATGCTGCCGAAAAATACGACCCAATCCCATGTTTTCTTCCATTTTGCGGTTTCGACTTTCCCTCTAAATTCAAACGCGACTCCGCGTCCGATCAATGCAAGAAGAACAAAGACAAACGGAATGTAATATCCGCTGAACATCGTGGCATACCAGTTCGGAAAAGCCGCGAAAATCGCGCCTCCCCCAGTCAGCAGCCAGACTTCATTGGCATCCCAGAAAGGGCCGATCGTATTGATCATCACCCTCCGTTCAAGCTCGTTGCGTCCGAGAAACCGTGTCGCCATTCCGACGCCGAAATCAAAGCCTTCAAGAAAGAAAAAACCGATGAACAGCACAGCGACTAATATAAACCAAAGTTCATTAAGAGATACCATGGTAAACCTCCTGATCAAACGGGTCTGTCGATACGGAATCATCATGATGGTGGTCATGGTGTGCAGCCCCTTTTTTAATCTCCCGCACAAACAAGTAGACAAGAACGAGCGCCAGTACAAGATAAATCGCTGTAAACGCGATGACGGAAAACAGCAGCATTCCCGCTGATACGTTCGGCGACACGGACTGCGCCGTTGTCAAAATACCGAACACCGTCCACGGCTGGCGTCCAATTTCAGTCATGATCCACCCCGCCGTATTTGCAATGAATGGAAAGGCGATCAAAGCCACCATCGTCCGCAAAAACCATTTGCTTGTTTCGAGTCTTTTGCGGAAGCTGAGATAGAGGCCAGTCAAAGCGGCAACGATCATTAAAAGTCCTGAGCCGGCCATGATTCTGAAACTCCAGAACGTCGTTTTCACCGGCGGAATATAATTTCCTTCTCCGTATTTTTCTTCATATTGCTTTTGCAGCGTCTTCATTCCGGGCACATCGCCGCTGAATTGTTTATAAGCCAAATAGCTGAGCGCATACGGGATGCTGAGCTCTGATTTGTTTTCCTGCTTGTCCGCGTCAATGTTCGCAAGCACCGTCCAAGCTGCAGGATCGCCGCTGTCATCCCAAAGCGCTTCGCTGGCAGCCATTTTCATCGGCTGGCTCTTCATCAGATGCTGTGCCTGCTCATGTCCGCTGAACGCTACGCCGATGCCGGAAACAAGCGCCACAATCATCGCGATTTGAAAGGATTTTTTAAAAAAGAGCAATTCCTGTTTTTTCAGCATTTTATACGCGCTGACACCGGCAATGAAAAACGCACCGGTGGCAAGCGCACCGAAAATGACGTGCGGAAATTCAACCCATAGCTGCGGGTTATTAATAATCGCAAAGAAATCGGTCATTTCCGCGCGGCCGTTTTTGATCGCGAATCCGACAGGCTCCTGCATAAACGAGTTGGCCGCTAAAATCCAAAACGCCGACATGATCGTTCCAAGCGAAACAAGCCAGATGGACAGCAAATGGATCTTCTTCGGAAGCCGGTCCCAGCCGAATATCCACAAACCGATAAACGTCGATTCCATAAAGAAAGCGAGCAGCGCTTCCACCGCGAGCGGAGCGCCGAATACATCACCGACAAAGCGGGAGTACTCCGACCAGTTCATTCCAAACTGAAATTCCTGTAAAATCCCGGTGACCACACCGACTGCAAAATTAATTAAAAATAAGTGCCCCCAAAATTTAGCCATCGTTCTGTAAATGTCTTTTTTCTTTACGACATAAAGAGTTTCCATTAAAGCAACCATAAAGACAAGCCCGATTGACATCGGCACAAAAATAAAGTGAAAGATCGTTGTTGAAGCAAATTGAAATCTTGCCAAAATGAGTTCGTCCACTGTTCCAGTCTCCTCCTCTTCGTTCTAGCCGGACCCGTTGCCGAATGGGCATCACCCTTGCTCAAAGTTTCACATGAATTTTATGAATATGATCACAGACAAAAGGGTGACCTCGGCCCACATTGATGTTCTGTTATTATCCGGATGGTTATTTATACCTGTACTTTACCGCGAATTCCTTCTTAAATAAAGTACATATTCCCTAATTTATGGATGTCATTGTGACAATTATACGAAGAAATTATAGCTATTTTGTGACGTGATGGTTAACAAGAACTAAATCAACATGAGAAAAATGCCCCTCATCCACGCGGAGCATTTCGTCATTCAACATTTGCGATTTTCTGTGCAAAGCCTTGCGGGTCAAAAGAATACCGTGATATGCAAACAAACAAATTCGGCGCTTTCCTTCAGTTTGAAAACGCCCGACGGAAAGTCCTGTTATTTTGTCCAATCTGTGAAATCTTCCTTCAGCCTTCTGCGCACGTCCTTCATCTATGCCTTCATGCAGCACCGGCTGACTGGACTGCGCATTTACCTGCTTGCTGCCGTATCCCTCCCTGTACAGCTATCTTTGAAACATCGCTCCCTCAGGCTTTAACGAATGGATGGAATATTTATGACTTAAAAATAAACAATAACGATACCCTGTTTATTCTATGAAAATCGAACCATACATTTGTTCAAACAAAATACACAAAATTTGTGAAATGTTTCACAATATCCTGCTATACTTAGGTTGTATTTATGATAGATACTTCTTAGTAAACACTTGATGGTGGTGGAAAACATGGAATCAAAATCACTTGTTCTAGTCGAAGAGCTTGCCTTAAAAAAGCAAAGCATCTTTATGCAAAGCCCGCTTCGTTATCTTTTACGGGCTATGCTGGCCAGTATGTTTATCGGGTTCGGAGTCATTGTAGCGTTTAAAACGGGGAATCTCTTTTATGTTGAACATTCTCCGTTCACATATCCAATTGCAGCAATCACATTCGGGGGCGCCATTATTCTAATTGTCTATGGCGGAGGAGATTTATTTACGGGAAATACATTTTATTATACATTGGCTGCGCTTCGTAAAAAAATGCGTTGGCCCACTGTTATCAAGCTGTGGATTTTCAGCTATGCAGGAAATTTAATGGGCGCCGTGTTTTTCGCAGGCCTCATCTTTGCGACCGGTTTATTTAAAGATCCTTCTTCCACCGGCTTTATTCTTAGCGTGGCGGAGCATAAAATGAATACGCCGGTGACCGAATTGTTCTTCAAAGCGATTTTGTGTAACTGGCTTGTCTGCCTTGCGTTCTTTGTTCCGATGGCACAAAAAGGAGACGGAGCGAAAATGTTCTCTATGATGCTGTTTGTTTTTACTTTCTTTATTTCCGGTTATGAACACAGCATCGCGAACATGGCCACTTTTGCCGTCTCCCTGGTGACCGAGCATCCGGATACGATTTCGATTGCAGGCGCAATCCATAACTTGATTCCAGTAACCCTCGGGAACCTGATCGGAGGCGCGTTTATGATGGGCTTCATGTACCACTATGCAAACAAGCCGGGCGGTGAAGAAATCATCAAATAAAAGGATCGTCCATTTTTAAAGGATTCTAAATATGCGGGTTCCCTTCATAAAATCGTGGTAACTTTAAAAATGGAGGTTCAGCAGATGCAAAGTTTTCATTCGCTTTGCCAGCAGTTTGGACATATTTTAAATGGGGAGCCGCACATTGAACACGGTGTCTGTTCTGTCAGCATCAAACGGAATTTGCGCGTCACGATTCAAGGAAGACCAAGCAAGGGAGTCGGCATGGAAGAAGTCATGTTCGAGTCGCTCGATCAAAACGGAACCGCCTTGAATATGGCCGAAGTCGCAATTTTGCCTGAAGAAATTCCGCTGTTTACAAAAAAGCTTGTCGATCAAGGCATCATCATCAGCGCTCTCCACAATCATTGGATTTTTACAAAACCGAATATCTTATATATTCATTTTCAATCTGTAGAACCGCCGCTAACATTCGCAAGAAAAACAGCTGCCGCTTTATCCGTATTGCGATAAAGCAGCAGCTGTTTTCTTTATCCGTTCATTTTTCCCATCTCTGAAAGTGCGACCCTTTCGACTGCTTTGGCCACAATCTCGTGAACATCAGGATTCAGCGGATCAGGCACGAGATCGCCTTGTTTTGTGCAGGATGCGATCGCTTCGGCGGCCGCGACCAGCATCGGGTGGCTGATCGATTCCGCTCCGGCATTTAACACGCCCCTGAAAATACCGGGGAACCCCAGCACATTGTTGACAGACCGTCCATCCGCAGCGTAGGCTGCCCCGGCCTCGAGCGCATCCTCAGGCTCAATCTCCGGCTTCGGATTGGACAGAGCCAAAATCACCTGGCCTTCCCGAACCCATTTCTTATTGATCAATCCCGGAACACCGGTTGTCGCAACGATGATATCGCAGCTTTCCATCAATTCTTCGATGCTTTCAGCCGCATGACCGCCATAGTTCTCTAAACGCGCCATCGCCTCAAGCGATTTATCCGTTCCGACGACACGTTTTACCCCATATGCCATAAACATTCTGCAGATCGCGACCCCTGCCGCACCCAGGCCGATTTGGCCGACATGGGCCTGCTTCAGATCGACCCCTGCACTCTTGGCGGCTGAAATGGCGGCCGCCAGCGTCACCACCGCAGTACCGTGCTGGTCGTCATGCATGACCGGAATATTCAGGTCGTTTTTCAGGCGCTCTTCGATTTCAAAACAATGCGGTGAACCGATGTCTTCAAGCAAAATACCGCTAAATCCGGGCGCGATGTTTTTAACCGTCCGCACGATTTCGTCAGGATCATTCGTATCAAGCAGAATCGGAATTCCGCTGATGTCTGCTAGCTGGTCGAAAAGTGCGGCCTTCCCTTCCATAACAGGCATTCCCGCCACAGGCCCAATGTCTCCCAAGCCAAGGATGGCCGTACCGTCCGTGACAATTGCAACCGAATTGCCGATGCCAGTATAGATATTCGCTTTTTGCGGCTCTTCTTTAATAAGCTCGCACACATTCGCGACACCCGGCGTATACACCCGCCGCAGATCAGCGAGCGAGCGGATCGGCATCTTGCTTTTCATGCGGATTTTGCCGCCTTCATGTGCAGCCAGCACGTCATCTGAAACGGTATGAAGATGGATGCCTTCTTTTAAGTTGCGGATCACTTCAAGGATCTCGGTAAGCTGTTCTTCATGCTCAACTTGAACCGTAATGTTCCGCATCGTATAATTCGGCCCCACCTTGATCGTTTCAACCTCTCCGATATCACCGCCGGCAAGGCCGATCGCCGTTGTCACCTTTCCAAGGTTTCCTGGTGCTGAAGGGATTTCCAGCATCAAATTCCGAATAATATTGTTGCCATTCATAACAGAATACCTCCATCAATTGTTTTAAAATCGGCTACTGAACCGGCGAGTCTTTTTTATCGGTGTACCAAATAAATTTACCTGTGTATCCGTACAAAATCGCAAGGCCGATTGAAACAAAGCTCAGCCACATGAACGGCAGATAAGAGAAGGTTGACACGCCGAGAATCCCCGCCATATATATGCCGTTGTCTGACCACGGCACCATGCCCGACGTCATCGTACCGCCGACTTCCGCGTTTCTGGACAGCACCCTCCGGTCAATTCCGAGCTTGTCATAGCTTTTCTCCATAATTTTCGGCGTCAAAATGAGCGAGACGTACATCGCGCAGCCAAACACATTCGCCAGGAAAGCGACGATAATCGTCGAGAATGTGACGTTGCCGGCAGAAGTCAGCTTTTGCTGGAACTTGGACACGATCACTTTTAAAACGCCTAAGTGCTCCAAAAGGCCGCCAAAGCCCAGACCGAGAATGATGACGACGACCGAACCGAGCATGCCTTGAATTCCTCCGCGGTTTAAGAGCTCGTCCATAAATTTGATCCCGGTCTCGATGGAAAAGCCGTTGTAAGCCGTGCCAAGTGCATCCGCAAAGTTCATGCCTTGGAAGACCGCAGCCCAGATCGCCCCCAAAAGTGCGCCGATCGCGATCGTCGGCACAGACGGCTTTCTCATGGCCAAAAGAACGATAACGATAACAGCCGGAACAAGCATCCAAATATGAATATCAAACGTGTTTTGCAAAGAAGTTTTCAAAAATTCGACTTTCTGCAAATCGACATTTTTACTACCGTAAATAAATCCGGTAATGGTGAACAACACCGCCGTGATCAAATAGGCGGGTACCGACAAGTACAGCATCGCTCTGACATGAGTAATCACTTCGACCTTTGAAAGAGATGACGCAAGCACTGTACTATCGGAAAGCGGTGATAATTTATCTCCGAAATAGGCTCCGGACAGCACGGCTCCGGCTACAAGCGGAAGCGGTAGCCCCAGCCCTTCACCGATTGCCATCATGGCGATCCCGGCCGTTCCTACAGTACCCCAAGACGTACCTGTGGCCACAGAGGTGATCGAACAAATAATGAGCGTGGCAAGCAGGAATATGCTCGGGTGGATAAACTCAAGCCCGTAATAAATCAAAGTCGGCACAACGCCGCCGGCTATCCATGTGCCGATCAGCGCGCCGACGGCAATCAGGATCAATATCGCTTCGAGTCCGTTTGAAATTCCGTTTGTAATCGATTTTTGCAAATCTTCATACCGGTGTCCCAGGCGCAGACCGAGCAAAATCACTAAAAACCATGAAATAAACAATGCCAGCTGAATCGGCAGATCAAATTTGACTGTAAATGAACAAACTATCGCTAAAAATGCACCTAATACACAAATGATTTCCAACATTGATGGCAACCGTGCTGTTTTCAACCTAAATCCCCCTTATTATTGAAACGCTTTCAAAATAAACTACATAAAAATAGCAATCTGCTTCAATTTTTTCTTAAAAATTTAACTAACAACGAACAGTATACCATGAAAAAGGCTTATGCGGTACCACTTCACCGCTGTTATCCTTTCTCTTCATAAAGTTATTGAAGGAAAGCGAAAACACTCTGTGTTTCTATCCCGGTAAAATGCTTCAGAGTGTTTTCGCGTACTGTTTTTTTCCAGCTTAATCCCGATTTAAAAGTTCAGCCCCGGCAATTCCCGGTTTTGTCATTTCATAAGGATTCAAAATCAGATCAAGCTCTTCTTCAGTCAACACGTCGTTTTGAAGACAGAGATCGCGGACGGATTGCCCTGTTAAAATCGCTTCTCTTGCAATTCTTGCAGCTGCTTCGTAGCCAAGATGCGGGTTGACCGCAGTAATGACGCCTGCGCTTTTTTCTACATATGCCTTTAAGCGTTTTTCATTCGCTTCGATTCCTGCTACACAGTGATCGGTAAACGAACGGAATCCGTTGTTCATGATGCTGATGGATTGCAGGAGATTAAAGACGAGCACAGGCTCCATCACGTTCAGTTCGAGCTGTCCGGCTTCAGAAGCAAGACAGATCGTATTGTCGTTTCCGATGACTTGGAATGCGATTTGGTTGATCAGCTCAGCCATAACCGGATTGACTTTCCCCGGCATGATGGATGAACCCGGCTGTCTTGCCGGAAGGGAAATCTCGGCAAGTCCTGCGCGCGGACCCGATGCCATCAACCGAAGGTCGTTGGCTATTTTCGACATGTTCATCATGCATACTTTTAATGCAGCCGAAACTTCTGTGTACGCGTCCGTATTTTGCGTCGCATCCACCAGATGGTCAGCGCCGATTAGCGGAAGACCGCTGATCTCAGCCAAGTGCTTGACAACATTTTCAATATAGCGCGGATCCGCGTTCAATCCCGTTCCAACCGCAGTAGCGCCCATATTGACTTCATACAGATGCTGGCGCGATTGTTTAATCCGTTTGATGTCGCGTTCAATCACGCGGCTGTAGGCTTCAAATTCCTGTCCAAGGCGGATCGGCACGGCGTCTTGAAGATGTGTGCGGCCCATTTTAATGACGTGGTCAAAGTCGCGCGCTTTTTTCTTAAACGCGTCAAGCATGTATTCCATTGTGTCCAGCAGCTTTTCCAGCTGCTTGAGCGTTGAAATGTGAATCGCCGTCGGGAATACGTCGTTTGTCGATTGAGACATATTGACGTGCGTATTCGGACTCAGATGAATATATTCGCCTTTCTTGTGGCCGAGCAGTTCAAGTGCACGGTTTCCGATGACTTCGTTCGCGTTCATATTCATTGAAGTGCCTGCGCCGCCTTGAATCGGATCAACGATGAATTGATCGTGCAGCTTTCCTTCAAGGATCTCATCAGCGGCTTGGACGATGGCATCTCCAAGGCCTTTATAAAGACGTTTTGTCTCCATGTTGGCAAGCGCGGCCGCTTTTTTTACCACTGCCAGCGCCTTGATCATTTCTTCGTGGATTTTATATCCTGTAATCGGAAAATTCTCCGCTGCCCGCAATGTCTGAATACCGTAGTAGACATCGGCCGGAATCTTTTTTTCTCCGAGAAAATCCTTTTCCGTCCGGTATGTCATTTCAGTTTTCATTTTTTAACCCTGCTTTCTTTTTTTAGATGATGATATCGTCTGCAATTGGCGTTTCCATAATCTTTTTGACTTCAGCTTGTTGTCCGGTTTTTCCTAGTGCCCACATCAGCTTCGGAACGATCGCTTCGGTGTTCATATTCCTCGAGCGGATGATGGCATCCTGGTTTACCTTGCGGCCGACCTCGTAAATGCTCATATCCTCTCCTTCTTCAAGGCATTGCGTCGTAATCGCTACGACTACTCCGGAATCGATCAGCTCGTTCACTTTTTCTAAAATGTTTCTTTTCTCAAAAGGAATGCCGCCGCTTCCGTAGCTCTCAATCACAATACCTTTATATGAACCTTTCAGACAATCAAAAAACTCAGGCTTTAATCCGGGATGAAGCTTCACCAGACAAACATCGGTATTTAAGGAAGTATCAAGTTTCAAAGCGCCTGGCTTCACTTCGGGAACCCGTTTGTTATACTCGATCTCCTTGTCATGAATGAAAGCAACGTAAGGATAATTGATGCTTTCAAATGCATCGTAGCTTTTCGTTCTTAATTTGATCGCTCTCGTGCCTAAAATGACGCGGCCGTCAAAGACGACGTAAACTCCGCCGATACCGTCGCACGCGAAGCGGACCGCATCTTTAATATTTTTTTTCGCATCCGTTTTCTTAAATGTAATCGGAACTTGGGAACCCGTAATCGCAACAGGCTTATCAATATTCTGCAGCATGTATGAAAGCGCCGCCGAGGTGTAGGCCATCGTATCGGTTCCGTGCGTGATCACAAATCCGTCGTAGCGGCTGTAATTCTCATATACAGCCTCAGCCATCATCACCCAATGTTCAGGTTGCATGTTGGTGCTGTCTATATCCATTAAAGATTGGCAATCTATCGTATAATTAGAATGGTCATCAGATAAATAGTTGAGAAGCTCTTCCGCTTTAACCCCCGGAGCCAGTCCGTTTTCGCCTTCTACTGAAGCGATGGTCCCGCCGGTGGTCAACAGCAGTAACTTTTTCATGTGCTACACCTCTTTAAGAAGTAGTTTTATACAGTATAAAGCAAGATCGATTTTATCTAAGAAGGCTTGATGCATCAGGAATGTATACGCTTTATGCGTACCTTCAATGCAATTATAGTCCTCAAATGTGAAATAATCAAGAAACTTTATTCATTTCGCGTACACTTTTACTGATAATGTGCTATAATCACTGTGTATCAAAAGGAGCGTAAGATATGAATTTAGATCGATTAACAACACTGAGAAAAAATAAAAAATGGTCATTGCAATATACTGCCGACCGCCTCGGTATTGCGAAAAGCACTTACGCGGGCTATGAATCGGGCTACCGCCGTCCTTCTTTAGAGGCGCTTATCGAAATCGCTGATTTATTCAATACTTCCACTGATTTTTTGCTTGGCAGAGTTGACGATCCCCGGGATGAAAAGGCTAAAAACGAAGCCATTGAACTGACGGAATGGGATAAGCTCAAGCTGGCAGTCGACGGGACGCTTCTTTCCGAAGAAGAAATCAAGCAGATGGTTGCGTTTATCAAGGTCAAAAAAGAGCTGGATGCGGGGTAAAATGACAGCGGTTAACCGCATGCTGCAAGTGTTATAAAAAGAAAAAAACTTGACTGGCTAAAAAGGCCAGTCAAGTTTTTTTGCTTTTATTGATGTAAAAATTTAACGCAAACCGCTTCAGGAGCAGGAACTCCGGACTGCAAAAGCGTCAGCCGGCCCGTTGTCCGGTCTCTTTCAAACAATGTCAATGTCCCTGTTTCCTGGTTGGAAGCGATTAAAAATTGCTCTGAAGGATCAATCTCAAAGTCGCGCGGCCATTCCCCTTCAGTTGATACGTGTTCAACCAGGGAAAGTTCGCCCGAATACTCGTTGATGCTGAAGACGGCAATGCTGTCGTGTCCGCGGTTTGAAGCGTATACAAATTTGCCGTCTTTAGTGACATGGATGGCGCCGCCTTGGCTCGCACCGTCAAAGCCTTCCGGCAATGCCGAAATGACTTGAATCTCCCTGAATTCACCCAAATCAGGGTTGTATGCCAACACGATGACTTCATTGCTCAGCTCCGTTAATACATACGCATACTTTTCCTGCGGATGGAACTCAATATGCCTCGGCCCTGACCCCGGTGCAGTTGCGTGTTTTTTCACCGCTTCAAGCCGGTCCTCTTTCAATTGATACGTAATGATATGATCCGTACCGAGATCGACGGCTACTGCATACTTCTCATCAGGTGTGAATCCGGAATAATGGGTATGCGCTTTTTCCTGCCTCTCATGCGGTCCTGTTCCCTCATGCTGCACTTTTGCTGAAGGCTCAAGCAAGCCGCGGCTTTCATTTAAAGGGTATGCCATGATCGTCCCGTTGTGGTAATTGGCGGACAGAACATAATGGTTATTCTGATCGACGCTGACATGGCAAGGTGACGGTCCTTCCCCGGCCTGCTGGTTGACGAAAGTCAGCTCTCCTGTGGAACCGTCAACACGGTATGCGGCAACCCCGCCTTTATCGCCGTCTTTGACCACTGCATAGAGCATTTCATTGTCTTTGGCGATATTCAAATATGTCGGACTGCCCAGCTTTGCTGCCGGCTTCGGCGTGCTTAACGCCTTTTTTTCCGTATCAAGCTCAAATGTATAAATCCCTTCGCTGTCAGCTTTAGTATATGTTCCGATATAACCTCTGTATTTTGCCATTTGATCCTCTCCTTTTTAGACAGTCGTCCATTCCTATTTTAACTCACAGAAACTGAATTATCATGATCTGGTATGCAAAAACCTTAAGCGCTCACATGAAAAACAACTTTTTATGATATTCTTAACATAAGAGATCTTCACTGCCGCTTTTATAATGGAATCGCTCATTTTCGGCAGCGGAGACTTGTTCATAGGAGTGTTCAAAATGACGAAAATCATGATTGTCGAAGACAGCGAAGACATTCGGAAGCTTTTACGCGATCATTTAGAAAAATACGGATACGAAACGGTTGCAGCGACTGATTTCACCTCTATCCTTGAAATGTTTCTTCAAGAGAAGCCCGATCTGGTATTGCTTGACATCAATCTGCCGTCATACGACGGGTACTACTGGTGCCGGCAAATCCGCCAGCATTCGACTTGTCCGATCATTTTCATTTCAGCGAGAAGCGGAGAAATGGATCAGGTCATGGCGATCGAAAACGGCGGCGATGATTATATAGAAAAGCCTTTTTCATATGAGGTGGTGCTCGCTAAAATTAAAGGCCAAATTCGCAGGGCATTTGGAGAATACGCCGTTAAACAAGGAGAAAAAGTGATTGAATTTGAAGGCGTCCAGCTGTTTGTCGAACGTTTTGAGCTGCGCTGCCGGGATGAGAAGCTCGAGCTTTCAAAAAAGGAAAGCAAACTCTTGGAAGTGCTGCTTGAAAGAGGAGAAAAAGTGACAAGCAGAGACCGGTTAATGGAGAAGACATGGGAAACCGATACATTTATAGATGAAAACACGTTAAATGTCTATATTACAAGGATTCGCAAAAAATTGCGAAGCTTGGACGCGCCCTTCTCAATTGAATCAGTGCGGGGCGAAGGGTATCAGCTGAGGGCGAAATCATGAAGCTGTTTCTAAAAAACCATGCCGTTCTCATTCTTCTGTTTCTTTTTCAGGGCGGATTCGTGTTTTTTTACTATTGGTTTGCCGGCATGCAGACTTTCACTCACCTTTTTTACATTCTCGGCGTTCAGCTTCTGGCGCTGGCGCTTTATCTTTCGTACAAATGGTATGAAGAACACAGAGTCTACCAGTGGGTCAGCTCAGAACAAAAAGATACAGAAATTCCTTTTTTGGGGACGTCTGAATTTTGCTCAGAGCTCTATGAAAAACATATGGAGCTGAGCCGGCTCCACCACCGCAAAATACATGAGATGGAGTCCAAGCTGGAAGACAGGGTAACCTACATGAATCAATGGGTGCATCAGGTGAAAACACCGCTTTCCGTCATCAATCTGATCATCCAGGAAGAGGACGAACCCGTTTTTAAACAAATCAAAAAAGAAGTCCAGCAGATTGAATACGGACTGGAAACGCTCCTCTATTCATCAAGACTTGACCTGTTTGAAAAGGATTTTAAAATTGAAGCCGTGTCACTTGGCGAGCTGCTTAATTCGCAGATTCAGCGCTATAAACGCTATTTTATACAGCACCGGGTCTATCCAAATAAACAGGTTCCCGCTGAAGACGCCGTTATTTACTCTGATCGAAAATGGCTCAAATTTGCCGTTGGCCAAGTCATCACCAACGCTGTGAAGTATTCGTCAGGAAGAAGCGAACGCATCGATATGACGATATTCCGTAAAGGCGAACGCATCATCCTGGAAATCAAAGATTATGGAGTCGGAATTCCTTCACAAGATTTGAAAAGGGTATTTGAGCCTTATTACACCGGGGAAAACGGACGGCGCTTTCAGGAATCAACAGGCATCGGCCTCTACCTTGTAAAAGAGATTGCGGAAAAGCTCAATTATGATGTGAGCATCGCTTCAGAAGTTGGAAAAGGGACGGCTGTTCAATTTTCGTTCCTTACAAAAATGTAAGTCTTCTTTAATAAAACCGCATAGCTCATCCACATCCTCCTTGATATGATTTGTTTACAAAACAAACGTAGAAAGGAGGATTTTTCATATGCAGTCCAAGTCTTTGAAAAGAATCGACACACTCGACTATATACGAGGATTCGCTTTATGCGGAATCATTTTTATGAATATAGATGTGCTGGCGATGATCGACTCCAGAACAGGCGGGCCCATCAGCCATTTGATCGCCCAAATCAAACCGTATGTGTTTGAACAGCGCTTTTATGTCATTTTTTCCTTTTTGTTCGGAGTAGGCTTTTATTTGTTTTTATCTCGCGCTGAACAAAAAAACGCAAATGGGCATTTAATGTTTTTTCGACGACTGGTTGCACTCGCCTTTTTCGGAGCAATTCACCAGCTGGTGCAGCCGGGTGAGGCGCTGCTTCCTTATGCGATATTCGGATTTATCCTTTGGCCGTTTTATTCAATGCGACCCAAATGGATCCTGATCAGTTCATTCGTATTTATGGCAGCAGGAATCGGCTATTTTTACATGCTGAATACGCTGGCGATGTTTTTGCTTGGATTATGGGCAGGAAAAACCCGTATATTCGAGAACCTGTACGTCCATTTGCACGGTCTGCGGCGGATCGGCATCATTTCACTCATCGCCATCCCGGCGGCAATATATTTGCAGTACAAGTTTTACACCACTGAACACTTTGACCGGTTGACCGCTCTAGCAGGACTTGTCATGGGAGTTTTTTATGTATCAGCCTTCATTCAGATTTTGCAGGCGCCGTTTTTCAAGAAAATGCTTAAGCCCCTTCAATACATGGGGAGAATGTCTTTAACCAACTATATTGGACAAACCCTGATCATAATAGCATTTCTTCGCCTGACAGGAATGTATGGACACATCACCCATGCACAGGCCGTCATTCTTTGCATCTGCACACTGGCCATTCAAGCTTTCATAAGCGCATTTTGGCTGAGAGCATTCCGGATGGGCCCGCTGGAGTGGATGTGGAGAATCGCAACATACTGGAAGCGGGCACCACTAAAAAGCACCGCAAAAGGAGGATATCATGACAGACATGCTGATTGTTAAAAACATCAATAAAACATATAAAGGACAAGTCTCTCATCAAGCCTTAAAAGATATTTCATTCAATGTCGAGGGCGGTGAGTTCACGGCGATCATGGGGCCGTCCGGATCCGGAAAAACGACGCTTCTCAATATCATTTCGACGATTGACCGCCCCGATTCCGGCGACATTTTAATTCGCGGAGAAAATCCGCATCATCTGAAGAGGGCCAAGCTTGCCCACTTTCGCCGCAGGCAGCTCGGATTCGTATTCCAGGATTTTAATTTGCTGGATACGCTGACGATCGGTGAAAATATCATGCTGCCCTTAACGCTTGAAAATAAACCGCTTTCCGTCATGGAAGATAAACTTCAGGCGATTGCTGAAAAACTCGGCATCGAACAACTTCTGAATAAACGGACGTTTGAAGTATCCGGCGGACAAAAGCAGCGGGCGGCCATCGCAAGAGCAGTCATTCATCAGCCCGCTCTCATCCTCGCCGACGAACCGACGGGAAACCTCGATTCGAAGGCGTCAAAAGACGTGATGGAAACGATGCAGCACCTTAATGAAAACGACAATGCCACGATATTGATGGTCACGCATGACCCTGTTGCCGCAAGCTATTGCCGGCGCGTCATTTTTATTAAAGACGGAACATTATTCAACGAAATTTACCGCGGCGCCAACCGCCAAGTATTTTATGAAGAGATTCTGAATGTGCTGTCCATGCTGGGAGGAAACGCCAATGACCTTTCTTCAGTTCGCTTATAAAAACGTCGTCCGGAATAAAAGAGCCTATCTCGCCTTCTTTTTAAGCAGCGCGTTTTCAGTGATGATATTTTTCACATTTGCGATGCTTTTGTTCCACCCCGCTTTAGAGAAAGGCTATTTAAACAACATTGCAAAACGGGGATTATCGGTGGCTGAATGGATGATTTTCGCCTTTTCTATTCTGTTTGTGCTTTATTCCGTCAACGCCTTTCTCAAGTCGAGAAGCAGGGAATTCGGGATCCTCACCATCCAAGGAATCGCTCCGGGTCAATTGAGAAAGCTGATTACCGCAGAAAACATCATCATCGGCGTGCTTTCGATCGTTACAGGGATCATCGGCGGTCTGGTTTTTGCAAAAACATTCTTTACGGTCGGCGCTTATATTCTGGAAATGGACGCTTTGCCATTGTATATGCCTTGGAAAGCGCTGGCTCTCACAGCCGCCTGCTTTCTCACGCTGTTTATTTTGCTGTCGCAATTTACGGTTTTGTTTATTAAATCAAAAACCGTTACCAAGCTGATCAAAGGCACCGGGAAAATAAAACCTGAGCCAAAACCGTCCGTTATCTTTTCGGTCATCGGCATCGGCTGCCTCGGCTCAGGCTACTGGCTTGTATTGTTCGCCGACATCCATTTTCCCCAAGCCGTCACGATCTTAATTCTGACGATCATCGGGACTTATTTCTTCTTTAGCCAAAGCAGCATTTGGCTGCTCAGGTTGTTAAAAAAGCGGAAATCATATTATTTGCGTGGAAAAAACGTGCTATGGATATCGGATCTTGTCTACCGGCTGAAAGATAATGCCCGCCTGTTCTTTCTTGTCTGTATTATTTCAGCGGTCGCCTTTACCGCCACAGGCACATTGGCGATATACAAGACCTCTCTCGGAAAAATGGATTCTCAATATGAGATAGAGTACTTATCATACAGCGGGAACCACAAAGAACAAGCACACGTTAAGCTGATTGAACAAAAGCTGACGGACGGAGATTTTTCGTATACAAAGGAAGAAACAAAAGGAATCTATATCAGCTACAGCCAGGGAGATCTCGTTCCTCCGGTGCTTCTGATCTCTGAAGGCGAATTTCAAAAGCACTTCAAGTCAGATTCTGGTGAACTGAAAGACGGCGAGGCACTGTATTATCCGAACGCCTTTGAAGCAAAAGAAAAGCGGGAAGTTCCCGACACCTTGAACATGTTGAACAAAGATCTGAAGCCGGCAAGTGAACAGCTGAAAGTGAAAGGCATAAAAAAACCGCTCATTTCGTTAGACAGCATCGTCGTCGTAAACGGCAAAACCTTCGAAAAGCTGAAAACACAAGGCGAAGCCGTCACATTGTACGGCTATAAGTACAGCGGCTGGAAAAACAGCCTTGATATCAGCCAATCACTGAAAAACAGTATTTATGGAAACTATGCCAATATCCATTTTCAATTTGACGCAAAGGCTATTTCTTATTTTGAAACTGTTCAGCTTCCAAGCCTGAGTCTGTTTATCGGCCTTTTTATTGCGGTTCTCTTTTTTACGGCATCCGGAAGTTTTCTCTACTTCCGCCTGTTTACCGATCTTGAAGAAGATCAAGAGCGCTACCTGTCGCTCTCAAAAATCGGCCTGAGCGAAAAGGAAATGTCGCAGAGCGTGACGATTCAATTGGCCATCCTGTTCTTCTTTCCGTTCGCTCTTGCAGCAGTTCATACGTATTTTGCGATGAAGACGCTCGAGGCGCAGAGTCTTGGTCATTTTGCAGCTCCGGTCTTGATGACGATAGGCGGATTTCTGACCTTCCAACTATTATTCTTTATGATCATTCGAAAAAGCTATTTGAAAAAATTAAAAGGATTTTTAAGGTGATAAAATATGAAAAAAACAATTTCTCTGATTACAGCCGGTTTGGCTGTTGTATGCATCGGCTCTTTTCTGTTCATTCATAATGATGTGACAGACCGGTTCAATCCGCTTGTGAAGAAAGAAAACGTGTATGTCCAGATCAACAAAGACGGTAAGCATCTGAGCCCGGGCGGCTATGAGTACACGCTGGAAGGATATAATGACGCCGGTAAGGAAAAGGAAGTTACATTCTTCGCCGGCGGCTCCCTTCGAAAAAACGCCTACCTAAAGGTACACGCGAAAGGAAAATACGTTCAGACATGGGAAGAAGTGCAGCCCGGCGATATGCCGAGTGCAGTTCGGGCCAAATTGATCAAGCAGTAAAAAAACGGCGTCTAAGCCGTTTTTTCTATGAATCACTATATTTTTACAAAATTCCGAAACTTCTCGGCCTGTTGTTCGTATAAAAACAAAGGTCATATTGGTTAGGAGGTTTTCATATGATTGTTGGAATGATCGGTTTTATCTTGGTAGTATTCTTCCTCTACGCCGCCATGGCACCGTCTGACGGAAACAACAGCGGCAGCAGCTCTTCAACTTTTTTTGTCGGGGGTCCTGATTCATCCGGCGACAGCGGAAGTGATTGCGGTGGCGGCGGTGATGGCGGCGGTGGCTGTTAAGACCTGCGGGCTGCCTTTACCCATCTTCTGCTCGGACCCTTAGGCTGTATGCAGTTCTTGCTGCAGTCAGCCGGGTATGTTCCAGCCATCTCACTTCATCATTCATTCACCATCTAACTCCAAATACGGGATCATCAATCCAGTTGTTTAACCAGACTTCCGATTGGGAATGATGTAAAGACAGCAGATTCCCGATCTTCAAACGATTTAAAAGTCACAATTAATCGATTCTGTTACAAAATATATAAAACTTTGCACCTACTTGTTCGATATTAAAAGAAGACATTCACGATAAGGAGGGTTTTTTCCAGATGATTTTTTTACTGGTTTTATTGGCTCTGTTTATTTTGTATTCATTCTTTTTTGACAAGAACAACAAAAGTTCTTATAAAAAAGCGGCACCGAAAAGCAGAATATTGATCCGCCAGGCAGCCGTGCCGACCGGATTTTTGAGGGTAATCGAAACCGCACCCGGGCAGACGGCAAACCGCCGAACCTCCGAAAGTATGCGCCCGAATCTGCGGCTTGTCATGAGCCCGACGCACCAAAACGAAAAAAAATAAGGAAAGCGGCATCATGATAAATGCCGTCTTTCCTATTGTCTGCTGTGTTCCACCATTCTCCCAAAGGCGTCCGGCGACATCCCCGGCGAGATTCGGACGCGGTGGAGCGCATGCATCCCCTGCTCCCTAGATGCCGCTCCCGGTTCTGTCGTGACAGCCATTTGATAGCCTGCCTCGTTTGCCAGCTTCAGCGTATCTTCGTTATAGCGCCCGACCGGATAACTCAGCATAACCGTGTTTTGGCTGAACATGCGATCAAACAGCGCTTTGGAACGCGTCATTTCATCGAGCTGCTGTCCCGGTGCCAGCCCGTTCAATTCAACGTGATGAATGGTATGGCTTTGAATCGAAATGCCGTTTCGCCTCATCTCATTCATTTGTTTCTCTGTCAAATGGTTCTTTCCGCCGACCGATTTGCCGATCATGAATACGGTCGCCTTCTGACCATATTCTTTAAGGATCGGAAAGGCTTTCGTAAAGTTATCTGTATAACCGTCATCAAACGTAATCAGCACGCATTTTTCACTCGGCATTTTATCTTGTGTTAAGACAATATAGGCTTCTTCAGGTGTCAGTGTGTAATAGCCGTTATCCTTCAGCCATTTCATATGTCCGCGGAACTCCGCCTCCGGTACGCGCAGGCTGTTTCCTGTGGAAATGCTGTGATACATGAGAATCGGAATGCGGGCGGGGCTCTTCACTTTGAGCCAATTGGATGATGGATCATGTTCTGCCTGCTGTTTTGATTGTTTTGCCGCTTTTTGAGCCGTATTTGGTTCTGTTTTTTCCTCTCCTTTTGTTTCATGACCGGAACACCCGTACAGCATCCCTATCAACATAAGCAGCACAAGTAACAGTTTCGTTTTTTTCACAATTATTCCCGCTTTCTATCTATTGAATCCTTTTTAATATCGGTGCGGAACTGGCATTTTTCACTGTTCCTGCTTTGATGAGGAGAGCCAAGCTTTACGCAGTCTGCTGATCCCTTCTTCAATTTCCGTTGCAGAAAGACCCCCAAATCCCGCCATGACGATGGAAGAGCTGCTTTCATGAGGCTCAAGCCAGAAATCTGATACCGGGTAAACTTTCACACCGAGTTTTTCCGCTTTATGTATGAGGTCTTGCGCATGTCGGCCTGTCTTCATCAAAATATGAAGCCCCGCTTTTTCGCCGATGATTTCCACTTCATTTCCGAAATGCGTTTTAATGGCCGAAATTAATGTTTTGTGCTTTTCTTGATAGACTTTTTTCATTTTTCGGATGTGCCTTTCGAAAAAACCTTCTTTCATAAATAAAAACATCGCTTTTTGAATGATGGGTGAAGCAGACTGGCTGTAGCGTCCAAGCTTTTCTTGAAATTCATCCGCCAGCTTTGAAGGCAGAACGATATAACTCAATCTCGCTCCCGGAAGAAATGACTTTGAAAAAGTCCCTAAATAAATGACATTTTCTTTTTTATCAAGCGCTTTTAAAGATGGAATAGGCCTGCCCTGATAGCGGAATTCGCTGTCATAGTCGTCTTCGATAATATAGGCCTTCTCACGGCTTGCCCATTCAAGTAATTTCAGCCTCTTTTGTATCGGCAGAACCATTCCATACGGAAACTGATGTGATGGTGTAATATAAACGAGTTTGGCCCCGGTTGCAGCAAGCTGTGACAAATTGACCCCATCCGTCTCCAGACCAATTGGCTGAATATCACATCCATGGTTAAGGAAAACAGAACGCACACCATCATATCCCGGATTTTCCGCCGCAACCAATCGGCCGTTCATTGAGAGCAGCTGGCAAAGAAGTCCGACTGCATACTGCGTACCGGAACAGATCACAATTTGCTCAGGTGCACAGCGGACACCTCTTGCCTGAAATAAATATTTCGCCAATTCCGTACGAAGACCGAAATCGCCTTTATGATGACCATACAGTAATAATTCATGATCTTCACTGTCCAATGCATTTTGCAGACAACGCCTCCATGTTTTGAACGGAAAATGGCTTAAATCGATATCACCATATTTAAAATCATACGTTGCCGCTGTAGCTTGTCCTGTTTCTTTGGATGCCCGGTTGGTATGAACCTTCAATTGACCAGGCGGTATCAGCGTTTTCTCCAAGGGAAGCACTTTGATGCCGATCCTTGGCCTGCTTTCTGTATAGCCTTCTGCAGTGAGCTGCTGATAGGCGCTTTCAACTGTATTTTTGCTTAGATGCAAATGCTCGCATAAGTAGCGGATCGGCGGCAAAAGAGTTCCCTCAGGGATGCCGCCGGTCTCAATTTCTGTTTTTATATATTGATATAGCTGCATATACAGAGGCGTTTTAAGCTGTTTATTGAGTAAAGGAGTTAATTCTATCATTTTCTGACCTCATCAAGTTTTCTATTATTGTCTCTTTTTAAAGGGACAATAACAACCTAAAATCATCTTAACAATAAAAAGGAGCGTGAATGTGATGGCTCATTCCATTCGGCAAAAACAGCTTGCCTGCACAGATGAAAAAAAGATTGATCAATTTTTAACAGAAGCGCAAACCGGATACCTCGGCTTGGCCGCAGATCAAGATCCATATGTGATCCCTTTGAATTTCGTCTGGAAAAAAGGCTTCATTTATTTTCACGGTGCCTCAGAGGGACGGAAAATGGACATGCTGCAAGAAAATCCTAATGTATGTTTCACAGTCAGCGAACAATATGGAACAATGGTTCATCCCATTCCCGCTAAAACCGATACCGCTTATATGAGTGTCATTCTTTTCGGCACAGCGTCAATCATCACAGACTTAGATGAAGCAACATCCGCGATGCAGGCTCTTCTCGACAAATACGTACCGGGATACTACAGTTCTCCGCTTCACAAAACACATGTCGAAAAGTACAGATCGAGTTTAGGCAGCAAAACCGTTGTCTTTAAAGTTCAGCCCCGAGAGATAACAGCTAAAGAAAACATGCTGAATCAAAGCATGAAATTCGAAAACGGGCGGACCGTACAGGAAGACCATTGACAAAAAAAGACCCGCAGCTTATGCTACCGGGTCTCCTATGGATTGTGCCGCATATCCATCTATAAATTTCAATCCCGCTGTGTACCGCTTTCTCCGCTTCTTTATCCAGCAGACGAGCGCCAGCCGCTGATCCGGATCCTTCTCATCGATACAAACCAGCACATGTTCATTCATCTCAAGCGGGACGCCGGATTCAATCTGACAGCCTGACAAGCTGATGTCCTTAATCATGATCTCGTGAGCGCCTTTCTCTGCATCATCGGGAAACAGCAGTGTTCCCAGACCTTGAAAGGCCTCGCGGACGTGTTTTCTCTTGAATGCATCCGGGCTTTTTTCAGTTTTCATGAAAAAGCGCAGCACTGTTGACAATGTATCAGCCCGCTTTTCCCGGTCGGCCTTTCTCGCATTTTCTTCATTGAACATAAAACCGATCAGCTTGACATACAATTCCTTGTCCATCTCTTTGAAGTGCAGTCCGATTTCAATGTCGTCCGCGTCTTTCGTCGTCCACATCACCCGAGCCGGCACTTTTCCGACCGCATCTATCATCAGACCGTCCACATGATAGTACATGTCCAAATCAGCCTGATAAGGCAGCCTGATACGCGCGCCCGTGTCGCTCACATCGATCAGTTCACATTCGTGCTCATCTCCTGAAACAGTGGAAAAAGCCGCCGGCTTGTTGACTGTGAACCGTTCAGATCTTCGAAATCTCGGCCTGTCAAAGGCAACGAGCAACGCAAGTATGAGACCTGTCATATTATAGAGAACCCAAAATAAATTATACGATGTGACGTTTATATCAAAAGTATGCAGAAATAAAAATTCATAAAGGGTTTTTCCGAGCGCAAACAGTGTCACTGCAAGCAGAATCGCACACGGCAGCGCCGTCGTATATTTGAATTTTCGCCGATCTGTGTTGACGCCCTTCGGTGTGACTTTAAAATCAAACCGCTTCTTGAAAATGAATTCCGACAAAGCCGATATCGCCATGTGCGGCGCCATCGAAGTATCGTAAATATGGCTCCAGCTCATGCTGCGCTGCCGGTCCGAAACAGCTTTAAATGAAAGGTAAGAACCTAAAAACGCAGGCAGCCAAAACGAGGTGATCGACCACAAATCGGTCTTTAAGCTATGTATGCCAAACAGCAAAAACAAGAGCGGCGCCAGGATGTAGACCATCTTAAAAACGCCGAAAAACCAAAAGAGAATACCGTCAAAATAAAGAATGCGCTGCATTGGTGTAAGACCTTTTAAGAAAAGCGGATTCCACTTCTTTCCGCACTGAATGTTTCCCCTGCACCAGCGGTCGCGCTGCTTCAAAAGATCCGTCCACGTTTCCGGCGAAAGACCGACGGCAAGCACTTCCTTGACGAAAACAGATTTAAATTTCGTTTGCAAAAGCATTCCGGTTGCCATATCCTCCGTAATCACGCCTGTCGCAAAACCGCCGATTTCCTCCAAAGCGTTTCTTCTGAAAACCGTATTGCTGCCGACGTACATAACGGCATTAAAACGGTCTTTCCCGGCCTGGAGCCTGCGCAAAAAAAAGTCCTGCTCATTCGGAATGTTCGCTCCGGAAAATAAATTGTACTGATAAGGATCTTCATTATAGAAGGCCTGAGGCGTTTGAACAAAAGCCACTTTTTCCTTCTTAAAATAGCCGACAGTTTTCTGTAAAAAAGAAGGAAGCGGGACCATATCGGCATCCATCGTCACAATCAGTTCCCCGTTCGAGCAGCTCATCGCATGGTTTAAATTCCCTGCTTTTGCATGCTTATTACTTGGCCTTGTAACGTAATGAACGCCAAGTTCCTCGGCCAGCTTTTTAATATCTGTCCGCCTTCCGTCATCACACAAATAAATGTTGACAAGCTCTTTTGGATAATCGAGGTTCAGACAGCCTGCCACTGACTTTTTCAGTACATGGCGCTCTTCGTTATAAGTTGCAATCAGAATATCAACGCTCGGCCAATGGTCTTGATCACCTAGCATTTCCGGCTCCCGCTTCCTTTCCTTCCATACTAGCGTATAAAAGACCAAGAGCTGTAAAAAGCCGATACATTCAGTTACAATCAGGATCACGCCCATCACGATGTCGGCGGGGCGAGAGACAGGCAGTGTATAGCCGAACCGCCAAACAATATACACGCCGTTCGTCATAAGGCACAATATGATTAAAAATCTCTTGAAACGCGGATTCATCCAAGATCCCAAATACCCGATGAGAATCAGGGCAATCATTGCTGCGGGATAGCAGTGTAAAATAAATTCCATTTTCTTCTCCTTATGTGCGGATAAAAACCCTTCTCAAAGGGTTTCTCCAAAGTATTCCTTTATTTCATTCTTTTGCACTCGAATATATTACCATCTTTAGACCTAAAATTCTTTAAAAATAATAAAAAATATAAGACTATAGACTCTTATTCAAAAAAACCATTAGGTTCATATTGATAACCCTCACATATATGCCATCTCAAGATTGAATCTTTTGTCGCAGACGTCCTGTGTCTGTTCGGAGACGGGAGCTGAATGTATCAACGGTTCACACAAGAAAAAAGGTCTCTGCTCCTAAATGTTTGATTTATTTTTGACGGATTAACAGCTTTTTTGTGTCGATTTTTATTCCAGTAAAAGGAGATTCGGGAATTACCGCATCAAAAAAAGCCTGAACAAGGCCATTAAACAGTGTCCAGACACGTCTTTAACCAAATGGAGCCGCTCTAGATCATCATGGGAAAACGGCTAGGTCTTCCTGCACGGTTGTCTGAATTTTGATTTTTTTAGTATACTTAATTTAGTTAAATAACTAGAGCAAGGGGATAACAAAAAGGATGGGGGAAAGAATATGGAAGTAAAAACAAAGGTACAACATATACCGATTCAAACAACAAAAGAACCGGATGAAAATTTTTTCGCAAGAGCAATGAATGTTAAAATCGGCATCATTCCGCTGCCCGTATACTTGCTGCTCTTCGCTTTGATTGTGACGTTTGTCTATATGCATGATCTGAAAAGCGACATTTTAACAGCCATTGCGGTTATGGGCTTTTTCGGATTCACCTTCGCCCAAATCGGAAAGTCGCTGCCGCTTCTTCGTTCTGTCGGCGGTGCCGCTATACTTGCGACGTTTATTCCTTCAGCTATCGTCTATTACCATCTCATTCCCGATGACATTATCAAATCAACAACTGAATTTACAGAAAACTCAAACTTTCTTTATTTGTTTATCTCAGCCATTGTAGTGGGAAGCATTTTAGGCATGAAAAGAGAAACGCTGGTCAGGGCGTTCATTAAAATTTTCATTCCGCTAATTGCAGGGACAATTGCCGCAGCGGCAGTCGGTCTAACAGTTGGTACAATGCTCGGCCTCGGATTTCAGCATACGCTTCTGTACATTGTGATTCCGATCATGGCCGGAGGGGTCGGCGAGGGAGCCATTCCGCTGTCCATCGGCTATTCGGAGATCATGCACATGTCACAAGGGGAAGCTTTTGCACTTGTCATTCCTTCTATTATGTTTGGAAGCTTAAGCGCTGTCATTTTGTCCGGGGTTTTAAACGTAATGGGAAAGAAAAAGCCTGAATGGACAGGCAACGGAAAAGTCGACCGTTTCGAAAGCGGGGACGCACTGCCGCTTGAAAGCCGCGACAAAGACAAAGAAAGCGTTTTTAATCTTTCCCACTTTGCATCGGGAGGCATTCTTGCCGTCTCACTATATTTAGTCGGTATGCTTTCACATGACTTGTTCGGATTTCCAGCACCCGTCATGATGCTTCTGCTGGCTGTTGCCGTGAAACTGTTTCGTTTGGCTCCGGCGAATTTGGAAAACGGCGCCTACGGCGTGTCACGCTTCTTTTCAACTGCTGTGACATATCCGCTGCTTTTTGCCATTGGCGTCTCCATGACACCGTGGGACAAGCTGATCGCTGCTTTTAATATCGCCAATATTATTACGATCGTATCTGTCGTGGTCACGATGATAGCCGTCGGCTTTTTTACAGGAAAGTGGCTGAACATGTACCCGATCGAAACCGCGATTATCAATGCCTGCCATTCAGGTCAGGGCGGAACGGGGGACATCGCCATTCTTAGCGCCGCAGAGCGCCTCGAGCTCATGCCGTTTGCTCAGGTGTCCACAAGAATCGGCGGAGCGATAACCGTTACACTGACATTGCTGCTGTTAGCCCAGTTTTATTGATGAATGAAAAAGCCTGCAGAGCAAAAAACTGCAGGCTTTATATTGTTGATAAATCCGAAAACGACTTTTAGTTTTGGGATTTTGTCATCCTTTCAGCGTGACCCGCAACCCTTGCAGTCTAGGAAGGCCGAGCATCTGAGCGGACTTTCACAGGAAGTGATGACGGCGGCGTTCAGGCAGGACGCCTGGGCGGTTAGCCGTTGAGTGAGCACCGACTTAGCAGGCCTGACAACGAATGTGAGGGTTTGTCGACACGCTGAAGCCTGCAGAGCGAACTGCAGGCTTTCTTTTTAGTATCTAGCGTACTTTCTTCGGAACATAGTCGGGAAAGTCTGTCACAATCCCGTCCACGCCGGCCTTTAAAAGCGGAGGCACTTCATCGCGGGAGCGGACGGTCCATGGCGTAATTTTCATGCCGAGCGCATGAATCCTCGGCACAAGCGTAGGATCAGCGGCCACATTTTTTAAGTTGGCGTTCACATATTTGGCATAGCCGGAAAATGCCTTGAGCTTTGCATCTGTTAAGTCCGCTGCTTTTGACGTTAAGACACCTGTCGGCATCGATGGGAGCAGCTGATGAATTTTGTATACAGAGTTGAAATCAAACGATTGTACAATGATTTTTCCATTTTTAGGCTTATCAATTCTCCGCTCTTTCAATGCCGCTGATACTTTTTCTTCGATTCCCGGATAGCGTGCAGGTTCTTTTAATTCGATCAGCATTCCAATCTTCCCTTTATACCGGTCAAGCACTTCTTCAAATGTCGGAATGCGCTCCCCGGCGAACTGCGGACCGAAGTAGCTGCCAGCATCAAGCTTGCGCAGCTCGGCAAGCGTCAAGTTCTTTACGGCGACCGGCAGCACTGAGCCGATGTCTGTCGTACGGTTTACGGTCGTATCGTGAATGACGACAAGCTCCCCGTCCTTGGACATTTGAACATCCAGCTCGATATAGTCCGCTTTCATCTGAAGCGCCTTTTCAAAGGCAGCCATCGTGTTTTCCGGAGCATATCCCGAAGCGCCTCTGTGCGCAATGACAGCCACTTTTTTAGGCTTCGCCGCCGGCTCTTGCGCTCCCGCATCCGGTGCAAACAGTGCTGACCCGATAGAAACCCCGATCAATGAAGATAACATCAATTTCTTTAATAAAGCTGACACATCATCCACTCCCCTTTTGCTCTTCTCTTGCCAAAGTATAGGTTCGCACTGTTAAGATTATGTTTCAGCAGTCTTTAATTTTCATAAATTTCCTGATAAACAAAAAAAGACCCCTCAGCAGAGATCTTTTTTGGATATATCAGCGTTCGCAGGCAATTTTGTCTTTATCGCGGTCCAGCTTTTTATTGGCGTCATAAAGCGCTTTTGAAACATACGGCTTGTATTTCGTTTTTCCGCCTTTGTTTTTGACCGACTTCGAACGTGCGACGCCGCCTTTATAGTCTTTGTTTAAAGCTTTGCAGTTTTTGTACGTTTTTACCTTCGTTTTTGCTTCTGCCACATCGCCGGCACCCCAGGAAAAACCGATGATAAGACCGGCAGACAAAAGACTCGCTGCTATTTTTTTCATCCCGTTTGACCCCTTTCGTCTCTTTCTTATGTATCTTTTACCATCATAAAATATTTCTCTTATTCACTCAAGAAAAAAATGACATTTTATTGAATAAAAGGTATGGTTTGAACAAAGGACTTTTCACACAAAAACCGGCGCTTTAAGCGCCGGCTTCATCAACATATTGATGTTCACATGTCTTTTTCAAAACAGCGTTAATCTCATAGGCTAATTCCTTCGGATGGATGCACAGCATGTCTTCCAAAGGACTGTTCCAGTTCCCGTTTTTAATCAATTTCAGCGCATAATGGCCGGCCGGACTGCACTCGGGATACCACTCTACATCGAGCAGAAGGCATTTTTCATCATGCCGCAGCTTCAAAAGATCCCGTTTGAAATCTGACCGCCAGGCCTTGCTGTCAGGCGCCAATTCATCGGGGTTTGTACCGGTTAATGAGTGATGCACAACCGTCCAGCCGGCCGGGATTCTAAGCCTCAGCAAATTGCGTGCGCCACCGGAAGCACGAATCCTATCTTCCAACCGTTCGACCAGCTGTTCATACGACGTGTCTGAATCCTCGCTAACCAGCGTTTGATCAGCATTTAGCATCCTGATGACGTACTTCAGTTCTCCAGCATATTCAACTTGTACCATTTTACCGGAGGTTTCATTCTCCAAGGTGAATAGCATACGGCGGAGATCGCGAATCGGCTTTTGATACAAATGATTTTCTTTCACCGTCCAGCCGGCCGGCACCATCAAAGGATGCAATTTAAAAAAATACTGAGATTTGGTCAACGTACTCACATCCTCTTTCCTTATTCTGTCCTCTTTCCTATCAATCTATGTGCCGGGCCGGCTTCTTAGAACAATGGCGGACCAGCACACAAAAAAACCGCCTGACTGCTTTATGAAGCGTCAGGCGGTTTTTCGTTTTTACTCGCCGGTTTTTTCTTTTCCGTAATGATATTTTGATGGATCAACAGGCTTGAAGTCCGAAATCTCGTGGAATCTTAACAGATCTTTATAGAGTACTTGGTCGGACAGATCCAGCTGTTCGGACACCTGTGATTTCAGGTTTTCCGTTTCCTGGTTGCCTTTGATCTCTTTTCCTGTCTTTGTATCGTATACGGTCGTATCAATCATCGTGTACTTCGGCGTTACATAGTTTCCATTTCTGAAAGCCACGGTTTCGTCGTGGTCTTTAGAAAAGAGGTCTGTACCAAAGTTGATGTATTTTTTGCTGTCAATACCTTGCAGGTGAAGAAGTGTCGGCATGACATCCATCTCACCGCCATACGTATGATTGACTCCGCCTTTTTTGCCCGGAACGCGGATCATAAGCGGTACGCGCTGATTCATCGCGTTTTGATACGGTGTAATCTCTTTACCTAATACTTCCTTCATCGCACGGTTGTGATTCTCTGAGATTCCGTTGTGGTCGCCATAGATGACGATGACGGAATCATCATATAATCCCGATTTTTTCAGCTCTTTAAAGAAATCTTCAAGCGCTTCGTCAAGATAGCGCGCCGTCTGGAAGTACCCGTCTACCGTTTTGTCTCCCGTCGTTCCCTTTTCAAGGGTGGCATCCTTTTCATCCAAAATGAACGGATAGTGGTTTGTCAACGAGATTAAATGCGCATAAAACGGCTGTTTGAGCGATTTCAGCTTCGGAATTGATTCTTCAAAGAACGGCTTGTCTTTCAAGCCAAGGTTGACGAGATTCTCCTCTGACATGTCATATGTGCTGGCATCGAAGAATTTGTCATAGCCAATTTGTTTATAGACCTGGTCGCGGTTCCAGAATGACTTGTAATCCCCGTGCATCACGGCGCTTGTGTAGCCTTCTTTTTGGTTCAGAATCGCCGGCAGGGACTGGTACGTATTTTGCCCTTTTGTTACAAACGCGCTGCCTTCAGGCAGTCCGTAAAGGCTGTTGTCCATCATCAATTCGGCATCCGCGGTTTTACCTTGACCGGTCTGATGGAAAAAGTTATCGAAATACATCATGTCATTCTGGCCGTGCGCCAGCTTGTTCAAAAACGGAGTGACTTCTTTTCCGTTCAGCTTATAATCGATCAAAAACGTCTGGAAGCTTTCCAAATGAATCTTGATGATGTTCTTGCCTTTTGCTGCGCCGAAATACTCGTCATTCGGTTTCGCATAATGCGAATTTGTATAGTTGATGACGCTCGTCAGGTCGTCGCTGCTCGCGTATGCCTTTTGGCTCGCGTTTTGGGCAGCCTGAACACCATCATAGATCATGTAATTGTAAGGCCCCAAATACTTGACGATATAATTCCGGTCAAATGTTCTTGTCAAAAGCTCCGGACGGTCTGTCTCAGCAACTGCAAGGTTGATGAAAAACAGCGCCACTCCGCCGAGAACGACAGTTGCAGCCCATCTTTTTTTCAGTTGTGCCGCCTTCAGTTCAGGCAGCTTCACACATAATGCAATCAGAATGATCAAATCGACGAAATAGATAACGTCATGAAATGCCATGATGTCAAAAACGCCATCCGACATGTTGCCGAGGTTTCCGGCTTGTTTTAAGTTTGCAAACGTCAAAAAGTCATCAAAGAAACGGTAAAACAGGATATTTGCATATAAAGCAAACGTCATCACCGCATCAATGATGATGATCCATATCGCCGACCGGCGGCCTTTTGCAAACAAAGCCAAACCGAGTGCAGCAATCGTGAAGCTGAATGGGTTGATAAACAGCAGCATTTGCTGCGTAGACCCTTTCACACCTAAATTAAACTCTAAAAAGTAGGAAGCATAGGTTTTAGCCCATACAAAAACAACAGCTAACAAAAAAAAGCTTAGCTTATGAGAGAATATTTTTTTCATGATAACCTCTACCTTTTTAACTTTTTTCAGACCGCTTTCTGTTTCAGTCAATGAAGCGTGAGGAAACGATAATATATCATTCTACTAAAAGTCTCGGCGGTTTTTCAAGCACGTCCACGGTGAAATCCCCCCGGCTTCCCTCACTCAAACAGTCCACGTCTGCGTAAAAAAATTCCGCATTTAAGACTACGGCCTCTAATTAAGACGAATGAATTTCCCCAAAGGTTTCAGTTATTTTCATTCACCTCGAAAATTGCTCTTTCCCGGACGATTAAATATCTTTATGAAATTCATTTAAATAAGCTTTTCTTCGCGCTTCTGTGAACCGGCCGATCCAGTCCGCACGCGCTTCCTCCGTCATATAGGGCAGAATGTACAGCTCGACCGCTTTATAAAATTCCGGTTCAGGAAGAATGTTGTACGTCGGAATCCGAACCATGCCGTTCCCGCGCGTCTCTATCAGTATATCCATAAAGAAAATGCCTTTCGGGCTGCAGCGGTGCTGCGCCATTTTAAGGCTTTTGATGTCCTTGAACAACACAGATTTCTTCCCTGAGAACAGCCGCCCGTCTTCTCCCTCGATCATGCTGAAGATGATGTTTCCTTTTTTCGTGAAGACCGGAAATATCATTAGAAAAGTAATCAAACCATAGATGATCCCGAAAAGTCCGACTCCCAGGTACAGCAATGAATATTTCGATTCGAGTTTTATTGCTTCATAAAAGAGCCATGCTCCGACCAACCCGAAACCTGCCGTCCCCGCAAAAGCCCATACTCTAAAGAACATTCGGCTTTTCACATCAATTGGCTGTTTTTCTTCCTGTTCCAAAAATAATAGACCTCCTTTACTTCAGCAAGCGGATTTCTATATTAATGATATTCATGCCACAATCTACCTTACCACAGAAACCGGTTTCTGCATAAAACTTGCAGTGTGAGTGATCACGTATTCGTCCAATCAGCAGACGATCTGTCCCTCATCAGACCCGATGAATACAAAAAGGCTCCCGGCCATCTGCCGGCAGCCTTCCCCTATTTTGAAATATCAACAAATCCCTCGCCGAATACATCCCTGACATCGTGGATGATGACAAATGCTTTTTTATCTGTGCTTCTTATAATTTTCTTGAGCATGGACAGCTCTTGTTTATTAATGACAATGTATAGAATTTCTTTGGAATCGCCCGTATAGTGTCCGCGTCCCGTTAATATCGTGACGCCGCGGTCCATCAAGGTATTGACCTGCGCGGCGATCTCGTTTTTATGCTCGGAAATGATCGTGATCGCTTTTTTCGTGTTGAGTCCTTCGATAATGAAATCCATGACCTTTGTGGCGATGTACAGCATGACAATCGTAAACATCAGCTTTTCAGCTCCGATGATAAAGTAGGAACTGAACACGACAACTAAATCGATCATCAGCAAGGCATAGCTGATGTTCCAGTCAAAATATTTATTGGCGATTCTCGCGAGAATCGCAGACCCGGCAGTGGTTCCGCCGACACGGATGATCATGCCGATGCCGACGCCGGCAAAGACCCCGGCAAAGATCGTGCTGATGATCACTTCATCAGCCGGCACCGTCCAATCTTCAGTGACGTGCAGAAAAAATGAATTGGCCGCCACCGCAATGATGGTATAAATCGTCGTTTTTTTATCCAAAAAGCGATAGCCGATCATCAGAAGAATGCCGTTCAGCACAAAGTTTGTGATGCCCGGAGACCATTCAAAAACGTAGTATAAAATCAGCGTGATCCCCGTGACGCCGCCTTCTCCCAAGTCGTTCGGGATGGCGAACAGATTCACGGCTAACGCAAAGAAAAATGCGCCTATCACAATCAGGATCATGTCCATTGCTTTCTTTTTCATATTTGCATCCCCTTCCTTATCCGTAGTCGATTTCCTGTAAAAAGTAAAAAAGCCCCGGAGAGAAGCTCTTTGATCAAGAGCAAAAACTCCTGGGCTTTTATCCCACCGTGTCATAACGATATCTTCGCTATGTGTTTTCTCTCGGACCAGACCAGCGCGGAACGCACTGCGGAACCCTAGAAAACCACCTTTTCTCTGTTATCAATTTGTCATCTTCAAGCATTATAAGTGAAATTTTGGGGTCTATCAACCCCTTTATCAGCCTGAAAGATTTGTTTTTTTGTAAAATAGCTTCCATCTGCCGGCAATAAAACCGTCCTATAATAATAGATATACGTGTTTTGCCTGGGAGGCGCTCTTATGAACAAACAAAAACGGCAATGGCTCATCAAGCAAACCATTCTCGAACATCCGGTAGAAAATCAGGAACAGCTGGCATCCCTGCTGGAAAAACGCGGCATCGCCGTTTCGCAGTCTACCATTTCCCGCGATATTAAAGAAATGTATCTTGTGAAACAGCCCGGTGAAAACGGAAAGCTTGTCTACACGACAAATGCTTCTTTATCCATCAATCCTTCTAAAATATTAAAAGATAAAATCTCCGACGTTGTCCTGCATGTGCATCGGACGGACAACTTGATCATTATTAAAACGATGCCCGGCAACGCCCATGCCATCGGCGTCCTTCTTGATAAGCTCGGAAGCCCGGAAATGCTGGGCTGTATATGCGGGAACGATACATGCCTTGTGATTTCCCAATCGCCTGAGGCAGCCCAATCATTTTGTGATCACTTATGCTGATCCGGCCGTCCGGATCAGCTTTTTTTCCCCTCAAAAAAAATTTTTCAAAAAATCCCCTTTAAAAATATACACGTTTTATACGTTCTATTCTCTGCTCCTGCAAGGACTCATTTTCGATTTATCATAATTATTCATTTTTATTTTTGCTTCATCAAAAAACATGTGAAATATATCACGTTTTCGTTGTTATCGCTTTCACATCGCGCTTTTCCTTCCTGTTTTAAGCTGTACATGTAACAAAAAGAGCTTAGGAGGCGGGATGATCATGACAACACCGATACACGTTTACTCTGAAATCGGCCCTTTGAAAACCGTCATGCTGAAGCGGCCCGGTCGGGAACTGGAAAACCTTACACCCGAATATCTGGAAAGGCTTCTCTTTGACGATATTCCCTTTTTGCCAGCGGTGCAAAAAGAGCATGACCAATTTGCAGAGACGTTAAAGAAACAGGGAGTTGAAGTTCTTTATTTAGAAAAGCTGACGGCCGAAGCCCTGGATGACGCTTTCGTCCGCGAGCGGTTTATCGATGAGCTTTTAACAGAAAGCAAAGCAGATATCAACGGCGCTTACGACAGGCTGAAAGAGTTCTTGCTCACCTTTGACGCCGATTCGATGGTCGAACATGTGATGAGCGGCATTCGAAAAAATGAGCTGGAACGCGAAAAGAAATCGCATCTTCATGAGCTGATGGAAGACCATTATCCATTTTATCTCGATCCGATGCCAAACCTTTACTTCACAAGAGATCCGGCGGCCGCCATCGGCAGCGGACTGACCATCAACAAAATGAAAGAGCCTGCTCGCAGGAGAGAGTCGCTGTTTATGCGCTACATTATCAATCACCACCCGCGTTTTAAAGGGCATGAGATTCCGGTTTGGCTTGACCGTGATTTCAAATTCAATATTGAAGGCGGAGATGAGCTTGTCTTAAATGAAGAAACCGTAGCGATAGGGGTATCAGAACGGACAACGGCTCAAGCGATCGAGCGTCTTGTCCGGAACTTATTTCAGCGGCAGAGCCGGATTCGCCGCGTACTGGCCGTCGAAATACCGAAGAGCAGAGCCTTTATGCATTTAGATACCGTCTTCACGATGGTTGACCGAGATCAATTCACGATCCATCCCGCCATCCAGGGGCCTGAAGGAGACATGCGGATCTTCGTTCTTGAGAGAGGGAAAACGGCAGACGACATTCATACGACTGAAGAACACAATCTGCCGGAAGTGCTGAAAAGAACGCTCGGCCTTTCAGATGTCAATTTGATCTTCTGCGGCGGCGGAGACGAAATCGCTTCAGCCAGGGAGCAGTGGAATGACGGCTCCAATACACTCGCGATCGCTCCTGGTGTCGTCGTCACCTATGACCGGAATTACATTTCTAACGAATGTTTGAGAGAACAGGGCATTGAAGTTATTGAAATCCCGAGCGGGGAGCTTTCAAGAGGACGCGGCGGCCCGCGCTGCATGAGCATGCCGCTCTACCGCGAAGATGTGAAATAGACAAACCTAAAGAAAAAGGAGAGAGATCCATGAACCAAACGATTGATTTAAAAGGCAGAAGCTACTTAGCTGAAAAAGATTTTTCAGAAGAAGAAATCCTCTATTTGCTCGATCTTGCCCAAAAATTAAAAGAAAAAAAAGCGCAAGGCATCAAGCATCGCTATTTGGAAGGCAAAAACATCGCTTTGCTGTTTGAAAAGCCTTCTACAAGAACGCGCTGCGCTTTCACGACAGCCTGTATCGACCTCGGTGCACATCCCGAATATTTGGGCAAAGACGACATTCAGCTCGGCAAAAAAGAATCGATCGAAGACACAGCCAAAGTTCTCGGCCGCATGTTCGACGGAATTGAATTCCGCGGATTTGAACACGAAAAAGTGATTTCCCTGGCAGAGCATTCCGGTGTGCCGGTATGGAACGGGCTGACCGATTTATGGCATCCGACGCAGATGCTTGCGGACTTTATGACAGTGAAAGAACATACGGGACGCGTAAAAGGGATCAAACTCACCTATATCGGCGACGGCCGGAACAATGTCGCCAACAGCCTGCTCATCGGCGGCGCCAAAGTCGGCATGGACGTGAGAATCTGCTCGCCTCAAGAGCTGTTCCCTGATCAGGACATCGTTAAAATGGCGGAAGCGTTCGCCGAAGAATCCGGCGGAAAAATCACCGTCACAAACGATACAGATAAAGCCGTATCCGGAGCCGACGTTCTGTATACGGACGTCTGGGTATCCATGGGTGAAGAAGACAAGTTTGCTGAAAGGATCAAACTGCTCAAGCCTTATCAAGTGAATATGGATCTCGTCAAGAAAACAGGAAATGACAACGTCATCTTCCTGCACTGTCTGCCTGCCTTCCATGACCTTCATACAACTTACGGACAAAACGTTTACGAACAGCACGGCCTTAAAGAAATGGAAGTGACGGACGAAGTGTTCCGCAGCAAACACTCTAAAGTGTTCGATGAAGCTGAAAACCGCATGCACACAATTAAAGCTGTCATGGCAGCGACACTCGGCGATCTTGACTGACAGGAAAAGGGGCTCATTCCCTTTTCCATTCTAAACCGAATGAGGTGACAAAAATGGCGGAAGAAAAGAAACTTGGGCTGTTTGCACTTATCGCGCTTGTCATCGGATCGATGATCGGCGGGGGCGCCTTCAACCTTGCAAGCGACATGGCTTCAGGAGCGGGGGCGGGAGCCATTTTAATCGGCTGGATCATCACCGGAGTCGGCATGATTGCCCTGGCCTTCTCTTTCCAAAACTTGACCACGAAAAGGCCTGATTTAGACGGCGGTATTTTCACTTATGCGCGGGAAGGATTCGGCCATTTTATGGGGTTTAACAGCGGCTGGGGGTACTGGTTCGCAGCCCTTCTCGGCAATGTCGCATACGGAACGCTGCTGTTCAGCGCAGTCGGATATTTCATCCCTGCGTTTGGAAACGGACAAAACGTCGCATCGATTATCGGTGCAAGCGTAATCCTCTGGTGTGTGCACTTTTTGATCCTGCGCGGGGTACAGTCCGCTGCCATGATCAACTTAATTACGACCATTTCAAAACTGGTCCCGATTTTTGCTTTCATTATCGCCATTATCTTTGTGTTTCATCTTGATTTATTTACGAACGATTTCTGGGGAAAAGGGCTGTCGCTCGGTTCCATCGGGACACAGGTCAAGAGCACGATGCTGGTGACCGTCTGGGTGTTTACCGGAATTGAAGGGGCCGTCTTATTCTCAAGCCGAGCCAAAAAATCAAGCGATGTCGGAAAAGCAACTGTTATCGGCTTGATCAGTGTACTTGTGATTTACGTCATGATTACGATGCTGTCGCTCGGCGTCATGAATCAGCAAAACTTGGCCGGGCTTCCGAATCCTTCAATGGCCGCGATCATGGAGCATATCGTCGGCAAATGGGGAGCTGTGCTCATCAACTTGGGATTGATCATTTCCGTATTGGGCGCCTGGCTGGCCTGGACATTATTCGCGGGCGAACTCCCGCTGATCGCGGCGCGCGAAGGGGTCTTCCCGAAATGGTTCGGCAAAGAAAATAAAAACGGCGCGCCGACAAATGCGCTGACTTTGACAAACGCCATTATCCAGCTGTTTTTGCTGACGTTTCTCATTTCGGATGCGGCCTACCAGTTTGCATTCTCCCTGGCTTCCTCGGCCATCTTGATCCCGTATCTGTTTTCCGGGCTTTATCAGCTTAAATACAGCTGGCTGCACAAAGAACCTAACCGGGGAAAGAACCTCATCATCGGGATCATCGCAAGCATTTACGGCGTCTGGCTCGTATATGCCGCAGGACTTGATTACCTGCTTTTGACCATGATTTTATACGCTCCCGGCATTCTCGTATTCCGGGCTGTCCGCAAAGGAAAAGAAGGCCCCGTCTTCAATAAAGCCGAGCTTTTGATTGCCGCCGCGATTCTTGTATTGGCTGTCATCGCCGTGATCAGGCTGGCTGCGGGAAGCATTTCAATTTAACAAAACAGAGGTGATGATCAAATGAAAAAAAGAAAAATTGTTGTCGCACTTGGCGGTAATGCCATCCAAACCGGAGATGCCAGCGCAGAAGCGCAAAAGCGCGCGCTAGAAGAAACCGCCATGTATTTGGCGGATATGATCGACAGCGGCGCTGAATTAATCATCACGCACGGAAACGGCCCGCAGGTCGGAAACCTGATGATTCAGCAAAAGGAGGCGGATTCTCCGAAAACACCGGCTATGCCGCTTGAAACTTGTGTTTCTATGACCCAGGGAATGATCGGCTATTGGCTGCAAAATGCTCTTGACCGGGCGTTGCATGCGAAAGGGAAAGGCGGACATGCGGCAACCGTCATTACCCGCGTCGCCGTCCGAGGCGATGATGAAGCATTCCGCAACCCGACAAAGCCGATCGGTCCGTTTTACAGCGAAGCAGAAGCGAAAGAACTGATGAACAGCCGCAACGGCGGCCTCGTTTTTAAAGAAGACGCCGGAAGAGGCTGGCGCCGGGTCGTACCGTCCCCAGCTCCGGTATCGATCCTTGAACACGATGTGATCAATGATCTTGTCGAACACGGACATATCGTCATTGCGGCCGGCGGCGGAGGCGTTCCCGTCATTGAAAACGGCGATGCCGTCTCCGGTATTGACGCCGTCATCGACAAAGACTTTGCCGCCTGCAAACTGGCCGAACTTGTACAGGCTGACGAACTGGTCATTCTAACAGGAGTCGACTATGTTGCCGTTGATTATTTAAAGCCGACAGAACGCGCGCTGAAACGCGTCACCACCGAAGAACTAAAAGGTTATATAAAAGAAAAGCAATTTGCAGAAGGAAGCATGCTGCCAAAAGTCAAAGCAGCCATCCAATTTGCTGAAGCCAAAAAAGGCAATAAAACGGTCATCACATCCCTGAAATTAGCCAAAGACGCGCTCCAAGGAAATGCCGGCACGATTGTCGAACAAGCCTAAAAGCAAAAGGAAGGGCTCGGGGAGGGTTCTTCCTTTTGCCAATCGTCAAAAACAAGTAAAATTTAAACTATATAGCCGCAACATCAGAAAATCGATAAGGGTGGTCCATATGAAGAACAAAGACATCGTACATCAACTGAAAAAGTTTCCTCTTCTCGCTTCCCTGAATAAAAGAGATCTGGAAGATATGAAACAGTTTATCTATTGGCGCACTTACCATAAAGGCCAGATATTATTTATGGAAGACGACCCCCGGGAACGAATGTACCTTCTTCTCGACGGCTTTATCAAACTCGAAAAATCAAACGAAGCTGGATCCATGTTTTATACCGACTATGTACGTCCTCATACCCTCTTTCCATTTGGAGGCTTGTTTCGGGATGAGCATTATCACTACGCCGCCGAAGCCTTAACAGATATTGAACTCTACTATATACCCATGAACATCTTCGAAGATCTCGTCCGGGACAACAAAAACCTGCTTTACGATATTCTCAATCATTTATCAGACATCCTTGCCCTCCACGAGGAAAGGCTGAAGCGTATTACACTCTCCCATGCCCACGACAGGGTCACACAAGCCATTTACTATTTAACCGAAAGCCTCGGTCAAAAAGAAAGCAATTCAACCGTCATCAACTGTCCGATCACCGCTGCCGAAATTGCCAAAATCTCGGGGACATCCCGCGAAACCGTCAGCGCCGTCCTGAAAAAGCTCCGCTGCGAAGGCGTTATCAGTCAAATGAACAAGCAGATCATGATCAATCGGCCGGAGTATTTTATGTAGATCATATATGAGAAATCATCCCGGCGACAAGCGGGATGATTCCCCCCGCCGCCTTTATTTATACCGGAATTCCTCTGTTTCAAACCGTCTGTTTTTGATGATATCCCGATAAAAGTAAGCCGATTTTTTCAGCACCCTGCTGCGGTTGTCCTCCAATCGGATCTCAACAAGACCGTAGCGGTTTTTAAAGGCGTTCATCGGAGAGACGTTGTCCGTGAACGCCCAAAGCATATATCCTTTGCAGTTTGCGCCGGCGCCGATCCCTTTCATCACCTCTCGCAAATGGGCCGAAATAAAATCGATTCTGTAGTCATCCTGAATGACCCCCTCTTCATTTTTAAAACGCTCCTCATGTTCGACGCCCATGCCGTTTTCCGCAATCAGCCATTCGATATTTCCGTACTCATGTTTGATTCTCATCGCCATATCATAGACAATTTGGGGATAGATCTCCCATCCTCTGAACGGGTTCATTTTTCTGCCGGGCAGCTCAAAGTATTCATAGTAATAAGCGGGATGAAATGGCGTTGAGTCATTCCACTGTCTTGACGGAGCTTTGACACGGCGGGGGTAATAAAGATTAATGCCGGCAAAATCTACTGTATGCTGTTTGATGATGTCAAGCTCCGCCTCATCATGGTCAAACAGAATGTCGTGTTTGACCAAGAGATCCATCAATTCATCGGGATAGGCGCCTTTGATGCTCGGATCTAAAAAAACCCTGTTAAAAAACAAATCATAGATGCGGGCCGCTTTTTGGTCATGAGGCGCGCTTGATCTCGCATAAGTAACCTCCGGATTCAAAATAACGCCGATTTTGGCGCCTTCCAGGCAATCGGACTTGCGGGTGTGAAAAAGCCGGACGCATTTCGCCGTCGCCAATGCCTTATTAAAATTCCATTGCATCCATTTTTTCGTGTTCTGCTCATATGGATATCGAATCGCATCAAGGAAAATCCGCGTTTGCGGGACAATTGGTTCATTAAAAGTAAACCAATATTTCACCCTGTCTCCATATCGTTCAAATACTTTTTCCGCGTATGCCGTAAATAAATCTATGACATGTTTAGACCCCCACCCTCCGTATTTCTCCATCAAAACTGCGGGAATCTCATAATGCTCAAGGCATATCATCGGCTCCACACCTGAGGTAATCAGCTCATTGATGACATCGTCGATATAGTCTGCGTACACTTCGTCAACTTCTGCTGTTTCATAATCAATCAGAAAGCGGGACCAGTTAATCGATGTCCGGTAATGTGTCAAGCCGATCTCTTTCATAAGATGGATATCCTCTTTATAGCGGTTATAAAAATCGGTTGCCACCGCCGGTCCGTATCCGTTATGCCATACATGCGGATCATTCTTGTACCACATATCCAAATAAGAATCCTGTGTCGGCCGCTTCCCGTCCCACCCCTCTGTCTGCCACGCCGACGCTGCTGCGCCGAGAATAAAATCGTCGGGAATCTTCCAGGTTTGTCTCGCCATTTCGTTCGCTCCTTTCAACGCCTTTACATGGAAACATTTTTTTCAGAACTGACCGTAAGGCTTCGATTCAACAACATCACAAACGGAAGATAAATAAGGGCGGAGACGATGATGCATACGATTTGTGTGACGACGGCACCGAGGCTTCCTCCTGTCGACAGCCAGGCATTGATAATCGGCGGTGTCGTCCACGGCACCATGACAACGGCTTTTCCGGCAAAGCCCGCCGCTGTCGCGATGTAACCGATCGCACCCGTCACAAGCGGTGTCACAATAAAAGGAATCGCCATTAACGGATTCAGCATGACGGGAACCCCGAAGATCACCGGTTCATTGATATTGAAGATGCCGGGACCAAACGAAATTTTTGTAATGCTGCGCAAATCCTCCCGTTTCCCCGCGATGAAAATCGCGATCAACAGGCCGATCGTGACGCCGGATCCGCCGATGCTCATGTACACATCCCAAAACGGCATCGTTATGATATTCGGAATCGATTCGCCGGCAGCGTATGCATTCATATTGACGGTAATCGAAGCGAGCAGCAAAGGCTCCCTGATCGGCTTCACCATCTGGTTTCCGTGTATGCCGATGACCCAGAAAAACTGTGCGACAAACACTAGCAGCAAAATGCCGGGAAGGCCTTGAATCGCGCCCTCAAGCGGTTTTTGCACGACATTGTACACAGCTTCATGAAGGTATACGCCCGTCAGCCGATGAAAAGCAAATCCGAAGCTGGCGATGATCGTGACAGTAATAATCGAAGGAAATAAAGTGCCGAACGAGACAGAGACATTGGCCGGCACGCTGTCCGGCATTTTAATTTTAAGCCGGTCCATGCTTGAAAGCTTGCTGAAGATTTCAACAGACACAATCGAAATAAACATCCCCAAAAACAGCGACTTCGGATCCGTAAATTCCTTGGCCAGCACGTTAACCACTTCCTGCATCGAACCGTTCACTTCCAACAGCACCGTCGATGGAATGACAGAGATATAGGACATCAGCGCCATCAAGCCGGGAAAAAATGATTCATGCCCATTCAGCTTTCCGAGCTCAATCCCGATCAAAAACACCGCGCCGATCGTAATAAAGTTCAGCGTCGCATAATTGATCGACCCCATAATCGGCTCAAGCGCAGACAAGAACCGAAAAGGCTTGAAAACCGCAAGTCCCGTCTCGGGGCTCATCACCATATTCTGCATCAAAACCGCAAACGCCCCGGCAATGATGACCGGCATCAGCGTGACAAACGCCGACTTAATGACCATGATGTATTTGAAGCTTGTAATTTTAAAAGCGACCCGCTCAAACACCTCGGTCACCTTCGCCATCCTGCTCATTTACTCTCCCCCTTTTTTTGGTGGTTTGCTTTTACCTTACAATGAAAACGCTTTCTTTTTGGTGCATATTTTTTCCTGTGGGAGAGGAAATTTTTCAGGTTGGGAGGCCAGCAAAGCAGACAACCCGCCGTTTCACTGAAACAGCGGGTCATATATTTTACTGTGGCAATTGCACTTTGATCGGCTTAAACGGTGTAGAATAAAATGCGCTTAAATAACCAAAGTCGACAGCAAGCGAATATTGGTCAAGGCTGAAGCTTTTCGCTCCAAATTCACCATCTAACGTAAAGTCTGATCGGAATCGGAGTTTTTCAGGATCAAGCACTTTTGTAAAATTACCTTTTACGCTGTGTCCCATCGGCGCCTCGTCAAAGCCTTTATAATCCGAATCAACCAGCGACATCGTTTCTAAAAAATTTTGCATGCTGTCAATATCGATCTTAGATTGATCGACATGTTTCAGATGATAGTCGACAGACAGTTTGCTTCCGTTTTGTTTCACCTGATCAACGGCAATCTGGAAATCATGACGGTCAGCGCTCAGCGCGGCGGGCGTTTTTGTGAGAGGCAGCGTCTTTTCGGAATCGCCCATACTGCTGCTCGCCTTAATCTTGAGGTATTTTGTTCCTTTATTCACTTTTCCAAGGATCAGCCTTTCTTCGTGACGAACCTTGTTTCCGTTCTTTGTACTGTCTGTCGTCCGCTGCCCGCCACTCAAATAAGGGATTTCGTTTCCTTTATCATCGGTCACTTTCACAATCGATGTACGATCGTTTGGATATTCCTCTGAATTGGATACCTCATAGTCGATGACAGTCGATTCTTTTCCGAGAATTACCGTTTTTACGGCGAGCTTATGGCCATCAGCCGATTGTGTATTGTTTTTGGTTATGTGCAGCGTTTTATACGGCAGTTTATCAACCGGAATGTCGAACTTCCATTTCCCTCTGATTCCGTTAATGCTTGTGATCGTAACCGGGAGTGTCAGTTTATCGGGAATATGTTTGTCTGGATAGCCCATTTGAATGTAGCCGGTATAGCCGTCCTCTGTTTTCTTTATGTCTCCTTGAGAAGCGATAGCCCATTTGCGCTCACCATTAAATAATGTGAAATGAATCATGCTCGCTCCATCATCTAAATCTTTTCTTGTATCGCTTTTCACCTTAAACGTCATACCGATGATTCCGCCGTCAAAATAAACGCTTGTCGCCGTCACGTCTATGTTGTTGCTGGATGCTTTCTCGTTCAGTTCAGTGACAAGCTGGCCCGCCACCAAGTTTTGACCGACATAGTCATGGAATTGTTGATACGCTTTCCCAAACAGCGGGACGTCAGCCAACACGCTTTGCATCGCTGGGGAAACGAAGCCGCTGCCGAGAAGGAGCACGGCGGCCGCGCCCGAAACAAAAACGGTCCGTTTCACGGCGCGCTTCGGCCGAAACGTTTTTTCCCGCTTGGCCCGCTTGATGCCTTTATCAATCGATTCGCGGATTTCTTTTGTAGGAACATCGATCTTGTTTACTTCGTTTTTGAACCATTGTTTGTCCATGCGTCTTCTCCCCCAGTCAGTAGTTGTTTTAATTCAAGCTTCGCTCTTTTCAAATAGGTCTTAACGGTTCCTTCGGGAGCATTCATCACCCCGGCGATATCATGAATCGGCAGATCGTGATAATAAAATAGAATGATGGCGGTTTGATATTCTTTTCGCAACCGCTGAACAGCTTCAAGCATCCCCATTCTGTCGTCCGCATCCATCTCCTGCTCCTGGTCTTCATCCTGCAGCGGCCTGTCCATTAAAACCACTTTCTTTTTCTTGTCCAATAAGGCATATGCATGATGAATGAGGATCTTCGTCAGCCATGTCAAAAAGTATTCGGGATTCCTCAGCTGGGCAATCGATAAAAATGCCTTGTACGCCGTCTCCTGTACGATATCTAACGCGTCCTCCTTATTTCGCACATATATGTAAGCTGTTCTGTAAAGCTGATCGCTGTGCTTTTGAAACAGCATTTCAAAAGCTTTGGCATTGCCTGCGACAGCTTTCTTAACTAATCTGATTTGCTTCACTGCTGCGCCTCCTTCAAACATTAGAGAGGAGAATTGATAAGAAAAGTTTCAAAAGAACGGAATTTTTTCTCTGCATTAAAAAAATCCGCTATTTCACCGAAAATAGCGGATTCTATTTATTTCTTTGTCAGCGTCACTTTAGAAGTTCCGGTTCGGCCGAGCGGTTCCTGTTCATGTTTAAGCTCTTCCCTCAGCTCATTCATACTTGATCGTTTGATTCGATATACGGCTTCAAGCCGAACCAAATATTCGGCCCTTGTTTTGAAAGCATGAATGATTGAGATGATCCAAACGATAAGCAAGGCTTTCATAGCCAAATCGAAGAGGAACGTTCTGGCTGTAAAAGCAGCGAATAAAACAGCCGCTGCATATCCGATCCCGGCAAATAACCATTTTCTTTGTTTCGTTCGCGCTGCGATATAAATAAATGCAAACCAGCTTAAAAATCCAAAAGGAACCCATGTGAACACAAGCCAGAATGAATGTGCAAACTCCCATTTCGTTCCTTCATTTGTATAACCTTTAGCCATTTTGATACTCCCTTACAATTGTGATGATCCTTTAGAACTATATTATACTAAATTTTCCTATACAGGAATAAAAGTTTTCGATTCGCCCGCCATGAATGATAAGATAAACATAAAACCAACAATTGGAGATGAAGGAAACATGAAGAACAAACTGATTGAACGTCTCATTTCTTATGCGAAAGTTGATACGCAGTCAAATGAAAACAGTCAGACGACGCCTTCCACTCCCGGGCAGCTGACGCTTGCCAATATGCTTGTTGAAGAGCTGAAAGAGATCGGCATGAAGGACGTCACAATCGATGAAAACGGCTATGTGATGGCGACGCTTCCTTCGAATACGGAAAAAGAGGTGCCGACGATCGGCTTCCTGGCTCATGTGGATACAGCAACAGATTTTACCGGAAAGAACGTCAATCCGCAGGTTATCGAACAATACGACGGAAAGGACATTGTGCTGAATGAATCTCTCAATGTCGTCTTATCGCCCAAGGAATTTCCCGAGCTTGCAGATTATGCGGGACATACATTGATCACAACCGACGGAACGACTTTGCTCGGCGCCGATAATAAAGCGGGGATCTCTGAAATCATGACGGCAATCGAATATTTAATTGCGCACCCCGAAATCAAACACGGGAATATCAGAGTCGCTTTTACGCCTGATGAAGAGATCGGCAGAGGGCCGCACAAATTTGACGTCGAGGCGTTCAACGCCGCATTCGCGTATACGGTTGACGGCGGGCCGCTCGGCGAACTGCAATACGAAAGCTTCAATGCCGCAGCCGCGAAAATCACTTGTAAAGGAACGAACGTCCACCCCGGCACAGCAAAAGGAAAAATGGTCAATGCCGCCAAAATCGCGATGCAGTTTCACGCCGGACTTCCGGAAAACGAAGCCCCTGAATTTACTGAAGGTTATGAAGGCTTCTATCATCTGCTTTCGATCAAGGGCGATGTCTCTGAAACCACTCTCTCCTATATCATCAGGGATTTTGACAGAGACCGATTTAACGAGAGAAAAGCCACCGTCCAAAAAATCGCAAACGACCTTAAAGCCAAATACGGCGAAAACAGTATTACAGTAGACATGAATGATCAATATTACAACATGAGGGAAAAGATCGAACCGGTCAAAGAGATTGTCGACATTGCCTATGAAGCGATGAAAAATCTGGACATCGAGCCGGTTGTGAAACCGATCCGCGGCGGTACAGACGGCTCCCAGCTCTCATACATGGGGCTTCCTTGTCCGAACATTTTCACAGGCGGGGAAAACTTCCACGGAAAATACGAGTATATTTCCGCCGACAATATGGTAAAAGCCGCGAATGTCATCGTGGAAATTGTGAAGCTGTTTGAAGAAAGAGCGTAATACGAAAAAAACGCGGAAAGCGGCTGCAAGACAGCCGCTTTCAGATTGTTGACAAAATCCCAAAACGGCTTTTAGTTTTGGGATTTTGTCATCCTTTCAGCGTGATTGAAAACCCTTGCAGTCTAGGAAGGCCGAGCATCGGAGCGGAGCGAATGTTGGAATTCGTGAGCACCGACGCGCAGGCCTGACAACGAATGCGAGGGTTTGTCGACACGCTGAAAGCGGCTGCAAGACACGACAGCCGCTTTTTTTTTGCCAGATCAATCTTTATCTGCGCTTTGTCGAAATTAGAACATATTCCAAGGCGGTATCTTTTTGGACCGGCATAAAGTCGATTAACGTCTCACCGATGCAAAATATTCTGCTCATTTGGCTTCATCGCCTTTCCAAATATCTTTCAACGTCCAGTAAGTGAACTCTTCAACCCGTACATTGCCTTTCTCAGAAAACAGCTCAATCCCGGCTCTTCTTTCTTTGGGATATATGCGGCTGGTCATTGTCGCTTCACCATGGTTTGCAAATACTTCAATAGACGATCTGTCAAGAAACAGATGCAAGGTGAGCTTCTCTTCCGCTTCAAGCTGCACGTTTCTCACACCGTCCCGCGCTTTGCCGGACTTTGAACAGTCGAGCGTCAGCTTTTGATCAACCAAGCTGTACTGGATGATTGTCTCTTCCTGATCAATCCCCCGAATCTTTAAGCCAACCGTTTCGGCACTGCAAATTGTCAAATCAAAAACGGCCACAACTTCAAGAAGCTTTTCGGCTGTCTTTATCAAAAAGCTGCCGGAAATCGATTGATTGGCACATTCATGATGTTCCGATTCACGAAGTAATTGAGTCTCCTCAACGGGATTCATTAAAATTTTGTGATCATCCTTCAACGTCAATTCACGCGGCAAAGTTAAAGCCCCGCACCATCCGTCCGCTTTCGTCGGCATCTCTGACTCCCACATATCCATCCAGCCAATCGCAATTCTGCGCCCTTTGTCATCCAACAAAGTTTGCACGGCATAAAAGTCATGGCCATGGTCCAACTCTTTAAAGGAGCCGTGTACAAACTCATTCGTGTCTTCATCATAATCTCCAATCAAATAGCCTGTTTGATACAGATTTTGATATGAATCACCATCCGCCTCTATCCCCTGAGGGGAAATCAGCAAAATGTGTTTGCCGTCTAATTCAAAGAAATCCGGACATTCCCACATAAAGCCGAGATTTCCGTCGCTTTGGGCGAGGACGCCTGCATATTCCCAATCTACAAAGTTAGATGAGCGGTATAAAATGACCCGGCCGACATTTTCTTTTGAGGCGTTTCCGATCACCATATACCAGGTCTCACGATGCTTCCATACTTTCGGATCGCGAAAGTGGCGGGCGCTGTCTTCCGGCGGCTCTGCGATGACGGGGTTTTCTTTTAGTTTTTCAAAGGAGATACCGTCTTTGCTGACTGCTATATTCTGATTTTGATAGAAATCGTCTTTCTCTTCATCTATCATATTATGCCCTGTATAGATTAAAGCGAGATCGCCGTTATATTCGACTGCGCTTCCTGAGAAGCAGCCGCTTTCATCAAATGCATCGCCAGGCGCTAAAGCGATCGGCAAGTGCTCCCAGTGAATAAGATCCCTGCTCTTCAAATGGCCCCAATGCATCGGCCCCCAATTCTCATCATACGGATGATGTTGATAAAAGACATGATACTCCCCTTTATATTGAATAAGTCCATTTGGATCATTTATCCAGTTTGCCCGGGGCATCATGTGATAGCCCATTCGGTAACGGTGATTCACTTTTTTCCCGGTTTTCTTCAATGCTTCTTCTGCCTGCTGAATTCTATTCATCTGTGACATCCTCTCTATATATGCTTTCTTTGTAGACTTTGAGCAAATTCAACGTCTTTCTTTGAGTCTAGCAAGGTAAAAATCGAAATAATGGTGAAACAAAGGACCATTGTTCCCATGATGAGATAAGTGTGGCGAAATCCGATGCTGTCGTATAAACCTCCCGCAAGCGGCGAAAAAATCGACGTGCCTACCTGGGATGCAAATTGAAAGCCGACAAGGTAAAGTACGGATGAAAGACGATTATCAAAATTAGTCGCCAAATATTTAAACACCGCAATCAGCATAATCGGCAATTCTAAAGCATGAATGAGTTTCATCGATGAAATTCCGACCGGTCCGCTGACAAGTCCGGAGCCGATAATGCGGAAAGCCATTAACAGCCCCGCTAAAATCAAACTTTTTTTAGGACCAAGCTTATTGACGATGAAAGGCGCAAGAAACATCATGCCCGCTTCAATGAATACTTGGAATGAGTTAAGGTATCCAAATATTTGGTTCCCCAGAGCCGGAGTCGGAAATAAGGAAGCGTAGTAAAGCGGGAACTGCTGGTCATAGACGCCGTATACACATGTTACGCCGATCACGTACAACATCAAAAACCAGAAGTCTTTTAAGAGAAACAGCCCTCCGACGTCTTTTAATCTGACCGAGTCTGCTCTTTCCTTTTCATCATCTGTCATCTCAATTTTTACGGAAACAATAATGACCACCAATATGACTGCTGAAACGGACGCAACCCAGAAGTTGATATTCGGGTCGATATTGAACAGCTGACCTGCAAAAAATGTCGCCGCAGCCCAGCCGAGGGACCCCCACATCCTTGTTCTTCCATATTCAAATTGATATTTGCGGCTGACCTTTTCAATAAAAGTTTCAATCGCGCCGATTCCGGCGAGAAAAGCAGTTCCCAAATACATTCCGCCGACGATAGCCCCAAGAAAGACATTGTATTGCAAAAGCGGTCCGTAGACGAAAATATAAAAGGGCCCCGTCAATACGAGAAGCAAACTGATCATAAATAATATGTTTTTCTTCAGCCCGAGCTTATCGGAGATAAAACCGTACAAAGGCTGCATGCACAAGGTAAAGATAGCGTTTACAGAAAAGATAATGCCCGTCGCAGACCCGTTCAAATTGATTTCTTGCCCTAACCAAATCGCAAATAAAGAATAGCTGGAAGACCAAGTAAAAAAGAAAAAGAAAAAATAAGCGCTTAGTTTCCAATACAGACTGTTTGAGCTTTTCATTTTCATTTGCTCCTTTAACCCGATTTGGATGTATCTATTTGATGCCTGTCCCTGAACCGCCCAGACCATCTAAAATGTAGCGTTGGGCGACAATGTAGATCAGAATCAGCGGAATCGTGGAAATCGTCAGGACAGCCATTACCTGGTTCGTATAAACCGGCTCGGTGCTGTTGATGGCTGTAATCGCCACCTGGATCGGAAATTTCGACTTATCCGTCAAAACCATCAGCGGCCAAATATAGTCATTCCAGCTGCCGATAAAAGCCAATGTCCCCACAGTAGCAACAGCCGGTTTGGACATCGGCAGCATCACCCGCCAGAAAATCTGCCATGTATTGGCTCCGTCAAGCTTGGCCGACTCAATCATCTCCCCCGGGATCGCCATGAAAAAGTTTCGGAACAAATAAATATTGAAAGCCCCGGCAAGCGCCGGCAAAATCACGGCAAGGCGCGTATCAACAAGTCCGAGCTTATGAACAATTGTAAACTGCGAGATTAAAATCGTTTCCATCGGCACGATTAAAAGCGCCAGCAATATGGTAAACAGCACTTTTTTACCTGTGAACTGCAGCTTGGCGAATGCAAAGCCCGCCATTCCGTTGATGATGACAGCTCCCGCTGCCACACACAAACCGTAAAACAGACTGTTACCGATATACATTAATAAATCAAACCGTGACAGCACTTCCCTGTAGGATTGAAACCATTCCGACGGATGAAAAGACGGGAGAAACGCTTTAATACTGCTGATATTGTTGTAAATATCGGCTTCCGGTTTCATCGATGAAGCGACCATCCAAATCAGCGGAAATATAAACAGAACCGCCAGCAAAACAAGGCATATATATTCCAGTATCGTCAAAGGCCCGAATTTCCGTCTCATCCGCCTTCATCCTCCTTCACCAACTTGCGCTGCGCAAGCGTCACCAATCCAATCATCGTGCCAAACAAGAGCGCAATTGAACTTGCATAGCCGACCATCCGATCGGTAAATCCCGTTTGATAAATATAATAGACAACTGTCATCGTTGAATTGACCGGTCCCCCCTGGGTCATGACCATTGGCTGCACGAGAAGCTTAAACGCACTGATCAGCGTCGTAATAAAGATAAAAACCGACGTCGGTTTCAACAAAGGCAATGTAATATAAATAAACCGCTGCCATTTATTCATACCATCCAATTGCGCCGCCTCGTAGACATCTCCGGGAATATTTTGCAGGCCCGCTAAAAAAATCAGCATCTGAAATCCGGCCCCCTGCCAGACTGAAACGAAAACAATTGTAAAGATCGCCTGATCAGGACTTGTCAAAAACGGCTGTGGCGGTAAACCGACGTGCGTCAGCACGTTATTGATCATTCCTTCATTCGGATTCAGCAAGTACAGCCACAAAACGGAGATGACAACAAGCGACATGACGACGGGGCTAAAGTATGCGACTTTGAAAAACGTATTGGCCTTGCGCTTTTTATTCAACAGAAGGGCCAGCCCGAGAGCGGCCCCGATCTGTAACGGAATCACAAGGACAACAAATTTCAATGTGTTGCTCAAGCTTTTCAAGAAAATAGGGTCTTTGAACAATTTGATAAAGTTGTCAAAACCGACAAACTTGCGCAGGTCAGGTGTTAACAAATAATAATCTGTAAATGCGTAGTAAACCGCCATAATCGAAGGAATCACGAGAAACACTGACAAAATCAGCAAGGCCGGACCTAAAAATGTATAGGCCAGCACATTGTCCCGCCACCCTATTTTATTGGCAGGGGTTTTTTTCAGCGGAAAGGCCGTCCTTGCTTCTTTCAACGGAATTTTATTCATGGCTCCACCTTCTAGTTTGCCTTATCGATGGCTGATTGCATTTCTTTTGCACGCGTATCCAGCACCGAATGAATATCCTGATGCTGATCAAAGAAGCTGATGTCATCGATCGCTTGCTGAAATGCGCGTGTCACCTGTGGATATGCCGGTGTCACCGGTCGTGCATGCCCCGTTTCTTTCAGCTGCTGCAAGAAGACATTCATTTCATCTGAGAATTCTTTTGCCAGCACTTTCTCTGATGAATAGCGCACAGGCAGCGCGGCGATCGAACGGCTCAATTCCAGGTTGGATTCCTTGTTTGTCATCCAATCGACCAATTTTGCCGCCCATTCCTTGTTTTCAGACGTCTGTGTCATGGCAAACTGCCAGCTTCCTGAAGGGGACACAAGCTTTTTTGTTTTTGGCGAAACAGGATACGGCATCACACCATAATCGACATTAGGAAAATTTGTTTCCATGTCGGTTACCGTCCAGACACCGCTCATTTTCATCGGATATTTTTCCGTTTCAAATGCCTGCTTAACCGGAGTCCGGGTCGTGTAACCCTCTTTCAGCATTGTTTGAATAAATGTCATCGCTTCAACGGTCGGTTTGTCGTTAAAAACACCCTCCGCTTGCTTGCCATCTTTTGAAAGGACATCGCCGCCGGCCGACCAAACAAATGGCAAAAGCGCATAGGTCAGCATTTCGTCTTTTGACTGCAACTGCATATCGATGGCCGGCTTGTCATATTTATTTTTCAGCTTTTTGCAAAGCTCAAGAAATTCGTCCCACGTCCATGGATTCTCAACCGTTGGCAACGTTTTCAAGTCAACGCCGGCATCCTTCAGCATTTTTTTGTTATAGTAAATACCGACCGACGATTCGCTGACGCCGATCGCATACAGTTTCCCCTCGTAGGTTCCCTGTTGCTTAATGCTCGGCAATAAATCATCCTGGTCTTTGATATACTCATCCAATGGCGCAATTACGCCCGATTTCGCATAAGCCGCCGTATTCGGTCCGTCCAAAGTGATCACATCCGGCAGGGTGTTCGTTGTCAGTGCCGCGTTCACTTTGTCTTCATATCCGCCACCGTTTCCGCTTCTGGGGATGAAATCAATTTTGGCCTCGACGTTTTCAGAGGCATACTTTTTATTAAAAGCGTCCACCCGCTTTTGATAGACCTTTCCTTCTTCACTATCATCAGATACGTGCACCCATACCGTAAGCGTTTTCCCATCTTGGCTATTTGCACTTTTGCTATTGCTGCAGCCCCACATCGCAAACATCAGCAACAACGAAAAAATTCCGAAGAGCCACCTTTTCATCTTTGTTACTTCCCCCCATTTTTCATAAATTAACAAATAAAAGCGCTTTCAAGTGAATTGTATGTCAACCGGTTTCATATGTCAACCGGTTGACATACTTTTTTCCCATTCATTCATCCCGGTACATTTCTCAGAATCATGGCATTTTCTTGCACATATCGGCCCGATTCTCTAAAATAAGTGCGTGACGAGAATTGTAAGCCATTTCAGTAAAAAAGCAGGGGGAAAAGGGAATGAAGCCTAGCATTCACGACGTTGCAAAAAAAGCGGGAGTTTCACCAACAACCGTATCGCGGGTATTAAATAACCGCGGCTATATTAGTGAAAAAACAAAAGAAAAAGTCTATAAAGCGATGGAAGAAATCAATTACTTTCCAAACGATTTGGCCCGCTCTTTATTTCGTAAACGAACCCATTTAATAGGGCTCATCATCCCAAACTCCAGCAACCCGTTTTTCGGCGAACTGGCCTTTCATATTGAGAGCATATGCGCTGCCATGGGCTACAAACTGCTGCTTTGCAACAGCTTGAACCGCAAAGACAAAGAAGAAAAATACTTGGAAATGCTGATGCGAAATCAAGTGGACGGCGTCATCGCCGTGACTTACAACAGGGGAATTTTAAATTATCATCGGCAAAACCTGCCGATTGTCGCCATTGATCATTACTTATCGGAAACGATTCCCGTCATCGGCTCCGATAACTATGACGGAGGAAGAAAAGCGACAGAACTGTTAATTGCAAAAGGATGCCGGCACATCATCCATATCAACGGACCAATTGAGCTGAAAACACCGGCAAATCTTAGAAGAAAAGCATATGAAGATGTGATGCGACAACACGGGAGACAGCCGATTACATATGAAGTTCCCTTTCATCAAAATTACCGGGAAATCATCTCAAAACTGTTTGATGAACAGCCTGCAGCTGACGGCATTTTCGCCAGTGATGACCTCATGGCTGCTACAGTCATCACCGAAGCAAAAAAACGCAGAAAAGACATTCCCGGGCAATTAAAGGTGATCGGCTACGACGGAACGGAAGCGGTTCAGTCTATCCTCCCGGAATTGACAACCATCCAGCAGCCGATCGAACTCATTTCCAAGACGGCCATCGAGATTTTGTCCAAAGCCATTGAAGGCGAATTCGATGACTTGCCGCTGGAAACCTATTTGCCCGTACAGCTTTTAGAAGGAGAGACGACTTAAATTAATGGCACAAAAAAAGGAGACATTGACGTCTCCTTTTTCCATACACATCCTGATCTATCCAATTTTAAAAAAGATAAAATTTACATTACTAACCTAAAATTTAACTTATTTTTCTAGACAAACTCACCTCCACATGATAAATTTAAAGACAAGTTTTCAAAAAATTCTAATTTTGGTACGGAGGTGCCTTTCATTGAGTGTAAGCCACTTTTTTCCTGAAACTGTTGTTGCTCTTGTAAAAGACATGTTAACCAAAACCGATGGTTCAACAACCAAAGCGATTGAAACGCTGATCGGCGGCAAAGCCGAAATCGAAGTTTTTCAGCAAAAGAATATTGATTATGACAAGCTGTCACCTGAAGAAGCGAGGCTGTTTCAACGCGATGATGACATCTTGTTTAGAACCTCCTCTTTGAAATCAGGCGCTGATTATTTATCTTATAATTATGTCTATGTCAAAACAAACTTACTGCCGCCCGCTATCAAACAAGATTTGCAGGAAGAAAGGCTTCCCATCGGGAAAATCATTGCAGAACTGGAGTCAAGGCGTGAAATTTTCAGCACGGGCGACTGCCTGGGAAAACATTTCACACACCTTGTACCTGTTTCAGCAGACCGGACATATGCTTTTAAAAAATATCAGATCATCAGCGGCCGGCAGTGCATGTTCTATGTCTGCGAGCTGTTCGATTTAGAAAAAATCTGCGAACTGACGCCGGGCTGAATCATGCCCGTCAGCTGCCGCTTTATGAAAGTGCTTCCAAAACCTCCCCAATCCTTCTTCCCTCAAAACAAAAACCCCTGCGAAACAGGGGCTGTTATTTATTGATACACCGTTTTCGGAACGGCAACGACCGGATTTCCGGCAGCATAAGGGGCTACATCGTATTGCTGGAAGACGATCGCAATGCCGTCTTTTGTGTAATAAAAAGCCGTGTTTTTACCAAGGACGATGTCTTTCTTCTTCACATCCGGGAAGAAAATGTCGCTGTGTTTTTGAATATAGTTGTAAATGTATGTTTTTGTCTTATCCATTTTCGATTTTGTATTTAGGATGTCTGATAAATACACCCGTTTTTTAGAGGCAAGGTCATAGTTGAAAGAGCGGACTGCCGTATTTCCGTGCGCTCCGCCGGAGTAGACGTAATTACTTGTCAGGATGCTCAGCTTTTGGCCGGTCCGGTATTTCACTTCAAAGGACGTTTGATAATCGGTTTGGTATCCGTGCTGTTGACCGTCTTTCTTGTTTTTTACATAATCTTTGTAGGACTGCTCAATATAACGTTTAAAATCTTTGTTGATCTTATTTTGGAGAGATTTGGTGCTTACATTTGAAACCTGCGGGTATTTCAAAGCCTTAACGTTTTTGTAAGTATGGCTCGTGACCGTCGGCTTTTTTTCATTTGCCGCGTATGCAGAAGGAAGTGCAGCCGCACTGTACAGCGCAAAAAACAATATCCCTGTCATCAACATACCTAACGCTTTAAACACTGTTTTTTTGTTCATAAGAACCCTCCTTAATCTTTCATTGTTTATCATACCCACTTTGAAATCAGGTACACATGATAGACCGGTGAACTCGATAAAAAGTTTCATTTTTTGAAAAATATTCTAATTCAATGCGATTCACATGTATTTTAGAGATTTGGAGTCAGACGATCGACATTCTCCAATATGAAGCATATCAACACATCCTGTCCTTAACCGAAAAAGAAGTCGATTGGGCCTATTAAGTATGGGATCAATTAATAAAAGATCTTGATGATAAAGACAATCATAAAGCGCATTTTCTCTATCATTGAGCATCAGTGACCCGGAAAACAAAATGCTAAGTGACGTATAAAATTGGAGAGTCGGTTTGGCAGGGGATCAACAGCGGAAAATAGTCGTCAAACACCTCGTTGATTGTTTTAACGGCTGTCTTTACGAAAAAATTACACGCTGATTCGATTTGATATGATCCAAAGCCTTAGACACTTATACGATGCTTGAAGGATAACGATATCAAAAGCACTGCCGCCGGTTTAATCGCAGAAGAAGAGAATGAAAAATATCAAAAAAAGTACAAAACCGTCTGGAAAAATACTCGAATAAATTAAAAATGCTCTTTTATTAACCATTGACATTTTTATAAAAAGTATTAATATTAAAATTATTAAAAAAATCGCATAAAAAGGTTTTCCTTATCAAGAGTGGTGGAGGGACTGGCCCTGTGAAACCCGGCAACCGCTGTCTATGACAGAATGGTGCTAAATCCTTAAGAGCATGTTCGTGCTCTTGAAGATAAGGAGGAGATTGAATATATCAAGCTCTTCCTTATCGGGAAGAGCTTTTTTATGTTTATAAAGAAAGAGGGATGAAGCATGACACAATCAACCGATGTACTGAAGCAAACGCCTAGGAAAAAAATCGGACCGTACAGAGCTGATCAGGTGGGAAGCCTTTTAAGGTCTGCGCCCGTAAAAAAAGCGCGTATTCAAAAAGCGAACGGTGAAATTAGCGCTGAACAACTGCGCGAAGTCGAAAACGAAGAGATCAAGCGCATTGTCGAAAAGCAAAAAGAAATTGGCCTTAAAGCTGTTACTGACGGGGAATTCCGCAGGTCATGGTGGCACTTTGACTTTCTCGAAGGGCTTGACGGCGTAGAAGGATATACAGCGGACAAGGGCATTCAATTTCATAATGTTGAAACAAAGCCGCGCGGCATCAAAGTAACAAGCAAAGTCGACTTTACAAACCATCCGATGCTTGAAGATTATCAATTTCTTCATGATATTGCGGGCACACATACGCCGAAAATGACGATTCCGAGCCCGAATATGCTGTTTTTCAGAGGAAAACTTGGAGAAAGCCCGTACGAGGATCTGGATGAATTCCATCACGATGTCGCGCAGGCTTACAAAAAAGCAATCCGTGCATTTTACGATGCCGGCTGCCGCTATTTGCAACTGGATGACACGGCCTGGTCGGTATTTTTCTCAGACAAAGGACATGAGCAGATCAAAGCCTTCGGCCGCCAGCCTGATGAACTGCGCCAGTCTTTCGCCAACACGATTAATGAAGCAGTTGAAGGACGCCCGGATGATTTGACGGTCACCATGCACATCTGCCGCGGCAACTTCCAGTCAACATGGGTGGCGGAAGGCGGCTACGATGCGGCTGCTGAAACGATTTTCGACGGACTCAATTTAGACGGACTTTTCCTTGAATTTGATGACGAGCGCTCCGGCGGCTTCGAACCGCTTCGCTATGTCAAACGGAAAGACTTGCAGATCGTCCTCGGTCTCATCACATCCAAATTCGGTGAGCTTGAAAACCCGGATGCTGTTAAGCGCCGCATCGAAGAGGCGGCTCGCTTCGTCGACCTGAACCAGTTGTGCCTAAGCCCGCAGTGCGGCTTTGCCTCCACAGAAGAAGGCAACCTCCTGACGGAAGAGCAGCAATGGGAAAAACTGCGCCATGTCGTCGAGATCGCTGAAGACGTATGGAAATAACACCTCATTTGAGACATGCCTAATGACGGCATGTCTCAGAATGTTGACAAAATCCCAAAACAGCTTTTTGTTTTGGGATTTTGTCATCCTTTCAGCGTGATTGAAAACCCTTGCAGTCTAGGAAGGCCGAGCATCGGAGCGGAGCGAATGTTGGAATTCGTGAGCACCGACGCGCAGGCCTGACAACGAATGCGAGGGTTTGTCGACACGCTGGAGACATGCCTCCTGACGGCATGTCTCTTTTTTTTGCCCCTCTATACAATTTAAAATTCCTTCTTGATTTGTTCATAGTTTGATCATATTTGGCTTCTATAATGCTCTTTAGTGAGGTGATCGAACAATGATTAAGAAAAGGAAAATCGATATATTCCTGGTCTTCATTCTTGTATTATCTGCAGCATTAAACTTGTACGGCATCTGGAATAGTGACACAGACAACGCCTACTATACGGCGGCCGTTGAAAGTATGACCCAAAGCTTTCATAACTTCTTTTACGCATCATTTGATCCGGCAGGCTTTGTAACAGTTGATAAACCGCCTGTCGCACTCTGGATTCAGACACTTTTTGCACTTGTGTTCGGCCTGCACGGCTGGAGCGTCGTTCTCCCTGAAGCCATTGCCGAAGTGATTTCCGTAGCACTGTTGTACTTTATTGTAAAACCTACTTTTGGCAAAACGGCGGCCAGAATTTCAGCTCTTATTATGGCGTGTACGCCGATTGCCGTTGCAGTCAGCCATACAAACAACGTCGACAGCATTCTCGTCCTTTGCTTGATGACTGCAACGTGGATGTTGTTTAAAGCAGTCCGCAAAGGAAAAATCGGCTGGCTGCTCGGCGCATTCTGTATGGTCGGCGTCGGCTTTAACGTCAAAATGCTGCAAGCATACATGGTATTACCGGCATTCTTGCTGTTTTACATGATTGCAGCAAAAACGACGCTTCGCAAAAAAGTTGTGTCTCTTATCACAGCCGTGATCGTTCTGGCAGGCGTTTCCGTTTCCTGGGCGGTTGTCGTTGACAGCCAGCCGGAGAGTTCGCGCCCTTATATCGGAAGCAGCCAGACCAACTCTGTCCTTGAGCTGGCGTTTGGCTACAACGGCATCCAGCGTCTCACAGGACAAAACGGTGCAGGCGGGGGCGGACCCTCCTCATCTGCTCAAGATCAAAAGAACCAGCAGCAGGAAATGCCGCAGCAGCAAAGCGGCGATACTGAAAACAACTCAGACTCGGCAAATGGACAAGTGACTCCGCCGAGCGGGGGCGAAATGCCTTCAGGCGGACCGGACGGCCAGCAGGGTGATGTCCAAAGCGGCGGCGGAGGTCCCGGTGGCGGCACGAGCGGCATGTTTGGCACAGGAACCGCGGGTCCTCTCAGACTATTCCAATCTGAGCTTTCCGGACAGGCAAGCTGGCTCATCCCGTTTGTATTCTTCGGCATCATCGGTTTGCTGATCACAGGCCTTCGCGGGCAACGAAAATTCAATGAAACAACGACTGAAACGATTTTCTGGATGATGTGGCTTCTGCCGGTCGCTGCATTCTTCAGCGTCGCAGGATTCTTCCATCATTACTATCTGATTATGCTGGCAGCACCGATTGCGGCTTTGTCAGGTGCAGGCTGGACGGCGCTCGTTCGCCTCTATCAGGAAGAAAGCGGCTGGAAAAAACAGCTTCTGCCGATCGGGATTTTGCTGACAACCGCATTTGAATTGTATATTTTGAGTCCTTATCTCAGCGAAATCGGCATCATCTGGAGCATATTGATCGGCGCTTTCGGCATTGTCACAAGCTGCCTTCTCATCTTTGTGAAGAAAGGAAAGTCATTCAGCTACTATGTAGCACTTGCAGCGCTGCTCGGCATGCTGATCGGACCTTTCTATTGGACGACAGCAACGCTCACTGACGGTGTAAACGGCATGATTCCACAGGCCGGTCCTAAATCCGCACAATCATTTGGCGGCGGTGGCGGAGGAGGTAAGATGCAGAATAACAACGGCAGCGGACCTCCCGGATTCGGCAGCAAAGACGGTCAAACAAACAGTGCCAACAATAACGGACCTGGCTTCGGTCCTGGTTCAAACAGCAATGATTCTTCAGCTGATACCGGTTCCGGCCAAAACAGCCAAAATCAGAACGGTGAAGGCGCAAGCGGCCGTCAACAAGGCGGACCAAGCAGCGGCGGCAGCCCTGGAAACGGCGAATCAGTCGATGAAGAACTGTTGAGCTACCTTGAAAAGAACAACACTGGTGAAAAATATTTATTTGCAGTCTCCAGCGCAACGTCTGCTCAATCTTACATCATCAAAACAGGCAAAGCTGTGATGGCGATGGGCGGATTCTCTGGAAGCGATCCGATTTTGACGGTTGAAAAACTTGAGAAGCTCGTCAAAAACGGCGAAGTCAAGTATTTCATGATCGGCGACGGCCGAGGCCAGGAAAATTCAGAAATCACCAACTGGATTAAAGAAAGCGGAAAAGAAATTTCAAAAAGCGAATACAGCAGCTCTTCTTCAGATAACGATTCCCAGTCAGGCGGACCTGGCGGAAATCAGACGCTTTATAAAGTGGAGCTTGATTGATGAAAGGAAAGGTGATGAATATGCAGAGACAAGTCACATTTTCAATCGTAGTCCCTGTCTACAACGAAGCGGAAGTGCTTCAAAGCACCTATGACCGATTAAAAACCGTCATGGATTCGACAGGCGATCCCTATGAACTGATTTTTGTAAACGACGGTTCAAGCGATGACAGCATTCACATGCTGAAGTCGCTTGCTCAGTCAGACCCGGCAGTAAAATGCATCAATTTCTCAAGAAACTTCGGTCATCAGATCGCCATTACGGCCGGTACCGACTATGCTGCCGGCGAAGCGATCGTTGTGATCGACGCCGATTTGCAGGATCCTCCCGAATTGATTTTGGAAATGGCGGAAAAATGGCGCCAAGGCTTTGACGTTGTATACGCCGTCCGCACAAAGCGTGAAGGAGAAACATTTTTCAAAAAGCAAACGGCCGCCATGTTCTACCGTATTTTAAGAAAACTCACAGACGTTGATATCCCGGTGGATACGGGAGACTTCCGGCTCATGGACCGGAAGGTGGTCAATGAAATGAACAAGCTGGAAGAAAAAAATCCGTTCGTCCGCGGCCTTGTCAGCTGGCTCGGGTTCAAGCAGACCGCCGTCTATTACGAGCGCCACGAACGGCTTGCAGGTGAAACGAAGTACCCGCTCAAAAAAATGCTGAAGCTTTCGCTCGACGGCATCACCTCATTTTCCTTTCAGCCGCTGAAACTGGCAAGCTACTCAGGAATCGCGCTGTCAGCGGTCGGCTTTATATACGCCTTCATCGTCGTCTGCATGAAGCTGTTTACGACAAGCACCATTACAGGATGGTCGTCGATGATCATTCTGCAATGCTTGTTCAGCGGATTTATTCTGATCATCCTCGGAGCGATCGGCGAATACATCGGCCGCATTTATGACGAAGTGAAAGACAGGCCGCTATATATCATTGACGGCAAATACGGATTTGAAGAACAGCGGCGGGCGGCAGCTCCGCAGCGCCATATGATATAGAAGACAAGAGATCCAAAAGGAGGGATTCCGATGAGCATACTAGTTGTCGGGGGAGCCGGTTATATCGGTTCCCACGCCGTTTACACGTTAATTGAGAAAAAAGAAAAAGTCGTCGTTGTGGATTCCCTGGCGACTGGACACGCAGAAGCCGTTCACCCCGAAGCTGCGTTTTATAAAGGGGATATTCGCGACCGGCATTTTCTCAAGCAAGTATTTGAAAACGAGGACATTGAAGCCGTCATGCATTTCGCAGCATCACCCATTCCATCACAGTCGAATCGCGTTTTTTCTTCTTTCAACGAAAACATGACAGGCATGGAAACCCTGCTTGACGTGATGAAAGAATACGATGTCGGCCGGATCGTTTTCGCGTCAAGCGCTGCCGTCTACGGCTGTCCACAGGACTTCCCTGTCACGGAAGAAACCGAACCAGAACCCGTTCACCCGCACGGGAAGGTCAAATGGATGATGGAGAAAATGCTGATGGAAGCGGAAAAAGCGTATGGCCTGAAATATGTGATCCTCCGCTCCTTCAATGCGTGCGGCGCCCACCCATCCGCCATCATCGGCGAAGACCGGGGGAGCGAAACACATCTCATTTCAAATGTTCTGCGAACCGCTCTCGGACACCTTCCTTTTGTTCACATAGATCAACCTGAAGAAGCAACTGGCTTCCGCGATTATGTTCACGTGCAGGATTTGGCAGAAGCACACGTGCTCGCCATCAGCCACTTGCGGAAAGGCAAGGATAGCCGAATCTACAATCTCAGCTATGGCGAAAGCTACTCCGCTGAACAAATCATCCTTGCCGCCCAATATGTCACAGGCATTCCTCTTATCGCCGCAAAGCTGACAGAAACGGACATCGATTCACAAGCAACATTTGCCGCTTCTTCTTCGAGAGCAAGAAAAGAATTAGGCTGGACCCCAAAACACAACAGCCTGATCGCAATCATCCGCGACGCCTGGAACTGGCACTCTGCGAATCCGAATGGATATGCTTCGGAGAGTGTGAAGCAAGGGTGAACATAGAATCCTCCCTTTTTTAGAAAGCCGCCGGAATGGCGGCTTTTAGCTTACACGAGAACTCAATTTAATATAAAAATAATTTATTATTGTGAAAATACTTATTTAGGTTGATTTTCTGAGCGCAAAAGGGATAAAATACAGTCAAAATAATAGAAGCTCACTTCTTGTATATAATCAGTAATAGGGTCTGATTGTTTCTACCTGGCAACCGTAAATCGCCAGACTACAAGGAAGTTTGAATAGATTTGATCATGTAAAAAGTGTATTGCGCAAACAATATATCTATTTTTCATATGCTCTTATTTTTCATGCTTTCTTTATCGGAACCCATGAAAAGTAAGAGCTTTTTTATTTTCAAAAAACATTCGGGAGTTGGCATCATGTATTTTCTCATTAACATTTTAGGCATTTTCATTGTCATGTCCGTGATTTATTTTTGTTCCCCGCGAAAGAAAAGCGTAAAATGGAGGCCGATTCTCTCCCTTTTCATCGTTGAGCTTTTGGTGACGTGGTTTATGCTTGGGACAAAAATCGGCGGATGGGCCATCAATCTGATCGCCTCTTTCTTTTCTTGGCTGATCGCTTGTGCAAGCGACGGTATCGCGTTTGCCTTTCCGTCCGTGATGGGCAATGAAACCGTTGACTTTTTCTTCAGCGCCTTGCTGCCGATTATTTTTGTCGTGACATTTTTTGATATACTGGCTTATTTCGGAATTTTAACATGGATGATTGATAAGATCGGCTGGGTGATTTCGAAAGTGTCACGCCTTCCTAAATTAGAAAGTTTCTTTTCGATTCAAATGATGTTTCTGGGCAATACTGAAGCGCTCGCCGTGATTCGCGGGCAATTGGCTGTATTAAAGGACAACCGCCTGCTGACGTTCGGCATTATGAGTATGAGCAGCATCAGCGGATCGATTCTCGGGTCTTATTTAACGATGGTTCCTGCGACATACGTATTTACAGCGATTCCGTTGAACTGCTTAAATGCGTTGATCTTGGCCAGCATTTTAAACCCGGTGGAAGTCACTAAGGATGAAGACATCATTTACGTACCGCCAAAAGAAGAGAAAAAGGACTTTTTCTCAACGATTTCAAACAGCATGATGGTCGGAATGAATATGGTTATCGTCATTCTCGCCATGGTCATCGGATATGTCGCTTTAACCTCATGTTTGAACGGTATTTTGGGATTGATCGTAGACGGTTTGACGATTCAAAAGATCTTTTCTTATATCTTCAGTCCGTTCGCATTCTTGCTTGGACTGGCGCCGGGCGACGCGATGTATGTTGCACAGCTGATGGGCATGAAACTCGCCACAAACGAATTCGTCGCGATGATGGATTTAAAAACGCAGCTAGATGCGATTTCACCACATACGGCTGCCGTGGCCACAACATTTTTGACGTCGTTTGCCAACTTCAGTACGATCGGGATGATCTATGGAACGTACAATTCCTTATTTAACGGAGAAAAATCGGCGATTATCGGAAGAAATGTGTGGAAGCTCCTTGTCAGCGGAATAGCGGTGTCGCTGTTGAGCGCGGGGATTGTCGGGCTGTTTGTGTGGTAGAAAAATAGAGTAAAAGGGCAGGCATTTAGCCTGCCTCTTTTTTTATTAAACTTGCCTATCCCAATGGCGGTGCTCGCCGATCGCTTCGACCAGTATTTTTCCAAAGTCGTCTTTGCTCTTATCATCGCGAGAGGTGATAATGCCCGGCTGTGCAGCCGCATGGGATCCGGCGGCGGACAGCAGGAGATCGACCCCTTCGCCTGCGGCTCCGATTGCTTTATAATGTCCTAATGCTTCATTGATAAAATCCGCTGCGGCTTTATGCAATTGCAGGCGTTCAATGCTTTCTTGGCCGCCCGGAATATAAACAGCATCGTACAGCACAGAATCGACCGTCTGCAAAGTGTTTCCGACTTCAATTTCTGTGCCGCCGGTCCCTTCGATTACTCCGAGTGCCGAGCTGACGATGTCCGGAATGATGCCGGCTTTTTTGAATTCTTTCAACACACGGCTCAGGTCTTCATCATCAAAACCTTGTTCTGCTAAAATGGCGACTGTCCTTGTCTGCGGCAGTTTCACCGTGTTCTCCTGGCTGAGCGCAGGGGATTTAAACGTCACGTTGGAGCCTTCGTCTTTTTCAGGGGGCTCTACGCCTACACCCGCAGCGATTTGCTTGGCAAGCTCCCCGTCAACCCTGTTAAACATATGAACGACTTGGCGGCGGACGTCCTTGCTTTTGACCTTTCCGACTTCAAAGCGGAACGCCGAAATGATATGTTCTTTTTCAACGGGAGACATGCTGTTCCAAAACAGCTTCGCTTGCGAATAGTGATCATTAAAGCTTTCGCTGCGCTGGCGGATTTTTTTGCCCTCGACTTTTTCCTCGTAGTGCACATATCCGCCTTCTTCTTCTGAAGCAGGCGCCGGATCGTTGTTTTGCAGCGAATTTTTATGATAAGCGACAGGCCCTTTATTAATCGTCATCCTGTGATAGCCGTCATACTGGTTGTTATGGAACGGGCAGACCGGCCGGTTGATCGGAATTTCGTGAAAGTTCGGACCTCCCAATCGGATCAGCTGTGTGTCCGTATAGGAAAAGAGCCGGCCCTGCAAAAGCGGATCGTTTGTGAAATCGATGCCCGGAACAACATGGCCCGGATGGAAAGCGGCCTGTTCCGTTTCGGCAAAAACGTTATCCTGGTTTCGATTCAGCGTCATTTTGCCGATGATCTTGACAGGAACCATTTCTTCCGGCCAAAGCTTTGTCGGATCAAGGATATCGAAGTCAAACTTGAACTCGTCTTCTTCGTCAATCATTTGCACGCCGAGCTCATACTCCACTTCATCGCCTCTTTCGATCGCTTCCCACAGATCGCGGCGGTGATAATCGGGATCTTTTCCGGCGATTGTCTGCGCTTCATCCCAGACGAGCGAATGGACGCCGAGGACGGGCTTCCAGTGAAATTTAACAAAGCGCGCCTTGCCTTCTTCATTTACAAACCTGAACGTATGAACGCCGAAGCCTTCCATCATCCTGTAGCTTCGCGGAATCGCCCTGTCAGACATCGCCCACATGATCATGTGAGCCGTTTCTTCGTTGTTGGCGACAAAGTCCCAAAACGTATCGTGCGCCGTAGAAGCCTGCGGCATTTCGTTATTCGGTTCCGGCTTAAAGGAATGCACCAGGTCAGGGAACTTGATGGCATCCTGAATGAAGAAAACAGGGATGTTGTTGCCGACAAGGTCGTAGTTCCCTTCTTCTGTATAAAACTTTGTCGCGAATCCTCTGACATCGCGGACGGTATCACCCGATCCCCTGGAACCGGCTACAGTCGAGAACCTGACAAACACCGGTGTTTTCACTGACGGATCTTGAAGAAACTTTGCTTTCGTATACTCCGTCATCGGCTCGTAAACCTGGAAATAGCCATGCGCGCCAAAACCCCTCGCATGGACTACCCGCTCCGGAATCCGTTCATGGTCAAAATGGGTCATTTTTTCACGGAAATGAAAGTCCTCCATCAGCGTCGGACCGCGCACGCCTGCTTTTAAGGAGTGTTCATCTTCAGATACGCGCAAACCCTGGTTCGTCGTCATTTTTTTGCCCCTGTTGTCAGACCGGTACTGTTCGAGTTGTTGATCCTTGCTGTGCTCATTGACTTTGCGGCGGCCATCATTGTTATTCACTTGTCATCCCTCCTCATATTTATTCCCTATGTAGTTGATCTGGAATGCTATTTTATGATTTACCCTTTCTGCCGGCGGGTTAAACTCTTTTTATAGATTCAAAGTTTTGTGTGACAACTACCCAAGAAAAAACGAATTAAACCGATTTTAAAGGTACACATATTTCACAATACGGGTTGCTCACCATATCACCCATGTATTTTTCCATCATTGGTCTGTTGTCCTGTTGAAATTCATTGTTTTGCAGAGATGAAAAAATTTCAGAATATGCTTTTTGAATATCCTCTGCTGTATGTTTAACATCGTAAATCATGTATTTTCCGCCGGAAATTTCCCCTTCAAAAACTGAATCATCGACTTGATAATCACGCGGTATCACAATACAAGCATCAAATCTACACTGATCAGGAGGTGTTGTTTCCGGGTTATCCTGTGGAATCGCAAACAGAATGGCAGACTCAAGAAGACCTTTTTCCTTAGCCCATTTTTTAAACGCCTCCATTACCTCAATATTGGCAGGACCGTACGGACCAACTCGGCGCATATAAGCAATACGATAGTCTGGAAGTGTTTCAACTTTGAATGTCATAGATTTTTTCTTCCTTTCCTATTGTTGTTCGTTACGTTTCGAATGTAACATGCTTTAAAAATAGATACATTCATATTTTTAAAATTTTCTGTAAATTTTAAAATGATCATTTTCACAACAAAAAAGAGGATATTCAGAGATCATCCGAACATCCTCTTTCTTTGTTTAATCTAGTGTTTCGCCGTTTGAAGCAATCAAGTCTTTATACCAGTAAAAGCTTTTTTTGCGAATGCGGCGCAAGTCTTTCAAATCAAATTCGTCGCGGTTCACATAAATAAATCCGTAGCGTTTTGAACAGCCTTGATGGGTTGAAATCAAGTCAATCGCAGACCATGGGGAGTAGCCGAAAACATCGACTCCATCCGTGATCGCCAGCTGAATTTGCTTGATATGTTCCTTTAAATAATCGATGCGGTAGTCGTCATTTACGACATCTCCGTCTTCAAGCTGATCAAACGCGCCGAGGCCGTTCTCAGTGATGATCAGCGGCAGCTGATAGCGATCGTAGATCTCGCGCAGCGTCGAACGGAAACCGACAGGGTCGATCTCCCAGCCAAATGCATTTTTCTTTAAGTGCGGATTGCTGCTTCCCCTGTATACGCCTTCTTCTCCTGTCTGCAAATGCTGGTCGCCGCCTCGGGCAGCCGTGTCGCTGCCGTCATCCCTGCTCGCTTCAGCCGTTTGCGACGTATAGTAGTTAAACGCGATAAAGTCCGGTTTGGCTGACCGCAGAATATCCATATCTCCTTCGGCGATGGCCGGTGTGCAGTCTTTTTCTTTCATATATGCCCATGCCGTTGTATTGTACCGTCCGAATACGGCCATATCCAAGTAAAGCCAGTTGCGGATCGCATTATAGTTAAAAGCCGCCAGCACGTCCTCCGGTTTCGAAGAAGCAGGATAGATGAGCGCGATATTCGGCGCAGGACCGATTTTCGCTTCCGGCAGCATCTCATGGCAAAGCTTGATCGCTTTCGCCTGTGCAACAAGCATGTGATGGTTTTGCTGATAAAGCTCTTTTTTCGGATTTTCCAAGTTCGGATCGAGTGTGCCGAGTGCAGATCCGTGGAGAATCATCATATTTTGCTCGTTGATGGTCAGCCAGTATTTGACACGGTCTCCGTAGCTTTCAAAAAGGATCTTCGCATACTTTTCAAAGGCGTCAATCGTGGCCCTGTCCGACCAGCCGCCTTTTTTCTGCAAAGCATTCGGCAGATCAAAGTGGTACATCGTAACAATCGGTTCTATTCCATATTTCAGGAGTTCATCGATCAAACGGCTGTAAAATTCGATGCCCTTCGGATTAATATCGCCGTCCCCGTCCGGTATGATGCGCGTCCAGGCAATCGAAAAACGGTACGCTTTGAAGCCCATTTCCGCAAACAAAGCGATATCTTCTTTATAGCGGTGGTAATGGTCGCTTGCGACTTTAAAATCGGTTGTCCCTTCCGGATAGCTTTCACGCGCATCGATGACAGAAGGCCCTTTTCCATCTTCATCCCAAGCGCCCTCCACTTGATAAGCAGAAGTAGACGCGCCCCACAAAAAATCTTCCGGAAATTGAGCTAATGTTTTATATTTCATGATTATTTTCCTCCCATGGTGATGAAATTAAAGTGATGATCTGTTCTTCAGTTTTCACCTTTTTTTGATCCGTTGGAATGATATCCATGTATTGACCGGAATTTGTAACGATGATCGGCGTTTTCACGTCAAACCCTTCTTCTTTCAAAGCGTCCAGATCGAATTCTGCGAGTATATCACCCCGTTTCACTTTTTGCCCCTGCTCGACCTTGGAATTGAAGTGCCTTCCATCAAGTCTGACCGTGTCCATTCCGATATGAATCAAAATCTCGGCTCCGCTTTCTGACGTTATGCCGTATGCGTGACCCGTCGGAAATGCCGTTGTCACGGTGCCGTCCGCAGGGGCGGTGACAACGCCTTTTGACGGAAGCACCGCGATTCCTTCTCCAAGCGCCCCCGATGCGAACACTTTATCTGATACTTCTGTTAACGGCAGGACTTCTCCTTGCAAAGGGCTGTAAATTGATTCACCGCTGCTGTTTTCAACGGGCGGCTCTTTCGTCTCGTCCACAGGGTCGTCAAAGCCGACAATGTAAGTGAGCAAAATCGATAAAACAAATGAAACTGAGATTCCGATGATGAAGCCGAGAAAGCCCGGTCCGTAAAAAATCGGAATCGTCAACAAGCCCGGAGCGCCGGAAGCGAGGGCGACGCTGCCGGAGTATCCGATAATGGCTCCGCCTGCCGCCGCACTGATGACACCGCATACAAACGGCTTTTTCAGCCTGAGCGTCACCCCGTAGACGGCCGGCTCTGTAATCCCGAATATCCCGGTAACGGCAGCAGATCCTGCCAATGCCTTCAACTTCTTGTTTTTCGTCTTCAGCATGACGCCAAACGCAGCTCCTGTTTGGGCAAACACGGCGGCTGCCGTCGCCGGTTTGATGTAGTCCTTGCCGTGGACGGCAATGTTGTTCAAAATGACAGGGACGATCCCCCAGTGAATGCCGAAGATGACAAGGATTTGCCATAAGGCCGCGATAATCGCTCCTGCCAGAATCGGACTGAAATCAAAAACGGACAGAATCGCCGCCGCGATCCCGTTTCCTGTGTAAACACCGAGCGGTCCGAATACGATCAAAGTTAACGGCACCATCACCGTCAGGCATATTAAAGGGGTGATAAAGTTTTTCACGCTTTCATGAATAAAGCGCATACATAATCTTTCAAGATAGCTCATTACAAATATGGCAAGGATAATCGGGATAACGGTCGACGTATAATTCATCAAGACGACCGGAATGCTGAAAAACTCCGTCTGGGCGCCGCTGTTTTTCAGTTCGAGTATCGTTGGATAGATCAGCGCCCCGGCAATCGTCAGCGCTATGAACGGGTTCGCTCCGAATTTTTTGGCGGCCGTAACGGCAAGCAGCAAAGGCAGGAAATAAAACAGGCTGTCGGCTGCCGCGTATAGAATCGTATATGTCGTCTCTTCCGGCGAGAGCCAGCCGGCGTTTGTGCAAATCAAAAGCAGGCCTTTTAAAATCCCCGCTCCCGCCATGACGCCGAGCAGCGGAGTGAAAATGCTGGATACGACATCTACCAATCTACCGGCGAGGCTTCCTTTCTCTTTTTGACTGTGATCGGCCGCAGAACCTTCCAACAGTTGAGAGATCCGGCCGATTTCTTGATAGACTTCAGGAACGTTATTTCCGATAACGACTTGAAATTGTCCGCCGCTCTCCACCACGGTTACCACACCATCCGTATTTTCAAGCGCTTCCCTGTCTGCTTTGGAACGGTCTTTCAGTTTGAAGCGGAGCCTTGTCGCGCAATGGACTAGCGATACAACGTTTTTCTCCCCGCCGACGCGTGCCAAAATTTTTTTTGCCATTGATTGAACATCCATCGTTGATCATCTCCTGTCTCTCCTAAAGCCCTATTAAGCTGTTATAAAATAAAAAACCTAAACTAGAGCCCGTCAAAGAAGGCTTAGTTTAGGTTTTGCCTGCCGAACAGTAACAATCCCGTTTTAAGACATCAAGTAAATAAAAAAACCTAAATCACTGTGAAACAAGGGCATAAGAGTGCCGCTTCACAGTCATTTAGGTTTTGCCTGCATGATCAGTAACAATCCTAACAACCTGTATAAGTTGATGTAAGTAAAAAGTAGCATACATTTATCCAATTGTCAACGCTTTCATTTTGACATCACCCTCTATTTTTGATGAACGACCCGCTCGATATGAATCGTCAAATACAGAAGCTCTTCGTTTGTCAGCTGATGACCGTATTCTTTTTCGATGTACTGTCTGATTTTATTAGTGCAGACATAAGCGTCGCGGTATTTATTTTTGACGGTTTCAAATAAAAAGTCGTCCCGGCTTTCCATATAGGTTCCGCTGAACAGCCGCTGCGCGAAAAATTTCAAATGGGTAATGAAGCGATAATAGTGAAGCGATTCTTCATCAAAATCGATATGAAAGTGATATTTGACGATGCTTAAAATTTCCTGCATGACTTTCGTAATATTGACGATGTTCGGCATTTCTTCATTCAGCTCGGCGTTTACGATATGGAGCGCGATAAAAGCGGCTTCATCCTCCGGAAGAGCTGCCCCGTCTTCTTTTCAATGATGGCAAGCGCCTCTTTGCCGATGGCGAACTCATCTTTATACAGCCGTTTCGTCTCCCAAAGCAGGGCGTTTTTAATATCCAGACCCTTTTTATGCCGTTCGACGGCGAAATGAATATGGTCGGTCAGCGAGACATAAATGCTGTCATTCAGCTTTTTGCCGAGCTTTAATTTCGCATAGGAGATAATTTCTTCAGACATTTCCATAAATTCGATCGGAATTTCGTCTAACAGCGTCTTAAATCTTTCTGATACATCTTTATTATCAAGCCTGAAAATCTTCTCGATTCTCGATTCATCCACCGCTTCACCAGGCTTTTTTTGAAAAGCGATTCCTCTGCCCATGACCACTAATTCCTGACCCTGTTCATTTAAAACACTGATCACATTGTTGTTGATCACTTTGGCAATTTTCACATCGCGCCACTCCCATCTTGTAAGGGGATTTTTTTATATTTCTTTTTTCATACGGTACACATTGATTGTACAACCTTTTTGGCCTAGGTCAATATGTTTCAGTCAACGTCCGGAATATTTACATTTTACAGAATGCCCGTCCGTGCCCGATTTATAAAAAAAGAGCCGCAGTGCGGCCCTGTAAAAAACCTCTTAAAAAATGAGCAAAATTCCCGCTGTGACTGACGCCAGACCCGCAAAATAAACGAAGTCTTTTCCGGAAAGCCGCGCTGTTTGATAGTAGGTGCGGTCTTTTGTACCGGTAAACCCTCTCGCTTCCATGGCAACGGCGATTCTTTCCGATTTGCGGATGCCTTGCGAAAACAAAGGCAGCGCATAGCGAATAAACGCCTTCCAGCTGTTTTTTTGCTTATAGCCCCTGATTTTGTGCGCCGCCTTCATCTGCGAAAGCTCAGACTGAAAAAGCGGGACAAAACGGAAGCCGGCCAGCAAGCCATAAGCCCATTTAGGCGACAGTCTGCATTGATGAATCAGGCTCATAATAAACTGCGTCAAATCGGTTGTTGATGTAAACAAAAGACCGTATGTGACAAAGCCGAGCATCCGGAGCGCGATTGTCATCCCATTGCCGACGCTTTCCTCGGTGACGCGGAACCAGGCCCATTCCCAAATCGTTTCCTCTCCTTTTCCAAAAGCGGCCATCATCCAAAATACGAGAATAAAAAAGAAGAGATAAGGCAGCAGCCGTTTACTTAAATAAGACAAAGTCCATCCCCCGAAAAAAATTCCGATGGCAACCGCAAACAGCCAAATGAATAGAGTCGGTTTCGGATTTGAAACAAACATGAGCAAGCACATGACCAGGAGGTGGGAAAAGAGCTTGGCGCTCGGGTTCAATGCCGATAGAAGTGAACCATTGCTTTTCATACGGGAACCCTCTCCTTTCTTTCATGCATGAACCGGTAATGAAGCGGCGGTATCAATGAGAAGCGGCGGACCAGGCCTTGATCAGAGAATAATCGATACGGCGTTCCTTGATATGCCGCTTTCCCTTGATGAAACACGATGACCCGGCCGGAATGCTCGTCTACGATGTCCATGTCATGCGTCACCATCACAATTGTCGTTCCCCGTTTCTGCCGTTCCTTTAACCGCTTGATTAATTCTTGCGCCGTCCTTTCGTCCTGACCGAATGTCGGCTCGTCAAGCAGCAGCAGATCCTGGTCAAACAAAAGCATCGTCGCAACGCTTAAACGCCGTTTCTGCCCGAGGCTTAATGTAAAGGGGTGCGCTTTTTGATGAGCGTCAAGTCCGAATTCCTGCAGCAATCCAGCCGTTTTCTTTTCGACCCGGTCCTCCGGCCAGTCCCGCTGTCTCGCCCCGAACGCGATCTCGTCAAATACCGTGTCCCGAATAAATTGAAGCTCGGGATTTTGAAAAACAAAGCCGGCCTTCTCATAGAGCGTACGGTCGGACCATTTCTTCAGCTCCCGATCCTCCAGAAAAAGGCGCCCTTTTTTGACCGCTTCAAGCCTGATCAGACTTTTTAAAAACGTACTCTTTCCGCTGCCGTTCTCGCCGATGACCGAAATCCATTCCCCCCTTGGAATCTCAAGGGTGATGCCGTCGGCTACGATCTTTTTCCGATAGCCGATCGCCGCGTCGTCTGCGCGGATCAATATGTCTCTGTCCGCTGCAGGCCTGTTTTTCGCCTCCTCCTCTTTCATTTTCAATGTAGAAGAGAGCTTGACGGCGAGCGGATGATCATCTTGTGTGATGACATCTTCCCATACCGCAGGGTACAGTTTCGGCTGCCAGATGCCCGCCGCTTTCATCTCCGGATGAAAATGTTTCACGATTTCTTCCGGCTTTCCGTCAGCGATGATCTGTCCCTTTCCATTGAAAAGAATGAGGCGGTCCATCCACTCGATACAGCCGTCCAGCACGTGTTCGACGAACACCATCGTCTGTCCGCTTTTTCGGGAAACATTACGGAGCAAGGCAAAGATGTCTTTCCGGCTGGCCGGGTCCAGCTGCGCCGTCGGCTCGTCAAAAAACAGCACTTCAGGCTCCAGAGCGAGCAGGCACGCTAATGCGAGTCTCTGCTTCATCCCGCCTGACAAGGTTTCGATCGGCGTTTTCTTATCTATCTTTAATCCGACTTGTTCCATCAGCTCCGAGATGATGCCGTCCATATCTTTTGGGGAGACGGACCGGTTTTCTAGGCTAAAAGCGATTTCCTCATCAACATGAAGCATGCAGAACTGCGAATCCGGATCCTGAAACATAACGCCGGCGCTCTTTCTGCGATTGACTTCGCCGCTGACTTCAGCTTCGATATGTTCAGGAATGATGCCGGAAAGTACGGACAACAGTGTCGATTTGCCGCTTCCGCTCGGACCGAGTATCAGCACTTTTTCTCCCTGCCCAATCGACAGCGAGACCCGGTCCAGGACTGTTTCAGGACGATGATAAAAACGGACGGAAAGGTTACTGCATCCGAGAAATGAACGCATCGGCATCATCCTTCTTCCGCTGTTCCTTCATGATCTCATACTGATTCAGGACTCCCGTTTTCGCAAGCGCTTCGACAACGGCTTTTGCCAGCCAGCCGCCGAGTACAATGCCGCTGATGATTTGGATGATAAGCGTCAATATCAGCGTTTGCGTCGTATAGTAGGCAAAACCGTTTGCCATCAGGCTGTATGTCATGCTCCCCACCGCGGCTAGCGCACCGGAAAGCATAAGGGTAAACAAGTTATAGCGCTTATAGCGAAAGATCGCAAACGCGATTTCCGCACCGGCTCCCTGGAACACACCGATTAATAATGCTGAAAGCCCAAAATGGCTTCCGGTCAGCAGTTCGACCGCCGCAGCTGCCGTCTCGGCAATCAGCGCCGCACCCGGTTTACGGATGATATAAGCGACAATCGGGCTGGCGATCACCCATATGCCGAACATAAAGTTCGCTCCGACGGGCCCGACGATAGCTGAAACAGGGATCCACAAGGTAGACCACCCTAAATAAATGACGCCGCATGCCACAGACAAGATGACTGTCATGACGACTTCTTTCATGTTCCAATTCATAGTCTCACCGCCCCCATTTCCACAGGCCAATCTTCAACCGTATAAGCCATCTCCCAAAAGCCGTATTCAAGCTGACAGCTTTGCAAAAAGAGCTCCTTCATTTTTTCTTTTTCAGCCTTGCCCGCTGTTTCGGCCCATTCATCCAGGCGGGCGCAAAACTTTGTCGTGATTGAATCCGTTCTGTTTCCGTAAAAACAGATCCAGTCATAAAATGGATGCGATGGATCAGGCTGAACGTCCTTCATCAGTTTTTTTCCGATCTCCCAATATGTCCATGGACAAGGCAGCAAGACGGCTAATATCTCTCCCAGCGTACCTTCGTGCGCCGCCGTCAGCATATGGCGGACATAATGATGGGCGGAAGGCGCAAGCGGATAGCCCTGCAGAGTTTCGTACTCCACCCCAGCGGCCCGGCACAGGTTTTTGTGCGGGTGCACTTCGCTGTCTAGCACAAATGAAATCTGCTCATGAAACATTTCCATATCTTTTCGATTTTGACACTTGGAAATCGCAATTCCGTAGATTTGAATAAAGGCATTCAAATACTCGTAATCTTGCTTTACATAATGAATAAGCTGCTCCTTTTCCAGCCTCCCGGACGCCAGCCCCAGTACAAACGGATGCTCAAAAATGGCTTCAAAAATAGGGTCTGCCTCGCGGCGAAGTTCTGCGGAAAAACTCATGTAGATAGCCTCCTTAGCAATCGGTTTTATAGGAAGGCACAGGGGGGCAAGCGGCTTTATACGCAAAAAAGCCGCCCCAAAATGGAGCGGCCTTAGTATGATGAAATCATTAAGACACCGGCTCCACTTCCCTACGCTAGTATGAACTAGATCAGGTTCAAAGGGTCCAAGATCGCTTCTTGTCTCAGCCGGCTTACGGCTCCCCTAGTGGACTTCCTATTACATTAACTTTTACTCTACACATCAATGATTATGATGTCAACCTGAGTTTTTCAGTTTTATTCTTGTATAAAACCGCCGGGTTTCATACAGAAGATGCAGCGGGTAAAATATTTATGGAAAAATGTTAATTTTCTGAAACCTTTTTGCAGGCTTGTTCGTCTAATATAGTGAAGACAAAACATTTGGAGGGGATATTTATGATGATGTTTATCTTGATTTTGACAATGGCCGTGTATTTGTTCTATTCTTTCAGCAAAGACAACCGGCCGGCCAAAACAAACAACAGGAATCATCAGACACTGACTGTTATTAGGGAAAACTCTTTTACCGCCCCTTCCAATGATGTCAATTGCTAACTTGATAGACAATATGCAAGCCGCCCAATGACGGGCGGCTTTTTCACGTTTTTATGATTGAAACTGTTCCGCTTCAGTCGATCCCTTCAGTGCAGTGGTTGATGAAGTCCCGCCTGTTACGACCTGGGCGACTTCATCAAAGTAGCTCGTTCCGACTTCGCGCTGATGCCTTGTCGCCGTATAGCCGTGGACTTCGCTGGCAAACTCGGCCTGCTGCAGATCAGAGTAGGCCGCCATTCCGCGGTGCTTATATTGGCGGGCCAATTCAAACATGCCGTGATTTAAGGCGTGGAAGCCCGCCAATGTCACAAATTGAAATTTATAGCCCATTTCACTGAGCTGTTTCTGAAAGTTCAAGATGGTGTTGTCATCCAGTTTGGCCTTCCAGTTGAACGAAGGGGAGCAGTTGTAGGCGAGCAGTTTGCCCGGGAATTTTTCATGGATCGCCTGTGCAAACCGGCGGGCTTCTTCAATATTCGGCTCAGACGTTTCACACCAGATCAAATCGGCATAAGGCGCATACGCCAAACCTCTGGCAATCGCCTGATCAAGGCCAGGCTTTGTTTTGAAGAACCCTTCCGCTGTTCGCTCTCCCGTCAAAAACGGTGCATCATATGAATCGACGTCGCTTGTGATCAGGTCTGCCGCATTCGCGTCCGTGCGGGCAATAAGAATGGTCGGGACTCCCATCACGTCTGCGGCGAGGCGCGCGGCAATCAAATTACGTACCGCCGTTTGCGTCGGAAGCAGCACTTTTCCGCCCAAATGCCCGCACTTTTTCTCAGACGACAGCTGGTCTTCAAAGTGAACTCCCGCGGCGCCGGCTTCAATCATACTTTTCATCAGCTCGAACACATTCAGCTGCCCGCCGAAGCCCGCTTCAGCGTCGGCCACAATCGGAGCAAACCAATCGATGTCTTCCTTTCCTTCCATATGGTGGATTTGATCGGCGCGCTGCAGCGTGCGGTTGATTTTTTTGACGACTTCCGGGACGCTGTTTGCCGGATAAAGGCTTTGGTCAGGATACATGCTCCCTGACATATTTGCATCGGCAGCCACCTGCCAGCCGCTTAAATAAATCGCTTTCAATCCGGCCTTTACTTGCTGCATGGCTTGGTTTCCGGTCAAAGCGCCCAGCGCCGGGACGAAATCCTCTGTATGGAGAAGCTTCCACAGCTTTTCGGCGCCGCGCCTTGCAATCGTGTATTCAATCTCGAGCGTGCCCCTCAGCCGAATGACGTCTGCCGCCTCATACGGCCTTGTGATCCCTTTCCAGCGTTCATCATGCTCCCAGCTTTCTGCGAGTTGTTTTTCTTTCAGCATCGCACATTCCCCCATTATATATTTTCATAAGCCGGTATCGTTAGAAACTCCGCGAATTCATCATCCAAAATCAGCTGTTCAAATAACTGTCCGGCCTCTTCAAACCGGCCGCTCCGAAAATGTTCCACGCCTGCTTCATCGATGATTTTCTGCATTTCTTTCTCTTTCATCATCTTGACCATTTCCGCGGTGACTTTCCGGCCATCGTCAAGAACTCCTTTCGGATGGCGAATCCATTGCCACAGCTGGGCTCTGGAAATCTCCGCCGTTGCAGCGTCCTCCATTAAGTGGTCGATCGGAGCGGCGCCTCTGCCCGACAGCCATGAAGCTAAATAGCGGATGCCGGCGCTGATATTGGTACGGACGCCTGCTTCTGTAATTCTGCCTTTCGGTACTTCCAGCAAGTCTTTTTCCTCGACCTTTACGTCTTTCCGCTTTCTATGAATCTGGTTCGCCGACGGCATATGCTGATTGAATACATCGAGCGCCGTTTGAATCATGCCGGGATGCGCGATCCATGTTCCGTCATGGCCGTCTTTTACTTCACGTTCCTTATCTTCGCGGATTTTGGCAAATGCGGCTTCATTGATCTCAGGTTTGTCTTTAGCGGGAATTTGCGCCGCCATTCCCCCAATCGCATGGACGTTGCGTTTATGACACGTTTGAATCGCCAAGAGGGAGTAGGCTCTCATGTTGGGAACTGTCATCGTCACGGCTGAGCGATCTGGAAGAATGACTTCATCCCTGTTCCTGAATTTCTTAATAAAGCTGAAAATATAATCCCACCTGCCGCAGTTAAGCCCGGCTGAATGTTCCTTCAATTCGTAGAGGATTTCATCCATTTCAAAGGCCGCCAGGATCGTTTCAACGAGAACCGTCGCTTTAATCGTGCCCTGCGGAATGCGCAAGTCGTTTTGCGCATAAACAAATACGTCGTTCCACAGCCTTGCTTCCAGGTGGTTTTCGATTTTTGGAAGGTAGAAATAAGGGCCGCTTCCTTTTTTGATCAGCTCTTTTGCGTTATGGAAAAAATAAAGACCAAAATCGAACAGGCTTGCTGACACGGGCCTGCCGCCGATCAGCACATGCTTTTCTTCCAAGTGCCATCCCCTCGGCCTGACCATGATAACGGCGGGGTTCTCTTTCAGCTCATAGCGTTTGCCCTGTTCATTCGTAAAAGAAATCGTCCCGCGGACCGCATCCCGCAAATTAACCTGGCCTTCAATGCAGTTTTTCCACGTCGGCGAGTTCGCATCTTCAAAGTCGGCCATAAAGACTTTCGCTCCTGAATTTAAAGCGTTGATGACCATTTTTCTGTCGACCGGGCCAGTGATTTCAACCCTGCGGTCCTCCAAATCCCGGGGGAGCGGCGCGACTGTCCAGTCCGCCTCGCGGATGTGCTTCGTTTCCGCCAAAAAACAAGGGTTCTTCCCTTGATCAATTTCAGCCTGCCTGATCGTCCGCAAATGCAGCAATTCCCGTCTTCTTCCCCCGAAATGGCGTTCAAGACGTCCGATAAACTCCATCGCTTCTTTTGTCAAAATCTCTTCATAATGCGGATTTATCGATCCGGTTATATGAATTCTCTTCTCCTCTGTTTTCATGTCTCCCTACCCCTTTACATGCTTTGTTATAAAACAGTTTGCCTACTCGCCTTTTTTGGCAAGACAGCGCTCGCATTCCATGAAGTAAGATTCAGCCTGCTCCTCCATCTTTTCGCCGCATTCAGGGCACGTTTTTTTCGGAAGCGTTCTGAAAAATTCCATCGGACTTTTCAAGCTCATTTGTATAACCTCCTTTTTATAGAACAGTTTTATGTTTTATATTTCTGTTGTAGTACAGTATACAGCGCAAAAATGAAAATGTACACACCTTTTTCCAAAAAATATTTATTTTTTTCCATTCAAACAAAAATAGATTGTTCTCTTTTTATTCATAGCTTGTTCATATTTTTCTTCTAGAATAGGGAACATAAAGAGGTGAAAGTGATGATGAAAATAAAAAACAAACAACTTGATGTCATTCTGGTTCTAATTTTGTTGGCAGCTCTTATTCTGAATACATATAACATTTGGCTGGACGATGCCGCCAACCAGTATTACTTGGCAGCAGTCAAAAGCATGACGCAAAGCTTCCACAATTTCTTCTTCGCGTCATTCGACTCTTCCGGATTCGTATCAGTAGATAAACCGCCTGTCGTTTTATGGATTCAGACTATATTTGCGAAAATCTTCGGCGTGCATACGTGGAGTGTGATTTTGCCGCAGGCGCTTGCAGGGGCGGGTTCCATCTATCTGCTTTACGCACTGATAAAGCCGAAATTCGGAAAAGGCGCCGCCCGCATTTCAGCGCTGGTGATGGCGCTGACGCCGATCGCGGTCGCCGTAAGCCGAACGAATAATATCGACAGCATGCTCGTCTTCACGCTCCTACTTGGTACATGGTGCCTGATGAAGGCGGTCAAACAAGGCAGGCTGATCTGGCTTCTCGCTGCATTCGGTCTCATCGGCCTCGGATTCAATATGAAGATGTTTCAGGCATTCATGGTGCTTCCCGCGTTCTTGCTGTTTTATCTCATTGCGGCCCATGCGAATTGGAAGAAAAAAATCGTTTCAGCGGTTTTATCGCTTATTGTCCTCACCGGCATTTCGCTTTCTTGGGCGCTTGCGGTCGACTATACATCAGCCGACAGCCGCCCGTATGTCGGAAGCAGCCAAACCAACTCTGTGCTTGAACTGGCTTTCGGCTACAACGGCACTGAGCGGCTTCTCGGCCAGACGACGGGCAACGCCCGCGGCGATATGAACGGCTTTGGAGGAGACATGCAGCAGCCGAACGGCAATGCGCAAGCTCAGAACGGAAACCGTTCGTCCGGCGGCTCCAATGGACAAAACGGCGTGATGCAGCCGCCGGGTGCGAGTGGCGCGACCGACGGCAATGCGCAAACTCAAGACGGAAACCGTTCATCCGGCGGCTCCAATGGACAAAACGGCGCGATGCAGCCGCCAGGCACGGACAGCGCGACCGATGACGGTTCACAATGGGCAAACGGCGGCAGTCAGCCGCCTGCCGGTGGCGGACCGGGCGGAGGCAATGGCGGACCAGGAGGAGGTCAAGGCGGCGGACAAAGCATGAACATGTTCGGCACCGGTGACGCAGGACCGCTGCGGCTCTTCCAATCGGCTTTATCAGGCCAAATCAGCTGGATGCTTCCATTCGCATTATTCGGACTGATCGGCATGATCATCAGCTGGTTCCGCAGCCGCCGCGAAAAAACGGGCGAAATGAAAGAAACAATCTTTTGGGCCGCATGGCTCGTTCCTGTCGCCGGGTTCTTCAGCATCGCCGGATTCTTTCACCACTATTACTTGATTATGCTGGCGCCGCCGATCGCCGCGCTGTCAGGAATCGGATGGTACGCGATGTACGGCCTTTACAAAAATCACAAAGACTGGGCAAGCTATTTGCTGCCGGCTGCCGTTCTGACAACGGCAGCATTCCAAGTGTATATTTTAAGTGCTTATACAAACCAAATCGGCAGCGCCTGGATGTATGTCATGGGAATCATGGGGCTTGGTGTCACCATCGCCTTACTGATGCTGAAGCGAAGCCATCCATTCGGAAAGCAGCTCACCATCATCAGCTTGTGCGTGCTTCTTTTGACACCGGTCTATTGGTCGGCAACACCGATCCTTTACGGAGGAAACAGCGTTCTTCCTGAATCGGGGCCTCAGCTGCAAAGCTCCAACGGAGGCGGAATGTTCAGCTCGGATGTGGACACAGGACTGCTCACATACCTCCGGGAAAATAATACCGGTGAAGAGTACCTGTTCGCGACATTGACAACGGTAACCGCGGCCCCGTATATCATCAATGCCGACGAAAATGTCATGGCGCTCGGAGGCTTCAATGGCACAGACCCGATCCTGTCGGTCAGCGAGCTGAAAAACCTCGTCAAAGAAGGAAAAGTAAAATACTTTCTGATCAGTGACAACTCAGGCAACAGTGAGCTCGTCTCCTGGATCAAAGAAAACGGAACCGAAATTTCGTCTGACCAATACAGCAGTACAACGAACAGTACCGACAGCTCCGGACAGCAGGGCGCAAGAGGCGGCCCGGGCGGCGGACAGCAGCAAACGCTCTATAAGGTTGAGCTGTAAAAGGTGGAAGCCCATCGGATGAGTCCGATGGGCTTTTGATTATGCTTTTCTAAAAATAACCGGCGGATGTTGTTCAATATGATAGAGCAGTTTTTCTCCATAAACGGTCATCGTTTTCCGCGAAGGGTCGCCAAGCACGCCCCATTCAAAATTCCGCTGGAAAAAGAAATAGTAATCCCCATTTGGAAAGATCGGAACCGGCCAATCCCCATATTCATCTTTAGGAAGCGGTCCGTGCGGACGAAACATATATCCTTCATGCTGCCAATCGAGTGCGTACATCGTCTCCAGCGGATCTGTACACGCCTTGAAGGCGCCGATCATCATCTCCTCCAAATCGGCAAGAAACCGGCCGTCTGCTTTAAACCCTGCGGACACATCATAGACAATAAACGGGCGCGGCGGCTTCATCCTTGAACATTGAAGGCCGGGCTTCCATTTGACGACCCGATTCACCTTTGTCCACACTTCATCATTTTCCCGGCTGCTTAAAACGGTCCAGCTCATTTGATATCGTTCTCCTTTGCCTGTTTGACCTTATAGGTTGGCTTCTGATAGCGCGCTTTTTGCTGGTTTTGATGTTTAACCCTTAATAATTCTCCAATTCCGCCAAAATGTCTTCCAAAAGAAAATCGATCGGCAATGTCATCGCGTCTTTTGAATTAAAAAAGATGGACGGCTGAATCCCGTCTTTTTTCATGCCCGGCAGCCACTCATTCACAAAGTCTTCGAGATCGATCGGTCTGGCTGTGCATGCGCTCCATTCCTGTACTGCGCACAATTCGGCATAGTCCTTTGCCGGCCAGAATGGAATCATTTTGCGGCCGTCATCATCCTCCGTCATCGCCCAGCCATCGCCATATAATGACCATACCTCTTCAAAATCGGCGATTCTTTTAATAAAATACTCGTACCGCTTCTCTTTCGAAGCCTTTAATAAAGCCCCGACCTCTTTCTTGTGGAGCCTTGGCACGATTCGCTCAATGCGTGAAACATCATATGTATGGCAATAAAATTGAAACGTCCCGTCTTCATAATCTTCAACAATATAATTGATATTCTCCCAGCCGGCGTTTAATTGATCGATTTTGAAACCGCCATGCCGGCCTTCAAAATCGGTTAACCGAACAGAAGAAACCTCCTTAAATGTCAATTCAATATGATAGCTGGCATTCTCATCTTCATAGAGAACCGTCATATCGATTGAACTAATGTCTTTTCCATCATGAAATTCTTTGTAGTATTGAAACCGGATAATTTCTTTAATATGAACCGGTGAAAACTCCGGTATTTCCAGATTAAGCTTTTCGTGTTTGCACAACTCCACTATGGTCACCTCTGTATTGGTATGATCAAGTCTTCCTGCGGTTTATGATCGAACACAACAATCTCCTGACGTTTTCATGCATGGCTACCACATGAAAAGTCTCAGGGTAATTTTCGATTTTGTCTTTTGGATAAAGTTCAAAAAACGATTTTTCTAGTGATTGGTGTTGCACCTTAGGCATTTTTTTATCTGCCAAAACGTAACCTAAACTGCCGGCGACGAGCGCAAAATATTCGTAAAAATCCCCTGACAAGCCGTGCCCGTCTTGTTCAAACGCATCCAAATCGGCCGGAAGCGGTCCTGACAGGCGCTTGTCCATATCATTCAGTTGATTTACAGTATCAGCATCAAGCCGATAATATCTGTATCTTTTCTTCATTGTCATTCACCCGCGGATCGTCAAAAATTCTGTTTTGTCAAAAGAAAATTGGAGCTTAATCATTGCATACATCGCGCGCTTTCCATTCAAGATATTTTTGTAATCCGCCCAAATACCGGCCTGATTCAATGTCATGATGCTTTCTGACTGAGTAGCATGGAAAGCCTGGAACGGCAGGGTTCGTCAGATGGACTTCTGAGCGAAAATCCAATTTGAATTTCCTTCTTCTTACCCACCTCTCCGGGCAGGATCTTATAGATAAAATGGTAGCTTTGTTCAAGGTATGCCTCATATTCACGGTTCGTGAAAATTCGTGAACCGTTAAAACACACCTTAGGATGAGTGCCATCAAACGCTAAATCAGACCAAATGTCCATTGTTCATCGTCCTTCACAATCACGTTTATATACTTTGAGCTTCGACTTTAAGAATATGACATGCCGGACAGAGCGAAAAATAAAGGATCACCTCTCCAAAAAACAAATCTCCATATTTTTCGTCGAAGTCATTCTCACCTGTTATTAAAGCGACAAACGTCATGTCTTGTCCGCATTCACAGCAAGTCAAATCAAGCTCATCTTCTGCGAGCAAAGGCTTGCCAAATACGCGGCCAAAATATGCGGTCCCGAGTGCTGTAAAAATCTCATCGTACCTCTCTTCAGAAGTAGGATAATCTTCAGCTTCCATCTCGACAAGCGAAACCGGGACATGCCGCAACGGAGCCGTTATTTGATCTTCGTCATCAGCCTTTTCAAACTCTTCCTGTTCTTGTTTGATGACAGCTGCAGAGCGATTTTGAAAATCGAGCTTAAAAAATTGCTCCTCCCAGAGCATTGAACAATTTAAACATGAAAACAAAACAAGTTCTTCACAGTGCTCCCCTCTCAACTCGCTCAGCCGGTCATCCTTTAAATCAAGACAAACAAGCTGATGCATCGGAGTCTCGCAGAGCCTGCAATTCGGCAGATTCCACTCATCCCCACCGACATGATGATGATTATCTCGCGGTGACTCTTCAAACATGATTTTATAGCCGATCGGTCGACTGAAGCTTTTTCCGTAAAAGATATGTTCCAAAAGGTTTCCTCCTAAGAAAACAAACTACCAATAAACGGGCTCGCACCCGTAATTATCCTCTTGATATAAATCTTCAATTCTTTTAATAAAGTTTAAAGTGTCCCTCAACCTTTTCAATATGTTTAGAATTTCAATATCTAATGCACACCGGATTCTCAAAAGTAAGAACTCACCTCTTTTATTCAGTCCTTTATTATTATTCTGCCAAGGAAGAAAAACGCCTCCTTTGATGACGCTTTATTCCACGACATATACATCAGTCGCATCAAATTCAAACCAGATGACCTTCTCCTTTGATTCGATACGTACATCAACCTTTTGAGTCACGCTGTTAAAATATTTTTTATTGTGAACAGGGTCTGCTATTAAAACAACAAAATCATTGATTGATGCAAGAAAAGAGAGGTATTCTGTCAGCTTATGTCTTTCTAGCAATTCTTCTTTAGTAAACATGCACTCAACGTGGATGAGCCTTTTTGATAGGGCATTTACAGCAAATTGTTTATCTTCAATGAATGGGATCATTTCCTCTATGAAACCGGGCGCTCCCATAACTTCGATAAGAATCTGGTTAAAATCAAGATGTTCAAAAAATGTAATGAGGTCATTGTTTGACAGAAGATCGGATGAGTACAGTGAATGGTAATGCAGAAGGTTGATCACATCCAGATTTCCTATACTCGTCAAAGACTCGGTATTTAATTTACACACGGACCGCACTCCTTCTAGTTAATCCAGGTCAGATATGATAGCTTTTGTCTGCTTTCCTTCATAAAGTCACTATTTGCAGCATTCCGTTCTAACTCAAACAATTCTTGAATTGATATATCCGGAAAGGTTTCGTCTAATAAACGGTTTCTTCGATTTGTATACAATACACGAGCGAGCGGCTCATGATTTGAGCTGATAACCTTAAAGGTATAATCGATAATATAGCTTTCTTGTAAACACACTGCCGCGAAGACGTGTTCTTTTAATAAGTCTTTCCCAATTTCTGCTGCAGCCGCCTCGTCCATTCCCTTGTAAACCTTATTGAACAGAATGCAGACCGCACTGCCTTCATACTGATCTATCATCTGCATGACATGAAAGTAAGTGTTATGCCTTTCAGGTACAATGATCTTATCCCCAATTTTATATTTTTGTCCTTTAGGAATCTTATAGTTCACGATCTCTTCTTTAAAACTGTCGCGCAGTTCTTGAGGTACCATAAAGGAAGGATTATGCAGTTCATTTATAACCGCGGCCACTTCAAACACTTTTTGGCCATCCCGATTGGAAACTGAAGTTCCATCGGCTTCTGAATCAAGGGCTATCCTCCCGAATCCTCTTTGCTTTAATTCTTTTCTAATGAGAGAGACAGCCTGCTCTGTCGTTTCTTGATTCAATAATGCTGCCACATCTGCATAAAACCAATATTTCTTGATGACAGAGTCGGGAAAGTAGATATCTATTTTTCCTAATCGAAACGTTCGTTGCTGCACTTTCTCACCTCACCAATGGGGCCGTTCCAGTATTCTTCTATCCAATCCTTTAGTTCCTCTTTATCATGCAAATATGTTTCAGGTGAATCCTTTAAATCGAATCCGCTTAGTAAAATCAACAAATTCCATACCCTCTCATCTTCTACTTCCGGATCGTCAGCGTATACATAACCACCTGCCCAATCTGAAAGTTCCTCTCTCGCCAAATCTCCTTTTAACACCTGTTTCATTTTGCAGATACAGTCCAATAATTCAGGTTTTTCCACATCTGACACCTCTTTTGTTATCGAATGTGATTCTCCCCATATATTGTAGATATTGGCTTTCCTACATGCTTTAGTCGATATCGTAATCTTCCCACTTTTCCCAATCATTATTTGGGACTCCTGCACAAACCGGACCTCGTCCAGTTTCAAGATATTCTGCAAATGATTGAAATGAAACCAATTCACTTGGGCTAGTTAAATAATCGGGATACTCCCAATTCTCTGTTTCGTATACTCCTTCATAATTGTCTTGTAGCCCTAATTTATTCAGAAGATTTCCGGGTTTTATCCAAAGAGCCTCTCTGAAAGAAGGATCTTTAAACAGGTTTCTAAAGTATGTTTTCCACGCTCCTTCTTTTGTCTGTTTTTGGTATCTGTTTCTCTGGTTAGCTTTTATACAGTAAAGACTTTCCGCAATTTCAATTTTGGATACTTCGCTTAATTGATCTAGATTACTTTCATAATATGTTACCAGCTCACCTGCCTTGGTCGTTAAAGAGAAGTCGTCAATAATGATTAAGCTGTAGTTGTCTGAAAAACTGTTGCTGTATGCATGAATAGACAGAAAAGGCCCTTTATCATCTATTTGAAAGCATTGTATTGAAAGTAACCAATGTTCTTTATTTAATCGCATTAACGTACACTTACTGCCGATATAGTTACATTCGCGCCATTCAAAAATCGGTCGGTTTAATTCACTAAATTCATCATCTAATAAACTAAGAATTTCTCTGCTTTTAATCAATGTATTTCTCCCTTAAATACTTTTTAAAAATAATCGACAGAATCTGTGGATGCCCACATTGGCCACTCTGTATTTCCATCGGCATGGTCCGGTAGATAAGACGCCTTTTTACGGCAAATTGCTTCGGCAATTGATTGAAAGAAAGGAGAAAGACTTGGCAAATCCTTTTCTGTTTCTGGATGTATCCACGTTTCTGTTGCATACAATTGATCGTACAATAACGGGAGATCTGCAGTTTGGAGCTGTTCATGTTCTGTCAGCCAGAGCGTGTCGAGAAATAAACGGTTTTTACTCATCTGCCTCAAACAGGTGATCCATTCATTCTCCGCATTCATATTTGCTTGCACTTCCTGCTCAATGAAAAAATGAAATACTTTCTCTCTAAGGACAACACTAAACGAATTTTTTGCAAAACCGGTTTCCACATCCTCCAACTCTAATTTGTTTCCTTTTTCGTCCAAAAACGCAAACGGCTCATCAATTAAAAAGCTTACTTCATGATTGGTTACTTGATTGCCTATCACATGAAAATCAATGGCCGGCCCCAATTTTGACAATCCGAACAACTGAAACGTCAAGAGCCAGTTATCCCCTTCAACAAATACCGAAAGTTTGCCTTTTGCGAAGTCAAAATTTCCGTTATAAAGCAATGGAAACTCTCCCTTTTTGAATGAATCATCAAGCAATGCAAGAATCGTTTCTTTATTTTTGAGCACGATCATCACCCCCGTTGATGTCTTTCGCTATTTTAATATGTAATTTTTAGCAAAAAAATAACTTTAGCATAGCGTGTAATTAGATTTCTATTAATATAATCGTTTGGAAACTGATTTTAAGTCATAAAACGCCATACCGCTAATCCAATTTCCAAAAGCTCATGGTGTTTTATGATTGTTTAACAGCTACCATGGCTACTCCTAATTAATATATCAAGCCACACACTGGATATTTATTTATGTTTCATACTTAATGATATCTTCCATTGAAGTGCCGTTAGAATACTTCATTAGAATCGTCTCTATACTTAAGTGGCCAAAAATTCCTATTGGGTTATAAATAGCCTTACCTGTTTTCTGATCTACTTCTGTTAATATATCATCTCCACCTAAAGAGCCTTCTTTCCCTTCACTAATGTAATACCTTCCATCATCATAAGTAATAAATCTTAATTTGGATTCCTCATATTGTTTCAACAAATCTTGAGTTGCTTTAGAAACAACCTTCCAATCACCCTGAAAAAAACCAGTGTAACTTGTATTTGCTACAAATAGCTTATTTTCTTGTTTTAGTAAATCAAGTATCTTAGCTTTATTCAGCTTCTGATCCACAAAAATGTCATAATACTGAATTAGCACATCATCATCTTTATGTTTTGCCAAGTTCCCTTCCAAAACCCATGCATAGTTGTATTTATTTATCTCCTCTAAGGGAATCTCAATAATAGCGCCGGGCACAATTTTTGATAGAGATTTTGCTTTTTTTGTTGAAGCTTTTATATCTGTAATTTGTCTTTCGTTTAGCTCCGGAAAAAATGAATCTCCATTTGTGTTCAATACATGAAGTAATGTTACGAAAAATTCGTCTAAATCCGGTTCCCTATCTAAATGCACCTTGGACATTTTATAGAATTTCTCTACTGCATCGTGAAGGATGTCCAATCCGTCATCACCGATCATAATGTTCTTGTTTTTATGTTCTTCTTCCCAAAAGCCCAATAGAAAGCTCCTTTCTACTTTTTCTTCTCTATTGCAACTGACAGCAAGTGTTCATAGCGTTTCTTCCGTATGTATACACCCGCCTGTTCAGCACTATTTTGAATGTTTCTGTACCTGGGCAATCGCAAGCTGTGGAATTAATCAAGGTATCATCAAACAACCGTTCTAGTCGTCATCCATAAGGAAGACTAATCGCTCTTTTGTATCAAAATGGTTGAATCACAAACTCATAATCAACGGTCTCTCTTTTTCAGCATAGATCACTTTTTCCAACGTTTAGCTTCATTATTATGCATATTTTAACCGATGCACAGAAATGTTACAATATTCCTAAAATATTTAAGGTGTTAAAATCCAATAAAAATTACATTTTTTTATATTTATTGAGCGAAGTAAAAAAGGCTGCCCCCACTCGGGAACAGCCTTTTCATTCGTCTCTGATGCTGTGGCCTAGATTCCACACGGCTCAGCTACAGCGCCGACTTGATCACTTTCTTACCGTAAAGAACGGACAGCAAACCGAAAATAGAATACAGAACGGTGTACAGCACCATCACGATGATCATCGGCGTCCGCACCTCTGCTCCGAATAAGAACCAGCCAGATTGGACGGCGAAGTAACTGTGAGACAGGCCGATAACCAATGGAATGCCGAAGTTATACATTTGCTTGATTCGTATCCCCTTCAGAAGGTCACCGCGCGTGAAACCAAGTTTTCTCAAGATCGTGTAATTCGGTTTCTCATCTTCGCTTTCATCCATTTGTTTAAAGTAAAGGATGCATCCTGATGTGATCAGAAACGTAAGTCCTAGAAATCCTACGATAAACATGGCAAGTCCGAAAAGCGATTTTTGAGCTGTGGTTGCATCGAGGAGCGATAAATGCTGATCGTTTTGATTCACTGTTGCAAACAATTCATTTGCCTGCTGAATCCGATCTTCATCTTTTAAATTGATCCCGTAAAAAAGACTCGACTTCTGCTGTAATTTTGGATCTTTGTCTTGGCTCAGACGTTTAAACAGCGCATCATCCACAACGGCAACAGGCAATCCGCCGCTGGTAAAGTTGAAGGATAAGAGCGACTCTTTTCTCAAGCCTAAATAGTTTAATGGGATTGTCTCATGCCTGCTCTTTACCTTAACGGCACCGTTCTCTTTTAAAGCCATAAGTTTCTGGAGAAGGTCGTTATATCCTGAGAAAATGACGTCTCCTTTGTGCACGTCAACCCCGTCAATCTCTGCATCGCTGACCACGGCGAGGGGTAATTTCCCCGGGTCGCCAGACATATCTTCAGGATCTCCGTTAACAATTTGCTCCAGATTAAAAGTCGCCTGAATGACATGAATTTCTTTTTTGTTGTATGAAATGTTATTTTCATCCAATAGTTGTTCGAACCGTTTTGCATCTTTTTGATTTGTCATGGCGAAATCAGCCGCCACATTTTGTTCGGCGGTTTTCTCTGCGGAGTAATACGAAATATAGCACAAAGATAACAAACCGATCGCCAGTGCCGAAACGGTGGTGATGATCGTTAATAATAGAGCGTTTGATTTCAGCCGGAACATGATCGATGAAAGGGACAGCACTTCATAAATATTTAAGTAGCCTCCTTTGCTTTTGCGGATGATGTTGGAGACAAAGCTGACCGATCCTTTATAAAAGAGGTACGTTCCGATGATAACGGTACCGAGAATAAAGCTCATCACATAAAACAGCTCATCTATGGTCTTGAATTTTCCGCTGAACAACTCAGTCGAAAGATAATATCCCGAGAAAATAAACAAGATGCCCAATAAGCCAATGATCATTTGAAAAACGGATATTCTCTTTACCTGATCTTCCGTAGATGAAGTCGCTTTAAATAATGATAAAATGCTTTGCTTTTTGATAAATGTATAATTCATCACCATCACCAGAAGGTAGATTCCGCAGAATACAATGACAGTTTGCACAAGCGCTTCTCCGGAAAAATTCAATTCGGCTTCAGCTTGAACATCTACTATTTTAAATAAAGTCATAAGCACGAGCTTTGAGATCGAAAACCCGGCAAACACCCCAATGACCAAAGAGCCGAAATACAGCATGACATTTTCCAAACTTAAAATGCGGAAGATTTTTTGCTTCCTCATGCCAATTAGCTGGAATAAACCGATTTCTTTGCTGCGCCGCTTAATAAAAATCGTATTGGCATACAAAATAAAAACCGCTACTACTGCCACTAGGAGAATGGAAGCTGCTTTCAAAGCCGCTGCGCCTTTGATTGATGCCTTCACTTCATCGATCGCCGGATCATACTGCAGCGTAACAAACGCAAAATAAAGCGCCACGCTGAAGATTAACGCAAACACATAAAGGTAATAGTTCCGTATATTCTTTTTCAGGTTGCGGAAGATGAGCTGATTAATACTCATGCTGAACCCCGCCTAACACGCCTTGCGTTTTCATGATGTCCTGGAAAAACATCTGCCTGTCTTGTCCGCCTTTATTCAGCTGCGTATAAATTTGTCCGTCTTTAATGAACACCACTCTGCTGCAGAAGCTCGCGGCGACGGGATCATGGGTGACCATAATGATTGTGGCCCGGCGCTTTTGATTTAACTGGCTCAGCTTGTTTAACAAGTCTGATGCGGATTTCGAATCAAGCGCACCGGTCGGTTCGTCAGCGAAAATAATGCTCGGTTCATGTATAAACGCCCTGGCTGCTGATGTGCGCTGTTTTTGCCCGCCGGAAATTTCATTCGGATATTTATTCTTCAGCTCAAAGATGCCTAATTCTTTCGCGACTTCCTCAAATTTTTGACCGGCTTCTTTTTTTGATATTTTCGTAATCGACAGCGGCAAAAGGATATTTTCTTTCACTGTCAGCGTATCGAGCAAATTGTATTCTTGAAAGATAAATCCCAAATGCTGCTTCCTGAATTCAGCAAGCTGTTTTTCCTTCATATTCGTCATCTCAGCTTGGTTGATGGTAATCGTTCCGCCGCTCACCTGGTCAATGGAGGACAGAACATTGAGCAATGTTGTTTTGCCTGAACCTGACGGGCCCATAATACTGACAAATTCACCCTTTTGGATCTGAAGGTCGATTCCCTTTAACACTTCGTGTTTATTGTGCTTATTTCCATAGCTTTTTCGTATTTTTTTCGCTTCTAAAATCATCATTTTTAAAATCTCCTTTTGACTGGATATGTTTATTATAGAAAGGAGGACTGCCGTTTTCCTTCGATTCAGCGAACAAAAAAGAAAAGCGTGTGACACTTTTGTCACACGCCCAGCACACAGGAAAATTCGTTCCGCTTCGGAAAAATCAGCGTAAAAGTTGTCCCGGCTCCCGGTTTAGAATCAACCTCGATATGAATCAGGAGCGGCTTTGCCGCTTTTTTCGCCAAGTACAGCCCCATTCCCGTGGCGGCCTGATCATGATGCTCCGTTGTTGATGTAAAACCTTTGTCAAATACGCGCGGTATATCTTTTGGATCGATGCCCCGTCCAAAATCTTGAACTGCGAAATGCACCTGGCCATCTTGTTCATAGCTTTTAATCAAAATATCGGATGCTTCGCTGTATTTCACCGCGTTTGTCAGCAGCTGCCTCATGATAAAAGACAGCCATTTCGCATCGCTGAGCACTTCCCCGGCGTCAAGCTGTATATCAAACCCGATCCCTTTTGGAATGCACCATGATTGCAAATCTTTTAGTTCTTTAAAGATTAAAGGTTTGAGCTCTAGAGCTTCAAGGGACAAGTCATTTTCGATAAATGACATCCGCTTTTGATGAAGTTGGCGGTCGAGCAGCAAGTGAACGCGCAGCCATTCATAGTCGAGTCTCGATTTTAATGATTGATCGTCAATCGTCTCCATGATCAAATGCATGGCGGTAAGCGGCGTTTTGACTTCGTGTATCCAGGACATGAGCTCATCTTTTTCATTCTCCAATGCCAGGCGATGCTGCGCCGCCTCTTGCTTTAACTGTTTCGTTTGCCCGGTGATGCTTTTTTCAATCATCGTTTCGAAAGGCGTTTCCGCCTCTCGAATGTTTGTCACATCGAGATTGTGATCCCATTCTTCCAGACTTTTATAAAACTTCGTTTCCTTCCGAAAACGAACAAGTACAAAAACGATAAAAATAAATGAAGACAAATAGGTCATATATAAAATCGACGTAAAAGGTATGGATGTATCAACATAAGCGATAAACAGAAAGACGATCTGCTGCAGGACAAATATGGCGATCCAGCTTCGCCTCTCGGTCAAAAACGCTTTCAGCATTCTCATCATCCTTCTTCTTTCGCCATATAACCCTGGCCGACCTTTGTCTCGATAAATTGCCCCAAGTTCAAGGCATCCAGTTTTTTTCTCAAACGGTTTACGTTGACCGTCAGCGTGTTATCGCTGACAAAGCGCTCATCATTCCATAAGCTTCTCATCAATTCTTCCCTGCTGACAATTTTGTTTTTTTGGTCGATCAATTGTTTTAAAATGAACATTTCATTCCTTGTCAGTTCAATCGACCCCGCCTTATTGCTGACGCGGTTTTGTTCGGGATCAACGGTTGCACCGCACCACGCTTTCTTCAAAATCTCAGGCTCCGTATTATAGTCGTAAACACGGCGGAAAATCGCCTGGATTTTGGCAATCAGCACGTCAAAATGAAACGGTTTCTGAATATAATCATCCGCTCCGAACTGCATGGACATGACCATATCAGCAGGATGGTCGCGCGAAGATAAAAAGAGAATCGGAACGTTGGAACGGGAACGGATCTGCCGGCACCAATGAAACCCGTCATATTTCGGCAGCTGAATATCGATAATGACGCAATCGGGCTTAATCGCCGTAAACTCCTGCATCACTTCGCTGAAATCGTTGATGCCGTACACCTCATATGACCACCCGGTTAACCGCTCTTTTATTTCCTGAAACAGCGAATCATCGTCTTCGATCAACAGCAGTTTAAACATTTGTCTCACCGCGCTTTTTGTCTTTTTTCTAAATCAAGTGTATAGCAAATCGTTTTCATGCGCTACAGAGAAAAAAAGAGCTGTCCTGTAAAGGACAGCCATTTTGTATATTACAAACTCTCGCCATTCGTTTCGATCACTTTTTTATACCAGTAAAAGCTTTTCTTTCTCGTTCTTGCAAACGTGCCGTTTCCTTCATTGTCACGGTCGACATAAATATAGCCGTAGCGTTTTTTCATTTCGGCGGTGGACGCGCTGACCAGGTCGATCGGACCCCATGATGTGTAGCCGATTAAGTCGACGCCGTCTGCGATCGCTTCTCTTACTTCTTTTAAATGATCGCGCAAATAGTTGATTCTGTAGTCATCTTGAATCGAACCGTCTTCTTCGACGACATCGACGGCGCCGAGCCCGTTTTCAACAATGAAAAGCGGTTTTTGATAGCGGTCGTACAATGTATTCAGTGTAATCCGGATTCCTTTAGGATCGATCTGCCAGCCCCATTCGGACGATTCAAGGTACGGGTTTTTAACTCCTCCGAGCAGGTTGCCTCCCGTTTTTGCCAAGTCTTCCTGATTCGTGCTCGCAACCATTGACATGTAGTAGCTGAAACCGATATAGTCGACGGTGTTTTCCTTCAGAATGTCTTCATCACCTTCAGCCATTTCAATCGCAATTCCATTTTCCTTAAAGTAGCGCTTCATATAGCCCGGATAAGCTCCGCGTGCCTGTACGTCCGAGAAAAATAGCGTTCTTCTCTCATTCTCCATCGCGGCGAGCACATCTTCCGGTTTTGGCGTCATCGGATATGTCGTCGTTGCGGCAATCATACAGCCGATTTTAGCGTCCGGAATAATATCCTTGCCTGCTTTTACCGCGAGAGCACTTGCGACAAATAGATGATGCGCCGCTTGGTACATCGCATTTAACTTGTTTTCGCCTTCTTCAAATACAAGGCCCCCGCCTGTAAACGGCGCATGCAGGACCATGTTGATTTCGTTGAACGTCATCCAATATTTCACTTTGTCTTTATAGCGGGTGAAAACCGTTTTCGCATAATGTTCATAACACTCGATCACTTTCCGGTTTTTCCAGCCGCCGTATTTTTTAATCAGACCGAGCGGCATTTCGTAGTGGGAAATCGTCACGACTGGCTCAATATTGTATTTTAATAGCTCATCAAAGAGGCGATCATAAAATTCGAGTCCCTCTTCATTCGGTTCAGCTTCATCGCCGTTAGGAAAAATCCGCGTCCAGGCAATCGATGTCCGGAACGCTTTAAATCCCATTTCGGCGAAAAGAGCGATATCTTCTTTGTAGCGGTGGTAAAAATCGATGCCTTCGTGATACAGATTCAATGACTCCATCGACTCATCGAATGGATACATGACGCCGTTCGGCGACACATCGGCTGTCGAGAGCCCCTTGCCGCCGACATGATAGGCGCCTTCCACTTGGTTTGCGGCAACCGCTCCGCCCCATAAAAAACCATCAGGAAATTTTTTCGTTTGTTCAGTCATATCATTTCACCTCATCCAAATTTGTCGAGTTTTCCTCTCTCTATGCCAGCGCGATCAGCGCTTCCTCAATGTCAACGCTTTCATCCGTTTTCAAAGGCTTGATCGACTGGTACCGGTCCGTATTCGTGATGATAACCGGCGTGATCAACTGATAGCCCGCATCCTTAATCGCATTCAAATCAAATGAGACAAGCTGGTCTCCCGGCTTTACAGCGTCGCCTTTATTGACATGCACGGTAAAGTGCTCGCCGTTTAATTTCACCGTGTCAATTCCGATATGGATAATAATTTCCGCCCCATTGTCGCTAGTGATGCCGAGGGCGTGCTTCGTTTGAAAAACGGTTGTGATCGTGCCTGATACAGGCGACACCACTTTGCCTTCCTCAGGTTCAATGGCGACGCCTTTTCCCATGACTTCTCCTGAAAATGTCGCATCATCCACTTCACTCAATGCTTTGACTTCGCCTTTCAGCGGGCTTTGAATGATTTCTCCCGCGCCCGCTTCAGATGGAGATGGAGCGGCCGCCGGTTCATCGGCTTCATCTGAAGGAATGTCTTCAAATCCCAATACAAAAGCAAACGCTGTTGCGGCAAAGAACGCGATGACGACTCCGATCACGGCCTGTATAAAAGTCGGGCCGATAAACGTCGTAATTCCCGGCAAACCGACGTTTCCGCCAATAATATATGCTGCTACGCCGGTGATGCCGTAGAATGCACCTCCGACAGCGGCGCCGAGAAGCGCAGAGACAAACGGCTTTTTCAGCCTCATGTTGACACCGTACATCGCCGGCTCTGTAATCCCCATCAAAGCCGTGATGCTTGTCGTCAGCGACAATGATTTGAATTTTTTATTTCTGGATCGCAGGAATACGGCAAATGACGCGCCAGCCTGCCCCATATTCGCCAAGAACATCGCAGGTATCAAATAATCGTAGCCGTTTTGCGTAATGTTGTTGAACATAACCGGAATGAAAGCATAGTGCATTCCTGTCATGACGATCAAAGAAAACGTTCCGGCTAAAAGAACCATCGTGATTAAACCGGCATTTTCAAATAAACCGTTTACACCGACAGACAGATAGTTCCCTGCAATCGCACCGAGCGGACCGACTGTAATTAATGTGACAGGCACGACAATCAGCAGCGTCAGTGTCGGTACAAAAATCATCTTCAACGAAGTCGGGGTGACTCTGTCAATCCATTTCTCAACGTAAGATGCAATCCAAATCGCGAGCAGGATCGGAATGACAGTCGACGAATAAGTGGCAGCGGTTACAGGCAATCCGACAAAGGAAATGCTTTTCCCTGAACCGAGAAGCGCTGTCAGATCGGGATGCAGAATCGCCGCTCCGATCGCCGCCGCAACATAAGGATTGCTGCCGAATTTTCTCGCGGCGCTGACTGCCAGCAAAATCGGCAGGAAGTAAAATGCTCCGTCGCCGATGGCCGATAAAATGGTGTGGACCTGGCTATTTTCACTCATCCAGCCGAACGTGACGGCGATAGCAATGATCCCCTTGATCATACCAGCTCCGGCGATCGCCGGGAGAATCGGTGTAAATACGCCTGATATCACATCAAAGATGGCTGACAGCACGTTTTTCTTTTTGCCGGCTTGCTGCTCGCCCGCTTTTTCATCGCTGAGCCCGCTGTTGGCAATGATCGCTTTGTACACCTTAGGGACATCATTTCCAATGATGATTTGAAACTGCTGGCCGCTGATGTTGGTGCCCATTACAGCCGGCAGACTTTCCAGTTTCGCGCGGTCTGCCTTCGCATTGTCATAAAGGTTGAAACGCAGTCTTGTCATGCAGTGAATCACGCTCTGTACGTTCTCTTCACCGCCCACGAGTTGTAAAATGTCCTTCGATACTTTATTATAATCCATATGAGTACCTCCTCTTTTGGGGGAATCTGCCGGACTGAAGGTGGCCGCCTTCACCCGGCTTTTTTATTGGCTTGGAACCGCAATGAATCCTCGGAATCTCACATCACCTCCTCATTTTGGGTATAAAAAAAACCTAAATTACGCCGGCTTGACCGGGACGATGTCCCCGAAAGCTGTACGCAACTTAGGTTTTGCCTGCAAAAGCAGTAACAATCCTTAAGAAACTTGCTGATATTAGTTTGTAACTATACTGTAGCACCTGTTTTTGTTCATGTCAACGCTTTCATTACAAATGTCTCATAAAAACCAGAATACATGAAAACTAAAAACTAAGACTTTATACCTTTATTTCTATGTTTTCTAGCTTTCGCCGCCTTTTTCATAAGCAATTCGGGGTTTCGCCTTGCTTTCCTTCGTGCTGCCGGCTGTGCAACTGCGTCTTTCGGTTCCTCCTGCTTATGAAGAATGAATCCGGCAGCCATGAACGGAATCCCTGATAAGTTTGTGAAAATGTTTTTAATGCCCATCGCTAAAATAAAAGATCCCCATGGAGAAAACGGATCTTTTTTGATTTTCACGTAAGCGGTGATTTCCAGGGCAATAAAAATGATCGACTGTGCTAATATCACAATCAGCAAGCTCAAAATAAACAAGAGAGCAAAATTAAATAACGTGCCTGAGTAGATCATCAACTTCAACGCGGCTACGAAAGTCCCAGCCTCCATATATCCGTCCGTGACATTTGGATTCCAAACGGCATAAGCGTCAAACTGATGTTTGAAATGAAAAAACAAAAATAATATAAACAACCAATATATGCTATGTAAGCTAATGCCTAATAAAATGAGTCTGTTTGCTGCTTTGTTTTGCAATGTTGTTCCTTCTTCCGTTTATGATTGAAGAGAATAAACCGTCTCTTCCTGCTTTGGCTGAAACGCCTTTATTTCGTTGCTGTCCAGGTCTTCCTGTAATATGCAAACCTTTTGAATCTGCCTGTTTTGATAATGGTGAAAATAGTAGCTACAAGTCTCGCTGCACATCACCGCCGTATATTGGGTGTAATCGTCTTCGCCATTGTCAGTCATGACAATCCCTTTGGGAATATTCATATTGGAGAGAATATGAAACACGGCAGAAACGCCTTCTGTTTCGTCGGACACAGGCTTCATGTGCTCTTTCAAAACTGCAGCCCTGACAAAACGGGATGGCGGTGTAAAGTCTCCCGGCAATCCGGACAGCCCGGAACCTTGACCAAAAGCCGACAGCGTCATGTCTCCCATTTTTTTCGCGGCAAACTGTCCCGGCTGAAGACCGATATAATTGCGCAAATTGGTCAAATGCCAAGGAAAATCTGGACTGTTCGTCAGCACGCCGACCGGATTATCATGAATTTGAATCCCGCCGGCCGCCGGTTCAACAACGATGCTCGCACCGGAGCGGTCCGTTAATAGCCAATGAAGCGGCGTCACCGTACTGAGCAAGCTGACCTCTCTCTCAACAATGTTTACGGAAACAGCCGCTTTTTTCACTTCCTCCAAATCGCCGCATTCCGACAGCACCCATGTCACAAATTCGTGCGGCGCAAGATTGCGGCATTGCTCTTTAGTCTCGCTTTCATACACAGCATAGCCCGGGAAATAAAGCGCTGCGCAAGACAATCCTTTTTCATTCACACCATCGGCAAACAGCGCATTATTGAGCTTTCTGCCCATCCCGATAAACGCATACCGGCCGGCATGCTCGCTGCCGTCTGCTTCACTTTTCCATTTGTAGCGACGCGGATGCAACAGCACTTCCCCGTTAAGCTCAAAATCAAAATCCATCGTCCTCGCCAATAAATGCTCCCGACCAGCAGTCGTCAACGTGATACTTGTACACATTGCGTCTCATCCTTTTCGCTTGATATTACACTTCGTGAACTATTTTTATGTTATCGAATTGGAAAAGATTCGTCAAAATGAAAGGGATTATGAGAAAAAGCCGAGATAAGATCTCGGCTTGCAGCTTAAATATATCCTACTCCCTCTATTATTTCTAAATAATATCAGAAATCTTTAGTCTCAATATCTATTATATCTTTCTTATACTCCTATCAAAATTGACAATTCCTGATATAGGCGTTCGCCTTCACCTTGAATATCAAAATGATTCATTATTCTTTTTTTGCTGCCTACAATAACGTTTATCCGACAGCCTTCAATTATATCAACCCTCACACCTTTATACATACAATACACGATATCTCAATCACATTTTTTCAGCAGTGCATTTAAATGAGGGTAGTTCTTTTTAAATTGAATTCTTTCAAAATTTTCTTTGGCCTTCAATTTATTTTCCTGGTTTAAATAACATATCCCTAATATATAGTATTCCTCATCCTTATATCTTTTCTTATTTTCTAATATTTCAATTATTTCTTCATATCTAGGTTGATCTAGTTTTAATTCATAGTGGATAAAAACTTCATCTATATCTAACCATACAAAATCAGAGTTATTTTGATCATTTTTAATATCCCTAATCAAGCTGACTATTTCTCTTAAATTATTATGTTCATCTTTTTCAATGAGAATGTTCACTAACAACATTTTAGAAAATTGTACTTTATCTTGTTTTTCTATAGCTTGTCTCGCTAACATTTCAGCCTTTTCAATATCTGGTCTTAGACTTCTATACAAGATCAAACTTTGAAAAGCAAAATCATGATTAATCAAAGTACTTACATTGCTGTCAACATGCTGTCTAATCTTAATTCTTTCGCAATCTTCAGGTGAAAAAAAGTTCCATGCAAAAATTATATCTGCACCTTCGTTAATTTTTTCAACTAATTCTTGGATAGTAGTTATTATTCTTTCTAAAGAGAAATAAATTGTCACAATACATAATAGTATTTTTTCATAGGAATCATTCAAACTAACAGCAATAGTGGATATGGATATCGGAGCAAAAAGACAATATAAAATTAGCTTTCTTGCTAATTTATCTTCTTTTAATTCAGCTAAATTCATCCAAATCAATACATATATTGATATCCAAATAAGAAAAATCAACAAAAAAGAGAGGTATTTCTCAAGAACCAAATAAGATAAATATGATCCAATAAAGCAAAATAGGCCAGCAAAAATAAGTTGTTTAAGATTAAATTGTACAGCTACACAGGATATTCTTAGTATAGAGCTTACATAACCGATTATCCTCGGCATGTCTCCTTTAACCGGTTTTTTTAGTAGGACTATTCCTACAGCTATTAACAAAACAATTAAAATTACGGTCAACAGTGTTTTAAAGTCAATGAATAGTGATATTGATAGCATTTTTGAAATCAATATCTGCTGGTCAAAAATCATCTTTTCAAAAACTATATTTGAATCTATAGGGTTCAAAAAAACATATTTTATGTAGAAAAAATTATTGATGGTGAATTTTAAGATCTCTATGATTATTGGCGTGATCATTAGAAATATACAAAATATTCCTGCTATCAGATAGCTTAAAAATAAAATGCCCAAAAAATTTGTTAATAAAACTGCATTCTTCCTTATAAAATGTTTATCGGAGTTTTCAAATTTTGTAGTTAGTTCAATTAAATAATTTGAGAAAGCATCCAAACTAATGATTAATAATTGCCTTTTAGTCATATTGTCTCCTCAAAGTAATTTCAATATTCTTTTAAAGAAATTATACTCTAATTAGAGATTTCATCCAATATAATTTCCAATGTATAAACTAAAAAGAGGGAAGCTAAAAATATCTCCCCCCCATCATTATTTATCTATACATGCTCCCCCAAACCGCATCTCCCTCACGAGACAACGCACTAAACGTCATTACCTTCCGCTCAGAAGCCGCATCCCACTGACGCAAAAATACACCGTCATATGTTTTTCCGTCGATCTTGAGTTCGATTTTGTTGTCTCCCGTGTTCTTCCACGTTCCGTCTACTGCGCCGGTTATTTTGCCATTTTGATTTAAGCGGATCTCTTTCGATTCTTTAATATCTGCGGAGATATCTTTACCGTGCCTCACCAATTCGTAATCGCCAATCACATCTGATGTTTTCACCTTTTCGAGCTTCTCTCCGGCATAGCGGTGAGGGGCGGCAACCGGCCAGCCTTGTTTGTTCATCAACAGTTGATGGACGCGGACTTCGTGCTCCTCGCCTCGTCCCGGGAAGCGGGTGTGAAAGATTAAATACGATTTGCCGCTTTTTTCATCGTAAAAGGCAGAGTTATGGCCCGGCGATACATAGCCGTTTTGATTGCTAAATGAGAAATTTCCCATCAGTTTGACACCGTACGGTTCGATTGAGCGATCGTCAAACAACGTTCCTTCTTTGCCGCGGACGTCAATCATCGCATGGCCTTCTGCGTCATAATAAGGACCGTCAGGGTTTTTTGAGCGGGCGACGCGAATGTTGTACCCGCCGTCAGCGGCAAGCCCTCCGAAGGACATGTACAGGTAGTAATACTGTGTTTCAGGATTGTAAAGAATGTATGCGCCTTCAATCCGGCTGTGATTGCCGCCGATCAGCTTTTTGCCGTACCCCTTTCCCGGAAGCGGGAATCCGGTTTTCTTATCCATTTCTAAAATAAAAATTCCGCCGGAATAGGAGCCGTACACCATCCACAGCTTTCCGTCTTGATCAAAGAATGTGTGGGGATCGACGACATTTGGGTGCTTTGTCGCGTCATAAGGCGTCCCGTCATTGCTGATCCCGTCCATTCCCGACTTTAGGAAAATGCCTTTATTTTTGTATGGGCCTTCAATGTCGTCTGCGACAGCAAGTCCGAGAGCAGATCTCGGAGAATCTCCGCGGCAGGCGTTGTAATACATATAAAACTTGCCGTCCTCAAGCTGGGTGACATCAGGCGCCCACAACGTATCAGATTCAGCCCATTCAAAGGCCTCTTTTAATTCTTCATATACGTTCGGAATCAGGGGATTCCCATTGTGGACACTCGAGGAAATTTGCGTCCATTTCATGAGGTCCGTCGATTTGGCCGAAGCTAAATGGGAGCCGAACACATAGTAGGTGCCGTTCGCTTTAATAATGGATGGATCGTGAACCGTCACTTCCGAAAATACAGGTTTTTGAGTTTGTGCAGAAGCTTGATTTGGCGCGAAACATGCAGCCATGACGAAAAGCAATGCAAGGACTTGGATGAAACACTTTCTCATATTTTGTTCTCCTTTCTTTTGAAGCGCTTTCATTTTTTGACAATCCATCATATGCTGCTTATCCAAGGTTTATTACGAACAAAAAAGCTCCCGACAAAGTCGGCAGCCTGAGATTATTCCCTCGCTTTATGCACTTTCAGCAATTTCCCTTTCACGGTCGTGTTTTTCATCGCAGCTAAGACGAGCGGCCCTTTGCCGTTTAAAATTTCAACGAATGAACCTTGCTCTTGTATCGTGATAATCCCAATATCCTCAGCGGAGACGCCGTCAATTTTAGCAATCGTTCCGACGAAATCAACGGCTCTTAGCTTCTTCTTTTTTCCCCCGTTAAAGTAGAGCCTCATGATTTCTTTATTTAACGGTTCGCTCTTGTCCTTTTTAAGCTCCGGCTTCCTATTGATTTTCTTTTGAAACGCCTCTTTTGCCTGTGCAATTTCTCCTTTTGACGGCGCCTCAATTATAGGAATGGGAAAACCGATATAGTCTTCAATCTCAGCGATCATCCTTTTTTCACGCGGACTGGCAAGAGTAATCGCTTTTCCCCGGCTGCCGGCTCGGCCTGTTCTGCCGGTACGATGCACATAGCTTTCTTGATCTAATGGCAGCTCATAGTTGATCACATGTGTGATGTTCTCAATGTCGATGCCTCTTGCCGCCACATCTGTCGCGATTAAATAGCGAAACGCTCCCCGTCTAAAGCGGTTCATCACGGCAAAACGTTCCTCCTGAGGCATGCCGCCGTGAATTTTCGCGCACGGATAACCCAAACCGGCTAAGCGCCGCTGCAACTCATTCACTTGCTCCTGTGTGCGGCAAAAGACGATGCAGCTGTCTGGGTTTTCAACAATGAACAGATCCACTAAAAGCGAAAATGAATCATTTTCATTTACAAAGATCAGTTGATGCTCGATGTCTGCAGTTGTCGTACCGCCTGCTTGAATCTCAATTTTCAAAGGGTCTTTCATATATTGAAGGGATAGATGCTCTACATCCTCCGGAAAAGTTGCGGAAAACAGCATCGTCAGCCGTTCTTCAGGCAAATGGCGGATGATCGCTCCCACTTGATCGATAAATCCCATATTCAGCATTTCATCGGCCTCATCGATGACAAGGTATTTCAGTTTTTCTAAAGGAAAGGTTCCTTTTTCAATGTGATCCAATACACGGCCCGGCGTCCCGACAACGATATGGCATTTTTGCTTGAGCTCCGTTTTTTGCCGTTCAAAGGACGACTTCCCGTAAACAGCCGCTGCTTTTATTCTTTTATAGCGGCCGATGTTCGTCAAATCCTCCTTAACCTGAGCGGCAAGCTCGCGTGTCGGTGTCAAAATCAAGGCCTGTGGTTTGTTCTCTTCCCATTCGGTCAGCTCGCAAAGCGGAATTCCGAACGCGGCCGTCTTCCCGCTCCCCGTCCGCGATTTCACCACAACATCCCGCTTTTTAAGCGCCGCGGGAATCACCTCGCTCTGCACCGCAGTCGGCTGCTTATACCCTAAATGATCGAGCGCTTTCGTAATATCGCCGCTTAATGCATAGTCTTTAAAACTGGCTTTGCTCATGTATGGACTCCTTTTGGTCATATGATTTCCAGTGAATGATGGTGTTATGAATGTGATTATACGCGAATCATGACTGATTTCAAAAAGACATGAAAAAGAGGCTGCAATCAGTGCAGCCCTAAGAAACACTCTACAGTATCAATTGTTTTCAAAAATTAATCCGATCATAGTAAGCTCCCACAGCAAAACAGCGATGAAAATGACGCCCAATAGACGCTGTAATACAAAGGGGAGGCGGGCTAAAACGATTTGGACTTCGTAATTTATTGTCCAAGCAAAAAATAAAAAATAACGTAATAAGTCGTTTATAAGCCCATTTGATTCCTCATAAATACTAAATTCATATTGTTTAATTACCCATGAAGGAAAAAATAAAGAAATCACTGCCATAATTACATTAATAAGTATAGAGGCATAAAATAATGAGCTTGGAAATGGCATATGCTCTCCCAAGGCAAGGGCAAAAAAGATACTTAAAAAAATTAACACAATAATGCCATGCACAAAATTTGATTTATTAAAAGCCCTTTTTCTCTGGCTAAGAATTACTTTTTCAGTTTGAAAACCATATACCAGAGAAAGCAAAATGAGAAAAAATTCTGCAGTGAAAACAAACATAAAAAACATGACATTGGCGTCTTTTTCCCAATAAGGTTTATTCATCAACAATAAAGCAGTTAACAACAAAAGAATAAAATTGCTTCTTAGCCAAAAAAATCGGCTTTTTTTAAAAGAGAATTGAAACCGAAATCCCTTGTCCTCTAAATCAAAAAATTCATTTATTGTGTCCACTATTTTCTCAAAATATTCATTTACAGCAACAGGCTGAAGATAAAGTGAACCGTTCTTTTTAATGTTTTCATAATCCAAATGCCAAATGAAATTATCGTTTCTTAATAAAAACACAGCTTGATCTAATCTCGATTGTCTTGTAGTAGAGTTACTTTCATAAAACGAAATATTATCAAGCTCTTGATCGTTTGCCAAAAAGTCAAATGAAAATTGGCTAATAGTCGAATGCGTTTTCGGGTCTTCCGCCATTCTCTTGATGACTTCAGCTTCCACCTCATGAAACTCATCAAATGAATCTTCATCCATTTCAAAAATTTCATGTTCTGGTTTTTTATCCGTATATGAATGATAAAATGTTTTCAACATTTTTAAAAAAGGCTCTCTGCTTTTTAAGATTGAGAAGCTATGAATTTGGTTCTCGATTTCTTCTACAACCATTTCATCTTTTTGGATATGATGAATGATCATCTCCTTTTTTCGATGAGTACAATGAATTTTTCGTTTTGATTGTATAAGGAGATGAATTAAGTTTTCTAATCCTTCTTTCAAGTTGGATTCTGTGTCATCATCCCAATATCCTTTTTGCTTTAAAAGGTTTTCAGCATGAATAGAGAATGGTTCAATGTCTTTTTCATCTCGAATCAGCTGCTGTTCATAGATAATCTCCTCAGCAGCTTTTTCATATCTGCATAATAGTAATGCAGCAACGAATTCTTGTGATGTTAAAGTAACTTTAGAATCCAACATTGATCTCCCCCTCTTTTATCGGGTTCACCTCGTTTTTCAGAAATAAAAATCCGCACGTTACTATTCGCTTATTCCACAGTGCTTCCGTTAGGTATATTGTTGCTTTATGGGTGAATCTAACGTTCTCATAAATCCGACCTTTTTCATATTACAATATCATCCAAAATAGGTAAATAGGATAATGGACTTGGTTTTCTTGGATTTTCTTCAATTGATCCATTCAAGCTTCGCACAATGTTCTTTGAAATAGCATCAGGCGTTTAGTTCAAATGACCTTCCTCAAATCTTGCGACATCAAAAAAACAGCACACACCCAAGGGTATGTGCTGTTCTGCATGTTCTTCTATTCCGTAATCACCGTATGCACGAGCTTCGGTGCCTCGGCTTTTTCGGAGATTTGGATGTTGTCGTAGACTTTTGCGATGACGTCATCGACATTTTCGCGGTTTGCGTATAGAGTAACCAATGGTTCGCCTTTTTCGACTGCGTCACCGACTTTTTTGCGAAGCATGATGCCGACGGCGAGGTCGATTTTGTCTTCTTTTGTTGCGCGGCCGGCGCCCAGCAGCATGGCTGCGACGCCGATTTGATCGGCGACGATTTCAGACACGACGCCAGCTTCTTTGGCAGGAACGTCGATTTTGTAGGCAGCCTGAGGCAGCTTTTCTGGGTTATCCGCGACAGAGCTGTCGCCGCCTTGGTTCTGCAGGAAATCCTTGAATTTTTGCAGCGCTTTTCCGTTTTTCATTACATCGATCAGTTTCTCTCTTGCTTCGTCAAGAGTCTCTGCTTTTTTGGCGAGAACGACCATTTGGCTGCCCAATGTTAAGACAAGCTCAGTCAAGTCTTCCGGACCTTCCCCTTTTAATGTATCGATCGCTTCTTTCACCTCAAGGGCATTTCCGATGGCAAATCCGAGCGGCTGGGACATGTCGGAGATGACAGCCATCGTTTGGCGGCCGACATTGTTTCCGATGCGGACCATCGCTTTTGCAAGGTTGACGGCGTCTTCATCGGTTTTCATAAAAGCGCCGGCGCCTGTTTTGACGTCAAGGACAATCGCGTCCGCCCCCGCGGCGATTTTCTTGCTCATAATCGAGCTGGCAATCAGCGGGATCGAATTGACCGTGCCTGTCACATCGCGAAGGGCGTACAGTTTTTTGTCAGCAGGCGTCAAGTTTCCGCTTTGGCCGATGACGGCAACCTTGTCGCGGTTGACAAGTTCGATGAATTCGTCTTTAGAAAGTTCCACGTGAAACCCTTTGATCGCTTCGAGCTTGTCAATTGTTCCCCCTGTGTGTCCAAGGCCGCGGCCCGACATTTTGGCGACCGGGACGTCGAGAGCCGCAACAAGCGGTGCAAGTACGAGTGTCGTCGTGTCGCCGACGCCTCCTGTTGAGTGTTTGTCGACTTTGATGCCTTCAATCGCGGAAAGATCGATCGTTTCGCCTGAGTTGACCATCGCCATCGTGAGATCAGCCCGTTCTCTGTCCGTCATGTCCTGAAAATAGATGGCCATCGCCAGAGCGCTCGCCTGATAGTCAGGAATGCTTCCGTCTGTGTAGCCTTTAATGAAAAATTGAATTTCTTCTGTTGTCAATTCTTCTCCATTTTGTTTTTTAGTGATGATATCAACCATTCTCATTGTGATCACCAGTCCTTTTTTCAATGTTTATCAATAGATCAATCCTACAACGGTCGCTGTCAAGAAACTGACGAGCGTTGCGCCGTACAGCAATTTCAAGCCAAAGCGCGCGACGACGTTTCCTTGTTTCTCATTCAGTCCTTTAACAGCGCCGGCGATAATTCCGATCGAAGAGAAATTGGCAAATGAGACGAGGAAGACAGAAACAATCGCTTCGGTGCGGCCGCTGAAATGGAAGCTGCCTTGTGCGAGAGACTGCATCGCGACAAATTCATTTGAGACCATCTTGGTTGCCATGATACTTCCAGCATTCACCGCTTCATGCCATGGAATACCCATCAGGAAGGCAAACGGTGCAAAAATAAATCCGAGCAGTTCCTGGAATGATATGCCTAGTACGGCGCTGAAAATGCCGTTAATCATTGCGATGATCGCGACAAATCCGATCAGCATGGCGGCCACGACGACGGCGACTTTAAAGCCGTCCATAATATATTCGCCCAGCATTTCAAAGAAGGATTGTTTTTCCTCTTCCTGTACCTCTACCATATCATGTTCTCGATCGACTTCATAAGGATTGATAATCGAAGCGATAATAAATCCGCCGAATAAGTTCAAGACAAGCGCGGTGACAACGTATTCGGGCTTCAGCATCGTCATATAGGCGCCGACGATAGACATCGAGACGGTTGACATCGCTGAAGCGCACAGCGTGTAAAGTCTGTGCTTAGGCAGCAGGCCCAGCTGCTTTTTTAACGAAATGAATACTTCAGATTGCCCCAGTATCGCCGAAGCCACGGCATTGTATGACTCAAGTTTGCCCATCCCGTTGATTTTGCTAAGCGCAAGACCAATATATTTTATAATAAACGGAAGGATTCTCCAATATTGCAAAATACCGATTAAAGCAGAGATAAAAACAATCGGGAGCAGCACGCTGATGAAGAATGTGGATTCATTCACATTCACCAGTCCGCCAAAGACAAAATTGACACCTTCTGCGGCATATTCAAGCAAATACCCGAAGCCTTTGGCAAACCCGCCGACGAGATAGTTTCCGACGCCCGTGTTCAGCAAAACATATCCCAATGCGAATTGCAGCACGATCATGACGATAACCGGACGGTACTTTACTCTTTTCTTTCCGCTGCTGACCAGCCATGCAAGCCCTAAGACGACAAATAAACCAATGAGCCCGATAAGATATTTCATGTTTTGATCCTCCTGGGGATGTATTCGCTTACATTTTTGTATCTGCGCGCAGGAAGCTTTAGCTTCCCGCCGCACTGGATCTTAGTAGTTATCTTCATTTTTTCCTTCTGCTCCGCTGACGATGGAAACGCCTGCGCTTGCACCGATCCGGGTCGCTCCTGCTGAGATCATGCTTTCAACGTCCTCTTTTGTTCGAATGCCTCCGGATGCTTTAACACCGATGTCAGGTCCGACTGTTTTCCGCATGAGGGCGATGTCTTCCGCTGTCGCTCCGCCGGTTGAGAACCCGGTTGAAGTTTTGACAAAGTCGGCACCGGCAGCAACAGCCAAGCGGCAGGCCCGCTCTTTTTCCTCGTCTGTCAACAGACACGTTTCAATGATGACTTTAACAAGCGCTTTACCTTTTGCGGCTTCAACGACCCCGCGGATGTCCGCTTCGACAAAGTCATCGTCTCCGTCTTTTAATGCGGCGATGTTGATGACCATGTCTACCTCTGTCGCACCTTTTGCGATAGCGTCTTTTGTTTCAAACGCTTTTGTCTCTGTCGTATTGGCGCCCAGCGGAAAACCGATGACTGTGCAAACATCGATTTCCGTTCCTTTCAGTTCTTTGGCGGCGAATTCAACCCATGTCGGGTTGACGCAAACTGAAGCGAATTGGTGTGTTTTCGCTTCTTCTATTAATTTCTTAATCTCGGATTTTTGTGTATGCGGTTTCAATGCTGTATGATCAATGAGATTTGCAATCGTCATATACTAGCACTTCCTTTGTATAAGATAGTTTCAGCATAACCGATTTTTGAACAAATGTAAATTATCATATGAAATTTTGTTCAATAGAAAATAAAGTAAAATCCAGGCTGTTTTTCCTGGGCACTTTAATCATCTAGCAGTTCTTTCGCCGTATGCTGATCAATAATCAGCACATTGGCATACTTGCCTTTTAGTGCACCATGAATAGCGGCTTTTTTCCGGCTGCCGCCCGCTACGAGAATCGACCGTTCTTTTTCCCTCAAGTCAGCCAATTCAATGCCGATTGTCCGCGAGTCGATAGCATGGCTGCAAATGTTTCCCTCCGCATCAAAAAAACGCGAACAAATATCGCCGACTCCACGTTCTTTCAGAAGAGCTTTTTCCTCTTCATGAAAATACCCCAGCCTGAACAGAAGGGCTTCATCGCGGACTGTACCGACTGTAAATAACGCAATGTTCGCCTGTTTGCCCATTTCTATAATCCGCTTAATGTGCCTGTCCTGCTCAACCATCTGTTTGACTTCCGGATTGTCAAACACGACCGGAAGCGGCAAATACCTCGGCATCGTTTGAAAGGCTTCGGCAAACAGCTGAATCGTTTCAGACGAATAGGTGTTGACACTGGAGTGGCTGATTCCGCCTTTCAGTTGGACGACCTCTGCGCCCTTCACCTGTTTGGGCTGCATATTTTGAGCGATTTGGTACATTGTCGTCCCCCAGCTGACGCCGACAATGTCGCCGTCCTTGACTGCGCCGTGCATGTATTCGGCCCCGAAGCGGCTGAGATAATGCGTGATGGTCGTATAATCCGCGGTCGGCGAAAAGACAACATGCGCTTCAAGGAGCCCGTATTTTTCCTCAAGCATCGCACCGAGCGCATCCATATCTTCAAACGGATCCATGACGCGGATTTGGACATACCCCTTTTCCTTGGCGAACTGCAGCAGCCTTGATACCGTCGGTCTTGAAATCTGCAGCTGTTCGGCGATTTGCTGCTGGCTGTAGTCAGACTGATAATAGAGCCTCGCAGCTTCAATGCTCAATTGCTGTTTTTCCTTGTCCATCACGTTCCTCCCCTTTAGTAACGCTTTAACCCATATTATATAGGTTCATGCTCCTTATCATCCAGCTGAATTGCAAAAATACGGCCCGTATGCCGGCCCATGCGTCACCACATATGTCCATGTCATGTTTTTATCCGTTATATATGCATCTTCTGCTGCTGTCAGTTCTTCAGCTTGTTCAAGCATACAGGCGTCATCCGAGTGCTGATCAAACAAAAGGCAAGCGCGCTTCAGCTGCGCCTGTCCGCCGGTAAAACACGGCTTCATCTCATAGCTGAATCATTACCTCACCAAGATTTTTTCTGGTCGCTCTGGTCTCACACAGGCTATCCATTCACGTCCTCCGTTTATTTCTTTCGGTATTTTTTTATGAAAATCAATACAAAAATCCTACTATTGCTGGAAAAACATTTTATTATTGGACTTACGACCTCTTTTTGGATAGTCCTAAAAGATCAAAAAAATCTATCAATCTCCATTTTTTCATTTATAATAAATAAGTCAAAATCATTCTCAAAAAAAACATTCGGGGTGATCTATCGTGAAAGCACCCGTGAGCTATATATGGATTGGTATGATCCTGTGCTTTTTATCAGTCAGTCTGGCCGTCGGTTGTATCAAAGCTGAAGATCAGTCAGATGATGACAAAAATGATGAAGCGCTGCAGCCTGCTGAACAATTCGTTTACCATCATTTAATGAGCGATCAGGGGCTGATCAAAACCAGCTTTTCTGACCACCCTGTTTACTTGTCGGAATCGCTTGGCTTGTGGATGGAGTTTTTGATCAGCAAAAAAGACGGCGAGCATTTTCATGAGCAATATCAGCACCTGACCGAATCCTTCCTTATGAAAAACAACCTGGTCTCATGGCAAATCCAAAACGGCCAGGCAAGCGGGGTAAACGCCTTGATCGATGATCTCAGAATCATGGTGAGCCTCGATCAAGCGGCAGCTCTATGGGGAAACAGCGAGTATAAACAAACCGCTCTGAACATCGGTTCCGCATTAAAAACACACAACATGAACAACGGGATATTGACGGACTTTTACGACTCCGCCTCTCAATCCGCATCAAAGGATATCACGCTTTCCTATATCATGCCAGATGCGCTATCCGTCTTGAAAAAAAACGGAGTGATAGATAAGGAAACCGAAAGGCGGAACGCCAACATTCTTTACCGCGCCCCTTTGAAAAACGGTTTTCTTCCGAAAGTGTACAGTACAGAAACGAAAGCATACACCTATGACCATGAAGTCAATCTCATTGATCAGCTTTACACAGCTTGGCATTTACCGCCGAAGGATCAAAAAGCCGCTGTATTAGCGGATTGGCTCAAACAGACGTTTCAAACCGGCGGCAAACTGTATGGCCGGTACTCGATCGATACAAAAAAGCCGGCGGTTCAATACGAATCTCCATCCGTCTACGCTTTGGCGATATTATTTTTCATCAACCAAAACGAAGATCAAGACGTCATCAAATCGCTGTACGATCGATTGAATGATTTTGAAATTCTTGATTCGTCCGAGACGTATTATGGGGGATATATGAGCGGAAATGATACGCATTCTTTTGATAATCTGCTGCCCCTATTAGCCGAAAGGAAGCTTTTAAATGAAAATATCATTCAATGATTCGCAAAAAATGTTCGCTTATATGACGGGGCTTGCAGCAGCTCTTGCGTTGTTCATCCATTATGTCTCAGCCCGGCAGTCCGAATCCATTCTCATCATTTGCATCACACTTGCCATCATCGCAGCGGGAATATGGCTCGGATCGATTTACGCACTGGCTGGGACGATCATCGTCCTGTTTGTTCTCGGAACTTTGATGATGTTCCTTCACACAGACGCTTCGCCTGAAACGGAATTGCAAACCCTCGTCATCTGGGGAATAGCGCTTTTGCTGTTCTCCTTCATGTCAGGGAGAATCCATGACATCGCGACCGGACTTCACCGCTCTGTCAAACACCTTCAAGACGAGATCAATAGCTTCGTTGCAATTGACAGGGTGACAGGCTTTGATAATAAACAGAGGATGAAGCTGGAGCTCTCGGAAGAAATCAAGCGGGCGGAGCGGTATGGCAACTCATTTGTTTTTTTACTGCTTCAAATGCATTATTTCAAAGAGTTCAAATCCCTGTACGGAGAAAAAGAAACCGACCGTCTCTTTCAATTTGTCAGCAGTAAAATCAGATCATGTGTCCGGGAAACGGATAAAAAATTCCGTCCCGCCGAAGAGCGGTTCGGCATCCTGCTGACACACACGCCTGCTGAGCATATGCCTGCCGTCCTTGAAAAACTGAAGAAACAGCTGGACACATACCAGCTGAAAAACGGCAAGTATGTCACCTTGACCTTCCACGTGTGCCACTTATCATATCAAAACGATTTAAAGACTGCTGAGCAATTTTTAGAAGAACTAGAAAACGAGATGATGATGAATGAACTGTAAGCGGATATTACTTCTATACGCGGCTGCACTTATCCTGGCTGCGGCTTTTCATGTTCCGGACACCGCCGAGGCAAAGCAGCAGGAGCGCGGCATTCTCATCGTCTATTCAACATTGGATGGCAAAAAATCAGCCGATGTGAAAATGCTCGACCTTATCGCCGGCCATTTTACATCCCGTGTGACCGTTGTAAATGATACGGATGTCAAAGCTGCGGATCTGGCAGGAAAAGACCGCGTCATCTATTACGGACAAACGAAAAGAAAGCTGAACAAGAAACTCGCGCAGCTGATCAGCTCCTTCCAAAAACCTGTGACAGCGATCGGCTTTAACGCTGGGCAGTTCAGCCAATTTGCAGATCTTTCGCTGAAAAGCGAAGACAATGTGTATCAGATTCGCAGCATAAATGAGGAAAACGATACCTCTTTAGAAAGCGGAATTCGTGTCCTCGAGGTATCAGGATTGAAGGGAAAAGCGTTGTACACATACAAAGCTGACGACGGAAAAGCTCACCCTTTCGTATGGAAAACCGGCAAAGGAAACGTATACATCGGTTTAACCGATTTGCTCAACAACAACCTCCTCGCCGCTAAGCAGCTCAGACAGGCATTTGGTGAAACCCCGGACAGCACGCTGTTATATTTGCGGCTTGAGGATATCAGCCCCATGTCGGATGAAAAACTGCTGCTCCAAGCCGGGGCTTATCTTCATAAACGAAATATTCCTTTTATCCTTTCTGTGATTCCGGTATATGTCAATCCTGAAACGGGCGACAAAGTCTATATGTCTGAAAAACCGAAGCTGGTCAAAGTGCTGAGGAAGCTGCAGGATATGGGCGGCAGTGTAATTGTTCACGGGTATACCCATACATACCGCTACAGCGAAACCGGTGAAGGATTCGAGTTTTGGGATGCTAAAGCCGATCAGCCGATCACATCGCAAAATGCGAAAGAGCCCGCGACCCTTTTGCAAAAGGAACAGAACTTTCCGAATGAAGAAGCATATCAAAACTATTTGAAGCCGTTCAGAAAAAATGAGGAAACGTACACGCGGCAGAAGCTGACGAACGCTATTGAAGATCTCACCGCGGAAGGGCTGTATCCGCTCGCGTTTGAAGCGCCGCACTATACGATGTCAGAGCACGGCTATCAGATCGCCTCACAGTATTTCACAAGCTTGTTCGGCCAGGTTCAGCTTAGCGATACAACATGGAAAACGTCAGGCGCCGGGCCTTTTGTTACGAATCCGGCTATGCTCCATGGGATGACGCTCTATCCTGAGACCATCGGCTATGTTGATCAATCGGAGCAAAATCCGCTCGGCAAAGTCGAGGAACGCATCTCTCAAATGATCGATTTTGAAGGCGGAGTAGCCGGCGCATTTTATCATCCTTACCTTGGAATGAAATATCTCCCTGAGCTGGTTGATCAAATGGAACGCATTCCGAACAGCGAATGGCTCGATATTAAAAAGACAAAGCAAACCGTTAAAACAGATAAAGTGGAAATTCACACAAGCGGAGATGGAACGATTCAAGTAAAAAGCAAAATCAGCGCCATTGAAACGTTTTTCGATCATCACCAGCAAAGCCCCATGGAAAAGGCGCTTTGGATTCTCTCCCTTATTGTGCTCTTGTTTGTTGTCATGTTTGTGAGCTATACCCTTTACTTGAGAGCCACATTAAAAAAACGAATCTTTAAGGAGAGAAAAAACCGTGGGTAATGTTCTGTTCCTAGTCTCGTTAAGCTTAATATGGGTCATGCTTCTGTATCACATGTTTCTGATGCAGGGCGGATTCCGCCACTATATGACATTCGAACGGAACATTCCGAAGTGGAAAGAGAACGTGAAGGATCTCCCGAAGGTCAGCGTTCTGATTCCGGCGCATAACGAAGAGGTCGTGATTCGGCAGACGCTGAAGGCGATGGTGAATCTTTATTATCCGAAGGACCTGCTGGAGATTATCGTTATCAACGACAATTCATCCGACCGGACGGGCGACATCGTAGATGAGTTTTCCAGACAATACGACTTTATTAAAATGGTCGTGACCAAACCCCCGCATGCCGGAAAGGGAAAATCGACGGCGCTCAATTGCGGTTTTGCCGAATCAAGCGGGGATGTCATTTGTGTATATGACGCCGACAACACACCGGAAAAAATGGCGGTTTATTACCTTGTCCTCGGGCTCATGAATGATCAGAAAGCCGGAGCCGTGGTGGGAAAATTCCGCGTTATCAATGCGGCGAAAACATTGCTCACAAAATTTATCAATATCGAAACGATTTGTTTCCAATGGATGGCACAGGGCGGGAGATGGAAATGGTTCAAAATCGCCACGATCCCCGGCACCAATTTCGCCATCAGGAGAAGCATTATCGAACAGCTGGGCGGCTGGGACGATCAGGCGCTGGCCGAAGATACCGAGCTTACGATCCGGGTCTACAACCTCGGCTACCACATCCGCTTCTTCCCGGCGGCCGTCACTTGGGAACAGGAGCCGGAAACGTGGAAAGTCTGGTGGCGTCAACGGACAAGATGGGCGCGCGGCAACCAGTATGTCGTTCTGAAATTTTTGGCTCAATTTTTTAAGCTGAAGAGAAAACGGATTATTTTTGATTTGTTTTATTTCTTTTTTACGTATTTTTTGTTTTTCTTTGGCGTCATCATGTCAAATGCGCTTTTTGTGATCAATTTATTTTATAATCTGCATCTTTCATTCGGTTTTTTGTCTATCATCCTATGGGTTTTGGCTTTCTTTCTATTTATGACGGAGGTCATGATTACACTGAGCATCGAAAAAACAGAAATGAACAGGCAGAACTTTTTCATCGTTTTTCTGATGTACTTTACATACTCGCAGGCTTGGATTGCGCTCGTGATTTATTCTTTATTCGTAGAAATCAAGCACCGCCTGTTCAAGCAAGAGGTTAAATGGTACAAAACAGAACGATACAATCAAAAGAAAAGCGGGTGACTTTTTTGAAATATATCATCATATGTCTGGCAAGCCTTATGCTGATCACGGCGACGGGACAAGCTGCGGCGGCCAAAGACGTTACAGTAGACGGCTCGATCCTCGGGGAAAACAGCCGGGAACAAGCCAAACAGCAAGTTCTCACAAACGATCTCTTGACCTTGTACGGGGCAAAAGACAGCGCCGAGCTGACGTATCAAATTCCAGCAGGCGCCTCCTCTGCCCATCAGCAGCTCACACTTGAATACGAGGCTTCAGACCTTTTAATTTCACCATCTTCTTTAACAGCCGAGATTGATGGCGAACCGGTCAAAACGGTTAAGCTTGCAGGGAATGCCGGGAAGAAAACGCTGAAGCTCGCGCTAAACAAAAGCCAGTCGTCTCAAGGGTTTCACAGCTTATCACTGAAGTTCTACGGTGTGGTTCATGAAGGCGTCTGCGTCAGACAGGACTCTTCCGGGAACTGGATCAAAATTTACCCGGACAGCCGTCTGAATATCGGGGAAAAGAACGAATCTAAAGGAGTTGCGCTCGAACATTATCCTTATCCGTTCGCCCAGTCCGGCAGCTCCGTGGAAAAAACGGCAATCATCATTCCGGACCATCCAAGTTCGGCTGAAATCGAAGCTGCAGTTAAAACGGAAGCCTACCTCAAAACGGTTGACAATAGTATCAGCACGAAGATTTTGGGCGAATCTGACCTGACGAAAATCGACAGGCCGACGATTGTGATCGGCGTCCAGCATCACTGGAGCGGCAAAGTGAAAAAGCTGTTGAAACAAGCGAAGCTCGACGCAAAAGAAGACAAGCTTTTGCTTGCGGAACGGATGCTCAAAGCAAAGGATAAGCAACAGCCTGTATTGTTTGCGGCTGCATCATCTGATGATGTTCTTTCTGAAAAAATCAGCGTCATCACCGACAAAACGTATGCCGCCCAGCTCAGCGGCGACACGCTGGCAATCGGCAAACTGCAGCAGCATAATAAATGGGACGGCGGCAAGCTGACACTCGAGGATTTCGGGACGGGGGATTTGACAATTGGTTCCGGACAGACATCTTCCGAGCATTTTTATTATCCAGCACCGGCGCTATTAGACAAGAATCAACCTGCAAAGCTTTCACTTACAATGAAAAAATCGGAAACGATTCAAAAGCAGGCCGATCAAAGCGACTTAGCTGCGGAACAGGCGGAGCTGAAGGTCATGATCAATGGTCAGCCTCATTCCGTCGGACTTGACGATTTAGGAAAAGAAGACAAAAACGGCTTTTACCATGTTTCTGTAAAAGTCGATCCGAAACTTTTGCAAAAAAATCGTTACATCGATATTCAATTTGTCACTTCAGGCTTGAAAGAGAACAACCCCTGCTATGCGGCGAACGATGACAAATGGATTTTTATCGATAAACAGAGTGCATTGTCTTACCATGTCAGCGACACGTCGGCTTCAGCCAACTTTCAAGAGTGGCCGCTTCCCTACGCGGGCGATCAGGACAACAAAACGCTGATGATCCTGCCCGACCACGCGGATCAGACAAAGCTTCATGAACTTTCGCTTGTGGTCGGCTCCTTCGGCAGCGAAGCCAGGCAGGCATTCACAGTGAAAACACCCTCTGAAGTCAAACCGGATGACATGAAAGGAAGAAACATCATCTTCATCGGAAGTGTCGATCAATTCTCTCTGCTGAAGGAAAAAACATCCGAATTGGCTGTTCCGACGGCGAAAAACGGGGCATTTGATGTGTCATCTTTTCAAATGCTGAATGAAACGACGAAACAAATCGCGTTTACTCAAACATCGCTTTGGGATTCAAATTACTCGATGGCTGTTTTCGCGCCGTTTAAAGGGCAAGGCACAGCTGTCACAAAAGAAATGATCAACTTTTTAAACAGCAATGATTTCGCAGCAACCGTCGTTAATGAAACGGACAGCCATCAGCTGTTTACAAACAATCAACAGCTGACAGCAAAATCCGCTGAAACCAAGACGGATGATAAAAAGGAAAGCGATCAGCAGCATGTGCTGTACATTGCGATCCTGATTGTGATCATAGCGGCAGCGGTTATTTTGATTTTGACAACAGCAAGGCGCAGAAAAAGAAAGGCCAATGCCGGCGGAAAGATTGACGAATAAATAGGGGCTTGCTTTAGCCCCTGTTTTTTTATAAGCATTCAACCTGCTTCTCATATACATCTTTCACAATTTTAGCTAAAACATCGATTCCCTTTATGATATCTTCATCCGCCGCGGTTAAGCTGATTCGTATACACTGGTGCGAATGCGCTATGTACCGGGATTGATGGTGAAAGAAAGATGAGCCGGGAACGATGATGACTCCGTCGGCTTTCATATACTCATACAACGCCGCATCAGTCACCGGCAAGTCTTCAAACCACAGCCATCCGAAAAGCGCCCCTTCCCCTTGGTGCAAATACCATTTGATGTCCTCAGGCATCTTGCCTAAAAGCGTTTCCTTAAGCAGCTTGAATTTATTGCGGTAATACGGCCTGACTTCATTTAGCGACACGTCGGCGAGGCGCCCGTCATTCAAAACAGATGCCGCCATATACTGCCCCAGCCTTGAAGAATGGATCGCCGCATTAGACTGAAAAGCTTCCATTGCCTGAATATACCGGGACGGCCCGATGGCGATTCCGATCCTTTCGCCGGGCAGGCCTGCTTTTGAAAGACTCATACAGTGGATAATCTGATCGTTGAAAATCGGTTCCATGTCGATAAAATGAATCGCCGGAAAAGGCGGAGCATATGCGGAATCAATGAACAGCGGAACATTCGCTTCTCGGCAGGCGTCAGAAATGAATACTACATGTTCGCCAGGCAAGATGTTTCCGCAAGGATTGTTCGGCCGTGAAAGCAAGACAGCGCCGATGCACGGGTCGGTCCGCATCCTCTCTAAAAACGCCTCACGGTCGAGCTCATATCGAAACGTATGATCATCCAATACCGAAATGAGCGGAGGAATCCCCTCAATCATCTCCCGCTCCAACGCCGCTCCGCTGTATCCCGAATAGTCGGGAAGCATCGGAATCAAGGCTTTTTTCATCACAGACCCGCTTCCCATTCCGCAAAACGAATTAATCGCCAGAAAAAACAGCTGCTGGCTTCCGGCTGTAATCAGCACATTCTCTTTTCGAATGTCGGTGCGATACCGCTCTGAAAAGAAGCGGACAACACTTTCAATCAGTTCATCGGTTCCATAGCTCGATCCGTATTGGCCGATTACCGAAGAAAACCTGTCATCGTCGAGCAGATTGGCAAGAGCCGACTTCCACATGGCTGACACACCGGGCAGTATCATTGGATTGCCCGCACTTAAATTAATGTATGACCGCTCTCCGCCGGCCAGGACTTCCTGAATATCGTTCATCACAGCCCTGACCCCTGTCTTCTCATTCATTTTTTCTCCGATTTTGCTTAATGCCGGCTTCACGCTTCCAGTCTCTCCCGCTCAAACCGAAGACGGGCGGTTTCGATTTTCTTATTGATCTCGTCAATGAAATATTGTTCCGGGACGCTGAATCGCTCGCCTTCCCGCCCGGGAGGCAGGTATTGTCTGACATAGCGTTCCGCCGCCTCTTTGTACGCCGAGTCATCCTCGATCTCTTCCAGCTGCTCGATTTCAGCCACAAGCTTTTTTAAATCGTCCATGCATCGGGAAAGGTCAAGCGACACGGGTTTCTCTTCTCCTTTTTGAATGGAACGGCCGTTTTCAATGATCCAGCTGAACAGAAAATAGCCTGTCCCGGAATCAAAGTTCTGCGTTGCATTATGCTGACTCGGATAGCGCAGCAGCCGCTCATACAAAACAAATTCGATAATTTCCTCCCAGCCGTCATATTGCCGCTCCCACAAGGTGAGGATCGCTTGGCAATCGACCTTGACTTCTTCTAAAATACCTGCGAAAAAATTCATTTTCGCCTGAATATGCAGATGAAAAGGTTTTTTTCCGCAATGATGAAAATAGTCATGAAGGTAGCCCCACAGCACCCTTGCTTCATATGTGCGGTCAGGGGAGAGCTGAGCCGACTTGAAAGGCGCATGTTCAAAAATGGCCCTCGCTCTTTTCAGCGTATCCTCATGGTAAATGTGATAAAACTTATTAAAATAGAAAATCGCGAATGTCTGTGATGTAATGTTCTCTTTTGTTTTCACATTTTCCGGGAAGAATACGATGCATTTTTCTTCCGTGAACCCCTTTGTTCCGGCGAGAAGCTTGAGCGATTGGCAGCCGTTTTCAGGATGGGGCAGCTCCTCTTCTATCGGCCTCATCATGGCAGGTTCGTCACGAACGGCCAAAAAGGCTTCAAAATAACAGCCTTTCGCATGTGGCCCATTCGGCGTCACGATCGGCGCCGCAAAAAAGGTCGTCTCCTGATCATTCGGAGCCCGGTAAGCCGTCAATAACCGGTCAAAATACGGCGTCTCCTCTAATCCGCGTCCGATCCAATCCAAGACGTCCTGTTTAAACGCCTCTTTTGCAGCCGTTAAGTGAACCGCTTCATAAATGGTTCCAGCGTCTTCTATCAATTGCAGCAGAAGCTGTTCCGCCCTTTCGTGATGCTCTGTAATCTGTCCTTTATCATTTTGGTACGTCTGCAATTCATGAATGTTCGGTACAATCTGCTCGTTGACCAAGTTTACAATGTCCCCTGTCAATGTCGTCATCGGCTTCCTCCTTCGATTGATTTAAGCCCGTGAATCGTAAAACACATCGGCACTTCCCCAAAATCTTGAATGACTTTCAAACGGTGTTCATCAGCTGCTTTAATCGTCGTGATACAGCCGTCAGCCGCGTTTGAAGCGCAGGCCAGGGCCGCTTGTGCATTGCTGGTGACAAATTGGACTTGGCTGCTGAACAGCTTCGCCAAATGGGCGGGAGCAGGGTGTGAAGCGACGGTTTGAATATCCGATGCCATCGTGTGCTGTTTTGCGGCAAAAACCATGTTGTATGTCGGCATCACAAAACTGTCTATGATCTTTAAGTCAGCGAGATTCTCAAATACAATTTGATGCAAAAACGGGTAAACGGAGCAGCCTAAAAGGACTGAATTTTCTGTCGATTTAACATGAGGCAGCGCTTCTTCCAACGTTTCATAAAGCCTGACTTCCCCGCGGACCCCTTTGTTTTTGAGCCAAAGCAGGCCGGCTTTTTCGCAGTTCGTGCCTTTGGGACCGAGCGTATGGACAATCATCACGGCTTGCTCTTCCTGCACTTTAGTCGAGATCATCTTAACCTCCTATTGTACCCGTCAAATTATTTTGATATATGATATGAAGCTCATCATCCAGTTCCCGGTAGAAAGCTGCACATTCTTCATATGAATGATGGCTTGTTAATATAAATCCGGGATAACCGGAAAAATGCGGGTACGGCAGAATTTTCGCGCCTCTTCTAATAAATTGAAACACCCGCTTTACCTCCGGCCTCTGTTTGACTTCTTCCAGTCCGTCGATTTTTTCAAAAGTGCCGGAGCCCTGTACAGGAATGATATAATTGCCGGCCGTCCTTACAGGCCGGACCTCTTCTTTAAACTCGCTGCTCTCCAGCGGCTTTATTGCGTTTTGCAAGACAAGCTGCATAAAGTTGATGCCCGTGCTCTCTTTGACGATGTAATGTGAAACCCCTGAACCGCCGATTCTGGCGCCCACCTCGATAACATAAGGTGTTCCGTCCTTGTCCAGCCTCAGCTCCGTATGAGCCGGCCCCTGATGAATGCCCAGCGCTGAAACGGCGCCTGTCGCTTCCTTAACAATCGCAAGGCGCGTCTCTTCTTTCAATTGAGCCGGAGCAATATAGACGCCTTCTTCAAAAAACGGACCTTTGCTGTTCCCTTTGTATCCAATCGAAAGAACATGTACGTTTCCTTGAATCGACAGCGTTTCAATCACAAATTCCGGCCCATCGATAAATTGCTCGGCTACGATGCCCGTTTTGCCGTGTACGAATCGATTAAGGTCCCTCTCGTTGACGGCCTCGACCTTCCGGACGGCCTCCTCAAGCTCCTTCCAATCATCAACACGGACGACGCCCTGGCTTGAAAAGCCGTTGACCGGCTTAACAACTAATGGATAAGTCAGTTTCCTGTCTTCGATGTCAGCGAGCGTATGGAACTCGTGGAAAACCGGCGTATTCAGGCCGTTTTGCTGAAGGATGCTGCGGGTTTTATTTTTATTGCGGCAGTTTTCCATTGTTGTGAAAGAAAGCCCCGGCAGATTCAAAGCTTCAGCGGCTTTTGCCGTGAAAGGCAATGCCGGCTCAAACAGTGTCATAACACCGTCAAACGGAAATTCGACAAATGTCTGTTTGACGATTCCCATCGCCGCTTCTTCATCTTCAAATAACGGCAGCGGCACACAGCGTTCCACAGCCGGAAGATTCCCCGGGAAATCTTCGGCTGAATTGTAAAAGAACGTGACCTTCAATCCTAAACGCTCAGCTTCTTCAAAAATAAATGGCAAGTGCTTATTTTGACAAATGATGGCCAAGTTTTTGTTTCGTATCGTCAATTTTCGCGATCCTCTCTTCTTTTTTTAAGTTGATGAACATCACACCGAATATAACAAACAGCGTTCCTAAATAAATATTCGCATTCAGTTTTTCATCCAGAAACAGAAATCCGATATAAAGCGCAATGACAGGGGAGATAAACAAGTGGGAAGTCGCTTTTGAGATGTGCCATTTTTTAAGCAGATAAATGTTGATCCAAAAACCCAATATCGAGCCGACAACCGCTAAATAAAGCAGCGCATAAAGGCTCACGCCGGAAAACGTTCTTGTCCCGCTTTCAAAGATGAGGCTGCTGATGAGCAATACCGCTCCGCCGCTCAGCATCGAAAGGGAGTTAAAGCTTAAGATCGGAAGCGAACGAATTCTTTGCTGTACTTTGATTTGAATAAAAGCCGAGCCAAACATCGCGCACAAAATCACAATCATGGCGATGATTTCAATAACATCGACTTTGATCAACAGCTGATTGCCAAACACGATTGTAATGCCGAGCAAAGCAAGGCATATCCCCCATTTTTGCAATTTCGTCGCCGGTGTCCCTTTGACAAGGCGGTTGATCATCAGGGCAAAGACTGAAATGCTTGCGGCTAATATAGACACCAACCCGCTCGGCAAATAAAGAGAGGCCCAATAAACAGATCCGAACGGAACGGAAAAATACATGATGCCGTTCAAAAACGACAGCACCAGCAGTTCCTTTGACAGCACAAATTGCCTCCGTATCAAAAGAAACGCCGCGATCAAAATGCTTGCGATCATAAACCGCATGCCGGCGGACCAAAATGGAAGGCTGTCACTCAACCCGGCTTTTTGAAAAGCCCATGTCGTCCCGCCGATCAAACATAACACGATAAATAAAATATGAACCCGATACTTTAAAACGTTTGTCCGCATGGCATTCACCTGATTTTGTTATTGTCTTGCTGTCATTTATTTTCAGAAAATAAAATCTTTTCTGATCAAAATGGATTATGAGGGAAATTATAACTATTATATCAATTACAGTCAATCATTCTTTTGAACCTTTAGAATATCTTTACAAATACTGCCCACAAAAAAACACTCACTTCGATAAGTGAGTGGAGGCGATATTGGTCTAGATTATATTTCTATCTTTTGGGTGCATACCGCTTTTCCGGATGACCCGAATTCTCTCATTTTATGTTTGACCGTTTCTTTGACTGCGCTGATCCCTGGCGTCATATAGGCGCGGGGTTCATATAAATCGGGATTGTCTTTAAACATGCTGCGCGTTTTCTCGGTCCAGGCCACCATGCATTCGGTATTAATGTTGATTTTCGCATGGCCCAGACGGATCGTTTTAGCGATTTGATCAGCCGGGATGCCCGAAGCTCCATGAAGAACAAGCGGAATGTCCGTTACCCGTGAGATTTCTTCCATTTCCTTAAATCCTAAATTAGGCTCGCCTTGATATTTTCCATGAACAGAGCCGAGCGCGGCTGCCAAAGCATCGATACCGGTTTCTTTGACAATGCGTTCGCATTCACCGATGTCGGCATACTGCACCCCGCCGATGAGCCCGTCTTCCATGCCCCCTACGGTGCCAACCTCTGCTTCAACCGAAACATTGCGAGTTCTGGCGTATGACACGACCTCTTTTGTCATGGCGATGTTTTCATCGATTGGTGAATGCGAGCCGTCGATCATGACTGAGCTAAAACCGGCGTCTATCGCTTGCTTGCAGCGCTCCGGATTTTTGCCATGGTCAAGGTGAAGCACGACGGGAACGGAGATCGACATTTCCTCAATCAAAGCCGCAACCATTGCGGAAACCGTCTTAAATCCGCCCAAATAATCGATGAGCCGGTCTGAGGCGGCTGCGATGACAGGTGACCGTTCTTCTTCCGCCGCCTGTAGAATCGCTTTTGTCCATTGAAGGCCGTTAATATTAAATTGACCGATAGCATAATGTTGTTCCTTTGCTTCTTGAAGAAGTTCTTTCATGGAAACGAAAGCCACGTTCACCCCTCCTATCCCGTATTAAATCTTGAAGTATTTTGAAACAACTTCAACTGTTGTTTCTTTGGCCGTTCGAATCGTTTCTTCCGCGCTCAGCTTATAGTATTCAGGTCTGAACAATTCAACTGATACGACATCCGAAAAACCGATGTCTTTCAAAGTTGATAAGTGGGCATCCAAATCGATGGCCCCCTGTCCCGGCCAAACACGGTCTTCATCTCTTAAAAAGCCGATTGGAAAATCTTCCGTATCATCGATATGATAAATGAAGATTTTCTTGCCGTCCGCCTTTTTCAAATCCTCAATATCCGAACCCATTGCATGGAAGTGGAAGCTGTCAAAAACAAGGCCGACATTATCGCGGTTCACGGTCATGACGATGTCATAGGCCTGGCTGAACGTATTGACTGTGCACTCCGGATGACCGACAAACTCGACAGCGATCTTTACACCATACGGCTCAGCGATGTCTGACAGCTCTGTCAGCACTTCGACGGAGCTTGCTTTAATATCTTCTTTTAAGATTTTTTGTTCGGTGACAAGCGGTACCGCGACCACATATTTCACACCAAGCGTTTTGCATGTTTCCATCATGCCTTTAAATTCTTCGATGATTTCACGGCGCCCTTTTTCATCGCGGTTGTTGAAAAAGACAAGGGCATTCAAGGCCAGCGGCTTAATATGATGCGTTTGAAAATACTCGGCTAACTCTGAGAGGGAATGGTCTTTTACATACTCAGGCAGCTTATCCATCGTCCGGATTTCGATATAGTCGTATCCGTGCTTCTCACAGTATTCGAGGTCTTTTGCAAGGTTTGAATTTTCCAACGTCGTTGCTTCATTAAAGCATAGCTTCATATTAGATTCTCCTTATCTAAATATCCTTGTGAAGAGCGAGTTCGGCAGGGCGCCGAACTCAGGGGCTTATCCTAGTAATTCCTGTTTCAACTTTTCAAGCATGAATCTGCTTGATTCATCCGCTCTTTCGTCAACCCAGGCAAACACGGCATTCGTCGCAATTCCGTCGAACTTCATCTCTCTCAGCTTTCTGAAAATCGTATCAAAATCGACCTCGCCTTGGCCAATGTCCAAATGCTGGTGAACCGTTACTTTCGCGTCAGGCGGATTTACGATGTAGCGAAGGCCATGAGCCGCTTTATGATTATAAGTATCTGCGAATAAAACATGTGTGAGGCGGTCGCCGGCTTCGTCAAACATGGTCTCGATGTCGCCTTTTCCGTCGTCATAGAAGAACGTGTGCGCAGTCGAGTAGACAAGATTGATCCAGTCTTTGTCAAGCGCGCGGATCATATCCATTGCACCTTTGTGTGTTTCGATAAAATCGTATGGATGGGCCTGAAGATTGAGTTTAATGCCTTCTTTTTCAAAGACTGGCAAAAGCTCATCCATGGATTTAATAAATTTTTCTTCACTTGTTAAAGGATCGTATTTTGAACCGCTGAATTCGCTGTTCATCAAATCGACTTCAAGCTCAACCGCGATTTCGATCGCCCTTTTCCAATTGCGCACCGCTGCCTGACGGCGATCTTCATCAGGACCTGCCCAGTGGTAAAGCGGAAGGAGCGATGAAAGCTTAACACCGGTATCTCTTAAAAGCCGCTTTAATTGTTTGATTTTAGCTGAATCGACTTTCGGATATTTATAGAATGGACAAAAATCTTCGCGCGGCGATAGTTCGATATATTCGTAGCCAAGCTCCGCCGTTTTATAGACCGTTTCCTCCAAAGTTAAATCATCGCGATACATCGATGGATCCAATGCTAATTTCATACTTTTCACTCCTCGGAAAGTTTTTATTTTTGAACAGTTGTAAATGTTTGATAGAATTCCGGTTTCTCTTGAAGCGCCACAGGTTCTTTCTGTCCGGATTCCTGAGCTTTCACACAGGCGTCCGTTGTTACGGCGGCGATATAGCCGTCCCATGCAGTCGGCCCGCTGACCTCGCCTTTCTGTTGGATCGAGTCAATGAAATCTTGGATTTCTACATCGTAAGCGTCTACAAAGCGGCGCTGCCAATCCATAAGGATATCCGTCGAGAATTTGCCGGCTTTTCTGAGAGAGATGCTTGACGGTTCAGGAAGCTTCACGATTCCGTCTTCGCCGACGACTTCACACTGGATATCGTAGCCGTATTTGCAGTTGACATAGATTTCCGCATTGATCACGACTCCGCCTTTCGTTTCGATGATGACGATTTGCGGATCACGCAAATGAGGAAGCGCGTTTTTCGATTTTTTCGGATAAATGACCTGAACGGATTCGTAGTCGTCATTGATCAGCCAGTGCAGGGCGTCTATTTCATGGACAAGCGTATCGACAACAGCCATATCTGTCGTATAGTTGTCGCCTACAACCGGGTTGCGGTGCGCACAATGGATCATGAGAGGCTCGCCGATGACCCGGTTGTCGATCGCTTCTTTCAGCTGTACGTAACCGCTGTCATAACGGCGCATAAAGCCGACTTGAACGAGACGTTTGCCCGCTTTGATTTCTTCATTGACGATCTTCATGCATCCTTCCGCAGTCGTCGCCAGAGGCTTTTCGCAAAATACGAATTTGTTCGCTTTAATCGCTTTCAAAACGCTTGATTCATGTGCCGGTCCCCAGCTTGTGACTAAGACGGCGTCTACATTTTCGGCTGCGATGAGACTGTCGTCATCCGGATAGACCTTTGCATTCAGGCTGTAGTCTGTTACAACTTGCTGAGCTGCCTCCTGGTTTACATCGGTGACCGCGACAATTTCGCCGCCGGCTAATTTATTCGTGATGCGGTTGATGTGTTCTTTTCCGATTGCTCCTGTACCAATAACACCAATGCGTAATTTCATTGATAGCCACTCCTTCAAAATAGTTACATAATTTTTCTTGTTTGCACTTGCCCAGCTTGAGCCGGAGGAGTCCCGTACAGCTCTTCCTGAATTTGTTCAAGCGACTTACCGGATGTATTCGGTGCAAAAAAGAGCCCGATGAGCATGCTGGCCGTTACACATCCAAGGAGAATGGCCGCCATAAATGCAATTCCAAAATTCGAGATGATCATTGGAACGAAAAGGCTCCAAGCTCCGATTGAAATACGAACGAGGAAGAACATCAAGCCTTGTGCAGACGCGCGATATTCCGTCGGGAAAATTTCACTCGCCCATAACTGATAGTTGGCCTGTTGCCCGGCCCCATTGTTCATGCCGATCATCACGATAAAGAGGATGAGGATCGGCATGCCTTCTGCCGGAAGCAGAAACAATGACCAGCCGATCACCGCTGCAAATGCGGAGATCCCAAACACTGTCTTCCTGTATTTGTCTGCAAACGGCATGAAGATAAAAGCGACGCCAAGCCCGGTGAAAATAAACAGCCCCATCTGCAAAATGTTTGCCATGGTCGCTGACACACCGCCGACCTGCTGATAAATGTAAGGCATGAAAAAGCCCATGACACCTGCGGCCAGATTCCAAATTAAGTACACGCCCATTAAAAATAAAATGCTTTTCAAATACTTAGGCTGAAGCAAATCGAGATAAGACGTCTTCGGCTTTCTGACGGCTTGAGCCGATTCGGATTGATCCTGCCAGGCATCGGATTCCGGCAGCCGTTTCCGCAGAACATAGGTGATCAATGCGATAACGAGCAAATGCCCAAACACGATTTTATTGCCCAATAAGCCTAAATCACCGAGCAGGACCGACAGCAGCAGGACCACAACCGCTCCCGCAGCCCATGCGACCTGCGCAACACCGCAATGACGGGCCCTGTTTTTCTTAGGTGCGTTCTCCGCGATGATCGTCCAGGAAGCTGTAATATCAGCTCCTACCGATAAACCGATAATCATGTAACCGCTTAACAAAAAGGGGAAGCTGGTGCCGAACAATACTAAACAAATCCCCAGTGCATAAACCAGCATACTGTTCGTATAGACAGCCTTTCGGCCAATTTTATCGGCCAAAAAGCCTCCGAGCAGCGCTCCGATTGCCGCTGAGATGGCGTTGGCGCTAAACGCGCCGAGCAGTCCGATCTGTGTATCAGAAAGCTTCAGGTAACTGACCCATAAAGATAATCCTGCCGATCCTGCGACAATGGAGCCTGCATCAATGTAATTTGCCAAAGCTGCTGCGACGGTTCGTTTATTGAATGGTGAGACTGCTGCACTTCCATTGCTCAATTTAGAGCCCCCCTAATTGGTTGCTGGGACATTCAACAAGTGACGATCGATATACTTTCTGGCGATCAATGCGTATTCAAGCGGGTTGGCAACATCGGGATCCTGCTCGGCTTCCACAACGATCCAGCCGGAATAGCCGTGCTTTAGAAGCGTTTGATAGACTTCTCTAAAATCGATGCAGCCGTCGCCTGGAACTGTGAACATCCCTTGCAAAAACGCCTGTTGAAACGATTTTCCTTCCTGCTTGCATTTCTCCATGATCTTGAGGCGCGCGTCTTTAAAATGAACATGCCCAATCCGGTCCATATGCTTCTCTAAAATGTTCATATAATTTCCATCTGAAATGTAGGCATGCCCAGTATCATACAGAAGGTGCACGAGTGCCGGGTCAGTTCCGGCCATGAGCCGGTCCACCTCTTCCTCTGTCTGCACGCCTGTGCCGAGGTGATGATGGTAGACAAGCTTCAGGCCGTACCGGCCGGCAATTTCCCCGAGGTGATTTAAACCTGCAAATAGCCGCTGCCATTCTTCATCGGTGAAATAAGGCTTTTCTTTAAACACGTTTTTATCCAAGCCCTGCACACTGTACGTCTGTTCTGATACGACCGCAACATCGGCATGGACGTCTTTCAAGTACTGGCAGTGAGCCGCGAATTCCTTGGCTGCTTCTTCAATGCCGTCCCGAATGATATAGCTGCTGAACCACTTGCCGGCAATCCTTAGGTTCCTCAGCTCGAGCTCTTTATTGAGAATGGCCGGTTCCGGAAAAAAGCCGCCCACTTCTGTGCCTTGAAAGCCTGCAACAACAATGTCGCTCAACAAATGCTGAAGTGTGTTTCCCGCGCCGATTTCCGGAATATCATCGTTCCGCCATCCTATGGGGGCGATGCCCCATAGAATTTGTGTCTTGCCCATCCTGGTGCCTCCTTTAATACTGCTTTGCAGATTTCAGCATTTTTTCTTTTGCTTCATACGCCTTTTGCACGCTTTCCTGTTCGGAAACCTCTGCAACACCTACGTGCCACCAGCTGTCATAGCCGTCCGTCATCGTCTTCGGCAACACCTTCATTTCGATCAATGTTGAGACATCTTGTTTTTTGGCATCTTCCAGCGCCGCTTTTAATTCTTCAATCGTGTTCGCTTTGTAGGTTTTCGCTCCATAGCCTTCGGCCACTTTCGCGTAGTCGACGTTAAGAATCTGATTGTCTGCTGTTCTGAATTCGCAGTAGTAGCTGCCGCTTCCGTGATCCATTTGCAGGTTGTTGATACAGCCGAATCCTGAGTTGTCAAAGAGCAGTACGTTGATTTTTTTATGATATTGGATTGCGGTGATGAGCTCTGAGTGAAGCATCAGGAAGCTTCCGTCTCCGACCAGTGAATAAACTTCTCTATCAGGATGAGCCAATTTCAAGCCGAGTGTTCCCGATACTTCATATCCCATGCAGGAATAGCCGTATTCCAGGTGGTACGTATTCGGTACGTTTGAATGCCACAGCCGCTGCAGATCCCCCGGCAAAGAGCCTGCTGAACAAATGACGACGCTGTCCGGATCAACTGTTTCATTGATGGCGAGCAATGCCGTTGTTTGCGGGAGCTCGGTTTGCAGTACATCCGCGTATTCGTTGAGTATGTCTTGAGAAAAATGATCTTTAATTTCAGGTGTGAAGTTTTCGCGCTTAAATGTTACCTTGCTCAAACGGTCACGCTCAGCAAGCCACTCGTCTTTCAGCTCCTTGATGATCGAACCGAATTCGCTCTTATAGCCTTCCAATAAACCGTGCAGCTTGCCGAGCGTTACTTTTGCATCGGCAACGACTTGGAAAGCATCCAGTTTATATGCCTGCATTCTGTTGACATTGATGTTTAAAAACTTTGAGTTGTCAAAGTCGAAAGCGGTTTTTGATGATGTCGCGAAATCGGTATAGCGCGTGCCGATTCCGATGATCAGGTCAGCCTCGCGAGCCGCTTTGTTTGCCGCCAGCGTACCGGTGATGCCCATTCCGCCCAAGTTGTTGGCAAAATCAGCTTCAACTGTGGATTTCCCGGCCTGGGTTTCCACCAGCGGAATATTGTACGCTTCAGACATGGCGATCAATTCATCGCGCGCTCCGGAATATTTCGCTCCGCCGCCGACCAAGATGAGCGGTTTTTTGCTCGACTTGATCAGTTCCGCCGCTCCCTTCAGTTCACGCTCGCTCGGCTCTTTGCGGTCAATATAGTGAACGCGTTTCTCAAAAAAGCTTTCATCGAAATCATAGGCTTCGCCTTCAACATCTTGAGAAATGCAAATCGTTGCAGGACCCGCTTTTGCAGGATCTGTCATCACTTCAAAAGCGCGAATCAGACTGCTCATCAACTGTTCAGGACGCGTAATCCGATCCCAATATCTCGAAACAGGCTTCAAAGCATCGTTCGTCGTAATCGCCGCACTGTATTCCTGTTCTACTTGCTGAAGAACAGGGTCAGGCTGTCTCGTTGCAAATGTATCAGCTGGAATCAAGAGAACCGGAATGTTGTTCGCAAGCGCCGTACCTGCGGCGGCCACAAGGTTAGCTGCTCCCGGTCCGACTGATGTCGACACGGCATAGATCTTCCTTCTCAGCATTTGCTTGCTGTAAGCCATTGCTGCATGCGCCATTCCCTGCTCATTTTTGCCTTGAAACACCTTTAAATGACCCGCATCCTGTTCAAGCGCCTGGCCGATGCCAACGACGTTCCCATGGCCGAAAATCGTAAAGATTCCCTCGACAAACGGTGTTTCTTCACCATCTACATGGATGTACTGCTGATTTAAGAATTTAATTAACGCTTGTGCTGTGGTTAAACGTATTTTCTTGCCCACAAACGATCCCACCTTTATTCATATTCTTCATTTAAGACTGAGCCGCGATAAGCTCTTCAATCTCGGCGACTGTCGGCATCGCTTCAGATGAGCTGTGCTTGGAAACAACAATGGATGCGGAAGCGCTTCCGTATTTCAGCGCCGTTTCAATATCTTTGCCTGAAACGAGTCCGTAGAGGAAGGCGGAAGCGTATGAATCGCCCGCTCCAAACGTTTTCAAGACCTTCGTTTTGTATGCTTTCGCCCGGAAGACGTCCCCGGATTTGCTGTATGCATATGAACCTTCGACACCGTGCTTGATAACGACGAGATCTGCGGAATGTGCAAACAAATGCTGAACAGATTCTTCATTGCTGCCGCCGCTCTTATTTTCCATTACATCAAACTCATCACGCGTTCCGATGACAATGTCCGATTGTTCGGCAACAAGCGTATAGTAAACGGACGTTTCCTCCGCAGATGTCCACGTATATGGACGATAGTCAAGCTCAAAGACCACTTTCACTTGATGCTTTTTCGCCAGCTGCACGGCTTTCAGCACCGCTTCGCGGGAAGGGCTTTTAGCCAGCGCCGTGCCTGACACAAGAAGCATCTTCGATTTCGCGATATAGTCTTCGTTCACTTCAGAAGGGGCAAGGTAAAGATCTGCGACATCATCCCTGTACATTAAAATGCTGCATTCTTCAGGGCTTAAAATCTCTGTGAAAGCAAGCCCCGCTTTATGTCCATCTTTATCGACGGCCATTTGTGACGTATCGACACCCGTATTTCTCATATAGGTTTCGATGAATCTGCCGTGCTGGTCATCCGGAATCTTGCCGATAAAACCGGTCTTCAATCCTAATTTGGAACTGCCGATTGCAATATTAGCCGGGGAGCCGCCGACATATTTTGAAAATGTCATCGTCTGCTCCATCGGTCTGTTGTATTCGACTGCGTTTAAATCGATGCATGCGCGGCCGATCGCTACAATGTCAAATTCTTTCTTTTCATTAAACGTATACTTCATCTTCAACAGCCTCTCCTTGCCTTATTGTTAGCGTTCCAAAATCCATTCATGGTCAGGATCGTTATGAAATTTCCATTTCCGCGTCGGCCCTGCCATCACGTTTAAATAATAGGATGTGTATCCGTCAGGCACCCCGACAGGATGGTATCCGGCCGGTACGATGACAACGTTTCCATTTTCAACAGTCATCGTCTCGTCGATAGAACGGTCATCGGTGTAGACGCGCTGAAAGACAAAGCCTTGCTGCGGGTCAAGTTCATGGTAGTATGTTTCTTCTAAAAAGGACTCTTCAGGCAGGTTGTCTTGATCATGCTTGTGCGGCGGATAGCTGGACCAGTTTCCGCTTTCAGTGTAAACTTCGACGACTAAAAGGCTGTTCGCTGAAGGATCTGAATCCGGAAGTATGTTATGAACGGTACGTTTATTGCTGAATTTCCCCCGGTTCTCTATACCGTTGTCTTCAGCTTTGATCAGTTTCGTCGGCAGCTGGTTTTCAGAAGGGGAATAGCACAGGGCAACTCTTGCCTCTGTAACCGCGGTAATGCCGAACTTGCGGTCATTTGACACATATACGCTGTCGGTCGGCTTTCTTTCGAAAACGCTTTCTCTCGTGCCGATATTTTCAAATGTCTGTTCGTGATCGGTGACGGTAATCTTTCCGGTAAGCGCGACGATGCAGCATTCTTGTTTGCTCAGCGATTCTTCATAGCTGGATCCCGGTGCGAGATCAAGGACTTTAAACTCGACATAACTGAGATCCGAATTCGATTTTTTCACTTCGTGTACAAGCTTCACGCCTTGTGACAGCTCATTCGCCTGCGGTTTGCGCAACAAATGACTCATGGATAAAGCCTCCTTTTCAAACTTGAAACATGATCCGAACAGCGCGGGAACCGCGCCGCCCGGTTTTTTCACAATTAATTGAAGTCAGGCGCCGGATATCTTGCAGTGACGACCTTTTTGCGCGTATAGAAATCAACGCTGTCTTTTCCGTTGGCATGCAATGTGCCAAAGAACGAAGACTTCCATCCGGAGAACGGGAAGAATGCCATCGGAGCCGGTACGCCCAGGTTAATGCCGAGCATTCCCGCATCAATGTTTTCACGGAAATAGCGGATCGCATTCGAATTCGATGTGAACAAACATGCGCCGTTTGCAAATTCGGATTGGTTGGCGATGTCAACCGCTTCTTTCAAGTTCTTCACACGGATGACTGACAATACAGGAGCAAAAATTTCGTCTTTCCAGATCGTCATATCAGTTGTGACATTGTCAAAGATTGTCGGGCCGACGAAATAGCCTTCATCTGTCACATTTTCACGTCCGTCGCAGACAAGTCTCGCACCCTCTTCAACTCCTTTTTGTATATAGCCGAGTGTACGTTTCTTGTTGTCTTCGCGAATGACAGGTCCAAGGAATACACCGTCGTCAAGTCCGTTTCCGATTTTGACTTCAGATGCTTTCTGAACCAACTTCTCCATGAATTCATCTGCGATTCCTTCTTCAACCGTCACTACTGCACATGCCATGCAGCGTTCGCCGGCAGATCCGAAAGCAGCGCCGATAATATTTGTTACCGTGTCTTCAAGATTGGCATCGTTCAGAACGATGGTGTGGTTTTTAGCGCCTGTCAGCGATTGAACGCGCTTCAGGTTTTCGCTTCCTTTTTTATAGACATATTCTCCGACCGGTTTTGAACCGACGAATGAAATCGCTTTAATTTCCGGGTGTTCGAGAATGCCGTTTACTACATCATGCGCACCGTATACGACATTGAAGACCCCTTTAGGAAGTCCGGCTTTTTCAAACAGTTCAACAAGCTTTTCCGTCAAAAGCGGCGTCCGCTCGGAAGGTTTCAGAATAAATGTGTTTCCTAACGCAATAGCCATCGGGAACATCCAGCACGGTACCATCATCGGGAAGTTAAATGGGGCAATTCCGCCGACGACTCCGATCGGGTAACGGTAGTTCGCCGCTTCAACATCGGTTGCAATTGAAGCGAGTGAATCTCCCATCATCAGGGAAGGCGCTCCAGCTGCAAACTCGACATTCTCAATGCCGCGCCCAACTTCGCCCAACGCTTCTTTCGTGTTTTTTCCATTTTCAATTGTGATGAGGTGGGCGAGCTCTTCTTTATGCTGAGTCAAAAGCTGCTGAAAGTTAAATAGAATTCTTGCCCGGCGCGGAACGGCCACTTTTGACCATGTTTTAAACGCTTCAGCCGCTGTTTGCGCTGCGTATTCGATATCCTCGCGCGTTGAAATCGGCACCTGGCACAGCACTTCTTTCGTCGCAGGATTAACTACATCTTCGTATTTGTCGGTTTTGCTTTCAACCCATTCTCCATTAATATAGTTTCTTAACTTTCTGATTTCTGCCATTCTTATAACCTCCTTGAATATTAAACATCTCCTGGTACAGATGGGGCAGGTTCCAGCCATTATGTATGAATGCCGATACGGCTCTTCAGTGCATAACGGATTTTCGCAAAAAACAGGAATTAAACGCTTACAAAAGAAATTAATGAATAGAACGATGATTTTATCAAAAGAACCGCAACGCAATAAAACGTTTACACTCAGAAATTTCTCAACTTTATCACGTTTTGGTCACTTCTTGGTTATATTTTAATCTGGTCTTACCCATAAGTCAATCAAAATCATTAAATTTTTCTTTTGTAAGATTTGCAGAAAACCTTAAAATGATTTAGAAAAACATTGTATAATAAAAAGAAACAGGACAAATCTTGCAAAAAACAATCACCAATGTTATCATTTTTTAAGCAATTATTGGTTAACTTTTGGGTTCATTATATATATTTAGCCAAATATACTAGAAGGAGATACTTGGTATGAAGTTAATGCGGATCAAAGAAATGGAAGAATATATTTTGACCAATGGCACCGTTTCGCTTGATGAGCTTTGCCAGGTCTTTAATGTTTCCAAAAACACGGTCAGACGCGACATTAACAAGCTGACCGAGAAAGGAGTCATAAAAAAAGTCTACGGCGGCGTAACGGCGATCGAAAAAACGGTCTTAATCCCATTTGAAAACAGAACCATTCAAAATAAAGATGCCAAGATGAAAATCGCGCACTACGCTTCACGCTTTATTGAAGACCATGACCTGATCTTTATCGATTCCGGCACAACGACCCAATCCATATTGGAGACTCTTGATCCAAATAAAAATGTAACCGTTTTAACGAACAGCCTCGACATTATCAACGCTGCTGCAGCGTTGCAAAATATAAACTTGATCATCATCGGCAGCAACTATAAACGGAAAACGCAGTCTTTCGTCGGCATGGATGATCCGGGAACATTGGATAAATATAATATTAATAAAGCTTTCATGTCGGCAACAGGAGCAACACTTACCCATGGACTGACGAACTCCGATCTGCTTGAATATGAAATTAAAAAGAAAATATCCGAAAAAGCAAAACAAGTATACTTGCTGGCCGACCATTCCAAGTTCGGGAAGTCGACCTTGCTGACGTACGCGCCGTTTGACAGATTGCACGCGATCGTCACATCTCAGGCGCTGGATGAGGAATATCACGAGTACTGTAAAGAGCGCAACATTGAAATCCATTTGGCAAAACATGTATAGTTGAAGTGGACACCCTTGACCGGCTGTTTCCAAGCGGCCGGCCAAGTTTATTTATCAACACATCATTACAGGAGGGGAATCCAATGAAAAAAGTTAAAGTTGGCAAATCAGACTTGCACGTATTCCCGATTGGTTTGGGAACCAATGCCGTCGGAGGACATAACCTTTATCCGAATCTCAATGAAGAAACGGGAAAAGAATTGGTGCGGGAAGCGATCAGAAACGGCGTCACATTTTTAGATACCGCCTACATATACGGCATCGGCCGTTCCGAAGAATTAATCGGCGAAGTCCTCAAAGAATTCAACCGCGAGGATGTCGTGATTGCGACAAAAGCCGCCCATAAGAAAGAAGGCGACGATTTTGTCTTTGACAACTCCCCTGCATTTTTGAAAAAGTCAGTTGAAGAAAGCCTGAAGCGTCTGCAAACTGACTATATCGACCTTTTCTATATCCATTTCCCTGATGAGAACACACCGAAAGACGAAGCGGTTCAAGCGCTCCATGAACTGAAGCAGGAAGGCAAAATCAGAGCGATCGGGGTATCCAACTTTTCACTTGAGCAGCTGAAAGAAGCGAACAAAGACGGATTGGTGGATGTGCTCCAAGGCGAATACAACCTGCTGAACAGGGAAGCTGAGACGACATTCTTCCCGTATACACAAGAGCATAACATCTCATTTGTTCCTTACTTCCCGCTCGTCTCCGGATTGCTCGCCGGAAAATACAGCGAAGATACAACGTTCCCGGAAGGCGACCTGAGAAGAGACATGGAAAACTTCCAAGGCGAACGCTTCAAAGAAAACATTAGAAAAGTGAACCAGCTTGCGCCGATCGCGGAAAAACACAATGTTGACATCGCCCATATCGTGTTGGCCTGGTACTTGGCGCGACCTGAAATCGATGTATTGATTCCGGGCGCCAAACGCGCTGATCAGCTGATCGACAACCTCAAAACGGCAGAAGTCAATCTGTCTCAAGAGGACATTGATTTCATCGATCGGCTGTTCGCCCGCTAAATGATCAGGAAACCTATCTTAAAAGATAGGTTTCTTTATTTTTAAAATCATGTTGACAGCGCTTCCATTTTTGGTATGATAGGAAAGAAGTTAATACAAGTGACGGAGAATGGGAGATTCACAATAAGACCCTCTTGTGCCAGGGGTTTTTTTGTGGATCTCTCTTTTTATTCGTCACATAAGGAGGCGAAAAAAAACCGGAATGAATGAACCGGCACCAACATTCAGCATAACGACTTGAAAGGGGAAATCATTTGATGAAAAAACTTGTCCGCAGCATCTTCTTTATAACGGCTGCAATCGCTGCCGCCGGTTTTGGACTCAGCGGGCATGCTGAGGCGGCAAACCATTCCCAGCCGCAGCTCAATCCGAGTCAGGTATTAAATGTCGCGCACCGCGGCGCATCGGGTCATGCTCCCGAACATACGCTTTTGGCTTATAAGCTCGGGCAAAAAATGAAAGGCGATTACATAGAAATCGATCTTCAAATGACAAAAGACGGACATTTGGTCGCCATGCACGATGAGACATTGGATCGCACGACCAATGGTACGGGTTTTGTCAAAGACTATACGCTGAAAGAAATCAAACAGCTTGATGCAGGCTCCTGGTTTAACGAAGCATATCCTGAGCGGGCAAAACCGGAGTACGTTGGGCTGAAAGTGCCTACCCTTGAAGAAATCATCCAAACATTCGGGAGAAGCGCGCGCTACTATATCGAAACAAAATCACCGGAAGACTATGATCATATGGAAGAAAAGCTCCTGGACATTCTGAAGCAATACAAACTGACCGGGGCAAACATTCATTCAAGCAAAGTTATCATTCAATCTTTTAGTCCTGAAAGCTTACAAATCATTCATAACGCTAATCCAAACATTCCGCTTGTGCAATTATTATGGTACGACAAACCGGCTGCCATTACTGACGCCGAATTAAAACAATATCAATCTTACAGCGTCGGACTCGGCATGAACTTTGACCGCATTGACCGGGCATATGTGCAAAAAATTCGAAGCACCGGCATGCTGGTCCATCCTTATACCGTGAATGAAAAAGAAGACATGAAGCGGCTGCTCGATTGGGGAGCGACCGGAATGTTCACCAATTTTCCGGACCGGCTGCGCGATGTTTTGCGTGAAAAGAAGTAAATGAATAAAGAAGGGGTATACCATGTTAAAACTGTTTAAGCCAGCACCGCCGATTGAGCGGATGCCGGACGATCAAATTGATTCGGAATATAAGAAATTCAGACTGCAAGTTTTTCTCGGCATCTTCATCGGTTATGCGGCATACTATTTAATTCGCAAAAATTTCTCGCTTGCCATGCCTTATTTGATCGAAGAGGGATTTTCAAAGTCGGCGCTCGGCTTTGCCTTATCCGCTCTATCCATCTCTTACGGGCTGAGCAAGTTCGTGATGGCCACGATATCAGACCGGAGCAATCCGCGGATGTTCCTGCCCGCCGGTTTGATCCTTTCCGCTGTCATCAGCTTATTGATGGGGTTTGTTCCTTTCTTCACCTCATCGATCGCCATTATGTTTATCATGCTCTTCTTAAACGGCTGGTTCCAAGGCATGGGATGGCCGCCGTCAGGGCGCGTCCTTGTCCACTGGTTCAGCGTCAGCGAAAGGGGAAATAAAACAGCCATATGGAATGTCGCCCACAATGTCGGCGGGGGACTGATGGCGCCGATTGCCGTTGCCGGCGTCGCCATCTTCTCAGGCATGACGGGTTCTGCTACAGGCTATGAAGGCGTATTTATTTTGCCCGCCTTGGTCGCCATCGCCGTTGCCGTCATTTCTTACTGGCTGATCCGGGATACGCCGCAGTCTGTCGGACTGCCTCCAATCGAGGAATACCGCAACGATTATTCAAGCAAATCGAAGAAAACATTTGAAACGGAATTATCAACGAAAGAAATCCTCTTCAAATATGTATTAAACAATAAATGGGTGTGGGCGATCGCACTTGCCAACATTTTTGTGTACTTCGTCCGCTACGGCGTTCTGGATTGGGCGCCAACCTATTTAAGCGAAGAAAAAGGCTTGGATATGAGCAAATCAAGTGTCGCTTATTTTCTGTATGAATGGGCGGGGATTCCGGGGACATTGCTTTGCGGCTGGATCTCTGACAAATGGTTTAAAGGGCGCCGCGGACCGGCAGGCTTTGTCTTTATGGTAGGTGTTTTGATCGCGGTGCTTGTGTACTGGTTCAATCCAGCCGGCAATCCGATGATCGACATGGCGTCATTGATCGCGATCGGGTTCCTCATTTACGGTCCCGTCATGCTGATCGGTCTTCAGGCGCTTGACTTTGTTCCGAAAAAAGCGGCAGGTACGGCTGCCGGATTGACGGGTCTGTTCGGATACCTGGGCGGAACCTTGACGGCGAATGCGCTGATGGGTGTTATCGTCGATGTATCCGGCTGGAATGCGGGCTTTACGCTCTTAACCGCTTCATGTGCAATCGCAGCACTCATCTTTGCGATGACATGGAATGTGCGGGGACAGGAAGTTGTGAAACATTAACATTAAAAAAAGATACATCTCGCCTGAAGCTGAGATGTATCTTTTTTATTTTTATGCCATCACTTTGCATATATCGTTCGTAAATTCGACGGGGTCTTCGATTGGCAAGCCTTCTATCAGCAGCGCCTGGTTGTACAGGATGCCGGTGTACAGCTTGAATTTATCTTTGTCGTTTTCAAAAGCATCCTGCAGTGTTTTGAAGACTTCGTGGTTTGTATTGATTTCCAATGCTTTATCAGCCTTTACGTGCTGATTGTCAGGCATTGCGTTTAAGATTTTCTCCATCTCGATGGTGACTTCTCCGTCAGCTGCAAGGCATACAGAGTGTGTCTTCAGCCGTTTTGACGCCCTTACGCTGTTCACTTTTCCATCAAGAGTCTTTTTCATCTCTTCAAAAAGGTCTTTGTATTGGCTGTCATCCCCGTCTGCTTGGTTTTGCTCATCATCGTTTTCGATTCCGAGGTCGCCGCTGGATACCGACTTAAATTCTTTTTCTTGATAATTCGCCAGCATTTTGATGGCGAACTCATCGATGTCCTCGGTGAAATAAAGGATTTCATATCCTTTTTCCGAAACCAGCTCGGTTTGAGGAAGCTTTTCAATCCGGTCATTCGAGTCGCCTGACGCATAATAAATGTATGTTTGATCTTCAGGCATTCTGGATACATATTCATCAAGGGTGACCAGCTTTTTCTCTTTTGATGAATAGAAAAGCAGCAGATCTTTCAGCAGATCTTTATGGGCTCCAAAATCATTGTATACCCCGAATTTAAGCTGTCTGCCAAACGATTGATAAAAAGACTCGTATTTTTCTCTGTCATTTTTCAACAAGCTTTTCAGCTCATTCTTGATTTTTTTGCTGATGTTTTTGGCAATCAGCTTCAGCTGCCTGTCATGCTGGAGCATCTCCCTCGAAATGTTGAGCGATAAGTCTTCTGAATCGACCATTCCTTTGACAAAGCTGAAGTGGTCAGGCAGCAGGTCCGGACACTTTTCCATGATCAGCACACCGTTCGAATACAGTTCAAGACCCTTCTCAAATTCTTTCGTGTAGTAGTTGAACGGAATGTTTTCAGGAATGAATAAAATCGCATGGTATCTCACCGCGCCGTCCACGCTTGTATGGACGTGAGCGAGCGGCTTGTCGAAACCGTAACGCTTTTCCTTATAAAACGCCTCGTAATCTTCATCTTTCAGTTCGCTTTTGTTTTTTCGCCAAATCGGCACCATGCTGTTGACTGTCTGTTCTTCCTGAACTTCTTCAAATTCATTTTCAGCGTCTTCTTTTGGCTTGTTGACTGTGACATCCATCTTGATCGGATAGCGGATGAAATCAGAATATGTTTTGATGATCGCTTTTAAGCGATGGACATCCAAGTATTCATCATAGTTTTCGTCGTCTGTATTCTCTTTCAGCTTCAAAATGACATCGGTTCCCGCAGATTCTTTCGCAGCCGGTTCGATCGTATAGCCGTCGGCCCCCGCTGATTCCCATTGATACGCTTCATCTCTGCCATGGGCTTTTGTCATGACGGTGACGGTGTCCGCAACCATAAAAGCGGCGTAGAAACCGACGCCGAACTGGCCGATAATATCGTGCCCGTCTTTTAATTCGTTTTCTTGTTTAAACGCAAGCGATCCGCTCTTGGCAATTGTTCCAAGATGTTCTTCAAGCTCTTCTTTCGTCATGCCGATCCCGGTGTCCGCAATCGTCAGCGTTCTGTTTTCTTTATCTGCGGAGATTTTTATGTAGTAGTCGTCCTTGTTAAACGTCAGTGAATCGTCTGTCAGCGCTTTGTAGTAGATTTTATCGATGGCATCGCTCGCATTGGATATCAGCTCCCTTAAAAAGACTTCCTTTTGGGAATAAATCGAGTTGATCATGATGTCCAGCAATCTTTTGGATTCTGCTTTGAATTCTTTTTTAGCCATCTGTCCCTCTCCTCTTTTGCTCATATGATATACATCTATCGTTCGATTCTGTTCACAAATTAAATAACACACTGCCTGCACGATGTCAATTCATATGGCAGCAGTTTGACAACCGGCACTCCACTTCATATAATGTGTTATGAAGGAAAATTTGACCAAAATGAGGTGGAAAGGAATGAAAATCTTATCAACTGTTCTTAAAAGAGATTTGGCTTAAAGACGGGAGAAGTCTGCCCTTTTTTAGACAAGCCATCTCGGGAACAGTTTGATATGATTTGACATCCTTTCTTGCTGTATTTTAAATATGTAGCGGGTAAGGTGTAGTTTGCCTTACCCGTTTTTTTTGCCGGACAGGATAGCGAGGCTTCACGCTGTTCTCTTTAGATGGCTTGTTTTTTCAAAAAAATAAGCCTGAAGGAGAGAATCACCATGAGTATTGTTCATGTCACGAATCTGACCCATATATACGGAGACCGCATCATCTTTCAAGACGCCGGGTTCCGCCTGCTGAAAGGGGAACACGCCGGCCTTGTCGGTGCAAACGGAGCCGGAAAGTCGACATTGCTGCGGATCTTGACAGGCGGCCTTCTGCCCGATCATGGAAACATTGAATGGCAGCCAAACATTCGGGCCGGCTTTCTTGAACAGCATGCCAAGCTGACGGAAGGCACGACCATCCTTCAGTACATGGAGCAAGCGTACGACCGGCTGTTTGAAATCGAAAAGCAACTGAATGGGCTTGCCGAAAAAATGGCCGACGCCGGAGACAATCTGGAGGCCATGTTGAAAAGATACGGAGAGCTCCAATCCGAACTGGAGAATTCAGGATTTTACCAAATCGGAACGAAAATTGAGGATGCCGCTCAAGGTCTCGGCTTGACGGAAATCGGGCTTGATCAGGATGTCGCGGCTTTAAGCGGCGGGCAGCGTACGAAGCTCCTGCTGGCCAAACTGCTGCTTGAAGAACCTGATGTGCTGCTGTTGGATGAGCCGACCAACTATTTGGATGCGGCACATATTGAGTGGCTGACGGGGTATTTGAAAAACTATAAGCACGCCTTTCTCGTGATCTCACATGACGAACACTTCTTAAATGAGATCACGACGGTGACATTCCATCTGGAGCATCAAACGATCAAACGGTACTCCGGCAGCTATCAATATTTTCTGAAGGAATATGCGCAAAGCAGGGCACAGGCTGAAGCCGCATACGCAAAACAAAACAGGGAAATTAAAAAGCTGGAGGCGTTTATCGACCGGAACAGGGTCCGAAAGGCGAAGCAGGCCAAAAGCAGGGAGAAAGCATTAAGCAAAATCAAGCGAATCGAAAAACCGACAGATTCCTATGTCCCAAGCTTTGCATTTAAAACGGGGCGAAATCCGGCGATGACCGTACTCAAAACGGAAAATCTTGAGGCGGGCTACACCGTTCCATTATTTAAGCCTCTTTCTCTAACTGTAAAACGGGGCGATAAAATCGCCATTACCGGAGAAAACGGCGCCGGAAAATCGACGCTCATTAAAACGCTGCTCGGTGATCTCAAGCCGCTAAGCGGCACCGTCACAGCAGGACAGCATTTACAGGCGGCCTATTTCAGGCAGGAAAGTCCGGTTTCTCATGATACGCCGCTTGAAAAATTGCGGGCGTTCTTTCCTGTTCTATCGGAAAAAGACATCAGGCAGACGCTCGCGATATCCGGTTTGACGCCAAAGCATATCAGCCAGCCCCTTGCTACGCTCAGCGGCGGTGAACAGGCAAAGGTCCGGCTGGCGGAACTGATGCTTTCAAACAGCAATCTGCTTGTTCTTGATGAACCGACAAACCATCTTGACACATCGGCAAAGCGTGCGTTAAAGCAAGCGCTCTGCGACTACAAGGGAACGATTTTGCTCGTTTCCCATGAACCGTCTTTTTATGAAGACTGGGTGACTCATATCTGGCGGATTGAAGCATGGCGCCGCAAATAAGTAAAAGCCGGCCTTTCGAAAGGCCGGCATTTTTTTATTTGGACAATACAAGCTCATGAATGGCGTGGGCAACGCCGTTGTCGTTATTCGTACGCGTTTCATAATCGGCCGAAGCTTTTACCTCAGGGATCGCATTCCCCATGGCGACTCCGCATCCCGCCCATTCGATCATCGACATGTCGTTTCCGTTGTCTCCAATACAAATCACTTCTTCTTGTGCGATGCCTAATATGTCGGCAAGCTGCTGAACGGCATTTCCTTTACTTGCCGCAGGGTGAAGAATTTCATAAAAGAACGGCGAGCTTTTCACCATTGTATAACGTTCCTTGACGTCTTCCGGTATTGCGGCAATCGTCCGGTCCAGCTTTTCCGGTTCATCAATGTACATTGCCTTTGGCGCGAGAAGGTCCTTCGGGATTTCTTCGATCGTCCGGAACCGGAGCGGCACTTTGGTAACGTATGATTCGTAAACGGTATACGGGCTGATTTCCCGGTTTGGCGTATACAAATAAGCAGAATCAAAAAAGTGCATCGGCGTATCAAGCTTTTGGCTGAGCTCATATAACGATTTCACTTCATCATAGCCCAGTGTCAGCTCTGACACGACTTCCTGAGTGTGCGTATTTTGAACGAGCGCTCCGTTATAAGCGATGACATAATCGCCGTCTTCATTTAGATTCAGTTCTTCCAGATAGCGGCTTACACCGCCGAGGGGACGGCCCGTGCAAAGAACGATTTTGACGCCTTGCTTTTTTGCAGCATGCAGGGCATTCCGTACTTCCTCTGTTACTTCATGAAGATCATTCAACAATGTTCCATCCATATCTATCGCGATTAGTTTGTACATTTTACACTCTCCCTGATCAGAATCGAGCCCTAACGTCGTACTTATGACCCATACCTTCTTTATTGTATCACAGCTTTTCCCCGTCATTTTCGTCAGATGCCCACGGAAAAAACGCCTTACAGCAAATAAGGCGTTTTTCGGGCCGCTTGGCCAGCTTAAAATATTTCCTGCAGTATCTGATCTTCATTAAGGATGCGAAGCGCTTTTTCGCGATAGCCGGCTTCATGCAAGTAGGTATAGCGGTTGGGCTTGACAGTGTGCGACAAATTGATCGCTTCGCGAAACTCATCTTTGTTCAGATTCAGCGTTTTCACATATTGAAAAAAGCCTGTTCTCGTAAACACCTTTTCAATCCGCTCGGCCCGATGATCCTGTACATGAGCCATGATGTAGGTGGCTACCCCGACTTGAATGCCGTGCATCTGCGGTTTTTCCGCAATTTTGTCCAACGCATGGGAAATCAGGTGCTCAGAACCGCTGATCGGCGCGCTGTTTCCGCTGATTTCCGTGGCGATGCCGCCCATTGTCAAAGAACTGACAAGCTCTTTTAAAAAGATCGGCTGTTTAATATCCTGCATCGGCGTACGGACAAAGCTGTTGACCGCTTTTTTGCTGAGCATCGACGCAAACGCATTGACATCGCTGACCCCGTGCCGCTCTTCAAACTCCCAATCATAAAGAGCCGTAATATTGGACATCAAATCGCCGATCCCCGCCAAAATAAAGTGCTCCGGCGCTTTTTGAATAATACTCAAATCAGCTATGATTCCGTACGGTACCCTTGCCGGCACGGTTGTTTTTTTCCCTTCGACCTGAAGCGAGCAATTGCTGCTCGCAAACCCGTCATTGGATGCCGACGTCGGAATGCTGATGAACGGGGTCCGCTTGGAAAAAGCGATGTATTTTCCGCAATCGACAACATACCCGCCGCCCATGGCAATGATGACATCGTAATTCCCGATTGAAAATGCCTGCTTCAAAAGCTCCTGTATGTCCAGGTTGGACGGCAGCAAAACAGCTTCTACTTTGACATGTTGAAAGGCGGCTTTTAATGAATGCTCATACTGCTGATAGGAAAAATCGTCAAAAAACATGATCGCCTTATCAAACTGATGTTTTCTCAATATCTCATCCAACCGGCCAAGCACGCCTTCACTAATGTCCAAAACCGCGGGGATGGCTATGCTGGTAACCTGGCGAGGCATTAGACGATCCGCCCTTTTTCTTTAAGATACTGTTCAATGTCTTCAAATGTATCAACGGCTACAAACGGCACCCCCTGCTGACGCAGCAAATCCTGGAGCGCATCTTTTGCAAACGTTACATCCGCAAATTTAGCCGGGTGCGAATCCGGTTCACTGTCGCCTGCAAAATAAATCGTCTCGTACTCTTCTTTCAGCTTTTGAATGACCTTTGATTTATCAATCCCATAGCGCTCAGAGTAATGCCAATGATTCTCATCAATGTCCATATGAACATTATCTTCTTTAAAAAAGCCTTTATTTGAAAAGACCTCAACGTCTGTAATCCCGTATTTCTTTAAAATATAATGAATGTAATAATCCGTGCCGGCGCTTAAAATATAGAAATCGCCGCCGTTTTTCTGGACATGCTGAATGAAGTCTGGCACATATTCATCAATCGGTATGGAATGAATGTCATCAATGATTTTTTGCTCGCTTTGATGAATTGAAGCAAAAACGGTTCCCAAAAATTCGATATCTTTTAATTCTCCGGCCTTCCACTTCTTGAACAATTCACGGCCTTCCGGAAAATATTTATCAATGACCATCCAGTAAAAATCCTGTTTGGAAATCGTCCCGTCAAAGTCTGATACAAATGCCCATTTCTTCAAGCTGCATACCTCTTTTCTATGGTATTTTAAAAGATTAGATTCATTATACAAAAAGTTTGTGAAATATTGAACATAATATTATTTCTTTTTTGTGTACTTTCGTTCACAAGCTGAATATTCTGCCTCTCTGAAAAGAAGCGTATATGATTATTCTTGATCCGTACGCTGTTTACCTTTTTCCGTCACAGCAAATTTGCGCTTCATCGTTTTAATGTTTTCCGCCTTGCGAAATCTGAGCGCAGACCAGTCTTCATCTATTGCAATTTGCCGAACCGGTTCATATCCCTGCTCCGCAAGCAGCCCGGCTACTGTCTCGCGGCTGCAGTCCGATCCTTTGTAGACTTTCGAAGATTTTTTCGGGTAGCAAAGCCAAAACAGTCCGTCTTCCGCCAGATAACGCTCAGCCTCTTTAGCTAAAGCCTGCAACTTTGCGTTGGTCGCTGCGAATACCTGAACAAAATCGTACCGGTCAGCTTCGGCCTGATGATCGACATGGCCTTGAAATTCAGCCATGATGCCGCTGTATGCCTCTGGCGGATTCACGATCAGTACAGGCTGTCCATTATCCTTGAACTGCAGTTTTTTGATCACCGGGTTCGTTTCTGCCATACCTCATCAATCCTTTTTCTGTTTATAGTAACAAATTAACCAAAACAGCACGAATCATACTTAGCAAAAAAGTGATAGACGAAAGAGGGACTCATCTGCTATATTTACAGTGATAATGCGAATCATTATCACTTAGAGAATTTCATATGCTTTATATCAACAGGAGGGTCAAGTGAAAAAAAACTTATTGATAATCGGTTTAGTTATGCTGTTGTGTATCGTGGTCAGCGCCTGCGGAAGCGGTAATTCGTCAAACGGCAACAAAGAAAAAGCGGCTGAAGAAACGACAAGAACATATCAATCAACGCGTGGAAAAGTGGACATTCCAACACATCCAAAGCGCATCGTGACAGACTTTTATGCCGGTGAACTGTTCACGGTCGGCGCCAATGTCGTCGGCTCCGGCTCGTGGTCTTTCTCCAATCCGTTTTTAAAAGACCGCATGAAAGATGTGACAGATTTAGGCGACCCGATTAATGTGGAAAAAGTCATGAAACTGAAGCCTGATTTAATTGTCGTGATGAACGATGAAAACTACGACAAACTGTCCAAAATCGCACCGACCGTTGTGATTCCTTATAATACGGCGAAAAATGTTCAGGAAACCGTTAAGATGTTTGGCGACATTGCAGGAGCTAAAGAAGAAGCTGAACAATTCCTAGCCGATTTCGAACAGAAATCGAAATCAGCAAGGAAAAAAATCGCTCAAGTCGTCGACAAAAATGCTACTTTCGGTATTTATGAAAACACAGAAAAAGGACAATTCTGGGTGTTCAATGACAACGGCGGCCGCGGAGGCCAAGCCGTGTACAACGCGCTCGGCTTAAAAGCGCCTGAAAAGATTCAAAAGGACATCTTCAAAAAAGGCGACATCAAAGAACTATCCTTGGAAGTCGTACCTGAATATGCTGCCGACTACATGTTTGTAACAGACTATAACCCGAACGGCGACAGCAAGACGCTGGACAAGCTCAAGCAGTCTTCCATTTGGAAAAACCTTGACGCCGTCAAAAATAACCGTGTATTTATCAACGACTTTGACACGTTCTACCCGTACGATCCGATCTCTGTCAGCAAACAGGTTGATTTGATTACGGAAATGCTGGTGAAGCGTGAGAAGGAGAATAAGTAAAAAAAGCTGGAATTTCCAGCTTTTTTTACTGCTTTCTTTCTTGTATGTTTGAAATCTTAAAAGCAAATTGAAAGATAAAAAAGAAAGGAATGTAGAAAAGAAAAAACATCAATATTTGAAATAATAACCCTTCTAAAGTAAATGGATAAGAAATGTCATGAAATAAAAAAGATAATCCCATCCAAACGACAAAGGCAAACAACGCGGCTTTAAAGCCAAGTCCCCTCTTTTTTCTCAACAGACCTTTGCTCACAAGCCTAATCGAATAATAGCCGCTGCCAATGAAAAAAAGAACGATCAGTAACAGATTGCTCGGTATCTCATATGAGGTCGTGATAAAGATGGAAATAAAGATGAGTGAAAGAAGAAGCACAAACCCTTCATATCCAACTTTTCTTTCCTGCTCAGCCTTTTTATTTTCACTCATTACGTTCGCCTCCTTTCTACTGTTTTCCATTTGAACCAACAGAAGCCATGTTAACAATAAACATCCATGAAAACAATGATTTAATCCGCATGCCGCCGCTGTTTCACGTGAAACAAAAAACACAGCAAAAAATAGATATTTTGAAACCAATTGTGTAAAATGAAAATAATGACAAAAAAGGGAGAGATAACGATGGGAATTGAAAAGGTTGGACAAATCGGGGTGCCGGTTAAAGACATGGAGCGGGCTGCGGCATTTTATCAGGATGTATTAGGCCTGTCCCTTTTATTTCAGACAGATCGTATGGCTTTCTTTGAGTGCGGCGGGCTGCGGCTTCTTCTCAGTCTCCCGGAAAAAGATGAATTTGCTCATGCAAGCTCCGTCATCTATTTTCAAGTTGAAGATTTGCCGGCAGTATATAACGAAATCGCAACAAAAGGCGTTTCTTTTCCAATTGAGCCGCATGTGGTGGCGAAAATCGAGCAAACGGAAACCTGGATGGCCTTCTTTAAAGATACCGAAGGAAATACCCTCGCTTTGATGAGCGAAGTGCAAGTCTAAAAAACAAAAACAGCTGAGCACCTCAGCTGTTTTTCACATCATCACAAGCCGACTGACACGTACGATTTAATTCACAGGCGGCGCATTTTCCTTTCCGGCTTCGTTTGACAAATTTTATAAGCGTCCATGCCGCGTAACCGAAGATGAGCGCTCCGATCGTGATATTAAACAGCATGCTGTCACATCCTTCCTATGATAACCCAAGCAATCGTCCGCCCTGATAAATCAAGAACGCGATCACATATGCAATGGCCAATCCGTAAACAATGGACAGGAACATCCACTTTTTCGAGTTTGTTTCTTTTTTAATCACCGCGACTGTCGCGAGGCATGGTACGTATAAAAGAACGAACGCCATAAATCCGTAAGCGGCCAGCGGTGTAAATTGCTCAGCCATCATGCCTTGCAGCTGGGCTTCGGGTACGAAATAGATGATGCTCATTGAAGCGACGACAACTTCCTTCGCGAGAAAACCGGTTAATAGTGAGGCCGCTGCCTGCCATGTGCCGAACCCCAGCGGCATCAACAACGGTGCGAGCACTCCGCCGATCATCGCTAAAAAGCTGTCATCCATCGCAACGCCCGTTCCGCCGGGCCCTGTATACGATAAAAGCCAAATGAGGACAGATCCGCCAAAAATGTAAGTCCCGGCTTTGCGGACGAAACCTTTGCCCTTTTCCCATGTTGCCCGCCACAATGTACGCGCTTGAGGCAAGCGATACGGCGGCAGTTCAATCACGAAAAACGACTTTTCTTCTTTGAGCTTGGACGAGGATAAAAACTTCGCCAGCACCAGCGCTGCGGCAATGCCCAGCACATACAAAGAAAGGACGACGAAAGCCTGATGAGCCGCGAAAAAAGCTCCTGCAAACAAAGCATAAACCGGCAGTCTTGCCGAACAGGACATAAACGGCGTCAGCATAATCGTCAACAGTCTTTCCTTAGGCTGCTCTACAGTTCGCGCAGCCATGACGCCCGGAACATTGCAGCCGAAGCCGATGATCAGCGGAATAAAGGCTTTACCGTTTAAACCGATCGCCTCCATCAGACGGTCCATCACCATGGCCACACGCGCCATGTACCCGGAATCTTCAAGCACCGAAATGAAGAAAAACAGAATAAAAATCTGCGGGACGAAAACGAGCACACCGCCGACACCGGCAATGATCCCATCGAGAATGAGCGCCTCGATAAACGGGCTGGCTCCCATTGCCGATAGTGCCGAAGCCGTCCATTCCGTCAGCGGTCCACCGATGAAACCGTCCAGTGCATCAGACAATGGAACACCAAGCCAGTCAAACGTCAGCATGAACATGAGATACATGAACAACAAAAAAATCGGGATGCCAAGCACCTGATGCGTGACGATCTGATCCACGCGTTCAGTCAGCGTCTGTTTTCGGTCTGACTGATATTCAACAGAGGATGACATAATGCGGTCAATCCATCGTTCTCTCTCATTGTAAATATGCTGATGCAGCGATTTTGCGGATTGTTCCTGGAGAAGGCGTTTTTCTGTCTCCTCGTAAATTTCCTTTAACCGTTCGCTGTCGGCCGCGTCTTCCAGCTGCTCTTTCATTTTCGAGTTGCCTTCCAAATATTGAAGAGCCATCCACCGTTTTAAAACGCCGGGACGTTCCGGTATGATTGACTCGATCCGGCCAATCGCTTCTTCTACCGCGCTTCCGTAATTGATGACGAGCGGCTTCGCCCTCTTTTCTTTTTCAAGAAGCAAATGCCGGCTCAGTTCATCACACCCTTTGCCGCTGCGGGCAATCACAGGAATCACCGGAACACCTAGCGCTGCAGACATTTTTTGATGATCAATGAAGATGCCGCGCTGTCCTGCGACATCGATCATATTTAAACCGATTGTGAGCGGATGACCACATTCGAGGAGCTGCACAGTTAAGTGCAAATTCCGTTTTAATTGGGATGCATCGACAATATTCAATATGTCTGAAAATGATTCATTGAGCAGGAAGTCAGTGACGACCCCTTCATCGCGGGACAGCGGACTCAAAGTATAAACGCCGGGGAGATCGACCATCATTCCTTGTTTATGGCGGAGCAGTCCCACCTTTTTCTCAACGGTCACCCCGCTCCAGTTGCCGATATACTCATAGGAGCCTGTCAGCGCATTAAACAATGACGTCTTCCCCGTATTCGGATTTCCGAAAAGGGCAATCTGCCGGCTGTTCATAGTTTTTCAATCCTGATCTTTTTTGCTTCTTCAAGCCGTATGCCGAGGCACTGTCCGCCTGACTCAAACATGAACGGACCGCCAAACGGCAATTTCCGCTGCACGCAAATTTCGGCTTCTTCTTTCATCCCGAGCTGTATGAGTCTGCGCTGAACAAGTTCATTCACTTCTGAAAAATCTATGATTCTTGCTCTCTCTTTTTGCTTTAATTCGGCTAAAACCATTGTTGAGGCCTCCACATTCTGAAAATGATAATCGTTATCATAATATGATTATAGGCAATAAGCCCCCTTCCATTTAAAAAGAGATGTGTCAAAACCGGAACATTTTTACGGGAAAATAAAAAAGCGAAAAACCCCGGCGATTCAATCTGCCGTTCTGGCTTTTCGCTCTATCAAGCTAAGTCGTTAACCGGCATGATGGCTCACTTTTTGCTCGATTCTCCTCTTTTTCGGGACATAAATTTTTCCGACAAACATATAGCCGTATTTCAACTTATTGACGGCCCAAGATATGAAAACCGCAATGCCTGTAGAGATGAAAAACAAAAGCAAAACAGCCGAAACCGTACCGATGCTTTCAAAGCTCGTTAAGATGACCAATCCGAAAATCAGGATAAAAGCGTGCAATAAATAAATAGAAAAAGAATAGTTGCTGATCATCATGATCAGCTTCGGCACCGACTTCAGTTTTGAAAACAGGTGAAAGCATAAGAAAATGATGCTTGTCGAATAAAGCAGGATATCCGGACGCTTTGACGTCACCCCGATGTCTTGTCCGAAATAGGAAACCGCTACAATGAAACATCCGGTCACAGCAGCCGCTGCATATACCGCATGCCTGTATCGTTCCAGCAATGCCAAAAAGCGCTCGTAATTTTTGCCGCAATAATAGGCCAAACAAAAATAAAAGAGCCAGCCGGGAAACGGCACCCATGAAAAAGGAAACGGCGCCTCTTCCTGTACTACCGGAGGTTGAATGAACGTGAAATAGCTCAAATAAGCCGCTGTGACCGCAAAAGAAAGCGAAAGCACCCATTTAGGCGACGCCTTTTGCAAAAATGAATGGAAGCACATGTGCAGCAAGTAAAATTGAAAGATGACGAGGATGAAGTAACCGATGAAATTCCCCAAGAAAATATTCGCCAACAGTTTTTTAATAATGACCGATGCATGAAATTGCTGCAACATCAGACCCGCGGTCATAAAAGCATCCAAAACAGCGATAAATAGAAAAGGGATGAAAATCGTTTTAAACCGCTTTTTTAAAAACCCTTCCGGAACGCCGCCAGGGTAAGCATGCGCGAGCAAAAATTCGGAAATGAAAATAAACGCCGGCGTACTGAACATCAGGAGCGTTCTGAAAGATTCAACAACCCGGAAAACCGTATCTCCAAGCATGTCCGCCCGCACCATAAGCACCATCGATATCGCATGAAGCAAAACAACGCTTAAGCAGGAGACACAGCGAATAACAAATATTTCTTTTACCTGCAAATCGATCACTCCTCTTTCAAATTTGAAATAATATCAAATTAACATAATCACCCAAATGAGGAAAGAGGCAAAATACATAGGTATGTTTATCCCAAATTTTCCGGCTGCAAGTATAAAAAAAGATTAGACACGTAGTCTAATCTTTTTTAAATCGCCGCTTTTATCTGTTTTGTATAGTAGAAGCGGACGATGAAGTAATATATGACCTGGATGGCGAAGAACACGCCGAGCACCATTGCAGATTCCTTGAAGAGGTTGTACTGAAAGGCATGCGATAGAGCGGTCAGCGCCACAGCTCCATGGATAAGGGCAACAACGATAGGCGCGAAGAACAGGATGCCGATCTGCCTGTTCAGCACTTTATGCAGTTCGCGGTCTGTTAAGCCCATTTTGGCAATCGATTTGAATTTCTGCTTATCATCGTCCAAATCAGTGTACAACCGGAAATAGAGGAAGCTTCCTGCTGAAACGAAGAAGACGATTCCGATAAACAGTCCGACAAATAATATCGGGCCATACCCTTTGCTTAAATCATATACCTCATAATCTACAGCCCCGAAATAAATCCGATCCAGTTTCTTTTGCAAAACCTCCCCGGCTTTCACTAAAGACATGTTGTCAGCTTCTTTTGCCTGCCAGGCATAGAACCGGTTTTCGCTTTTCGGTTTTTTCAGCTGTGCAAAATCATCGTCTGTCACAATATAATAGTTGTTTTCAGATAACGCTTTTGAACGGACCGTTTTGTCAGCCTTCAGCTGTTTTCCGGTTGCAAGAGGGATTGACGAAGGGAGCGGCTGGTCGTCTTCTCCCTCGAGACCGATCTTGACATCATACTCGGCAGCTGCGGCTTTCCCTTCTTCAAGCTTGACGTGGTCGGCCCCGACGAGATCGGCAAACTTGTTATAGTCAGATTCTTTCACAATCAGCATGTCATTGCCGTCGACATCGAAATATTGAAGGACAGCTGAAGCTTTATCTGTTTTGATATTTCGTTCATTCAGCGTGTCATTGATGAAAGCCACGTCTTTTTCGGTGTCTTTGTTTGTTTTCGGCGGTTTATACGAGAACGTATGCGGGTTCATATCTTTAATTCCGTTTGTCAGCAGGGTTTGGAAACCGTATAGTGTGCCGATGGCGCTGAACGCGACAGTAGAGATAATCGCCACCATAAAAAACGTCCGCGCATTGTCTTTCATCCTGTAAGACAGATCAGAAAACAAAATCATATTCGTTTTCCGCCAAAACAGAGTTTCCCGTTTTTTGAGCCTGCGGATCACATAAACACTCAGCTGCGTAAACAGCAGATATGTGCCGATAATAACAACAATCGTCACCGGCACCATCGCCGCAAGAACGCCTATTCCTTTGACAATCAAAGCGGTGTAGTACCCTCCGGCAAGCAGCACAGCTGCAATGAGCGTAAGCAAGGCAGATGCTTTCGGCTCCCCTTTGGAGATTTTGTTTCCTTTTAACAGAACAATCAGCTTCTCGCTCCTGAGCACAAATGACACAAGAAAAGAAATAAATAAGAACAGGCCGTTAAAAGAAATAAATGTCACAATCATCGCCATCAACGGAAAGTAAAAATCGAGCTTATTATCAATAATCAGCACATTTTCCGCTGTGAGCAATATCAATTTGGCGAAGACAAGCCCGAGCACAATCCCGCCGATTGTCGCAAAAAAGCCAATCAGCATATTTTCAAGAAATACCATCATGCGAATTTGGCGCATGGACATCCCCTGGATCATTAAAACGCCGAATTCCTTTTTTCTCGATTGAAGAAATGAACTCATTGAGTACAGCACAAAGAAGAAAGAAAAGACGAAAATAATGCCGCCGGAGACTAACAGGCCAACGGAAGCGTGCTGCCCGATGCCGGAGGTCAAAGAATCACTGGTCATCACCGGGTGGAAAGCAAAGATCGCGAATGCGAAAAAAACCATCACCGTAAACATGCTGCTGAGAAAATAAGCGGCATACAGCCTTTTGTTGCGAATGACGTTGTTAAACGCGAACTGACGAAAGGTCATTTGCATCCCCTCCCAACAAGGACAGTGTATCGAGAATCTTTTGGAAAAACGCTTGGCGGTTATCGCCGCGGTTGATCTCCGAATACAGTTTTCCGTCCTTAATAAAGACGACCCGGTTGCAATAGCTTGCCGCCTGAGGGTCATGCGTGACAAGCATCATGGTCGCTTTTTCGTTGCGGTTGATCGACTCAAGCATTTCCATCACATCTTTGGATGACTTTGAATCAAGGTTGCCCGTCGGCTCATCGGCAAGCAAAAGCTTCGGCGAATGAATCATCGCTCTCGCTACAGCGGCACGCTGGGCCTGGCCGCCCGATATTTCATATGTGCGCTTTTTCATAATGGTGGTAATCCCGAGCTTTTCAGCTAAATCGTTTGCCCTCCGCTTCATTTCCTTGACCTTTTCGCCGTCAAGCGTCAAAGGCAGTACGATATTTTCTTCAACCGTTAATGTCGGCAGAAGATTAAAGTCCTGAAACACAAATCCCAGCTCTCTGCGGCGAAATTTCGCCAATTTTTCTTTTTTGAGAACATGCGGGTTTTGGCCGCTGATCAATATTTCGCCCGTCGTCGGTTCATCGATCGTTGCAATCATATTTAATAGGGTCGTTTTTCCGCTTCCGGACGGCCCCATGATGCCGACGAATTCACCTTTATCAATTGTTAAGTTAATATCTGTTAACGCGCGGTACGCAATTTTTCCTTCGTAAATCTTACTGGCTTGTTTGACCTGAAGCATCACAAGATCTCCTTTCACCTTTAACTTTTGATCTGTGATCAGTTTACCTGAATCCCTTATTGATGAACTATCGATTCTTCTTTCACTTTCATTACATCGATGTAAGGTTTTGTGTAGCCGTGAAAACCAGCCGGATTGTCGTGCCTTTCCCTTCTTGCGATTCAAGTTCGATCCGGTGGCCGAGCTGGTCAGCCGCGGCTTTTGCCAAGTAAAGACCCATTCCGGTCGATTCTCTGAAACGGCGTCCGTTTTCTCCTGTGAAAAACGGGTCGAATACCCGCTTTTGATCTGTATCCGGGATACCGGCGCCGAAATCTGTCACTTCCAATACCGCTTCCGAATCGTTTTCACCAATAGAAATCATAACCGTATTGCTTTTTCCCGCCGAGTATTTGACCGCATTGTTGACAAATTGGGAAATGATGAAAAACAGCCACTTTTCATCTGTTTCGACGGTGATGCCTTTTTTGACTTCCTTGAACTTAGGATAAACTTGACTGCGAATATAGAAACGCTTGTTTTCGCGATTGACCTCGTGAACGATATCTGCCAATGCGACCGGTTTTATACGGAAATCCTGCTCGATCGTCCGCAGTCTGGCCATATAGAGAATCGTATTGAGGCCCGTTTTCATCCGTTCGGTCTCCTCACGGATGCTAGATGATTCCGGTTCATCCAAATCTTGAGCCGTCAGTTCGATGACCGACAGCGGTGTCTTCATTTGGTGCACCCATTGTTCCATGAAGGTCAAATGCTCTTTTTGTCCAAGCTCCAGCTTCTTTAATTCTTGGCGGTATTGCCTGTACTGGCTTTTCAGCAGCTGTTCAAGCGCTTCTGACAGAGGGGATTGTGGCTGATTCGATTGCCTGAAGGTGTCATCCAATGAATCCAGCCCGCTCGTCATCCGTTTGTAAAACTTCCGGCGCGTATAGTAATGGTAGAAAAGATAACAGCCAAGAAAGAAAAAGCCGAGAAAAACGGCATAAAAAGCCGGCCTGATGTGCTGATACCCATCAAGCCAGTACACCGACAGCATCGTGATAAACTGCAGCACTTGCACAGCAATCAACAAATAGTGTTCTTTGAAAAAAAGCTTCATTCCTCTCCCGCCTTCACCCAGGATACATTCAAGCGATAGCCCGCGCCCCGCACTGTTTCTACCGCATCTTCAATACCGAGCTCCTGAAACTTTTTTCTGACGCGTGTAATGTTGACATTAAGCGTGTTTTCATCCACATAGGCCTGATCATCCCACAGCTTGGCCAGCAAATCTTCGCGGCCGGAAATCCTCGGGTGGCGTTCCATTAAGCTTTCGATAATATCGGCTTCTTTTTTCGTCAAAGCAGCCGTTTGACCGCCGAATGTCAGTTCAAGTCTTTCCGGATACAGCCGCAGTCCTTCTTTTTCAAGAAGCCGTTCCTCCGCCTTTGCTGCATACTCCCCGTAAGCCCGGCGAAGCTGGCTGCGTATTTTTGCCATGACGATCTCGGCGTGAAACGGCTTGGTGATAAAGTCATCCCCGCCGTTTTCCAATGCCATGACCTGATCCATTTCGCCCGTCCGCGCCGAAATAAACAAGACAGGGCAAATCGATTCCTGGCGGATTTGCCGGCACCAGTAATAGCCGTCAAAGCTTGGCAAATTAATATCAAGCAGAACAAGATCAGGCGCCGTGCTTCTGAACTCATCGATGACACGGTCAAAGTCTTTCACTACATGAACGTTGTATCCGTATTTGACAATATGCGATTTTAACAAATCGGCAATCTTCGGGTCGTCTTCTACAATCATCACTTTTTGCATCTCGGTCTCTCCTTTTGTTTGGATATATTATGACACGAAGCGGTCTGATAAACAAAAGCCGCCGCGATTCGTCCTACCTTACAATCATGTAAGTGTACTGTAATATGAATCAATTTCTTCTCCCTGCGCCTTTTTTATAAAATAATACCATCCACAAACTGAATGAAAGAGGAGAAGGTATATGAAGACACGGGCAGGCGGCCTGATTGCCGCAGTTCTGATCGCCGTTGCCGGCGTTTTTATCCTGCAGAAAGCAACAGGGGGCCTTGTGCCCCTGGCCGATCATTTCATACAAGGCCAGGAAAAGCCTGAGGCCTATTATCTCAAAGCCGAAGATCATGCAGAAAAGCTGAACAACGGAAAGTACAACTACACATTAACCGGATATGACGCGAGCGGACACAAACAGCAGATTGAAGCAGAGGCGGACGAAAAACTGCGTCCCGGCGCTTTCATCAAAGTATGGGCGTACGGAACGAAAGCCGGAAGCTTGACTGAAGTACACGAAGAGGAAATCCCCGAGGGCGCTTTAGCCGCTATGAAAACCAATTAAAACCCCATCGCCTGATGGGGTTTTCTGCTTAATATTTAAATCGGTTGATGACGGTTTGCAGTTCTTCAGCCAATTGAGACAGCGATTCTGCTGCATAAGAGATTTCTTCCATCGAAGCCAGCTGCTCCTGAGTTGAGGAAGCAACCGCTTTTGTGCCAGCCGACGTTTCCTGTGATCCGGAAGCTAATGTTTGAATGGTGTTTTGAACCATTTCGACACCTGATGTCAGCTGCTGAGTAGAAGCTGCGACTTCTTGGATTTGAGAAGCAACCTGTTCCACCAAGCTCAAAATTTCGGTGAAATTGCCGGTCGTCTCCTGGGACAGAGCGATTCCGGAGCTGACATTTTCTTGAACGACTTTAATGTTATTCACCGTTTCTACCGATTCATTTTGGATCGTTGTGACCAATGATTGAATATGGTTCGCCGACTTATTCGTTTCGTCCGCCAATTTCCGGACCTCTTCCGCCACGACGGCAAACCCTTTTCCTTGTTCTCCCGCTCTTGCTGCTTCAATTGCCGCGTTCAGCGCCAGCAAATTCGTCTGTTCCGAAATATCGGTGATGAGCGAAGAAATGTTGCTGATTTCCGCCGTGCTGGACACGAGCGCCTCCAGGCCGCTTCCGGCTGAGTCGACGGATTTATCAATGAAATTCATTTGCTCGAGCATTTTATGAACGGACTCGGAGCCGATTTCGGCTTTGTCTCTCATCGAAGACGACAGATCCGCTATGCTGCCTGTATTGGAGGCAACGGATGATAAGCGGTCCAGCAATTCATGAATCGATTCAGAGCTTTTTTCTGTCATTTCGCTTTGCGTCATATTGCTGTCGGCAATCGCCTGCATCTCTTCCGAAATCCGTTCGGAGGTCGATTTCGATTCCTCCGCGCTTGCCGACAACTGTTCAGAGGATGCGGCGACTTGCTCAGACGAACTGCTGATCTGCTTCACAATTTGCGTCAGCGACTGAACAAAAGCATTGAAAGAATTGGCAAGCTGGCCGAACTCGTCTTTATTTTTGACGATCACTTTCTTGGTTAAATCCGCCTCGCCGTGGGCGATGTCCCCAAGCTGCTGATTCAGGCTTCTCAACGGCACCAGAATAGACTTCAAGAGCAGCAGACTCAAAACAATTCCAACGATGGCTGAAACTGCTGTGACAGTGATGATGACCCATTCGCTCATCGTCCCATTGGCGCTGATCTCTGCTTTCAGATCTTCCACCTCTTGTTCCAGGCTTTCGACCAGCTGGTTGACAGACGGATCAAGGACTTCTTTTCTTAATGTTCTTTCCTCTCCGAAATGGATCGATTCAGCTTTTTTAGAGCTTGAAGCGTAAGATTGGATAACTTGTTGATTTAACTCCCAATAAGCCTTGAAATTTTCTTTAATTTCTTCGACGTTCGCTTTGTATGTGTCTTCCCGGATCAGGTTGCCGGCGCGGTCAAGACTCTTTAAAACATCGTCGGCCTTGTCCTTCATTCCTTCACTGTATTCATTGTCTCCGGTCATAATAAGACCTCTCTCGTCATTCGACAAGCCGGTCAGACGATATTGAATATGCTTAATCTCTTTTTGAAATTCCATCTTGTCCTTGAGTTCTTCATTCTTTTTCACCGTAGAAGAAATCATAAAAACAGAGGAACCTCCAATTCCAACGATGGAAACGACTAAAATTGATATGATTCCCAGCAGTTTTGTTTTCACTTTCATGATGGTGATCCTTTCTCCTTTATGTCATCAATGATGAAATGCAATTTTCAAATTAAAGATCTTCTTCAGTTCATAGTATCGACATTTTTCGTCAAAATTTGAGATTTTGTATGATTGTAAACAAAGAAAAAGCTCTGCCGGGATGGCAGAGCTTCAGATCAGCGTGATTGATTAATGAATTGGTTTACTTGGCGGACCCGCCGATTTGGTATGTTCATAGAAGTGATGAAAATAATCATTTGTCTCTGCTTTGATAACTTTCCAAAGCAGCAGGATGGCAATCAGGTTTGGAATCATCATCAGCGCATTCGCCATATCGGCAAACGCCCAGACGGTGACAAGGTTGGCGACCGTCCCGATGCCGCAGGCGAGGATGTAGACCAGCCTGTAGCCCGCAATTCCTTTGGAACCGGCCAAATACTCGAAGCATTTTTCTCCGTAAACATACCAGCCGACAATTGTAGAGAACCCAAAGAAAATGACCGACAGCGACACAATGTATTCGCCTGCCGCGCCGAGTACCGAGGCAAAAGCCGCACTCGTCAATGCCCCGCCTTCCAGGCTGGCGTTATGGGCCGCACCGGATATCAAGCCGCCAGACGGGTCCCAGAAACCGGTAATGATAAGGGTTAAACCTGTCATCGTACACACCACGATCGTAACGATAAATGTCCCGGTCATTGCGACGAGCGCCTGTTTTACCGGATGGTCTGCACGCGCATTTCCGGCGATAAGCGCGGCCGTCCCAAGGCCTGCTTCATTTGAAAAAATACCGCGGGATACCCCGTTCCGAACGGCTTCAGATACGGCAATTCCAAGGAAACCGCCGGCTGCTGCCACAGGGTGGAAAGCATAATAGAAAATCAGCTCAAAAGCCGGAATAATCTTGTCATAATTCAAAATCAGAATCAAGATCGCCCCGCCCATGTAAAGAAAAGCCATGATCGGCACAAAGAAGCTGGCAACAGTACTGATCCGCTGGATCCCGCCGAAGATGATGACGCTGACGAGAATAACCAGAATCAGCCCTGTCACCCAGTTTTCGATACCGAAGCTGTTCTTTGTAATATCGGCAATCGTATTGGATTGGACGCTGTTGCCTATCCCTAAAGCAGCAAAAGCGCCAAACAGCGCAAAAGCGATGGCGAGTCCTTTAAATCTGCGGCCGAGTCCGCGTTCAATATAATACATCGGCCCGCTCGAATATTCCCCTTTTTCATTTTTTACGCGGAATTTAACAGCAAGCAAGGCTTCCGCATATTTCGTTGCCATGCCCAACAGCCCGACAACCCACATCCAGAAGATCGAACCCGGTCCGCCGAGTGTCAATGCCGTCGCGACACCTGCGATATTTCCGTTTCCGATCGTGGCGGCAAGCGCTGTCATTAAAGCTTTAAAATGGCTCACATCCCCTTCGGCAGCCGCGTCTTTGCTATCTTCCTTGCCAAATCCGATCTTAAATGCATAGATCAGGCGGCGAAATTGCAGTCCTTTTAAAACAATCGTTAAAAATAAGCCTGTCCCAAATAATAAAATTAAACTGGGCGGCCCCCATAATACCTTATTAATCTTGCCTAGTATTTCTAAGATATCCATATGACTCACTCCCAACAAAGATAACGCTTTCATAGCTGCAAGAGATATTCTATCACAACGAAAAATGGTTATGTTTGTGAAACAACACAAAATGTAATCGCTTACATTTGTTTTTTTAACAAAGCTATTTTTTAAAGAAAAAAATTTTAATAGATAACTTATCTGATCAAGCCTTTCACCTTATTCAACGTTCACCAATTTGTTAAATTTCACAAAAAAGCGCTTACATTTTTAATTTTACACACGATGCTCTTCCCGATTCAGAGATTTATACTAGCGATAGAATCATATTTCATTTGAGGGGGACGACATCATGATCATTGGAATTCCGAAAGAAATTAAAAACAACGAGAACCGTGTAGCCATTACGCCGGCCGGCGTAGTCGCGCTAAAAAAAAGCGGTCATCAAGTTTTAATCGAACAGGGAGCCGGACTTGGAAGCGGCTTTGAGGATGCCGATTACAAAGCAGCCGGGGCAGACATTTTGGTTGAAGCGAAGGATGTATGGGGAAAAGCGGATATGGTCATGAAGGTGAAAGAGCCGATCAGCTCTGAATACGGCTATTTCCGAAAAGGACTTGTTTTATTTACGTATCTGCACTTAGCAGCTGAACCTAAGCTTGCGAAAGCGCTTGTGGACAGCGGCGTCACAGCCATCGCATACGAAACGGTCGAAGTGAACCGGACGCTTCCGCTCCTGACTCCAATGAGTGAAGTCGCCGGACGCATGGCTTCACAGATCGGCGCGCAATTTCTTGAGAAATCAAAAGGCGGCAAAGGCATCCTGTTATCGGGCGTACCCGGTGTAAAACGCGGCAAAGTTACGATCATCGGCGGCGGAGTGGTCGGTACGAACGCTGCCAAAATCGCTGTCGGACTTGGCGCTGACGTCACTTTGATCGATTTGAGCGCTGAGCGCCTCCGCCAGCTCGATGACCAGTTCGGCAAAGACATTCAAACGCTTATGTCCAACCCGCTCAACATTGCGGAAGCCGTAAAAGACTCTGACCTTGTCATCGGCGCCGTCTTAATCCCTGGTGCAAAAGCGCCGAAGCTTGTCACAGAAGAGATGATTCAGTCGATGTCCCCAGGCTCAGTTGTTGTAGACGTGGCGATTGACCAGGGCGGCATTATTGAAACGGTTGATAAAATCACCACGCATGACGATCCGACTTATACAAAGCACGGTGTTGTCCATTATGCGGTCGCCAATATGCCGGGAGCCGTTCCCCGTACATCAACGATCGGCTTAACAAACGTCACCATGCCTTACGCTTTGCAAATCGCAAATAAAGGCGTTGAACAAGCAGTCGCCGAAAATCAGGCGCTCGCTCTCGGCGTCAACGTTGCAAACGGAAGCATCACTTACAAGGCCGTTGCGCGTGACCTTGGATATGAATACGTATCTGTAGAAGATGCATTTCAAACGGTAAACGCTGGTTAAGCGGACTCTATCTCTCTGTCAATTGAATGGAAAAATTTTAATTACGCTTTCTGACTGTCCTTTCACGAAAAAAGAGCCGGATATTATCCGGCCTTTTTTCATTCTGCTTTAAACCGCTTTCCGGCAAACGGCGTTCGCCTTCATCCGAGAAATCGGCTTCAAGTCAATTTTTGAATGGTGTTCCCGTATCAACATATTTAAACACATTCAGAGACGGCAATGGACGTCCTTTAAAATCAAACAATGCCTGATTGTCTACGGCGCTGCCGCCAAACCACTTTCCTGCGTCTTCAGGGTCATATTCAGCGGCATAGCTTGTGGCCCAGCCTGATCCGTATGTCTCCCAAAGCGCTTTATTTTTCTCGAGCTGGTGTGCCGGTCCTACCGGAATCCACGCCGGTTCCCAATAGAAAACGCCGATTCCGGCTTTTCCTACATCGCTGACCGCTTGAATCACATCACGGACCGCGTTCGCCTGCCCTTGAACGGTGACCGGATAATTGAGCGTTTGACCGTTTTTAGGGGCTGTATTTTCGTGTCCGTCTCCGTCTTCAGCCGTATACGTATAAGATGTCTCGGCTACCATGACCTTTTTGCCGTACGTATCCGCGACTGATGTCAGGACGGATGTCAGATTCTTCACTGTGCCATGCCAAAACGGATAATACGAGCTTGCAAACACATCATAGTCTACATGGTGCCGTTGAAGCGTCTCGGCAATCCAAGCGTACCTGCCTGACGTCTCCGGATTGGTAAAATGCAAGGCGACTAAAATTTTCGAATCCGTCTCCCGGACGGCTTGGCTCCCCGCATTGAATAATTGGCTCATCTTCGCCCAGTCCGTTTCACCGGCAAGGCCCCCGTTTGTTTCGTTTCCGACCTGCACCATGCCGACGTTGATGCCCGCTGCTTTCATCGCTTCAAGGCTCTGTTTTGTATATTGGTAAAGCGCCGTTTTTTTATCTTCAAAGCTTAGGTTTGCCCATGCTTTTGGCGCTTTCTGTTTCGCCGGGTCCGCCCAGAAATCGGAATAGTGGAAATCCGCCAGCAGCTTCATTCCGTTGGCAGTGGCCCGTTTTCCGATCTGAATCGCTTTTTTCAGATCATTATTGCCCCCTCCATAGCCATTGCCGTTGGCATCATAGGGGTTATTCCAGATGCGCACCCGGACATAATTGACGCCTGCTTCCTTCAGCGTTTTGAATATATCCTGTTTCTTTCCGGATTCATTGTAAAAGGCGACGCCGCTCTCTTCCAAAGCGATGATGCTCGAAACATCAACCCCTTTTATAAAATCCTTGTGAAGACCTGAAACCTTTTCGACAAAAAGGCCGCTTTCTGCCGCCCCGGAACCTCTGACGGCTTCCGCCGGACCGCTTGTTCCAAATGCGCCCAAAACAAAAATCAGCACCGCAAAAACAGCCACCGCGTTTTTCATGAATCCCGCTTCTCCCCTTTCATGATTGACATACACTAAAAAAAGAAAACGTTTTCATCATTTCAGCAAGAGAAACATCCACATTAAAGCGGATGTCCCCCAGGCTTATGTTTTTGTTTTTACCGCTATTCTGGCTTCATATTTTTCCAATGCGATTTCGCCGGCCAGCGTTTCGCCGCTCAGCATATCTTTAACGGCCGACTCCAACACGACGGGCTGGCGTTTTTCTGTGAAATTCATGATGAAAATATAATCATTTTCTTCATCCTGTCTGACTTGAACGGAGACGCCAGGCTGATGTTTCACGTCAAAAGCCGGTTCAATCGCTAGCTCTTTGATCAATGTTTTATAAAAATCCCGATGAAATTGGCTGCTTAAGCGCGCACCGATATAGTACGTCTTCCCCTGTTTGTATGAATGGCTTGTAACAGCCGGCGTGTCCGCATAAAAATCGTCCTCATACAATCCCACGGGATTTGCCGTATCCAGCTTCAGCACGGTCGCATAATCTTTCAGCTCATATGACCGGTTTTGATAACGAACCGCATTTTTGTCGCCAGGATAGAGCGTATCGGTTTCAACAGGCTCCATGCCAAACATCTCTTGCAGATCTTGCGGCCATCCGCCTAAATAGGTCAGGTCATATTCGTTGACGATTCCGCTCATATACGTCATCACCAATGTGCCCCCGTTTGCAGCAAAGGCTTTTAAACGCGCGACTGTTTCTTCGCTTGCTAAGTAAAGCATCGGAACGATCAGCAGCCGGTACGGCGAAAAATCCTGTTCCTTTGTTATCACGTCGACTGGAATATCACGCTCCCAAAACGCGCGGTAGTGCTCGTGCAACGTTTGGGGATACCGCTTGGTTTTCTTCCCGAAACCTTGGGCATCTTCGAGCGCCCAATGGGTTTCCCAATCATAGAGAATCGCGACATCAGCGGGCCGGGTCGTTCCGACGACTTCAGACAGCTCTTCAAGGGTTTGCCCCACTTTTGCCACTTCTTTAAATACGCGGTTCTCGGAACAATTGTCATGGCCGACAACCGCACCGTGAAATTTTTCCGATGAGCCGCGGGATTTCCGCCATTGAAAATAGAGGATGCTGTCAGATCCGTGGGCGATCATCTGCATCGAAGACAGGAGGTGCATGCCCGGCCGTTTCGCTTTATTAAAATCGTGCCAATTGACAGCGCTTGGCGTCGATTCCATTAAAAGAAACGGCTGCTGTTTCAGGCTGCGGTACAAATCATTGATAAAGCCGACTTTCATGGCCAAATCAGCTGTGCTTTCCCAATCATTGTGCCAGGCGGGATACGCGTCCCAGCTGATCACGTCCAGATGCTTGGCAAACTTGCTGTAGTCCAGCCCTTGAAATGGAATGAGATCATGCGTGTCAGCCATAAAGTTGGTCGTGATCGGAATATTCGGCGTGATTTCCTTCAACGGAACGATTTCATTTTGAAAGAAAGAAATCGTCTGGTCAGTAACGAAGCGGCGCCAGTCCAAATTCAAGCCGTGCACCGCATTTTCACCGATCGGAGACGGCGATTCAATCTGTGACCAATCGTTGAAAGTGTGGCTCCAAAAAGGCGTCCACCATGCGGCATTCAAAGATTTAAGATCATCGTTGTACTTCTTTTTCAACCAGTCTCTGAAGGCGTGCTGACATTGATCACAATGGCATTCTCCTCCGTATTCGTTGGAGACATGCCACATCAAAAGGGCAGGATGGCTGCCGTACCTTTCCGCCAGCAAGCGGTTGATCTTTCTCGTTTTTTCACGGTATACGTATGAAGTGAAGCAATGATTGTGCCTTCCGCCATGCAGCTGTTTGACACGCTCCGCATTCACCCGCAGCACTTCCGGATACTTTTGCGACAGCCAAGCAGGACGGGCGCCGCTCGGTGTCGCCAATATCATCCGTCCGCCGTTCCGGTGAATGTTCTCAAACATATCATCCAGCCATTCAAACGTATATACGCCTTCCTCCGGCTCAAGGGCGCTCCATGAAAAAATCCCCACTGAAAATGTATTCGTATGGGCAAGCTTCATCAGCTTGATGTCATCTGCAAGAATATCCGGACGGTCAAGCCACTGATCCGGATTGTAGTCTCCCCCGTGAAGCATGTATTTTGCTTGTGTCGTATAAATTTTTGGCATAATACTCTCCTTTTTCAGACCATATTCTTCTCGGACTATCCTTTCGTTCCGCCTGCCGTCAACCCTGATACAAAGTTCTTTTGCAGCATGATAAAGATGACGGCTACCGGAATGCTGATCAAAATGGCGCCGGCGGCAAATGTCGTATAGCTGGCTCCCATCACTTCATTGACTAAATTGTATAAACCGATCGGCAATGTATACGACTCCGGCGTCCGCAATATCGTCGAAGACAAAACGAAATCCCCGAGCGGTCCGGTGAATCCGTTCATGGCGACGACCGCGATCATCGGTTTGGATAGCGGCATAATAATCTGCAGAAAAATTCTTGTATTGCTGGCGCCGTCAATCTTAGCGCTCTCATCCAAATCGATGGGAATCGAGTCCATATACCCTTTCATCAAATACGTGTTCATCGGTATAAGTCCGCCGATGTACAGCAAAATCAGAAGCCAATGGCTGTTCATCATGCCCAGCATCTGCGCTAAAACGAAGAGTGCAACCAAAGCCGAAAATTGAGGAATCATTTGCAGCAGCATGAATAAAACTAAAGCGTTTTTTCTACCTTTAAAACGAAATCGTGAAAAAGCATAAGCTGTAAAAGAAACGCTGATGATCGATCCGATCATCGTAAAGATGCTGATTTTCAGCGAGTTTACATACCATCGCCCGTATTGAAGGCTCTCTTTTCCGGCGAATAATTCTCTATAGTGATCCAATGTCGGATTTGCCGGAATGATAGAAGTACTGACCAAACTGTTGCCGGGATTAAAGCTGGCTCCCACCGTCCAAAGCAGAGGATATATGATAACGGCTGTCATCAAAACCAACAGAGAATAGGTCAGAAGGAGCCGAAAGAATTTTCTTTTCTTCATATGTTAAGCCCCCTCTTTGAAAGAATTTGTCCGTCTGAACTGCCACAGCGCGATCGAGATGACAAAGACCGACAGCAGGATCGTCAATGCGGCGGCTAAAGAGTACTGGCTCGACTGCATCGTCAATTTGTAAATCCAGGACACCAGAATGTCGGTTCCTCCCGCTGTTGACCCGGGCACAGCCGGACCGCCTCCATTAAATAGATAGATAATGTTGAAGTTATTAAAGTTAAAAGTGAATTGCGTGATGATAATCGGCGCCATTGCGATTAAAATCAGCGGCATTGTGATATGCCTGAATTTCGAAAACGCGGACGCACCGTCAATTGTCGCCGCTTCATACAGGTCCTCCGGAATCGACTGCAGAACACCGGTCGTCACAATGAACACATAAGGAAAACCGAGCCACCCCTGCATGAGGATAAGCGCCAGCTTCGTCCAATTGGCATTCGTCATCCAAGGAATCGGATCGATGCCGAATGCAGCGAGGATTTGATGATTGAAAGCACCGAAGCTGTCATTAAAGAGGCCGGCAAATACAAGAATGGTAACAAAACCGGGCACGGCCCAAGGCAAGACCAGAATCGTTCGGAAAAATTTCTTGAAGCGGACTTCCTTCTGATTGACGACAACCGCCAACAAAATGCCCAACCCGACTTGGAGCGTGGAAGCGACAAGCGTCCAGACAATGGTCCAAGCTAAAACATCCAAAAAGGTCGACCGCCAAATATCAACGGTGAAAATGTCGGCAAACGTTTTAAGCCCTACCCAATCGACAAGGTGGGCAGGCGGAGAATGGTAGAGGTTATAATTTGTAAAAGCTAATGCAAAGCTGAACAAAATCGGAAAAACAACGGCAAAAATCAGAATGAACAGTGATGGTCCGCTGATGAGATACGGATATCCCTGAGCCATTAAGTTATGATATTGTTCCTTGAGTGAACTGAGCTCCTTTTGTTCATCGCGCCGCTTTCCGTTTTGGTAGGCGTCCCGCAAATTGGCGTAATAGACAGCCAGCCCAAAACAGGTGACAATCACGGCAATGATGCCTTCTGCCAATAGAAAAATCGAGTTATCGCGCGGCACTTCGGTTCCAAGCGTAAACAGGCCCCACAGCCCCATATTCAGCAAATCGCCAAAAACCGCAAAGAACGAGACGCCTAAAAGAAGGAATAACAGACCCTTTATCCATTGTTTATTGTAGAATTGACCCAAACCGGGAATGATTGATAATAGTAAAGCTTTTTTGCGATGCTGCACCTTCTCTTTCACCTCTTTATATGGACATCCTGATCATAAATGGCGCCAAACTTAAGACAAGTTTGACACCAATGCTGCGGCTTATTTGCTGCCGCTGTGCTTCGCTTTGATCTGTCCTTGAATCGTTTCCGCTGCTTGATCAAGCGCTTTTTTCGGTTCGGCTTTTCCGGTTGCGATCGTTTGCAGAGCCGCATCCGCCGGCGTCCATACTTCATTCATCTCAGGAATATTCGGCGTCAACTCTGAGTACTGAGATTGTTCGGCAACGGCTTGAGCCGCTTCGCTTTTTGTGACGGCAGGATCATCCGCCAGTTCTTTGACAGCGGGAACTTCTTTTGTGATCTCATATCTCTTCTTTGAATTTTCTTTATTGGCGAGAAAGACGGCTAATTCTTCCGCCAGATCGGCATTCTTCGAATAAGCGCTTACATTGTAGCTCTTCACGCCGACAAAAGAACTCATATGTTTGCCGTTGGACAGCTTAGGCAGCTTGGCAACCCCGTAGTTGATGCCCGCTTTTTTGAACGGTTCCAGATTCCACGGACCAGAAATAATCGCTGCTGCTTTTCCTTCCGTAAACAGCGATTCCAGCACATTGATGCCCTGCTCCCCAATAATTCCGGCAGGGAACAGCCCTTCCTGATAAAACTTCTGAATGTACTCGGCGCCTTCGACTGCACCTTTGTTGTTCAAGCCGAGATCAGCCGGATCATAAGTGCCGTCTGCATCGCTTTTAAAAATGTAGCCGCCGTATCCTCCCATGACGCTCTGCGCATAATAAATCTGGTCAAACAGCGCCAGGAAGCCGAATTTTTTGCCGTCAGCCGTTTTTTTCGAATACTCATACCATTCATCCAGCGTTTTCGGCAGTTCTTTTTCAGAAATCAAATCTTTATTATAGTAGAGCATCGTCGTTTCGACCGCTTTCGGCAGGCCGTAGACCTTACCGTTTGTCACCTGGGATCTCATGGCAGGTTCGGTATAGATCGATTGGATCTCTTTGTCCACCTTTAATTCCTTGATCAAACCTTCCGTTACCGCTGTTCCGATTTGATCTCCAGGCATCGTTAACACATCAGGCCCCGTTCCTGCCGGTCCATCCATCCGCAAGTCTTCGATCTGCTTTGCGTAAGGCTTCTCGACGACTTTGACAGATACGCCGTGCTCTTTCTCAAACTGGGCGACGGCATCTTCAATGCCTTCGCTTTTTTCTTTATCCTCCCAGACCACGAGTTCCTTTTGCTTCGAACCTGATGCTTCATTGCTGCTCTCTTTAGGTCCGCAGGCAGTTAAAGACAAACTGAGAGCAATGACACTGCTGATTCCAACATATTTTTTCATATTCATCATTTGTCTCATTCCTTTTATTGGATTGAAAGCGTTTCACAAAAACAATATAGCATGTCTAAGAAAAAGTGTAAACAACTATTTTACTGACTATAGTAAAATATTTTACGAAAAAGGCGCGGCTTATGAACAGCCCGCGCCTTTTTTAATTGGTGCTTTTTCTGACTACCAGTTCCGCACCGATATATAGCGTTTTTACAGCTTTTCTCTTTTCAAGTATTTGTTCAAGAAGCAATTCAATGGCGTTTTTGCAAAGTTCTTTAATATCGATATGGAATGTCGTCAGCGGCGGAGATACATATTTCGCCACACTGATGTTGTTGATGCCGATGACGCTCACCCTGCCCGGGATGGCGACCCCTCTCTCATTTAAAGCCTGAAGGCAGCCTACGGCAATCGGATCCGCCGCTGTAAAGAAGGCCGTCGGCAGCTTTTCGCCCAATGTTTCAACCGCTTTATCCATCAGATGGTAGCCGTTTTCCACCGAAAATCCCCTGCGGCAAAAAATAAAGTCTTCCTCCAAGAGCCCTTTTTCCCTCATATAATCGCGAAACGTTCGTTCCCTTACGTCCATTTCGTCTTCATCGGTATTAGGATTGTGGTACGTGCCTCCGATAAAGCCGATCTTTTCATGCCCTTTTTCAATAAGAAAGTCCACCGTTTTCCTCGTCATCTGCTTTAAGTCCGGCCTGACCGAATCAAAATGATCCGGATCCGGCGTCGAATCGATAAATACTCCGTGAGGCGTCATCTGCCTTAACCGGGTTAATTCATCATCTGAAAATGATCCGACCGCAATGAATCCTTCAATGTTTTCGGGGATGGCGTCAATGCCGCCCGAAATTTTATACGTCGTCAGTTCAACGTTGAATTGCTTTGCGAACTTCTCGATTTCCAGCCTCATCGTTTTAAAATACACGTCTTCGAGCTCTTCTTTATCCGTCAGCCAGTACAGAAACGCGATGTTTTTTACCAGTGTTCTAATCGTTTTTTTGCGGTAGTTCAGGCTTTCCGCCACTTCAAATATTTTCTCCCGCGTCTCATCGGGTACGGACAGGCTTTCGTCGTTATTCAATACGCGGGAAACCGTCGAGATGGAATACCCCGCCTTTTCTGCAACATCTTTTATCGTCGCCACGATTGCACAACCTCCATATGAACATCTTTCATATTTTTAGTAAAATATTTTACTAATTTAACGTTGATTGTCGTAAAAGTCAAGTGTTGATTACCCTATCCCCGCCAATAAGGATTTTACATGAAAACGCTTCATTTGAAAAAACACTTTTTATTGCACCAATTGAAAACCCGTAGTAAACTGAGGTTAAACTTAATTAAATTAATTTATTAAGTCTGCATGTCAAACGAATGGGAGGATATATGAATACTGCAGCCGCTTTATTAGACGACTTTCGTTCTATTTTTAAGACAGAAAAGACACCGCGAACCTTTTTTGCTCCGGGAAGAATCAACTTAATCGGCGAACACACGGATTATAATGGAGGGCATGTTTTCCCCGCTTCGATTTCATTTGGCACCTATGCCCTTGGCGTGAAACGAGATGATCAAATGATCCGTTTCTATTCAAAGAACTTCCCTGACAAAGGCATAATTGAATGCAGCTTGAGCGATTTAGCCTTTGACCAGTCTGACGGCTGGGCCAACTATCCGAAAGGAATGTTCCTTTTGATGAAAGCGGCAGGCCATCAAATCGTTCACGGCGCCGATATTTTGTATTACGGAGATATTCCGCACGGGGCGGGCCTTTCTTCTTCCGCATCGATTGAGCTTGCGACAGGCGTTCTGTTAAAAGGGCTTTATGGTTTGCAGACAGACACGATCTCCATGGTGAAGCTCGGACAAAAAGTCGAAAACGAGTACATTGGCGTAGGCAGCGGCATTATGGACCAATTTGCGATCGGCATGGGGAAAAAGGATCACGCGATTTTGTTAGACTGCCAAACACTTCATTACACATACGCTCCTTTCGTGTTGAAGGAACACGATGTGATCATCATCAATACAAACAAACAGCGGGCGCTGGCCGGGTCTAAATATAATGAAAGGCGCGCTCAATGCGAAGAGGCGCTCCGCGATCTGCAAAGGGAGTTATCGATTGCAAGCCTGGGTGAAATGACGGCGGAAGCATTTGAAGCTCATCAGCACCTTATCCGAGATGAAATCAATCGAAAACGCGCCAAGCATGCAGTGTACGAAAATGCCCGGACGCTGAAAGCGCTGGAAAAACTTCGCGAGGACGACCTCGCCGGGTTCGGCAAGCTGATGAATGAATCTCATGTGTCTTTAAGGGATGATTATGAAGTGACAGGGCTGGAGCTTGATACCATTGTCCAGGCGGCTTGGGAACAAGACGGCGTCCTCGGTGCCCGCATGACCGGCGCCGGGTTCGGCGGCTGTGCGATTGCGATTGTAGAAAAAGACCGGACAGACAGCTTTAAAAAACGCATCAATGCCGTCTACCGCGAAACGATTGGTTATGATGCTGCTTTTTATACTGCGGCGATAGGCGACGGCGCCAAAGAAATATAGAAAGGAGAATGGATATGAGTGTGTTGGTTTTGGGCGGTGCCGGCTATATCGGTTCACACGCCGTGTATCAATTGTTAGACAGGGGCGAAACCGTCGTTGTCGTTGACAACCTTGAGACCGGCCAAAGGCAGGCGGTACATCCCGATGCGGCCTTTTATGAAGGGGATGTGCGTGATCGCGACTTCCTCCGCACTGTTTTCGAAAAAGAACGTATTGAAGAAGTGATCCACTTCGCCGCCAGTTCACTTGTCGGCGAATCGATGAAAGATCCGCTTAAATACTACGACAACAATGTATCCGGGACACAGGTTTTGCTTCAGACGATGCTCGAGCACGAAGTGAAAAAGATCGTATTTTCCTCGACGGCGGCCGTCTACGGAGAGCCTGAATCGGTACCGATCACAGAAAACATGCCGACGCGGCCGACAAGCACCTACGGGGAAACGAAACTGATCATGGAGAAGCTCATGAAGCGGACTGAAGAAGCCCATGGGATCAGCTTTGTGTCTCTCAGGTACTTCAATGTCGCAGGAGCAAGAGAAACGGGAGAGATCGGAGAAGACCACCATCCGGAAACACACCTGGTCCCCATCATCCTGCAAACCGCTCTCGGACAAAGACCGCATATTACGATTTTCGGGGATGACTATGATACGCCCGACGGCACGTGCATCCGCGACTATGTTCATGTTGAAGACCTGATTGACGCTCATCTGTCGGCACTGGACTATTTAAGAGAAGGCGGCAAAAGCGATATATTCAACCTTGGCAGCAGCGAAGGATTTTCGGTGAAAGAAATGATTGATGCGGCGAGAAAGGTCACCGGGAAAGACATTCCCGCCGAAATCGGCAAGCGCAGAGCCGGCGACCCGAGCATCCTGATTGCCGGCTCTGACAAAGCAAAGCAAGTCCTGGGCTGGAGGCCTTCGCGCACTTCTGTAGCAAAGATCATAGAAGACGCCTGGAAGTGGCATTCCTCACATCCAAACGGGTACAGGAAGGAAGTGTCATCATGATTGAACAAAACATAGCCGGACTCATTCAAAAAGCGCTTGAAGCAGGGTTAATCGAACCTGATGACGTGAACTACGCACGCAACCAAGTGATGCATCTGCTGGGCTTGGAATCATTTCCTGAGGAAGCCCCTGCGGCTTCCGGCGACTCCATCCCAGACCTTTTGGAAAAACTCGCCGCCTATGCAGTCGAACACGGCGTGATAACCGACGATTTAGACGCGAAAGACATGCTGGCGGCAAATGTGATGAACTGCTTTGTTGCAAGACCTTCTGTCATCAATGCCGTGTTTCAGCAAAAATACGAGCAATCGCCGCTGGAGGCCACCGACTATTTTTATCAGCTCAGCAAAAACAGCAACTATATCCAGACAAAACGAATTGAAAAAAATATTTCGTATCAGGCGGATACACCTTACGGCACAATGGATATTACGATCAATTTGTCAAAGCCGGAAAAAGACCCTGAGCAAATCAAACGGGAGCGCGCCGCTGCAAAACGAGCACGCAGCTATCCGACATGCCTGCTGTGCAAAGAAAACGAAGGATATGCAGGACGGATCGGGTATCCCGCCCGGGCGAACCACAGGATAATTAAAGTTCCGCTCGCCGGAGAAAACTGGTATTTTCAATATTCTCCATATGCTTACTATAACGAGCACAGCATTTTATTTTCTGAGCAGCATCGGCCGATGAAAATTGATAAGCTTGCCTTTCGCAGGCTGCTTGTTTTTACAGAGCTGTTTCCGCATTATTTTATCGGATCGAATGCCGATTTGCCGATCGTCGGCGGGTCTATTTTAAGCCATGACCATTATCAGGCCGGACGATATGAGTTTGCGATGACGCGCGCGGAAGACGCGTTCTCCTTTCAAATCAAACAGCATCCGGACATCGAAGCCTCTGTTTTAAAATGGCCGATGTCTGTCATCCGCCTGAAAGGAACGGCGATCAACAGCCTTGTCGATGTGGCGGATCATATTTTTCAGACTTGGAAAAACTACTCGGATCAACAAGCGGATATTACGGCTTTTACAGATGAAACGCCTCATAACACGATTACGCCTATTGCAAGAAACGTGAACGGCGTTTTTGAAATCGACCTTGTGCTCAGAAACAACCGGACATCTGCCGCGCATCCATACGGCATATTCCACCCGCATGCTGACGTTCACCATATTAAGAAAGAGAATATCGGCTTAATCGAAGTGATGGGCCTCGCCGTCCTTCCGCCCCGCTTAAAGACCGAACTGGCGGGAGTGACAGAATTCCTGCTCGGTCAGTCAGATGCCGTTGAAGCGCATCACCGGGAATGGGCCGAACAGCTCAAAACCGAATACGGAGAGCTGTCCAGGCCGGAGCAGGCTGAATCCATTGTACGAAAAGAACTTGGCCGGAAATTTGTTAAAGCCCTTGAGGATGCCGGGGTATTCAAAGATCGCGAAGCTTTCATGCGCTTCATCCGCACGGTCAATCATCAGGGGTAAGGCTTCACCGGTGTTAAAATAGGCGAAAAACCGGCTTATTTTAACACCGGATCAAACAACTCCGCCAGCAGCAATGAAACGGCCCCGTAAAGCGTCGCTTCATCGCCGAGCTTCGTTATCGTCACCTCTGTCTGCCTCGCTTCGGCTGTTAAGGCTTTCTGCTGTATCGTTTCTCGTATCGCCGGCAATATGAACCTCCCGCCTTTCATCACTCCGCCGCCCAGCACGATTTTGCCCGGATTGACAAGATGAATGAAGTTGGTGAGCCCGATTCCGATGATCACACCGGTTTCCCGAAAGAGTTCAATACACGTTTGGCAGCCGTTCTCGGCCATTTCAAACAAATCTTTGGCTGTCAGGCTGTCCGGACTTTCTTTCAATCGCTTTTTCCCCCGTTCGGCAATCGCTTTACCGCTCACAATCGTCTGCAGGCAGCCGCGGTTGCCGCACTCGCACTTTTCTCCATTGATATCAATGATCATATGGCCCAGTTCCCCTGCGATTCCTTCCGCTCCATGGTACAGTTTTCCGTTGATGACAATCCCCGCACCGACGCCGCGGCCGATATTCACAGCCGCCATACTGCCTGCATCAGCGCGGCCGCCGAACCACGATTCGCCAAGCGCCATCGCCCTGGCATCATTTTCAACTCTGACCGTTAAGTTGAATTCTTGTTCCAGCACATCTTTAATGGGAATATTGGTTAAGTTTAAAATCGGGGCGATGCGTGACATTCCCGTTTCAGCATCGACGACCCCGTGCATTGCGATGCCGATCCCGATGATCTTTTCCTGATCGACATCGGCCCGTCCCAAAATCGCATAAATATTTTCTTTTAAAACATCAATGAACGTCCCGTTTGTCAGCGGTTTTTTCAGCAGGCTCGATGTCCGCTGCAGTATCCCTCCGGCTAAGTCGGTTAAGACACACTCCACCGTCTCAGGCCCGGCATCAATGCCAATGACATAAAAGGCACCTGTGTTGATGTGCAGCATTGTCGGCTTCCTTCCGCCGCTCGAATGGCCGAGCGTGCTTTCTTTCACGAGCCCTTGTCCGATCAGCTCTTTGACAATGCTTGAGACCGTGGGAGGGGTAATCTTTGTTTCCTTGGCGATCTCGGCTCTCGAAATCGGCTCTGAAGTTCTGATTTTATTAAGAATGATCGATTTGTTCACCGATTTCATTAATTGAAATGTACCGCGCTGCATGTGAAATCCTCCAGAACAAATAGTTGGATATATTTTTAAAAGAATTATTAATTAATTTAATTAATAATTCTTTTGATATTTATCAATCTTATTTCTTCTGACAAAGAAAATCAATTGTTTTAGGTGGCTATCGGGTTAACCTTAAAACTTCTATTGGTACCCCTGCTTCAATTGTATGATCGTATGTATAAATATGATCTCTATTGTTTTCACATATACCTAAATGCTTTTTAAATTTATCATCGTTGGAAATGTATACTTTACCATTGCAAATTGGACAAATTCCATACTTTTTAACCTTGTAAATTTCTCCATTATCATTAAACAGGATTGGTGTTTGTTGTTTATATACTATACCGTCTTTCTTTAAATCTTCCAATTTTCCTTTAGAATCAAAAGCGTAAATAAGGAAGCTTATCGCAATTAATATAAATAAAAAGGTAAAATCAGATTTAGTATACAAATAATCTATCAGTGTTATTAACGCAGATACTATAGATAAAATTCCTGCTATTTCAAATTTAAGCTTAAAACCGTTCAATCCACTATTAACTTTATGATCCAACCGATAATCATACTTAACAATTAATTCATCAGTTTCTTTTGAAACATTAAAATTACTAATAAAAAATTCCTGCTTGCTGTTATTTCCAAGACCAAAGTTGATACTATTATTACCAGTGGTTATTGTATGGCCTGTATTATTATGTTTTGTTGTAGAAGTTCCGCAATATGGACAAAACGAATATGCAGCATTGATTGGAGTTTGACATACTTTACATTCCATATTTCCACCTCACTATACTTAATCTAATCAAACACTTGAATACAGTATACATCCAATTTTACCATAAATTTCATTAGTTATGTTGAAAATCACATTAATACATCATTAACTGTCAAAACTGATAAAACGCCACACATATATATCAATCTAGTAATGGAAAAATTTTTCGAAAAATTTAAAATGAAAGTGTTTGCATAATCAAAATAATCGCGTTATCATACTTGTATACAAGTATACTCGTATAACTAGGAAGGTGAGTGTATGAGCAAATCTAAAAATCTTTTATATCCGGAGAAGTGGCTTTCAAGAGCTTCAACAGGTGTTCGCGTCGCATGCGAACTGAGAATGCGCATTATTTCCGGCTTGATTGAAAGCGGTACCATTTTATCTGAAAATAAATTAGCTGCGGAATTCTCGGTGAGCCGGTCTCCCATCCGCGAGGCTTTAAAAATACTGGCATCGGAAAAAATCATCCGTTTGGAACGGATGGGCGCCGTTGTCATCGGTTTAACCGAAAAAGAAATTGGAGAAATTTATGATGTGCGTCTGGTGATGGAAACATTCGTATTCGAACGGCTTGGACAGGCCAATGTCGACGAACTGGTAACAGACCTCAGCAAAATATTGGAGATGATGAAAGTCTCCATCAAATACAAAGATGCCGACGAGTTCTCATTTCAAGACGTCTTATTTCACGAAACGATTGTCCGCTCCATCAATCATTCTTACATTTTGATGATATGGAACAATCTCAAACCTGTGATGGAAAGCTTTATTCTTTTATCCATGCGGGCCCGCTTAAAAGAAAAATACGAAGACTTTGAACGAATTCTCGATAACCATGAACTTTATATCCAAGCGATCAAAACGAAAGACAGGGATCTGATGCTTAAATCCCTACATCAAAACTTCGATGACGTGCAAGGTAAAGTTGAAGATCTGTGGCTGTCGCAACAAATGCTGGCGAAAGGGGCCGAACAAGAAAATGACTAGTTATATGTTAGGCATAGATATCGGTACGACAAGCACGAAAGCGGTTTTATTCAGTGAAAAAGGGGACGTGATCCAGAAGGAAAGCATCGGCTACCCGCTTTACACACCGGACATCTCGACCGCTGAACAAAACCCGGATGAGATCTTTCAGGCCGTCATCCAGTCAACGGCGAAAATCATGCAGCAGCATCCTGACAAACAGCCGTCATTCATTTCATTCAGCAGCGCGATGCACAGCGTGATTGCGATGGACGAAAACGACAAGCCGCTCACCTCCTGCATCACTTGGGCAGACAACAGAAGCGAAGGCTGGGCTCATAAAATCAAAGAAGAAATGAATGGGCACAATATCTACAAACGGACGGGAACGCCGATTCACCCGATGACGCCGCTAAGCAAAATCACGTGGATTGTGAACGAACATCCTGAAATCGCTGCCAAAGCAAAAAAATATATCGGAATCAAAGAATATATTTTTAAAAAGTTATTTGATCAATATGTCGTCGATTACTCATTAGCTTCGGCGATGGGAATGATGAATCTCAAAACATTGGCCTGGGACGAAGAAGCACTGACCGTTGCCGGCATCACACCCGATCACTTATCAAAGCTCGTTCCGACAACAGCCATTTTCCATCATTGCAATCCCGAACTGGCGGCGATGATGGGAATTGATCCGCAAACGCCATTTGTCATCGGTGCCAGCGACGGCGTGCTTTCCAACCTCGGCGTCAACGCGATTAAAAAAGGCGAAATCGCCGTCACCATCGGGACAAGCGGTGCGATTCGCACGATTATCGATGAGCCGCAGACCGATGAAAAAGGCAGAATCTTTTGCTATGCCTTAACTGAGAACCATTGGGTCATCGGCGGGCCAGTGAACAACGGCGGGATCGTCCTTCGCTGGATCAGAGATGAATTTGCTTCATCAGAAATTGAAACAGCAAAACGTCTCGGCATTGATCCATACGATGTCTTGACCAAAATTGCCGAACGCGTCAGACCGGGTGCCGACGGACTGCTGTTCCATCCATACCTCGCAGGCGAACGGGCGCCGCTTTGGAATCCGGATGTGCGCGGTTCATTCTTCGGCCTCACCATGTCGCATAAAAAAGAACACATGATTCGCGCGGCATTGGAAGGGGTTATTTACAATCTGTACACCGTCTTCCTGGCGTTGACAGAATGCATGGACGGTCCAGTTGCCCGAATTCAGGCGACCGGAGGTTTCGCAAGGTCTGACGTATGGCGGCAAATGATGGCCGATATTTTCGAATCGGAAGTCGTCGTGCCGGAAAGCTATGAAAGCTCTTGTCTCGGCGCCTGCATTTTGGGGCTGTACGCGACAGGAAAAATCGATTCGTTCGATGTCGTCTCCGACATGATCGGAAGCACGCACAGACACGCGCCGAAAGAAGAATCGGCCAAAGAATACAGAAAATTAATGCCGATCTTTATCAACTTATCTCGAGCACTAGAAAACGAGTATACACAAATTGCAAATTATCAAAGAAGCTTATCCAGCAAAAAATAGGGGAGAATTGGAGGCGTTATCATGCCATTATTGATCGTAGCAATCGGGATTGTCGCATTATTGCTTTTGATTATGGGGTTAAAACTGAATACGTTTGTTTCCTTGATTATCGTATCGTTCGGGGTTGCATTGGCACTTGGAATGCCGCTTGACGACATCGTCAAAACGATTGAAGAAGGCCTTGGCGGAACACTCGGCCATATCGCATTGATCTTCGGGCTCGGCGCCATGCTGGGCAGGCTGATTGCGGATTCAGGGGGCGCTCAGCGCATTGCGATGACCCTCGTCAACAAATTCGGGGAGAAAAACATCCAATGGGCGGTCGTTATCGCCTCCTTTATCATCGGGGTTGCATTATTCTTCGAAGTCGGATTGGTATTATTGATTCCAATTGTATTCGCCATTTCAAGAGAATTGAAGATTTCGATTTTATACCTTGGAATTCCAATGACGGCGGCCTTATCCGTCACACACGGCTTCCTGCCCCCGCATCCTGGACCGACGGCTATCGCGGGAGAGCTCGGCGCCAATATCGGGGAAGTGCTGCTCTACGGTATCATTGTTGCAATTCCAACCGTTCTTTTGGCCGGACCTTTATTTACGAAACTGGCGAAAAAAATCGTCCCGCAATCATTTGAGAAAATGGGCAGCATCGCTTCACTCGGTGAGCAGAAAACGTTCAAACTTGAAGAGACGCCAGCCTTTGGCATCAGCGTCTTCACAGCTATGCTTCCGGTCATTATCATGTCGATTTCGACTGTTATTACGCTTATTCAAGAAACGGTGGGGCTTGCAGACAACAGCCTGCTGGCAGCGGTTCGCTTAATCGGGAATGCCTCGACTTCGATGGTCATCTCCCTGTTGGTCGCGATCTATACGATGGGTATCGCCAGAAAGATCCCGATCAAACAAGTGATGGATTCCTGTTCTACCGCCATTACACAAATCGGAATGATGCTCTTGATCATCGGGGGCGGCGGCGCCTTCAAACAAGTCTTGATCAATGGCGGAGTAGGCGACTATGTAGCTGAATTATTCAAAGGAACAGCCATGTCGCCGATCTTGCTCGCCTGGGTCATCGCCGCAATTCTGCGCATCTCCTTAGGATCCGCGACAGTTGCTGCATTAAGCACAACCGGACTCGTTCTTCCGATGCTCGGACAAAGCGATGTCAATCTTGCGCTGGTTGTGCTTGCAACAGGGGCCGGAAGTGTAATCGCTTCCCATGTCAATGACGCAGGTTTCTGGATGTTCAAAGAATATTTCGGCCTAAGCATGAAAGAAACATTTGCCACCTGGACACTGCTTGAAACAATTATCGCAGTGGCCGGATTAGGATTTACTTTATTGTTAAGCCTATTTGTATAAAAAAGTTTTCAAGAAGGAGCAGGTATTACATGTGCAATACAATCGGTGTCATAGGTTTGGGAGTCATGGGGAGCAATATCGCCCTGAACATGGCAAGCAAAGGCGAACAAGTCGCCGTCTATAACTACACAAGGGATTTAACCGATCAACTCGTCCAAAAAACGGGAGGCCAAACAGTCAAGCCGTACTATGAACTTGAAGATTTCGTACAGTCTCTAGAAAAACCGAGAAAAATCTTTCTTATGGTCACAGCAGGCAAACCGGTCGATTCTGTCATCGACTCGCTCGTTCCTCTGCTTGAAGAAGGGGATGTCATCATGGACGGCGGCAACTCCCACTACGAAGATACGGAACGAAGATATGACAGTTTGAAAGCGAACGGAATCGGCTACCTGGGAATCGGCATTTCCGGCGGCGAAGTCGGCGCTTTAAAAGGCCCATCCATTATGCCCGGCGGAGATCGGGACGTCTACGAAAAAGCAGCTCCGATCCTCACAAAAATCGCCGCCCAAGTGGGCGAAGATCCATGCTGTGTCTACATCGGTCCAAAAGGCGCGGGGCATTTTGTCAAAATGGTGCACAACGGCATCGAGTACGCAGACATGCAGCTTATCGCTGAAGCGTATACATTTTTAAGAGAAAAGCTTCGTTTGCCGATAGATGAAATCGCTGACATTTTCGACACGTGGAATCAAGGAGAGCTGAAAAGCTATTTAATCGAAATCACGGCGGAGATCCTGCGGAAAAAAGATGAGCGCACGGGCGCTCCGCTCATCGACGTCATCCTCGACAAAACCGGCCAAAAAGGCACGGGCAAATGGACGAGCCTGCAGGCCATCGACAACGGCATTCCATCATCGATTATCACGGAATCCCTGTTTGCCCGTTACCTGTCGTCATTAAAAGACGAACGGACAGCTGCCGAAAACGTATTGGCCGGCCCTGAAGTGGAAGAACGGCCCCTGGATCAGAACGTGTGGATCGACCGCGTCAGACAGGCATTATACATGGGGAAAGTCTGCGCCTATGCACAAGGCTTCGCTCAATATAAAATGACGTCTGACCTGAACGGATGGAACCTGCCGTTAAAGGACATCGCCCTCATCTTCCGCGGCGGCTGCATCATCCGCGCGCAATTCTTAAATCTCATCAGCGAAGCGTTCGACAAACAGCCGGACCTGTCCAACCTGCTGGTCGCACCAGACTTCGCTGAAAAACTAAAAGAATACCAGTCCGGCTTGCGAAAGGTCGTCTGCGAAGGCATCAGCTCAGGCATCTCATTCCCGTGCTTAAGCACAGCCCTTTCCTATTACGACGGCTACCGGACGGGCCGCTCAAACGCAAACCTCCTGCAGGCGCAGCGCGATTATTTCGGCGCTCACACGTATGAGCGGACAGATATGGAAGGCGTGTTTCATACGGACTGGTATAAGTGAAAAGAAGGAGCCCTATAGTTGTTTTCAGTGAAATAAATGAGGCTGTCGAGAATATCTCGACAGCCCGATTTTTCACTTCAATAATACCTGTTCATCGTGTTGTTCCTCTTTCAGTTCATCAAAATAATTTGTATATTCCGAAACCCCCGAATATGAAATATACAGGAATTCCTTTGCACGCGTCATACCGATATACATGAGTGATACTTCCCGTTCTTGGTCTTCTTCAAGTGGGAACGGCATGAGATCAGCTTTGACCAAAAACACAGCCTGAAAATCAAGTCCTTTACTGCTGTCAATCGTACAGATTTTGACCGTCTCTTCCTCAGGGTTAAAACTGCGCTTCGTTTCTTCATTTTCCGCTATCCAATTAAAAGGAATATTTTGCGCTTTGAGCGCTTTTTGTACAGCTTTTACAATATTAAATTTATTCGTCCGTTTCACTCGATAAAGAATGGCGATTTCCGAGTAAGGCACTTTCTTTTCTTCATGAAGATTCATAATTTGTTTTGCAATGACCTGCATTTCTTTGTTAAGCGTATCAAATCTCAACAATGCCGGTTCAGGTCCCTTACGTTTTGTACTTTTTGGCGAAATAATCTCAACGCCTTCTGTTTGCCCTAGTTTGACTTTGTCTTGTAAAACCGAATGCTTCTCATAAAAATCCCAAGCAAAGGAAACAATTTGCGATGTATTTCTGTAATTGATGTTTAGAATTTTTGACCTTCCTCTAAAATCAAGTCCTGTATCTTTTACATAGCTCCTTTTCCTGCCGTAAATAGATTGTGCACGGTCTTCCACCAAAAGTAAGGATTTCGTTTCCGGACTCAGACACAGGCTGACCAAATGAAGCCAATTCCCTTCAAAATCCTGGCCTTCATCGATCAGAATGGCATCGTACTTCGGAGATATTGCCTCGCCTTTTTCCAGCTGTTCAATATATTGATCAATCATAAACTCATTCGTTTTTAGATCTTGCTTAAGCCACTGGTGAAAGTTACGAATTTGGATATTTTCAGGAACTCGAGACTCAACAGCTTTTCCTTCTTCAGTATATTGAAAGTCAAATAAATGATCCGGTTCTGCAAACATTGAACGAACCATTTGAGTAATATTCGATGCTAATGAAATATTGTAACAGAGGATTAATATCTTCCAATCAGGGTGGTTTTTTGCCAGTATCTTTGCACGACTTGCGAGAATCAAGGTTTTTCCGCTTCCTGCTACACCGCGAATTATACGGTGTTGATCACCAATCTGCTTTGCCATATTCTCTTGATGCAAGTCCATCGTTTTAATGTCCCGCAACGATAAAAGAAGCTGGTCACGATATGGAACAGACTGCTCAAACTCCGCTCCAATGCGAACTTCCGGAAAAAGATAATATCGAATGGTATTAATGTCTTCATATGTAAGAGGAGTTTTCATTTGAAATTGCACATGAAACATTTGAAACAGCTTTTCTATCAACAATTCTTCTGAAAAGTTTGCATGATCAGGATCAATTTGATCCCGAGTCAAGATAAACTCTGGATCTATTATTTGATAAACCTGCTCCAACAATTGAATTTCATTTAATCTGCTAAATACAACGCCATATCCATAAGGAAATTTCAGTTTAAACTGATACTTACCCTCCGTTTGAATTAAACTCTTATCCTTTTGGAGGACATCAGCTATTTTAAAAGCATACTCTCTTGCTTGTCTTAACGGATTCTTCACACTGCACATGTCGCCGCTCGCATTTCGAATCTGCCAGTCATCTTTTGTGAACCTATAAAATGAATTTTTCGTATAATCCTTCACTTCAAGCACAAGCAAGCCCATATCCGGCCCTATAATAACAAAGTCAGGACAGACACCTTGAATTTCAGGTTCATAGTACACAATATAATCATCAGGCAAATAGTTTTTCAATGTACGAAACAAAATCCGTTCTCCCGCTGTTGCTGAACTTCGTATTGATTCGGGTATTGTCATTGCCAAATTAACCAACTCCTTCGATGCCTACTAGCCACGTGTTTTCCATATATTTATATTATCGGGGGTTTGAAAGGAAAGTAAAGGAAATCTAGTCATGTAAGAATTGAAAAATGCACCATTAAACAGGACTTTCTTATTTTCTGTTGATTTCATACTTTGTTCAACATTTCACAAACTCATACTTCAAATTCGTGATATGATAAATTCAGCCACAGAAAAGGAGGACTGATACCAAAATAAACCAGATATCCGCTTCAGGGATAAAATTTTTTAACTTCACTTGTGAAATGTTTCACAAACCATATCAACATCATTCATCCCTGGACATCCTGTTGTAATCAAATTCCTATTCATTCACTGGAGGGTTTACAATGGCAATCGAAGAAAAGGACATGAAACAAAAGCAAAATGCCTCAACCATGATTGATCAGCTAGTCGAAAAAGGCCTAAAGGCATTGGAAGAATTCCGCAGCTTTGATCAGGAGCAGATTGATGAGATCGTTAAACAGATGGCGCTTGCCGGCCTTGATCAGCACATGCCTCTCGCCAAACTTGCCGTCGAAGAAACGAAGCGCGGCGTTTATGAAGATAAAATCATTAAAAACATGTTTGCCACAGAGTATGTCTACCATCATATCAAATACGATAAAACAGTGGGCATCATCAATGAAAACGAACACGACGGAGTCATTGAAATCGCGGAGCCTGTCGGTGTCATCGCCGGCGTGACGCCGGTGACCAACCCTACTTCCACTACAATGTTCAAGTCCCTGATAGCGATCAAAACAAGAAACCCTATCGTGTTTGCTTTCCATCCATCCGCCCAAAAATGCAGCCGCGAAGCGGCGAGAATCCTTCGGGACGCAGCCGTCAAAGCAGGAGCACCCGACAACTGCATCCAATGGATCGAAACGCCTTCGCTGAATGCAACTCAAGCCTTAATGACCCACCCGAACGTTTCCCTGATTCTCGCAACAGGGGGCGCCGGCATGGTGAAATCCGCGTACAGCTCCGGAAAACCGGCCCTTGGCGTCGGACCTGGAAACGTTCCGTGCTACATCGAGAAGTCTGCCAACCTGAAGCAAGCCGTCAATGATCTGATCTTATCCAAAACATTTGACAACGGCATGATTTGCGCATCAGAGCAGGCCGTCATCATAGACAAAGACATCTACTCAGACGTCAAAGTCGAAATGACAAGAAACAACTGCTATTTCTTAAATGAAACCGAAAAATCAAAGGTCGAGAAATTGGTTATCAATGAAAATACTTGCGCGGTAAACGCTGATATCGTCGGCATGCCGGCATTCAAAATCGCTGAAATGGCCGGTGTCAAAGTGCCTCAAGATACAAAAATTCTCATCGCCGAATTAGAAGGCGTAGGTCCGGATTACCCGCTGTCCAGGGAAAAACTGAGCCCTGTTTTAGCGTGCTACAAAGTCAGCGGGCTTCAAGAGGGATTAAAACGCGCCGAAGACATGCTGGCGTTCGGCGGAACCGGCCACTCGGCGGTGATTCATACGAACGATCAAGAAGCCGTTAAAGAATTCGGATTACGGATGAAAGCCGGGCGGATCATCGTCAATGCACCGTCGTCACAAGGGGCGATCGGCGACATTTACAACGCCTATATGCCTTCCTTAACGCTCGGCTGCGGCACATATGGCGGGAACTCCGTCTCGTCAAACGTTGGAGCTGTTCATTTAATCAACACGAAAAAAGTGGCGAAAAGGAATGTCAATATGCAGTGGTTTAAAGTTCCTCCAAAAATCTATTTTGAAAAACACGCAACCCAGTATTTAGCGAAAATGCCTGACATCTCAAAAGCGTTGATTGTAACCGATCCGGGAATGGTGAAACTCGGATATGTAGACCGCGTCCTTCACTACTTAAGAAGGCGCCCGGATTATGTACATTGTGAAATTTTTTCTGATGTCGAGCCTGATCCTTCAATCGAAACGGTGATGAACGGCGTCGACATGATGGCCAAATTCCAGCCGGATGTCATCATCGCCCTCGGCGGAGGCTCTGCAATGGATGCCGCAAAAGGAATGTGGTTGTTCTATGAGCACCCGGATGCTGAATTCTTTGGATTAAAGCAAAAATTCCTGGACATCCGCAAGCGCATCGTCAAATACCCGAAACTGGGCGAAAAAGCAAAATTTGTCGCGATCCCGACAACATCAGGCACAGGCTCTGAAGTCACTTCATTCTCTGTCATTACAGACAAAGAAACGAATACGAAGTATCCATTGGCCGACTATGAATTAACACCGGACGTCGCAATCATTGACCCGCAATTTGTCATGACCGTGCCGAAACATATTACGGCTGACACAGGAATGGACGTATTAACTCACGCAATTGAATCATACGTATCGTGCATGGCCAACGACTATACAGACGGCTTGGCCATGAAGGCTATTCAGCTGATTTTCGAATACCTGCCTAGAGCATACAAAAACGGCAGCGACGAGCTGGCCCGCGAAAAAGTGCATAATGCATCAACGATTGCCGGAATGGCGTTTTCCAATGCCTTCCTGGGCATCAACCACAGCTTAGCTCATAAGCTTGGTGCGGAATTTCACATCGCTCACGGACGGGCAAACGCCATCCTTCTGCCGCACGTGATCCGCTATAATGCAGAAAAACCGAAAAAGTTCATGGCATTTCCTAAATACAGCCACTTCATAGCCGATCAGCGCTACGCGGAGATTGCCAGAACGCTCGGCCTGCCTGCAAAAACAACTGCAGAAGGCGTTGAAAGCCTGATCCAGGAGATTATCTCGCTCGCCAAAGAGCTTAAAATTCCGATGAGCATTAAACAAAACGGCGTGGATGCCGCCGCATTCGAAAGCAAAGTGGATCTCATGGCCGAACGCGCCTTTGAAGATCAATGCACGACAGCCAATCCGAAGCTGCCGCTCGTTTCGGAGCTTGCTGAGATTTACCGTTCCGCATATAAAGGAGTTTAGCCAAAGAAGCCGTCATTCCGACGGCTTTTCGTTTTCAATTAGGTCTCTTCATTCTCACTCCTCTATCATTTGTGCCAATCATACTATATGAAAGATATGAAACTCCAACTCTTTTCTTTAGCTGAAATACTTAACAAAAAATTAAAGGCCTTTTCCCTTGACAAAAAATATTTATTATTTGATAATTTGTATATAATTATAATAATTACAGAGAAATAAAGTTTACAATTTTTATTTCTCTTAAACTACATTCAGGAGGACGATATTATGTCTCTAATCGGAAAAGAAGTACAACCATTCGCAGCAAAAGCTTACAAAAACGGTGAGTTTATCGATGTTACACACGAAGATCTGAAAGGTCAATGGAGCATTTTCTGCTTCTATCCAGCGGATTTCTCATTTGTTTGCCCGACTGAGCTTGAAGACCTTCAAAACGAATATGCTGCCCTAAAAGAACTTGGTGTCGAAGTATACTCTGTTTCAACAGACACTCACTTCGTACATAAAGGATGGCATGACAGCTCTGAGAAAATCGGCAAAATCACTTATGCGATGATCGGCGACCCGTCTCAAACGATCTCCCGCAACTTTGAAGTGCTGAACGAAGAAGAAGGTCTTGCTGACCGCGGAACATTCATCATCGATCCGGACGGCGTGATCCAAGCTGTTGAAATCAACGCAGGCGGTATCGGTCGCGATGCAAGCACCCTGATCAACAAAGTAAAAGCGGCTCAATACGTCCGCCAAAACCCAGGCGAAGTTTGCCCGGCTAAATGGGAAGAAGGTTCTGAAACACTGACACCAAGCCTTGACCTAGTAGGCAAAATCTAAGGAGTGCATTCAATTGGTACTTGAAGCAAATATCAAAGCACAATTAAACCAATACATGCAGATGATTGAAAATGACATCGTCCTTAAAGTCAGTACAGGCGATGACAGTGTCTCTAAGGATATGCTGGCTCTTGTAGAAGAGCTGGCTTCCATGTCATCAAAAATCTCTGTTGAAAAGGCGCAGCTCGACAGAACGCCAAGCTTCAGCGTCAATCGTGTTGGAGAAGAAACAGGCGTCACATTCGCCGGAGTTCCGCTCGGTCACGAATTTACATCTTTGGTGCTGGCACTCTTGCAAGTAAGCGGCCGACCGCCGAAAGTCGATCAAAAAATCATCGATCAAATCAAGAACATCAGCGGCGAATACCGCTTCGAATCTTATATCAGCCTCACATGCCACAACTGCCCGGACGTTGTGCAGGCATTGAACATGATGAGCGTGCTCAACCCGAACATCACGCACACGATGATCGACGGTGCGGCATACAAGTCGGAAGTCGAAAGCAAAAACATTATGGCTGTGCCGACCGTATACTTGAACGGCGAATCCTTTGGCAGCGGCCGAATGACGCTTGAAGAAATTCTTGCGAAGATGGGCAGCGGCACAGATGCGTCTGAGCTTTCCGATAAAGATCCGTTCGATGTACTTGTTGTCGGAGGCGGACCCGCCGGTGCAAGCGCAGCAATTTATGCGGCGCGCAAAGGCATCCGCACGGGAATTGTTGCCGAACGCTTCGGCGGCCAAGTCCTTGACACGATGAGCATCGAGAACTTCATCAGCGTGAAGCGTACCGAAGGACCTAAGCTTGCGGCAAGCCTTGAAGAACACGTCAAAGATTATGATATCGACGTCATGAACCTGCAACGCGCAAAAGGTCTCGAGAAAAAAGATCTTTTCCATCTTGAACTCGAAAACGGCGCTGTTCTGAAAAGCAAAACCGTCATTCTTTCAACTGGTGCACGCTGGCGCAATATCGGCGTACCTGGTGAACAAGAGTTCAAAAACAAAGGTGTCGCATACTGCCCTCACTGTGACGGACCGTTGTTTGAAGGCAAAGACGTCGCCGTCATCGGCGGCGGCAACTCCGGTATCGAAGCAGCGATTGACCTTGCAGGCATCGTCAACCACGTGACTGTTCTTGAGTTCGCACCGGAACTGAAAGCTGACGAAGTTCTGCAAAAACGTCTCTACAGCCTCCCTAACGTGACTGTCGTGAAAAACGCCCAAACAAAAGAAATCACGGGTGATGAAAACGTAAACGGCATCACTTACGTTGACCGTGAAACAGGAGAAGAAAAACACGTCGAGCTCCAAGGCGTCTTCGTCCAAATCGGTCTTGTACCGAACACGGAATGGCTCCCTGAAACCGTCGAACGCAACCGCATCGGCGAAATCGCAGTCGATAAACGCGGCGAAACAACCATCCCTGGCCTATTCGCTGCCGGCGACTGCACAGACGGACCATATAACCAAATCATTATTTCGATGGGATCGGGGGCAAATGCCGCATTAGGGGCGTTTGATTATTTGATCCGGAACTAACACGAAGGCGCTATACTGCTTAAACGGCAGTATGGCGCTTTTTTATGTTATAACCCCTATAAATAGGACTTCACATCATGTCCGACAAACGCTTTCCATATGATCAAATTGTACGGATAGGACCAAGCGGGATATTGCGATTGTCCATTCATGTATGAATTGTATTCCATGACTCCATTCCTCTCGTTCTCATGTCTACATTAAATATAAACCTATAAAAGGAAACGGTTAATTAAAAATAAAGACGGCATACTGCATGCAGTACACCGTCTTTTTCAAGAGATTTAATTTGACTCATCATGTTCTTTTTGTCCTGTTTTTTTTCATCCAAAATAAAATAAACAATAAAATAAACCATAGAGGAGTCAGCAGCAAGGCCGGGCGAGTCGCATCCGCAAACAGCATAATTATGAGAATGACCGCAAACATCGCCAGGACAACATAATTGATAAACGGCGCGAATGGCGCTTTGAATGTTGATGCTGCGTGTAAGTGCGGACGGGTTTTCCTGTATCTGATATGGCTGACAAGAATCACACCCCACACCCATATGAAACAAATCGCGCTGATGGTTGTCACGATGCCAAAGGCTTGTTCCGGTATCAGTTTGCTTAATAGCGCTCCTGCTGACAGGACAATGGTTGATACCCATAACGCGTGACTCGGCACATGGTTTTTATTCAGCTTCGCAAAATTGGCCGGGCCCTGTTTCGTTTTACTTAAATTGTACAGAATCCGGCTTGTTGAAAACATCCCGCTGTTACAAGCAGACGCGGCTGACGTTAATACAACAAAATTAATGATTCCCGCGGCAAGCGGGATGCCGACTAAGCTGAAAGTTTTCACAAAAGGACTTTCCGCTGCATTCAGTTCCATCCAAGGGTTAATACATAGTAAGACGATAAGCGCGCCGACGTAGAAAAATAAAATACGTAAAGGAATTTTATTAATAGCCGATGGAATATTTTTTTTCGGGTTCGACGTTTCCGCCGCCGATACACCTACTAATTCCACACCGACATATGCAAAGATCACCATTTGGAAAGAAAGCAAAAAGCCTGAAAATCCGTTTGGAAACAAACCGCCATGCTCCCAAAGGTTGGTAACCGAAACCGTTCCTGTATGCGTCTTAAACCCGATCACCAGCAAAATAACACCGATGACAATTAACGCAAGAATCGTGATCACCTTTATTAAAGCGAACCAAAATTCCAATTCTCCAAAAAGCTTGACAGTCAACAGATTGAGCCCTAATAAAATGAGTAAACAGATAAGTGCAGGGACCCACTGCGGAATATCAAACCAATATTTCACATAGACACCGACGGCAATCACATCCGCCATAGCCGTCATAATCCAGCAAAACCAATAGGTCCACCCGGTGACAAACGCCGCACGCGGCCCCAGATACTCCTCGGCAATATCGGTTAACGATTGATAACCCGCTTTAGATAACAGCAATTCTCCCAGCGCCCGCATCACGAAAAAAAGCGCAATACCTACAATGAAATACGCAAAGATGATAGAAGGACCCGCCAATTGAATCGCCTTACCGGAGCCTAAAAACAACCCGGTGCCAATCGTCCCGCCAATAGCGATAAGCTGTACGTGCCGATTGGATAAGTCCCTCTTTAATTCCCGCTGTTCCACATTAAACTCCTCCTTACCTCTTTAGTGAACGACGAGCAGTAAAAAAGCCCATAAAAAAAGAGATTGGATGTCCTCCAATCTCGCGGTCATAAGAATATCAAAATATATTTGTGCCGCTGACAATCATCAGCACGACAAATACATATTCGGTACTCTTCTGTCCTTTTGCCTGAGATTGTGAACCCTTCGGCGCCGCAGAATTCCGCGGTCTCTCCAGAAGCTGCTCCTGCTGTAGTGCGACCCACAGCAATCATAGCTTGCATGTATTGAGTTTTTCGATAGAGATGATTACTATCGGATAACTTTTAATTTTAATAGAGGTTGAGTGATTTGTCAATGGTCCTATTTATAGTAACTCTAGTATTCTTAAACTCACCTATACTAGCGACAATATTTTCACCTGGTTTATAAATCAGCTTCTATTACGGAATCCTTTCGAAAATTGGGGTTTAACTCAGAATAAGCATAATCTCTCTTGTAAACCTTCTAAGACTTCTTCTGGTACTTCCCTGACCTTGATATCTTCACCTAGGAACCATTAGGGGCTCCTATTTTGTCATTAAAGGAGAATATTAAAGTAAGCAAAAGCGTAAGTGCCGGAATTCAGTCATTTTTCGTATTTGATCATTCCTTTTCTTCATTCGGATAAGAAAAACTTGGTTGAGCAAAAAAGCAAATTCAGCACAAAGCAAAAACAACAACCATTCATGCATTCAAATGACAAAACAGCACCTCTCCATCAAATTTGAAGGTGCTGTTATTTTTTTACCGTAAACCTTATTAACGGCTTATGGTACGGCTGGTGCAAATGCAGCTATCCACCCTGCCTGTAAGGCATCCGCACAGGGATTGTCGCTGAACGCTTCGGTGGTCAAATTCTTGGCGATGATAAAAAGCCCCATAACAAAGAGATCGGATGTCCTCCAATCTCGTGGTCATAAGAATCACAAATCATATTTGTGCCGCTGACAATCACCAGCACGACAAATACTGCTTAAGATTGTAAAACCCTTCCGCGGTCTCTTCAGAAGCTTCCCCTGCTATAAGTACGATCCACAGTAATCATGGCCTGCTACGTATTGAGTATTCATTCCTCCCATTTCTGAAAACTCCTGCGATAGAAAAATGACCAAGCCAAAGCCGGGGTACTTCCTAAGCTGAAATGCGGTGTCCGATTAATGTTAAAGAAGCCTTCTCAAGCTTTCTCTCCACTCATCTCAGCGCCTCTTTCCCTCGTTTTGATTGTCTCAAAAAGGAGTTATGCGGTACTATCATATAAAGGTCAATTATTTAAAAATAATGTCATACTTTTAAAATCACCTTATCATGCAAATGCTCGTACATAGGGGGCAGTTCCTATTCTAAAAAGGGGATGGACGATTTTGGAAACCAAATATTTAGATTTACTCGCACAAAAATACGATTGTGAAGCAAAAGTGGTAACGGAAATCATTAATTTGAAAGCGATACTGAACCTGCCGAAAGGCACCGAGCATTTTGTCAGTGATTTGCACGGGGAATACCAGGCATTCCAGCACGTGCTGCGGAATGGTTCAGGAAGAGTAAAAGAGAAGATACGCGATATTTTCAGCGGTGTCATTTATGATAGAGAAATTGATGAATTAGCAGCATTAGTGTATTATCCGGAAGACAAACTGAAGTTAATAAAACATAATTACGATACGAAAGCATCGTTAAACGATTGGTATAAAGAAACGATTAATCGAATGATTAAGCTCGTATCTTATTGCTCTTCCAAGTATACCCGCTCCAAATTACGCAAAGCACTGCCCTCTCAGTTTGCTTATATTACGGAGGAGCTGCTGTATAAAACAGAAGAAGCTGCCAACAAAGAACAGTATTACTCCAAAATCGTAGATCAGATCATTGCGCTTGGCCAAGCTGATAAGCTGATCACCGGTCTTGCATATAGCACGCAGCGATTGGTTGTCGACCATCTGCATGTTGTCGGCGATATTTACGACCGCGGACCGCAGCCGGATCAGATTATGGAAGAACTGATCAACTATCATTCAGTCGATATTCAGTGGGGAAATCACGATGTCCTTTGGATAGGCGCTTATTCAGGCTCTAAAGTATGCCTGGCAAATATTATCCGCATCTGTGCCCGCTATGACAACTTGGATATTATTGAAGACGTGTACGGCATCAATCTGAGACCGCTCTTGAACCTTGCCGAAAAATATTACGATGATAACCCATCTTTCCGTCCGAAAGCAGACGAAAACAGACCGGAAGATGAGATTAAGCAAATCACAAAAATTCATCAAGCGATTGCGATGATCCAATTCAAGCTTGAAAGTCCGATTATCAAGAGACGGCCGAACTTTAATATGGAAGAGCGGCTGTTATTAGAGAAAATAGATTACGACAAAAACGAAATCACGCTGCACGGAAAAACATATCAGCTGGAAAACACCTGCTTTGCGACAGTGAATCCGGAGCAGCCAGATCAGCTATTAGAAGAAGAAGCAGAAGTCATGGACAAGCTGCTATTCTCTGTCCAGCATTCCGAAAAGCTGGGCCGCCATATGAATTTTATGATGAAAAAAGGCAGCCTTTATTTAAAATATAACGGCAACCTGTTGATTCACGGCTGTATTCCAGTTGATGAAAACGGCAATATGGAAACGATGATGATTGAGGATAAACCGTATGCGGGCCGTGAGCTGCTTGATGTATTTGAACGATTCTTGCGGGAAGCGTTTGCCCACCCGGAAGAAACCGATGATCTGGCGACAGATATGGTCTGGTATTTATGGACAGGCGAGCACTCCTCCCTTTTTGGAAAACGCGCTATGACGACCTTTGAGCGGTATTTCATTAAAGAGAAGGAAACACATAAAGAGAAGAAAAACCCGTATTACTATTTGCGTGAAGACGAGGCAACCTGCCGAAACATCCTGAAAGAATTCGGCCTCAACCCGGATCATGGCCATATCATCAACGGCCATACACCGGTAAAAGAAATCGAAGGAGAAGATCCGATCAAAGCAAACGGAAAAATGATCGTCATCGACGGCGGCTTCTCCAAAGCCTACCAATCGACAACAGGTATCGCCGGCTACACGCTGTTATACAACTCCTACGGCATGCAGCTCGTCGCCCATAAACACTTTAATTCCAAGGCGGAAGTGCTGAGCACCGGAACTGATGTCTTAACGGTGAAACGATTAGTGGATAAAGAACTTGAGCGGAAGAAAGTAAAGGAAACGAATGTTGGTGAGGAACTCTTGAAGGAAGTAGCTATTTTGGAGAGATTGCGGGAGTATCGGTATATGAAGTGAGGAAATGTGGAGTTCAGGGATCATTCTCTGGGCTCTTTTTTACGGTTTTCCACTTCGTACAGCAAATTGCTAACAAGGTCTGGTTTTCTGCTCGTTCATAGATAAGTAAGCGGCGCTTGATCTCGCAGGCATCGTCAGCCATGTCACTGTTCTTGAGTTCGCACCGGAACTGAAAGCGGAGGAAGTCCTGCAAAAACGCCTCTACAGCCTGTCAAACGCGACTGTAGTGAAACATGTACAAACGACAAAACGTAAACGGCATCACTTACGTGGATCGTGAAACAGGCGAAGAACAACACGTTGAACTCCAAGCTGTCTTCGTCAAAATCGGTCTCGTGCCAAACACAGAGTGGTTAGACGGATCAGTCGAGTGCAACCGCATCGGCGAAATCGCAGTCGATAAACGCGGCGAAACAAGCATCCCCGGCTTATTCGCGGCCGGCGACTGCACAGACGGCCCGTACAACCAAATCATTATTTCGATGGGATCGGGGGCAAATGCCGCATTAGGGGCGTTTGATTACCTGATTCGCAACTAATCTATCAAAAAAGCTATTGCTGAGTTTTCAGCATAGCTTTTCTCTTTCCAAGGGAAGCCATCCTTCCAGCAGCGCGCCTCCTTCAGGATCATTTCCCGCCGTCAGATCGCCTCCGTGCCGTCTCATGATCCTTTGTGAAATCGTCAACCCCAACCCGGCTCCTCCGGTCGACCGGCTTCTTGATGCTTCCCCGCGATACAAGGGCTCAAATACACGGCGAAGCTCCTCCGGGGAGAATCCCTGCCCAGTATCTCGAACCGTGAAGATGACGTTGTCACGATCCTTATCACACTGAACAACAATCTCGCCAGCGCCGGGTGTATGTCTAACCGCATTGTCCAATAAATTGTTCAGCGCACGTTTTAATAAATGCGGATCACCGCTTATCATACACTCATGTTCAAAAGCCCTCTCAACAATCGTAATCTTCTTTTGTTGCGCTTGCGGCCTTATCGTATTGATCGACTGCTTCAGGACCTGTGAGAAATCAACTGTCTTTTTGTTAAGCTCCATCTCGACGTATTCTGTCTTTGTAAATGTAAATAAGTCCTCTACAAGCCGGTCGAGCTGGGCTGACTTTTCCTTGCAAACCGCCACATACTTCGTCATTTTCTCCGGTGATCGGGCAATCCCTTGCTCTAATCCATCCAAATAACCCCTGAGAGCGAATAATGGAGTGCGTAAATCATGGGCGACAGCAGCAATCATGAAACGACGTTCATCCTCCAGTTCGACCTGCTTCTGAAACGCTTCGTGAAGACCATTCACCATGATGTTAAAACCGTCACGAACCTCGGCAATTTCCGTGATCTTTGACGAAGGCAGCCGCGCGTCAAAATCCCCTTTTGCAATCTTCCGAGCGCTGAGACCCAATTGCTCAAGAGGCGTTATCATCCATCGTCTCATGGCCATGCCGATGATCAATAAAGCCAGTATGAAGCCTATAAATGCCGCCATCCATTGAATCGTTCTAGACGATGAATGGTAAAGGGCAACCCTGCCGATGATTCTCCCGTCCTCAATGACGGAAAACTGTTCCGGTTTCACAGGTGTATGTTTTCGCACAGCACCCGTTTCAAAAATGACCTGATCTGAAGCCGACAGAATAGATGCACTCATATCCACTTTCTGCAAATGACCGCTCAATTGTTTTTGCCAGGCTTTGTCTGTCCAGTTTTCCGAATGGGTTTCGATCAAATGAATCGTTTCATTCAATTCTTTTCGTTCAGAATCAGTCATATCAAAATGAAGTGTTTTGGTTTCCATAAAGTGTGCAGCTAGAAAAAATATCCATGGCAACAGGAATATGAAAAATAGGCTGAGCACGGTAAATTTACGAATGCGAATCGTCTTCATGTTATTCTCCCATGAAACGATAGCCAATTCCCCATACATTGACGATTAATTTCGGGTGATTTGGATCGGCTTCAATTTTCTCGCGAAGTCTGCTGAGATGAACACGGACCGTATGTTTATCACCAACGCCATCCCAAAATTTCTCCAATAATCGGTCATATGAAAAAACATGTTTCGGATGCGCTGCAAGCAATTGCAGCAATTCATATTCTTTAGGTGTAAGAGCAATGATTTCTCCATCCAGCCATACTTCTCTTGTCGATAAGTCCAGCGTGAGATTTCCGTAACGCAAAACTTTTCTATTGTACTCTGGTTGAGAACCCGCGCGTCGTAATACAGCCTTTACTCTGGCCACAATCTCCCCGGGTGAAGCCGTTTTGACAATATAATCATCCGCCTTAAGCGCCAGACCCCTGATCTTGTCTGCATCACCGCTCCGCGCGCTCAAGAAAAGGATCGGTACATCACTGTTTTCCCGAATGTGGCGACATAAGTCGAATCCGTTTTGTCCCGGCATCATGATGTCAAGGATCATGCAATGAATCGTACTCTGTTCAAACACAGCCAGTGCTTGAGAAGCGTCTTCAGCGGTTTTCACGTGAAACCCTTCATTCTCCAAAAAATCCCTTAACAATTCGGCGATACTTTTTTCATCGTCTACAACTAACACCGTCTGCACTTCCATCACGCATGACACACCTTTCCGTAATGACCATCTATTTATCAATATCATATGTTTCAACAAGCAGCAAGCCGGCGTGACACGGTTGTGATGGTTTCTTGATTGTTTTGTGATATTTTTAGCGCTTTTTTTGTGACACCTCATTGATATGCTTCTTGATGACAAGAAATCTAAATTGGAGGTCATCGTTATGCATATTCAAATTGTGTTGTTTGACGGATTTGATTTATTAGACGTCACTGCTCCATATGAAGTACTAACTGCTGCTGCAAGTTTTTCCCATAAGGAAGTAACAGTGGAGCTTGTGTCGGCAGAAGGTGAAAAAATGATAAGAAGCGGATTAAATGATCTAAAACTTCAAGCAAACGGCAAACCTGATCTATCCCGCAAAGGCATCATACTCATACCAGGAGCTGCTGATGCTGATGGACAAGAAGCGATTCAAAGGAAATTAATAGGAGCCGCTGAAACAGAATTAGGCGATATTCTAAAAGAAGCTGTGAAGAAACCTGATATCCTGGTTTCCACGGTCTGCGGCGGTTCGGTTATTTTAGCGATCGTCGGTTTATTAGACGGCCGTCATGCCGTAACCCATCATATGGGAATGGATTTTTTGCGGACGACGAACGCGATTCCAATCGATGCCCGTGTTGTAGATGATGGTGACCTTGTGACCGGCGGCGGTGTGACGTCTGGACTCGATGTCGCCCTTTACTTAGTTGAACGGGAATTAGGCGGCCCTCGTATCGCAATCGCTTTGGAACAGCTGTTTGAGTATGAACGGAGGGGCACAGTTTGGAAAAATACAGGCCTTTCCCCGAAAGGCTGATTGAACCGGAAAGCAGCAATTGGATGACTCAAATCTTTAAGGAGCATATGTTGAATGAAAAGGACGATTAAGGGATTCATTGTGTTGATCTCTTTCATGTGGGTGTTTCATACATTCTCAAAAAACTTTATGGCGGATCCAAATTTAGAAAAATTCATTTCCAGAAAAGATCAAATTCTCACAAATGAATCCCTTTGGTTATGGATGATCCGTCTCCATATTTCGCTGGCCATCATTTCTCTTGTGACCGGCCCGCTTGGCATGATCAAAGCGATTCGAACCAGATCGAGGACTTTCCACCGCTGGAACGGCCGTTTATATATCCTGTCTATCATATTAAACTTTATTCCCGGCGTTTATGTCTCTTTTTTTGCAACCGGAGGATGGCCCAGTACAATCGGATTTCTGATTTTAAATACATTATGGCTTGGAACGACTATCCTTGCTTATCTGTCTATTAAAAGAAAAAAAGTCATACTGCACAGCCAATGGATGATGAGAAGCTTCTTTCTTTCATTTGCGAATATGACGATTTATATAATAGTTGCGATTACTCATAACCTAATGAATGTCTCATATGGACATTCCTACACAATAGCCGTTTGGCTTTGCTGGATCATCAACCTGCTGATTGCGGAATTTATCATTAAAAAGCAGGTATTTTCATAAAGCTTTCTTCAAAGGCTTAATCATTTTTGATTAAGCCTTGCATAGCGATGAAACGGCTGATTGATAGATTCATAGAAAGATTTTGCTTTAGACTCTCCATATTGCCAAGTTCAAATATTTTCACTTTCTTGATTCCTATAAAGTGAAACACCGCTCTTTTCATCAACACTTTGTGACTGTTATTCAACAGAAACAAAGGGTACTTCTCAGGGCCTTTCATAGTCGAAATACAGACGACCGACTTTCCTTTCAAAAGCCCTCCTTGTATAATGATTTTGACCTGACGTCGCACTTAGAAAAAATGGGTATCAATTCTATTTTTTCATTCAATACCCCGCTGTTGGATCAACGGTCAATCCATTAACATCCCAAATTATTTTCTACAGATAAACAAGGATTTCCCCGCCAAGTTTCGGCCAATATTCAATTAGCTTCATCTCTCTTAACCCGCTATAAAAGGTTGAATATCATCCTGTTGATTCATCACCGTTCACTCCCAAACATCATTCGTAATTGATTATCAATGATAAGTTATTAAACTTGTTTTCATCATAATTAATTTTTTCTTTCTAAAAGTTTTCACTTTCATGAGGGTACTATGATAAGGACACAATTTTTACATTGACATATTGAAAAATGAAATATATATTTATTGTTGATATTGATAATCATTATCGTTTATTTATTTTCATTCTGCGGTTCATACAGCTATTTACTGAAGAATTAAATACTGGCTCTGGAGGACGTTTAATTGTAAAAAATCTCTGTGTAACGATTCCAGATAAAAAGGAACAACCATATCCTGAGGTCAGCGCCAATGGAATTGCTATGGCGCTTGTACGGGAGACGGACATGATTTTTTTGATGATGGTACTTCATGATTTACATCGAGCTGCTCGTTTTTTCGGATTATATCATTGCATTAAAGACGGCGAGGCCGGGCTTGTGAAGGATGAGTACTGCGGGAAGTCTTTCAAATTGGCTCGAGAACAAATAAACCGAAGTGTGTTACTTACAATTTATTAAGAGGTGAAAATGAGCATGAAGAAACTATTAATCCCGTTTATGCTACTGCTGACGCTTATGATTAGTGCATGCGGCAATGAAGAGTCAGCAACAAAGGATAGCGGCTCAGCAAAAAAAGAATCTAAAACGATTACATACCAAGCGGAAACAGGACCAATCGAAGTTCCAGCCGATCCGCAAAGAGTTGTTATGCTTTCAGGGTATACCGGAAATGTGTTAGATTTAGGAGTCAACGTTGTCGGTGTAGACACTTGGTCTAAAAACAATCCAACCTTTAAAGAAAAGTTAAAAGATGTTCAAGAAGTTTCAGAAGATGACCTGGAAAAAATTATTGAATTAGAGCCAGATTTAATCATCGCATTATCAACGGTAAAAAATTTAGACAAATTAAATGAGATCGCTCCTACTGTTACTTATACATGGGGTAAAGTAGATTATTTAACTCAGCACGTGGAAATTGGCAAGCTACTAAACAAAGAAAAAGAAGCCCGAGCATGGGTTGACGACTTTAAACAACGTGCAGAAGAAATCGGAGAAGATATTCGCACAAAAATCGGCAAAGATTCAACTGTATCTGTTATTGAAGCATATGGGAAAGACCTTTATGTTTACGGTAATAACTGGGCGCGCGGTACAGAAATCTTATATCAAACGATGAAACTAAATATGCCTGAAAAAGTAAAGGAAGACGCATTAAAGGCAGGGTATTATACGTTATCAGCTGAAGTGCTTCCAAAATATGCGGGAGATTATGTCATTTTAAGTAAGTACTCTGATGCGAATACATCTTTCCAAGAAACAGACACATACAAGAACATTCCAGCTGTCAAAAATGGACATGTCATTGAAATGCAAGGTGAAGGCGCATCATTCACTGACCCAATCACACTTGAAAAGCAACTAGCATTCTTTAAAAAAGCGTTTCTAGGAAACTAAGACTAGAAAAGCAGAGGTCTATTGAAAGGGGTTGGCCAAAGGGCAGCCCCTTTCCCATTCTAAGAAAGGAAAATGATGAGCTTTATGATAAGAAAAACTCAATCTTTTACCTCATTTGCCTTCAAACTCATCTTAGGAATTCTAGTGTTTATTGGTATGTTTTTTATGGCAATGGTATTTGGAGCTGCAGACGTTTCAGTTGAAGATGTATGGTTGGCTCTTTCGTCTTCTGCAACCGGCGATCATATTTCGATTATCCGTGATATTCGGTTACCTCGTGAAATAGCTGCCATTTTTGTTGGCGCAGCTCTTGCTGTCTCTGGTGCAATCATGCAAGGTATAACAAGAAACCCACTTGCTGATCCAGGTTTACTAGGATTATCTGCCGGGGCTTATGCAGCATTGGCTGTTACGATCGCTTTCATTCCATCAGCCAATTACTTTTTGACGATGGTTGCCTGTTTTATTGGAGCCGCACTCGGTGCCTTGTTGGTTTTTGGAATCGGTTCGATGAAAAAAGGCGGATTCTCTCCTTTCCGTATTGTGTTAGCGGGTTCTGCTGTTTCCGCCTTTTTATACGCCATTGCTGAAGGGCTTGGCCTTTATTTTAAAATTTCTAAAGATATCTCGATGTGGACAGCAGGAGGGATGGTTGGAACAACTTGGAACCAACTGCGAATTATTGTACCTTTTATTATCATTGGAATTGTTGTTTCCTTTTTCCTCTCGAGACAACTTACCATTCTCAGCTTAAATGAAGAAGTTGCAGTTGGCTTAGGTCAAAATATCATCAGAATTAAAATCCTTCTATTTATTATCGTGATCATTCTTGCGGGAGCATCTGTTGCTCTGGTTGGCAATATGACCTTTATCGGTCTTATGATTCCTCATATTGTTCGGGCAATTGTTGGAACCGATTATCGTTTTATTTTACCAATGTCTGCAACTTGCGGAGCTACTTTTATGCTATTTGCTGATACACTTGGCCGTACCTTAAACGCACCATATGAAACACCTGTTATAGCCATTGTCGCTATGCTTGGTTTACCGTTCTTCCTGATCATTGTCCGAAAGGGAGGAAAAACACTCTCATGATACATTCAGCATTAATTAAAAAACAGCGAATGATTTTATCGATTTCTCTCATACTCATCATAGCTACAGCTATTATTGGGATGGGAATAGGGTCTGCTAGTTTATCTTTTGACAGACTCATCCACACTCTATTAGGTCAAGGAACCTTTAAAGAGGAATTTATATTATATTCTATTCGATTGCCTCGAATATTGATTACTTTATTAGCTGGGATGGCACTTGCTATATCAGGTGCTATTTTGCAAGGAATCACAAAAAATGATTTAGCTGATCCAGGCATTATTGGGATTAATTCCGGTGCTGGGGTTGCCATTGCCGTTTTCTTTTTATTTTTCCCGACTGAAGCTGGATCATTTGTTTATATGATTCCAATTGTTGGCTTTATAGGAGCGATTATAACGAGCTTTTTCATTTATCTGTTAGCCTATAACAAAAATAGTGGTATGCAGCCTATAGGCTTAGTCCTCATCGGAGTCGGATTCTCAACTGCACTTTCCGGAGCTATGATTGTCATTATTTCTTCTGCTGAACGGACAAAAGTTGATTTCATCGCCAAATGGCTGGCGGGTAATATTTGGGGTACGGATTGGCCATTTATTGGAGCTCTTCTGCCTTGGTTAGTCATCTTGATTCCGTTTACTTTGTACAAAGCAAGTCGACTAAATCTATTAGGATTAAGCGAGCCTGTAACCATTGGAGTTGGGGTTTCCATTGAAAGGGAGCGGATCGTTTTGCTTTTAACAGCTGTCGCATTAGCAGCTGCTGCCGTTTCTGTCACAGGAGGTATTTCCTTTATCGGATTAATGGCCCCGCATATCGCAAAAACTTTAGTAGGACCCAGAAATCAACTATTTATCCCTGTTGCTATTCTACTTGGCGGTTGGTTATTATTATTCGCCGACACAATTGGACGTAACATCATTGAAACCACTATACCGGCTGGAATCATGGTCTCATTAATCGGGGCACCTTATTTTATTTATTTGTTATTGAAAAAGTAAAAATCTAAAAACGAGGCTGTTCCAATGAGTCTCCAAAAATTCATTTCAAAATGGACCCATTAAATCAAACCCTTTGGTAGTCCATTTTGCGGAGGTGGTATGAAAGGGAGGCGTTTTCTCTTTTCAGATACTTATGAGATCAGGCTCCTCCCCCTACCTCATTCTCCAGATCATGATGAATTGTTTAAGTAACACTTCTTTTCGGCAGCTCGCGGTCATGTTTAATTCTTTGATCCAATGCCGTTCTGATCCTATTCAACGTTTTAGAATCCAATACAGCGCCTCCTATCTAGGCTTAATACTGGTTTCAAAAAAACTGCTAACGCCCTAGGTTTCAACAACTTGATTTGTTTAACGATGCCCCCAAAGTCAGCTTCATGCACCGGAAATCAAAGAAAAAATCACCTTCCTTCGCTTTTCAATTTGACATGATACCTTTTATATAACGGCCAAGCCAAATCGGCTTATTTTGAATTTCTTTCACTCAACACTCGTATCTTCATTACATGTACATAAAAAGGTGCAAGAGAACCGCTCCCTTGCACCAAAAACTATGTCATTTACTTATAATAATTATAACCATTAAATGTTGCGATCATATCATTTTGTGTTCCAGTATTTCCGCGATTCGTGTTAAAGTACAGCGTGCCGCTGTCAAAATCAACAGATTCTATTTCGAATAGTTTATATGCACCGCTGGTAATTCTGAAAGATAAATCTTTGCGAGTAAACAATTCTTTGGAAAAGTCAGCAGTTGGCCTTGTTTTTTGCTCTTTAATCAAACTGTCTATATTCAAAGGATATGTTAATATAATGCTGACATTCGAAGCATTACCTTTCGCATCTGGTTTTGTCAGTGGTACATATAACGTTCCCTGATAAAAGGAAATCCCTTGCTGAATATAATTAGAAACATCCATTGTCGTATTTTTAACAACAGCTTTTGAATAGTTTAATTTAAAAGTAGCTTCATAATCAAATTTGCCAGTCTTATCATTAAACTTCCCAATAAAAAATTTCTTCCCTGATCTTACAATAAATTTATCTGCACCAACAGAATATGTAATTCCGCTTATAGACAAATTCGAACCTTTATAGTTCAGCACATAAGTTTTGTCCACTTTATAAGTTTTCTTTGCTGTATCAACACTCAGTTTAACGATTTTATTGACATACTTGGACCCATCAGACATTGGGGCAACATAAATGCTGACATGTTTATCACCTGCGGAAGCTTTTACCGCTAAGTCATTTGCGTGACCTAAATCATAGCTGGTGGAATTGGTACTCGAATTTTTAAGGAGAGTTACAGTTCTTTTACTTTTTGTACCATTCATTTTGATAGAGAATAATTGAGTTTTATGAGTTGAGTTGTTTATTTTTGCTGCATAAATAACGTTGTTATTACGATCAACACACATACCCTGCATTGCAGTGTTATAACCCGATTTTGATAAAGATACATAATCGGTATACGTATTAAAGTAGCCTGTTTGTGCATATGCAGTAGTAGCGGCAAAACTGCTTATAGCTAAGGCAAACGCTGCAATTAAAAATTTGGATTTTCCAAACATTCGTTTCCCTCCTTTGAAAGATTTCCATATTGTATCACCGAAGGATTTTTGAGTCAATAAATGACCTATTTTGTTAAAAATACGTCAGCCTTCCCCTATTGCTGGGTAAACGTAAGCGTTCTCCATAGATTGACTTCAACTCTTTTGGTCTAATACCTCATTATCGTTCATGATGACAATATTATGGAGGGGAAAGGGGTGGGTTTTGAGTGTGGTTCAAGCTATTGCCACACAACCTCGTTTACTTATGATACGTTTCACCCCCATTTATCTATCGGTTTTAATAAAGACTTACAATCATCTTCCTTGTTAAAATGCATTACCTTATAATAGAAGTATTATAAATATGATACTATTATTTTTAAATAGAGATACAGAGGCTGAGACAATGAATGAACTTGTGTTTGAAAAGAGAGAATTGACTTCAGATCATGTGAATGTTGTAAAAACACTGCATTTAAATAACTATCCGATTGTGTACATCCTTTATAATGAGAAAAAGAAACCGACTGCATATATTGGGCAAACGGTTCAAGCTGCACGGCGTTTGAAGAATCATATAGATGACGAAAAGAGAAAGAGATTGAATCGTTTTATATTAATTGGCCATGAGAAATTTCACCAGTCTGCGACATACAATATTGAATCAAATTTAATTAACTATTTTATCGCAGATAACCGCTATCAGCTTCAAAACGTGAGCCAGACAAGGTCTAGGGAAATGCACAATTACTATCAGAAACCCTTTTATAATGAAAATATCTTTCAAGTCATTTGGGAGAAGCTGAGAAAAGAGAAAATTGTCAGCGATTCTCTTGAAAACCTTAGGAATAAAGACATTTATAAGTTATCTCCTTATAAGGAGCTCTCCCCTCAGCAGCTTGATATTAAAAATAAGATCCTTAATTTCTGTAAAGAACGTATACAAAAAGAAGGAAATCATGTCATTGTTATTGAAGGAGACGCCGGCACAGGGAAAAGTGTCCTGTTAAGCTCTCTGTTTAATACAATTCAAGATTTGGCGAAGAGCGAAGACCCTTTTTTGAAAGAAACAGATAATTACTTGCTGGTAAATCATAGCGAAATGCTGAAGACTTATAAAAGTATCGCCAACAGCTTACCGAATTTGAAGAAAAAGAGTCTCATGAAGCCAACACCTTTTATTAACGAGAAAACAAAGACGGGAGCAACAGCGGATATCGTATTAGTAGACGAAGCTCATCTGCTTCTGACAAAGGAAGATTCCTATAACAATTTCCGCTACCAAAACCAGCTGGATGAGATCATTAAGCGAAGTAAAATCACTGTTGTGATCTTTGATCCAAAACAAGTCTTAAAGATTAAAAGTTATTGGAACGACAGATTGCTCGAAGAAATCATCAATCAGTATGATGCGAAAACTGTGAAACTTACAGACCAAATGAGAATGAACGCCAATCCAGAAACGATGAAGTGGATTGACAGCTTTGTTGCAAAGAAAATTCTTTCTTTGCCAACTGAAGACTCCGCCTTCGAGCTAAAAATATTCGAAGATGCTGCTGCGTTTAAGAAAGCCATTGAAAATAAAAATAACAAAGACGGGCTCTCTAGGATTGTCTCGACCTTTGATTATTTACATAAAAAAGATAAAAAGACTTACATCGTTGATGAAGAAGGGATTAACATGCCCTGGAACAGCACCCAGGATAAAGTGACATGGGCTGAAAATCCGAATTCTATTAAAGAAGTCGGCTCCATTTATACCGTTCAAGGGTTTGATTTAAATTACGTCGGCGTCGTGCTCGGCCCTTCCGTAAGCTATGATGAAGACAACGACGAACTGGTAATTGATACTTCCAAATACAAAGATACAGGGGCATACATTTCTCGTACAGATTTGTCGCCAGAAAAGAATGAACAAATTAAAGAACAAATCATCTTAAATTCAATAAATGTCCTGATGAAACGGGGTATTTACGGCCTCTATATTTATGCGACAGATCCTAAATTAAGAAAGAGACTACTCGAGTTAGAAAGGGGAAAATCATCATGAACGATATCCAAAACCTAATCAACGCAATCAACAAATTCAGAGATGAACGAAACTGGAGACAATACCATAACCCAAAAGACCTCGCCATCTCAATCTCAATCGAAGCAGCAGAGCTGCTCGAAGACTTCCAATGGATCAGCAGTGAAGAAGCACTCAAAGCAAATAAAGAAAACATCCGTGAAGAAATCGCAGATGTTTTAATCTACTCATTCATGTTATGTAATGATCTTGGACTGGACGTGAAAGAGATTGTGGAAGAGAAGATTGTGAAGAATGGGAGGAAGTATCCGGTTAATCATAATGGCTAAGACTCTCCTTTTAAGTAGAGAGAGCTTCTTTCACAATTGAAGACCGCTCTCTCTATCTCCATGATTCGTTGATGATGATGGCGCTCTGCTCGTTTACTTACCGTAATCCCCCCACTTCATTTGCTTTTACACCCTTCGGTTCTTTCTGCACATTGTTAAAAAAAATGACATTTGTCACCCGATTTTCATGACATCACTTACTAAAATCCGCCTCCCTCAGCTTATACAATGAAATGAGTAAATCAGGAGGTGGTCTGTAAACCATGAGCAATGTTGTGAGCTTGACGAATGTGACAAAGACATTCCGCCAAAAAACGGCGGTTGATCAGATAGATTTTTCAATTAAAAAAGGAGAAATTGTAGCGATTCTCGGGCCAAACGGGGCCGGGAAAACGACGACGATTTCAATGATATTGGGGCTGTTAAGACCAACGGCAGGCAACATCACATTATTCGGTTCCATGCCGCATGAAAAACGGGTGCGCGAAAAAATCGGCACGATGCTGCAGGAAGTCAGTGTGATGCCTGGTTTGCGTGCAGGTGAAATCATCGAACTCGTTAGGAGCTACTATCCAAATCCTCTATCCTTTCAGAAGCTTAGAGCGCTGACAGGTTTGACAGACAAGGATTTAAAAACACAGGCGGAAAAATTGTCAGGCGGGCAAAAGCGGCGTCTCGGCTTTGCCTTGGCGCTTGCCGGTGATCCAGAACTGATGATTTTTGACGAACCCACGGTCGGAATGGATATCACTTCAAGAAACCGCTTTTGGCAAACGGTTCAAACGCTCGCAGAGCAAGGAAAAACAATCATTTTTTCTACACACTACTTACAGGAAGCAGATGATGCCGCGCAACGAATCTTGCTGTTTAAAGACGGCAGCATAGTAGCTGACGGGACGCCGCTCCAAATAAAATCAAGAATATCGAAGCATTCGGTTTCATTTATAGTCGATCCGGAACAGTCGCTCGAGAGGCTGTATCAGCACCCGGAAATCGAACAGATTTTTCGTAAAAACAACCGGGTTTACATCGACACGGCCAATACGGACAAAATATTGGAACTCATTTTCGCAGAAAAGATCGGCGCTTATGATATTCACATTGAACGCGGAAATCTTGAAAAGGCGTTTCGCCAGCTGACAGGCAAAGGAGACGATGTAAAATGAATGTATTTCAGATGCAGTGCAGAATGGAAATCAAAAGAATGCTTCGAAACCGCTATTTTGTCTTTTGGTCATTGGCTATGCCGATTGCTTTTTATTATATTTTTACAAATGTCGTCAATACGAATGCTCCGGACCCTGCGGCTTGGAATGCGCATTATTTAATGTCGATGACAACATTCAGCGTCATGGGCTCTTCGATCATGACGCTCGGCATCCGCATGGTTCAAGAACGCACCCAAGGCTGGTCGACGTTCATTCGCGTAACGCCTCTTCCCGACCACATTTATTTTATCGCTCAAATGGCGGGGCAAAGCGTCATTCATATTCTTTCGATTACAGTTATCTTCTTAGCCGGCGCCTTGATTAACGGCGTTTCTTTATCCCCATTGGAATGGTTCCTGTGCGGATTGTGGGCCCTGCTTGGCTCGCTCCCGTTTCTTGCGATCGGGACACTGATCGGGATGATGAAAAAAGTGGATACAGCAGCCGGAATCAGCAATGTGTTGTATATGGGCCTCGCTGTATGCGGAGGGATGTGGATGCCGCTTGAAATTATGCCAAAAATGATGCAGAATATCGGCTATTGGCTGCCGTCTTATCATTATGGCAGCGGTGCCTGGGAAATCGCTCAAGGTCAAATGCCAAACTGGAAAAATATTCTCGCTCTATTAGGCTATTTAGTCGTTATTATGCTACTATCTAAATATATAAGAAGAAAACAAGAAGCGGTGTGAGTAAGAATGAAAAAAAACTTCAGCATGTTTCCGAAACGGTACGGCTTTTTTCCCTATATCTTTTTAATCTATTTACTGCTGCCCATTTCTTATTTGACGAATCAGACCTCGGGGATCAAACAGCTGATCGGTTTTGGACTCGTGCTGCTTTTCTTGGTGACATATCGCCAGCTTTTTTTTATTTCGCCGCACAAAAAATTATTTACTTATTGGCTGGCCATCCAGCTTTCAATCATTTTGATCTACACTGTATTTTATGATATCAATTTAGTCTTTTTAGGCTTTTTTTCAGCGAACTTTATCGGTTATTACCGGGAAAAAAAGATATTTCGGCGCGGCCTTGCCAGCCTCGTTGTTGTATTGGTCGCCCCTTTTATCTATCATCTGCTGAAGGATCCATCCCTGCTAAATCGGCTCTTTTATTTTCTGCCCTTTCTCGTGATTATGCTCATTTCACCATACGGCATCCGCTCCATGAACCGCCGCATGGAACTGGAACAAGAGCTTGATGAGGCAAATCAGCAAATTAAGGAACTGGTTAAGCGCGAGGAGCGTGTACGAATTGCCCGTGATCTGCACGATACACTTGGCCATACTCTCTCACTGCTCACATTAAAAAGCCAGCTTGTCCAGCGTACCATCGCCAGCGACCCGGAACGGGCGCGAAAAGAAGCAAGAGAAATGGAAACCACATCAAGAGCAGCCTTAAAACAAGTCCGAGAACTCGTGTCTGATATGAAAACGGCAACGATCGCAGAAGAGCTTATCCATATCCAGCAAATCCTGCGGGCTGCAGACATCACATTCGAATACATGGGAGGTTCCGATTTTTCAAATATTTCTCCTGTCACACAAAACATCGTCAGCATGTGTATACGCGAAGCCGCCACAAATATCGTCAAACACAGCCGCGCCACCCATTGCACCATTTCCATCTCTCAAACAGATGAAAAAATAAGCATCACCATCAAGGACGACGGAATGGGAATGGATCAGCAAACACCATTTGGAAACGGCCTGCGTGGAATGAAGGAAAGACTTGCATTAATCGACGGCGCACTCGACGTTTCAACCCATAACGGCACAGTTTTAAATATTACCGTTCCAATTGTAAAGAAAGCTGAACGAAAGGAAGCAATCCAATGATTCGTTTATTTATTGCCGAAGACCAAAGAATGCTGTTAAGCGCGCTGGGATCCTTGCTTGATCTTGAAGAAGACATGAAAGTAATCGGCCAGGCGACAAACGGCGAAGAAGCGCTCACCGCCATTCTCAAGCTAGAACCGGACGTCTGCCTCATGGATATCGAAATGCCCGTCAAAAGCGGCTTAGAGGTGGCTGAAGAGCTGACGAAACGGGGCTCAAAAAGTAAGGTTATCATATTAACAACATTCGCCCGCCCCGGCTACTTCGAACGCGCCGTCAAAAGCAATGTCCACGGCTACCTGCTCAAAGACGGAGAAATCGACGACCTCGCAGACGCCATCCGAAAATGTAAGGAAGGCAAGCGAATCTTCAGCCCGGAACTCACCTTCGATGCCATCCGCAAGGTAAACCCGCTCACCGAACGCGAGCAGGAAATCCTGCGATTGGCGGCTTTAGGAATGACGACGAAAGAAATTGCCGCCGAGTTATTTTTGTCAGCAGGCACCGTCCGGAATTATATTTCTGAGATTATGCATAAGCTGGATGCGAAGAACCGGACGGAGGCGGCGAAGGTTGCTGAGGGGGAGGGGTGGATTTGAGTGTGGTCGGATGATTATCAGTTCATTGTAAGATGTACATTTTTGAAGCTTAATTGGTTTTAGAACTTTCAGGATAACCATTTATTGAACAATATCATCTAACGTCCACACTCTTGTTTTAGGATATATTATAAAGTCCATAATAATGTTTCCGAACATAGATCCCTTATGTGAGTTTAAAGAATCTTTAAAGTCAAAGTATCTGATTAGCTAACTATATCTTGATGATAATAGAGAAACATCCCTTCTGCTGTTTTTTATTCCCAATTTACTTAAAACTTTCTTCTCCGTTTCTGGCGACCAGTATATTTTTAATTTCTCCTTCGCCCGAGTTATTGCTGTATAAAATATATTGTGAGTAATCATTTCTTCAATCTCATCTGTAATAATGATTTTAACAGATTTATATTCCAACCCCTGTGCTTTATGGATTGAAACAGCATAGGCAACCTGGAAAGGAACTACAGCCTCAGATGATAAATCATCATCTTCATCGGTGCTTCTATACTTGTTGACAAAAAAGCGAATAATTGAATTACCTTTATCCGAATTACCTATCAGATTAAAATCATATCCCTCCAAATCTAACTGATTTATCACTTTATCTAGTTCAATATCGAATTGTATTTTATCTATAAACGTTTCTATGCCAACTATTTTCCCTTTTAAGTTGTTATAAATTAAGGGAGCAAACCTTTCTGATTCATTAAACAAAACTGGATCGTTGACCTTATAAGTTTGAATACCCCATTGAACAGCGTTTTTTTCATTGCTACTTTGTAAAAATCTATTTATATTGTTTATTCCATAAAGCCCATCATAATTTAAACATAGAATTATTTCATCCCTTTCAGAATGCTCAAAAATCGACTCGTTCAAACTAATTGAATAATTATTTTTGGTAATGTGTTCTAGTAGGTCCTCATCCATACGTCTAACCTTACTCCACAAAGTAAGCAGCTTAGGGTTACTGCTTCTATAAGGTTTTGTTAACTCGAATACCGATGTTTCGGGAACAAATGAACGAGCAACGTCAAACCAATTTCCAAAAACTATTGAATCGATTTGAAAAACGTCTCCGACTAAAACTAATAATTTGAAAGAAGCTTTAGTTATAACTTTAAGCATATCTGAATTACTAACTGTACTGCACTCGTCAATAACCAATAAATCGAATTCTATATCGCAATTCCTCTGTGCTTTAAATTTCGCTATGGTTTTAAAGGTACAATTAGCAGCATTAACCCTTCTTTTTAAGTTATCTACTGCCGGATTAGTATTTGCTAAAAAGAGCTTCTTCTTGTCATTAAAAAAGTTTGAAATATGATTTATCATAGTGGATTTTCCGGTTCCAGCAGAACCGTATATTAAAGCTACTTTGGAATTCTCAAACATTTGTTTTAGAGCAGATTTCTTCTCATCGCAATCAATATCATAGGGGGAAGACTGCAACCAAAAATGAACTGAGTTTGAGTAATTATCAATTCCAGATGAAGCTAATTCTTCTAGTTTTTGTATAATACTTAGCGTATCTTCTTCATAACCTTTTATATAAATATAATCTTTATAATTCTCTAACCTTCGATGTTGATGTTTATAATATAGCTTACTGTTATAAGCCCTCATCAAACCTTCAATACCTTCAAAACTTATAATATCGTTTTTGGGAGTATATAATTGCCCCTTTATTTCTGTATTGTTTTTAATAAGTCTTGCAAAAACCTCATGATCTCGATTAGTTGTTTCGATACAGTCGAGTAAATCCAAAAATTTAGGATTATGATTTCTTAACGATGTATTAAACGGCATTTGATCAAATGGTATACACCCATAATCCAAATTTAGATTTGATAATGCTTCGCAACCCCCAGACTCGTATTGCCGTTTTATAACTTTATTATTTAGTCTGTAAAGTAAATATCTAATAATATTACTTCCTGGACTATTACTTTTTGTCAATTCACGACATTTATCAATTATATAAAAAAAGTGTAATACCCTTGCTTTTTGAGTTATTTGGCTCTTAATACTCAAATAATTACTTTCTGAAAAATCAATGACCTCAACTAAATTTAGTCCGGTTTCAGTTAGATATCTCATTAACTCCCGATACTCAGTATTTCCACTTTGTATTTTAGAATCAAGCCCAAATATATTCGCAAAATTATTTAGTTCACAAGGACGGATTGATACTTCCCATCCATCAATAATTAGGATCGGCATTTTTTTTCCCAAAATATTAACAGTGTCATTTTTTATTGAGAGTTTTAAAGCATAGTTATGCGAAAGCTCTAGTCTTGTGAACGCAATAATTCTATCAAACTTGCTTGCTTTGTCATTTGCAACAGTAAATGTCACTTCATAATACACATTGTAATCTACAAAAAATGGCTTTATTCTTTGAATATAGTAACGATCTTTATATGTATTTCTATTTCCAGTCAAAGATGGTTGATTTATTTTCTTCGAGATTTTTTTATAATACTCCTTAAGATTTGAATCCATATTAATAGGGTATTTATCTATGTTATTTAGGACATCAAGATTATACTCGCTCTTTAGGAGGGTTTTTATTTTAAGCAAATACTCATAATACTTCAACATTAGTCTTTCTGAGTTTTCCTCACTAAGCGTATAATGGGATACAGTTATCTGTAAAAGTTTATGAAATTTACTTAAAAACTTTAAATTGCCTCTGGATTTAACATAGGCATTTGCTTTCTCAATGTTTTGATAGTTATTTTCAATATCTTGGCCATTAGCATATGCTTTTAATGAAATATGTTCAACAAAATTTCTAAGCTGTGATAGAATATTTTGTGACAATAATCCTCTATCATAGGATTCAAACCTATCAATATTTCTGCAAATGACTTTATCAATATCTGAAATCTCAGTGTCAATTCTATTCAAAAAACATTCACCCCCATTTATAAACTTTCTACCTGATGAAATGTCTAACTGGAAAAAGGTATATACTTTCTAATGGTAATATGTAAAATTGGTTTTTTAGGTAAAAATCAGGTTAATATCACGTCTATTGAATGATCTATTCGAAAAGATTCTTATATATATTTAAATTATTCTTCCATTATATAAATATTGACTTGCAACCGTGATTAATGAAAGGCACCGTTTATAAAAGTAATCATAATGCTCATCATCCTCAATATCAATTTTTGTAGTTTCATGATGACGAATTCTAAAGTTATTTCCAATCGTTGTTAGTTCGTAAAATTCTTTTTCAAACATTTTTTTAAAGGGTTCCTTGTTACGGCTCATATCATCAATAATTCTATTTACTGATTTCTTCTTATCTAATGTTGGAGCATAATATGTTTTTAACCTTTCAAACGCATCCCAGAGTTTTTCAACAGCAATTTTTAAATTCCCTTTTTCATAATATGTATTTGCTTCTTGAAGCAGTTCTTTGAGTCCTGTCTCGCCAATTGAAATTAATGTATTTTTTTTAAAATGACTGTCTGAAATACTTTCAATTTTTCCATTATTTAATTTCAAAGAAATATCATTCAATTTTAATATTGCATTAATTTTTGCTACATAGTTATTTTTACAATATTTCTCGAAAAATTCTATCGCATCTAACACACAATAAGGCGATGTGTAGTATATAAATTCTTTTAGGCTATCAGTTTCAACATATTGTTTTTGGTTATTAAAGCACTTAGGGGAGTAAAATTTCCTTATATCATTAAAAACCTCTTCACTTACCAAGACATCGTATTGCCATCCTGTTTCAGTTGTTTTCCTATAGCTATAATTATAACTTTCTAGTATTTGATAAATCTGATTTCTGGCTTTTCGATTAATTGTAAAGGCTATTTTTTTCTGTTTTATCGCTTTTTCATTCCTCTGAGAGAAAGGAATGAAAATCTCATTTTCTGGTTGATAAACTTTCCAACTATAGATGTCACGGTTAGATATTTTTTTTGCAGGATAGAGTTCGTACCCATCATTTTGTAACAATTTGTTTATCTCCGTAAGAAACTCCTTCCAATATCCTTTCTCAAACCTGACTGCTGGATTAAATACCTCACAAATAAATCTTAAGTATATTTCATCGTTTCCATAAGTTAATTGGAATCGTTCGTCCTCAAATACCCAACAATGCGGGTAATCATCGTTGTTTACTGTATGTTGCCATATTTCACCTTCGGCATTCGAAAACCTAAAATCTAAACTCGGCATACTTTTCAAATCATATAATCTCTTGAGAAAATCAAGCTCATTCATTCGTCCAAAATAAGGGTAAGTAACTTTTTTCGTTTCAAATACTTCATCTATATCAATTCCGTCCCGAAAAAAATCAAGAATTTCACGCTTTGTTATATCACTAATTCGGTTCACGACCTCAAACCACTCTCCTATCTTGATAACTTTTCGACAAGATTTGCATGTCCTTTAAAAGTTCATATATCTAGCAAATTGACATAGCTTCAATATTATTTAAACAAATTGATAAGTTCCTATATAGATAAAATATAGTTAGAGTTCGACTTTTCAGAACTAATTATTCACAAACGTTTACACTCATCCACATGAAATGGGTATGAAAAACTTGTTTATAGTAACCGTCTCCTACAATAAAATTTTACCTTAATCTTTAACTTTTTTGCCTCTATTTATGATAAGGCTCCCCCCGATTAATCCGAAACGCCCGATAAACCTGCTCCAGCAAAATCAGCCTCATGAGCTGATGCGGGAATGTCATCCGCGAAAACGACAGCTTCTCATCCGCGCGCTTCAAGACGGCGTCGCTCAAGCCGAGTGAGCCGCCGATAACGAAGGTTACCTTGCTCTTTCCATATGTGGCGAGTCTATCCATATTATCGGCTAATTCTTCCGAACTTTTCATTTTTCCTTCGATTGCCAAAGCGATGACGTGGGCGTCGGGGCTGATTTTTGAGAGAATTCGTTCGCCTTCTTTGTCTTTGACGATTTTCATGTCCTGGTCGCTTAGGTTTTCCGGGGCTTTTTCGTCCGGCAGTTCGATGATGTCGACTTTTGCGTATGCCGAAAGCCGTTTTATGTATTCGTCGATTCCTTGTTTTAAATATTTTTCTTTTAGTTTTCCGATTGCTACGATTGATATATTCACAGGTCATCCCCACTTTAAGAACAAGTTATTCAGATGCATTATCCACAATTGTGGATAAAGGTTGTGTATTTAGTGTCCGATCATTCGTTCCCCACTATATATACTGCAGGCTTATCGCACAATTCACAGGTTGTGGATAAACTGTGTGTATGTTCGATTTTTCTGATTTCAGGGGCCAATTCTTCTTCATCCACATACATGTCAATGACGGTTTCAATATGCTCTTCGCAAGACTTCATAAAAGTCCCTCCAATATCTGTATCATTGGGCTCTTTTATAAAAAAGCTCCTTATTCAATATACCCTATTTATGCACATGTTAGTAGGTTTTAGCACGACTTCGCGAGGTTATCCACAGGCTTTTTATATTCCTCTGGATAACTCTGTTTTCCCTAAATAAAAAACACCAGCTAACCTCGCTGATGCTCTAATCTTTTTTTATACTGCTTCTCTTTTTTCCTGAACAACTAAAGAATGCTGATTCGTGATATGCTGCAAATATGAAACGTTAAGAATGAAAGTCCAAAACCCGTTAACCGGCTTTTTAGAGAACCTCATAAACGATTTTCTAACCTTAAATGCACTAACTAGATTTATCGTCCAAAAAAGGAGAAATGAGAGCTGCGGGAGAAAGCTGTGTCCGGGGCGCAGCGGGAGAAGCAAAATGCTGTTGCTGTATGGCAGCATATCTTCACTTTGAAATGTGATTGCATAAAAAGTCCAAAAAGGCTCCAAAATTGAAAAGACACTTAACAGCAGTGTTACTTTAATCGCGACATACGGGAGCTTAATTTGGCATCGTTCTAAATTCTTTCTTCTTGAAAGAAACCAATACGGGATGTATATACCTGACGTTATGATTGTTAATAACACCGCATATATGGCTTTTATTTTCGGAAAATCTTCTAATTTCTTACTCATGCTGAAACACTCTTCTTTCCTTAAAACTGTTCTTCCAGGTCTTTTTATCCTTGTCATCTATACTTTTCCACTTTCCATATCAAAATGTACTATATTGAATGCAATAAATCAAAATCCATTGAAGTGTCAAATTGGGATTTTCTTAGGTAAATTGATTCTTTTTTTTGACCTAAATAAAAAAACTGTATCATTTTGCCTAATCCTTATTTCGTGTTCACCTGCAGAAATTCGACAATCAATAGGACATTATTCGTCATATTTCTACTTTTGTAATATGCAATCTGTCATTGCGTAACATAAAGGGGTTCATTCGAATCATTTTGTCTTTTTTTCGTTATTTCCCGCCTCTCTCAACTAGGAATAATGACATACTGTGTTTCATGTGGAACATTGGACATGAAAAAAGATCAAAGCTTCACAGCTTTGATCTTACAGCCTCTTGCTCATATGCAAATCCGTAGTCTCAAAATTCATTTTTTCATAAAGCCGCTTCGCCTTTTTATTATGGGCGAATACATGCAGGGACAGCTTTTGGACTCCTAATTGCTTTGCCTCTTCTTCTAAGACGGCTAAAGCCTGCTGGCCGATTCCCTGCCCGCGATACGCTTCATAAAGCCCGAAATCGTAAATAAATGCTTCCTTTTGAGGATGGTGCGGGTCAGCGTAGAGCCAAAGCCAGCCTGCGGCATCCCCGCTGTCGTCCATGATTGACCATAGATGATGGTTGTTCGTTTCAATGCCGTTTGGCAAAAGGGCTGCAAATTGCTTTTCTGCTTTCTCCATCGCTTCCGCCACTGTCCATGTGCCCGCTTTTACTTTCTCCATGGCGTAATGCTGGATGGAATAGGTCTGGTATGTCTTAAAGTCTTCTTCTGTCATTGGCATTAAACGGATTGCCGGTTTTTTTCTCGGTTTGTTTAAGTCAATTTTAATTTTTGATTTCAACATCAAATTATGCTTCACTTCCTTGTTTATTGATCATGATGCTTTGCTCAGCCATTCGCTTTTCGGCTCGGAAAGTTTATTGATTCTGTGCTGAATGTAAATGACATTCAAAAGGAACGCAAAAATGGATCCATTTGCAGGTTCTTTGCCTGAGAGCTTGTTTAATGAAGCGGTCACCACCAGCGCGCAGTAAATCAAAACACCTGCGGACAGAATCAAAATCACACGGTCGAGCAGCATATAAAGGCTGTAATGCATGTCAGGAAAAGCGATTTTTGCTGATATTCTAATTGGAATCGAAAATAAATGATAAAATATGATAGCTTTTAACGTGGTGTAGGGAATATCATGATAAGGCAGCAAATCGAAGCTTTTTTTCCTGGATAGAAACCAGTATGGTATGTAAACCCCCAGTGTGATCAGACATAGCACAAAAACGGACAAGATACTTCTGCTCTTTACATTAGACAGCGTTTTCAACGCAGTCTGCACATTGTCGTTCATATCATTCCTCCGGACACTCGTTTTCCAAACAAATGAATTGAATGAATTTTTTCATAGCAGCGGCACACCCCCTCAATATATTCTTTTCTCTTGTTTTAGACAATATGACTTAGGTACCAATATGACAAATGTACTATTTTTTAAAGAGGATTGCCGCCTTCTCGATTAGCTGAAAAATGTGTGACAACCGTTTTTATGTCATAAGAATGAAACAAAAAACAAAGAGCCTGATTGGAATTCAGGCTCTTTTGTTTACCGCTGTATACTTTTTTGAAGAGAAATCTGCCAGTTGATGCCGGTGCCGATATGGTGTGTTTTGGCAAACGATCCTTGATTGAGGGCAATACCCAAGCGGTCTAATGAATTGATATAAACAACCGGCTTGCCGACCGGCATATCAGCAAACGACCGTCCAAATGCCATCGTCTGCTGATAGACTTTGGTGTCCTCGTGTTTGATGACGACTTCCACAGGATCTCCGTATTGAACATCAAGTGACTTGAAAAGTTTACGGCTGATATTTGTCCAAAGGTTTCCAAACCGGATATCTAAAATGTCGATCGTTCCGGTTATCCAATCATTTTCGATATAAGCTTCCATGACCGGCAGTTTGACAATGGAATCTGTTGAAACTTCCGGACCAATCCGGTCGAAGCTGAGAATCCCGGCTGCCAGTCTTGCCCCGGTGTAAGCGTAAATGTCGCGTCCATGGAATGTATGTGATTCGCCTGATCTCGGAAGCCTGTTCTGCGCTTCATCAAGATAGCGCGCTTCGGCAATCCCATTCTGCCGGCTCATATGGGTGAGAGTTCCGTTGTCCGGTGTGATGATATATTGATCGGAAGAGGTTCTGACTGCGACGCTGCGGCGTTCCGAGCCGACCCCTGGATCGACGACCGACACGAAGACAGTACCTTCAGGCCAATAAGAAACGGACTGCAGCAGCCGATAGGAAGCCTCCCAAATGTGAAAAACGGGAATGTTGTGCGTCAAATCAAAAATCCGGAGTGAACTGTCAACTGAATAAGCCACGCCGTACATCGCATTTACCGCCCCGTCATCAAGGCCAAAATCAGATTGTAATACAAGTGCATGCTGACTCATCCTATCTCCCTTTCCGCCCTGATTTTCGCAGTGAATCGGCCATTTTCAAAATGTTTAAATCATCATATCGTACGCGAAATTGAAACACAATATGATGTTTTGTCCATTTTTTAGAAACTCTCATTTTTATTAATGCAATAATTTGGAATTCACACCCTAAAAAACCGATTATTCATCCAGAAAGTCTTATTTTCCTCTTTAACTATCCCATTTTTGCCTTTTGACGATCATTCCCCAGACTTGGCATAATAAAAAAACAGCCCGGCCGTACCGGCCAGACTGTCTTTATCAGCTTCCCAATTTGGATCGGGACAGCTTTACTTCTGTTGTTCTTTCTTTTCCGCCCCGCAGGTATTTGATTTTCACCTTATCGCCGACGTTTTTAGTGTAAAGCTTTTTACGCAGATCAACGATATCGTAAACGCGGTCACCGTTGAATTCGACGATGACATCAAGCTCTTTCAAACCGGCTCTGCCTGCAGGAGACACCGGCTGAACGCCCATCACAACGACCCCTGATGTTACGTCTTTCGGCAGTTTAAGCGTTTCTTGCCAGTGGTAGCTTGCAATGTCGCCAAGTGATTTCATCTCAATTCCGAAATACGGTCGTCTTACTTCTCCGTACGTTTCCAAATCTTCGATAACCGGAATGGCAAGGTTGGCAGGGATGCTCAGGCCGATGCCTTCGACGGCTGATTCAGCGATTTTCATCGAATTAATGCCGATGACTTTTCCATCAATATTAAACAGTCCGCCTCCGCTGTTGCCCGGGTTAATGGCAGCATCCGTCTGCAATACTTCGGCATTCCAGTCCGGCTGTCCGTCTCCGTTTGAATCGACCGGAACAGCGCGTTCGGTTCCTGAGATGATTCCTTGTGTAACAGATCCTGAAAACTGCAGGCCGAGCGGGTTTCCAATCGCGATGACAGGCTCGCCTGTCTTCACTTTATCAGAATCTCCGAATTCAGCAGCCGCTTTTATTTTATTGCTGCTGACTTGCAGGACGGCCAGATCCATCAGTTTATCACTGCCGATCAGTTTTGCCGGAATCCGCGTTCCGTCATTCAGACTGACTTCGATTTGGGATGCCCCTTCAATGACATGGTGGTTGGTCACAATGTGGGATGTGTTGCCGTCCTTTTTATAAATAACGCCCGAGCCTGTTCCCGCTTCGCTGTCTCCATCCCATACACCGGTTTTTTGGATGTTGATAACGCCGACAACAGAATCAGAAACCTTAGAGACCACTTGTGTGACTTCATTGTTCACGTTGACGGATACATTGCGGACCGCACCGCCCTGCTGAGCTCCTTGACCTCCGCGCGCTTCAATGACTTGCAGATTGTACGGCAGCCATCCCTGCTGCGAGAGATACGGCAGGGCAAACACTGTTAAAAGAGCGCCGATAACGGCGCCGACCAGGCTAGAAAACAAAAAGCTTCTCCAACTTCTCACCGGCTTTTCCCGAACGAATTTTTCCTCATCATGATTAAACTCCACTATATTCAAATCCTTTCAAGGAACGATATATGTATATAGTGTGGATCATCTGCCCGCAGATTAATCATTCAATCAGTAAAATTTACACCGCTACAAGAGGTGTCGGTTTCTTAGGATCGGTATCATATAAGTCAAACGTTTCTCCCGCCGCAAATCCTTTGGCAGCCAGCGTTTGCTGGACGGACATTCTCGCCAGCTCTTTCATGTTGTTGTCCTGGCTTAAATGAGCCAAATAAATTCTCGATGTCTCATCACCGATTACATCGGTCATTGCGAGTGCCGCGTCCTCATTGGATACGTGTCCGACATCGCTTAAAATCCGGCGCTTGATGTTCCACGGATAGCGGCCCATCTGCAACATGCCGACATCATGATTGCTTTCAAAAACAAAAGCGTTTGCCGAGCGGATAATGCCTTTCATTCTGTCGCTGACATAGCCCGTATCCGTAATCAAAGCGAGCTTTCGGCCATTGTAATGAAAAACATAAAACATCGGCTCTGCGGCGTCGTGGGATACGCCAAACGATTCGACATCGAGGGAGCCGAACGATTTGACGGTTTCCATTGGAAATACGAATTTTTGGCCGTTATCCATTTTGCCGATATGCCCTTCCATCGCCTTCCACGTTTTTTCATTGGCGTAAACGGGCAGCTCATATTTTCTCGCCAGCACACCAAGTCCTTTTATATGATCACTGTGCTCATGCGTAACAAAAATGCCGTCAAGCTGATCAAGCTTTCGATCAATTTGCGCCATCAGCCCTTCCATCGCCTTCCCGCTAAGTCCTGCGTCAACTAAAAAAGCGTGGTCATCGGTTTCCAAATATAAAGCATTACCGGTACTCCCGCTCGCAAGTACGCTAAATTGCAGGCTCATGGTTTCTCACTCCATTATGATTTTTCCTTTTTCTCTTGTGATTGAAGAAGCGCTCCATCCCGCGCATCCACGATAAATTCTTCGTGAATGGTTTTATCGTCCGTTTTGCGCTCCACTTCGATCCGCCAAACGGGCACGAAAATTTGCGCGCTTGCCAGCGGATACTGCGTGAAATAGCCAAGCTCGGCTGATTTAATTTTGCTGTACTTCTTTAAATAATCCGGATAGTACAAAGCTTCAACCGCTCCGACTGCAGAGATCAGACTTTCCGTTTTGACTTCTTTTATATCCTGCAGCATCGACTGCTTATATGAAACAACTTCGTTTTTATTATTCAGGTACAGAACGACTTCGCCCATCTCTGTGTTATCATCGTTTTGCCGATCCTGAAAAATGTAATTTCCATTATAGGTTTGGAAGAAAACGATCTGTTTTCCGGACTTATCGACTTTCCAAAGCTTGTACTTGCTGCCGTCGATAATCTCTTCGTTCACGATTTCCCTTGCTTTTGTCTTCATATCCGCTTTCGGAAGTGGAATGGGTGTTTCAAATTCCATTTCTATTTCCGTCAAAGCGTTATTTTTTGCAGTATTCATTAACGCCTTCGGCTTTTGCCCTTTTAACGATTTAATCTCGCTCTGCTTAAAGACTCGCTTTTGTGCAGAGATTGAGGAGCCTTTTGACGTCTCTTTAGACAAGTTGCCGTATGAAATATGATCTGCTTTCATATCTTCCTGCAGCGTTGATTTTTCTAAAATCGGAAACTGATTGTTGCTGCGCTTATCAAAGTATTGAAAGGCCAAAAAGATATCAAGGATGAGGAAGACGATAATGAAGATTGTTTTTGTTCTATTCCACTCCATTTTCAATGCCCTCCTTCACCGCTGAATCTTTCTTTGATACCGGCTTTATCGTACCGTTTATTTTGATGCACCAAGTCGGTACAAGTTTTACAAGAGGGTCTTGTTCCTCTGATACTGAGACCATTTCATAGGCAGGAAAAATTTGCTCAATCTTATCAAAGTCATACTCTTCATTGTCTTGCAGGAACTGAATCAATTCTTCTCCGCTCATGATTTCTTTATCCTTTTTGCTGACCGGATTAGCGTTTGCGCCCAAGACATATGTTGGGTGTTTATAATCCAATATGTCGTTGTTTGCCCAGCGAAGTTCAATCGCTGTCGTTCCGAAAGGCTGGTTTTGGCTGTTAACGACCGGAAGCTGATCCATAAACAGATTAAAGTTAATCTGCTGATTTTCATTCAAGCCGAAAAATTGATAATCATCCGTCCAGCTTCCCGTGTCGTTTAAATATTTAAAGCTTTTATTGATCAGCTCTCCATTTTGATAAGCAGAACTCGGTTCCAAGTTGCGGTGCTGGAACTTAATCTGCCTGTTGTTCGAGTAGACCTCCAAAAGGCTTGTTCCGTCCGTATATACCGGTCGGTTTAAGTTGGTTTCCTGCCGGACGGTTTGCGGATCATCAAATAAAGCCTTTTTAAAACGGGTCGGGCTGATCGTTTCTGTAAAATACTCTTTTTCAGACAGCTTCAGCCTATTAACCGGAAGCAAGACATCTCTGCGCGAATTGATTGCAAAATCCTCATAAAGAGGCATCTGCGATTTTTCTTTTTCAATGTCTGCAAGGATGTTGCGGTAATTAGCCGATTCAATCACCGCTTCAACAACCGTCTCTTTACTGAAGGATACAAAGTAGATTTTTTTCATGCCCCGTCCTTCATTGAAAGGAAGAACGATTCTGTCAAAAGAGTTGTATTCATAAGAATTGGCGGACCATTTGAAAAGCGGCTGCAGCACATCGATTGGAATATTGTCGCTAAAGACGAGATCCAATTTGGATTCTTTATTTTTAGCGTACAGCCAGTTTTTGAACTGCTGCCTGTCAAATTTGTCCGAAATATCCTTTAACGATTTGACTTCCCATCGGCTCATGTCATCCCAAAGCTGAGAATAGAGCGTCGTATCATTCAGCAAATAATGCTGTCCATTCTCATGAATGAACATTTGCTGCGGTTTGACGGCTTCATTTAACAATTTTGTCTGATTTGTAATCGGCTGTTTGTCGCTGACCTGAGCCTGTGAATCTTCCACTTTTTCGTAATTCCCCTGAAATCCCCAAATATTAAAAGTAAAAAGAAGACTGATCAAAACCAAAAGGGACAGTATTATCGTTTTAATTGTTTCACGCTTCATCCCAATCATCCTCTTGTTCTTCTTTATACGGCAGGGTAAATGTGATCGTTGTTCCTTTTCCTTCGATACTGTCGGCCCAGATGTCGCCGCCATGGGCTTGTACCATTTCTTTTGCGATCGCAAGACCGAGCCCCGTACCGCCGAGTCTTCTTGTTCTGGCTTTATCTACACGATAGAAACGCTCGAAGATCTTTTCCATGTCTTTTCTCGGAATGCCGACACCTTCGTCTTTGACACTGATATAAAGAAGCTCTTCTTCTTCATTTACATCAACAGAGAACGTGATATGGCCTCCTTCAGGGGAATATTTCAATGCATTTGAAATGATATTATCCAGCACTTGCGTAATCTTGTCCGGGTCGATTTCAACATACAATTCTCTATCCGGCAGATTGCTGATAAATTCAACATGCTGCTCTTTCGTCATTTCAAAGCGCTCAATAATCAATGAGAAGAAACGGATAAAATGAATCCATTCTTTATTGAATTGATAATCCTTGCTGTCAAACTTCGAAAGCTGCAGCAAGTCGTTGACAAGCCTGATCATACGCTCTGTTTCATTCTGTGTCACATTCAAGAAGCGCGGCGCAATGTTTGGATCCTGCCACGCGCCTTCCGCAAGCGCTTCTAAATAGCTGCGCATCGTTGTGAGCGGCGTTCTGAGTTCGTGGGAGACATTTGCCACAAACTCTCTCCGTTCTTGATCGATCTGCTCTTGTTCTGTGACATCGTAAATAACCGCAATCAACCCGTCAATCTTTCCGTGTTCTTTTTGGATGACCGAGAAATTGACGCGAAGCACAGACGTCCGTTCTTCCTGTTCAATTTCAAGAAGCAGCGAATCCTGCTGTTCAACCAAATCTTCGAACGTGTATTCGTCTTCAAGGCCGAGCAGTGAGGTAATCGGCATTTCGAGAGCCGTTTCACGTGAAACATTTAAAAGCTCCAGTGCCGGCGTATTAAGCAAAATAATCGCGCCATTTCGGTTTGTCGCAATAACCCCGTCTGTCATATAGGCAATAACAGAAGATAGTTTTTTTCGTTCGCCTTCTGTCATGGACTGAGCTTCTTTCAGCTCTCTCGTTAAATAATTAAACGTTGTAGCCAGCTGGCCGATTTCATCGTTTCCGTACTTCCTGACTTTTCTTGAGAAATTTCCTTTCGCCAGTTCAATGGCCTGCTTTCTCATATCTGACAGCGGATGTGTAATCGTTCGCGCGACAAAAATCCCGAGGAATGCAGTGATTCCAAGCGCAATAAAAGTTCCAGACGCTAAAATGGTGTTGATCGTCCGGATTTGGTTGTAGACATTATCCATCGATGCCACGACATAAATGGCCCCGATCGTCTCTTGATTCGATTTTTTTATCGGCGTGACTGAAATCCGTACTTTGCTGTCACGCTCCGGGTCGAAAAATTTATTTTCGTACGGAATACCGACAAGCAGTGTCCTTTTAATAATGCCCTCTGTTGTCTTTTTCCCCGCCACCTCCCGGTTATAAGGATTGGAGGTCGCGATGACTTCATAGCTTTTATCAATCAGACTGACTTCGAGAATTTCGCCTTCCTTGCTGAAATCATTTAGAATCCGCTCTGCGTCTTCTTTCAAGGTAGTCGAGGAAGACGTGCTTCTATCCTTCGTCATTTCCTGTTCCAGATAATACGAGAGGTTGTTCACCCGCTGGTCAAGAGAGTCATTATACGATTTAAGAAGTGACTTCTCCATCTCATTGACAAAGTAGACGCCGATGATCTGCATGGCTACGATAATCAGCAGAACGTATATTAAGGTAAACTTAAAATGAATCGAGCGGAAAAAACTGACTTTATTCATTTCGGTATTAGTCCTGTTCCGGATTTCTCAAATAGTAGCCGACACCGCGCCTTGTGACGATCCAGCTTGGGTGACTCGGATTATCCTCGATTTTTTCACGAAGGCGTCTGACCGTAACGTCAACTGTCCGGACATCTCCAAAGTAGTCGTATCCCCACACGGTTTGCAGGAGATGCTCACGCGTCATGACCTGTCCGATATGTTTGGCAAGGTAATGCAGCAGTTCGAATTCCCGATGCGTCAGTTCGATTGTCTCGTCGCGTTTTGAAACGACATAGGCATCCGGAAAAATGACGAGCGATCCGATTTGAATTTCGTTTGAAGACGATTCTTCTTCGGCAGGAGCCGCTGTGTTCTGTCTCCTCAAGTTCGCTTTGACACGCGCCAGCAGTTCGCGGGTGCTGAACGGTTTTGTCACATAGTCGTCAGCGCCCAGTTCAAGGCCGATGACTTTATCGATTTCCGAATCCTTTGCTGTCAGCATAATGATGGGCATATCATATTTTTTACGGACTTCACGGCACACTTCTACACCGTCCTTGTTCGGAAGCATGATGTCGAGCAGAATCATATCAGGGTTAAGATCCTCAACCATCTGAAGCGCTTCATTGCCGTCGTATGCGCAATGGACTTCATAGCCCTCTTTTTTCAGATTAAACTCTAAAATATCAGCAATCGGCTTTTCATCATCTACAACTAGTATCTTTTTTTCCATTATTCGTTCCTCCTGGTTCAGAGTTTGGATACAATACAGCCAGCGGATGGCTGCCTAAGTTTTATATCAAGTACACTGCATGTCGTGATTAAAAAACACTTTCTAGAAAATAGATTTCTTATACATTATAACGTTTATGAAGCAAAAGTTAAAAAAATAGTTCAAAGGAAAACGTTTGGAAATTAAATCCACCTGCTATTTTTCCGCTTTTATCACAACAATTAAATTTTTGTGACTTTTTTTACTGAAAAATGAAACATCTTTCCCTGCAAGACCGTCTATATAGTAACGTCTTCTTCTTCGGCCGGGTTACCGGCCTCCCTTTTTTTCTCCTTTTTATTCCTTCAGCATTTTATTTCCTTGATTTCAGCTAAAAGAAAACGCATCTGCTTAAAAACAGACGCGCTTTTTAGAGTGGCTCGGGACGGAATCGAACCGCCGACACACGGATTTTCAGTCCGTTGCTCTACCAACTGAGCTACCGAGCCGGGTATGTAACTTTTTTAAAATGGCGGTCCGGACGGGACTCGAACCCGCGACCTCCTGCGTGACAGGCAGGCATTCTAACCAACTGAACTACCGGACCTTGCATATTTACAGTACCTGCTTCGGAGAAGAATCGTGGTCTCCTCCGGAGCAAGCGGGGATTTAGCAATTACGCTAAAGTAAATCAATGACCCGTACGGGATTCGAACCCGTGTTACCGCCGTGAAAGGGCGGTGTCTTAACCGCTTGACCAACGGGCCAGGGAAATGGTGAGCCATGAAGGACTCGAACCTTCGACCCTCTGATTAAAAGTCAGATGCTCTACCAACTGAGCTAATGGCTCAAGATTAAATTACACCCTTAGATTTAATCTAAAATAACGACGTCCACATCTCAGGAAGCTTTTTCGAGATGTCTCTCGATGTGTACGCTGAAGCGAATTCTCCGAAGTGTATTCGGACGTGCTCTACCAACTGAGCTAATGGCTCGTTTCGTTGTTTTCGCAACAACGAGATTTATATTATCATAGAACGAACAGAAGTGGCAATATATTTTTTTATTTTTTTCTATTATTTTTTCCCTTCGTGATGATACTCCGCCCCTTCGCGGTTCAGCCAGTGCATGATTCCGTTCGGATGGAATACAGACAGCAGCCGGTCAGCTTCATGAAGCGGCATCCACTTGGCTTCAAGAATGTTCTCGTCAAACGTGATGGCATCCGGACGATCGGTGATCCGGGCTCTAAAGACGATGAAATATACATGCTCGCCGCCGATTATCGCTTCATTTATAGCTAATATATCAAGAGGCTGAATCCCGTAGCCTGTTTCTTCCTTCATTTCTCTCGCCGCGGCTTCTGTAAGCGATTCTCCAGCTTCCACCTTTCCGCCCGGCAGCGTCCACGATTGATTTTTCTTATTTTTCACCATCAGGATGTTTCCGTTCTCTTCCGCGAATGAATATACAACATCGACACGTTCCACCCGTTTTCCCTCCTTGTCATTGAAAAACAAAGCCCCTGCGAACTGCAGAGGCTCTTCTGGAATTTAGTTCGGACGATAAACGCTTCTCACCACATTTGTTTGTGAGCGGTCAGGACCGACTGAGAAAATAGAAAGCGGAATGCCTGTCAGCTGAGAAACTCGCTCTAGGTAATGGCGGGCATTTTCAGGCAGATCGCTCAAGCTTTTCGCTCCTGTGATATCTTCTGTCCAGCCCGGCATTTCTTCATAGACAGGCTCACATTCAGCGAGCGCTTTTAAGCTTGCCGGGAACTCTTCGAGGATCTCGCCGCGGTATTTGTAAGCGACACAGATTTTCAATGTTTCAATACCGGTCAATACGTCAATTGAATTTAATGAAAGGTCGGTAATTCCGCTGACGCGGCGGGCATGGCGGACAACCACGCTGTCAAACCAGCCGACGCGGCGCGGGCGCCCTGTAGTTGTTCCGTATTCGCGGCCGACCTCACGGATTTGGTCTCCGATCTCATTGTTCAGCTCTGTCGGGAACGGCCCGTCTCCGACACGCGTTGTGTAAGCTTTTGATACACCAACGACATGCTGGATTTTTGTCGGTCCCACACCTGAGCCGATCGTCACGCCGCCGGCAACAGGGTTTGAAGACGTGACAAACGGATATGTCCCTTGGTCGATATCAAGCATAACCCCTTGCGCCCCTTCGAATAAGACGCGGCGGCCGTCATCAAGCGCGTCGTTTAAGACGACGGACGTGTCGCAGACATATTGTTTGATCTGCTGGCCGTACTCATAGTATTCGTCTAAAATGTCTTCTATTTTAAATCCTTCCGCATCGTACATTTTTTCCAGCAGACGGTTTTTTTCTTCTAAATTGCGGGCGAGCTTTTCTTCAAAGACGTCCCTATTAAGCAGATCGGCGATGCGGATTCCGACGCGAGCGGCTTTGTCCATATAAGCCGGGCCGATTCCCTTTTTCGTCGTGCCGATTTTATTGGCCCCTTTCCGCTCTTCTTCGACCGCATCAAGCTTTAAATGATACGGCAGAATGACATGGGCCCTGTTGGAGATTCTCAAATTGTCCGTGCTGACGTTCCGCTCATGAAGATAAGCCAGCTCCGTCACCAATGCTTTCGGATCAACAACCATTCCGTTGCCGATCACACACGTTTTATCCTTATAAAAAATACCGGATGGAATCAAATGCAGTTTGTACGTTACCCCGTTGAATTTAATTGTATGTCCTGCGTTATTTCCGCCTTGGTACCGTGCGATTACCTCTGCGTTTTCGGAAAGGAAATCGGTGATTTTGCCTTTTCCTTCGTCACCCCACTGCGTACCTACAACAACTACTGAAGACATATCCGTGCACCTCCGTTAACCTTTTCAAACGATATCAATATCAAACACATTCAGTTTATCAGTGTCATCCCGCAAAGTCAATCGGAAATCCGAACATTAATTTTAATACCAAACATTTTTGTTCGTTATTATAAAGCAAATTTCATATATTTTCTTTTTAATAGACAGTCTGTAAGTTAAATCTTAAAAAACCGTTTTTTTGGACAAAGACACATAAATAACCGGCAACGCAAATATTCAATAAAGTAAGGAGGGAGATGCCGATGGAGACGGTATTAATTTTTGCATCCGTTTTATCGCCGATCATTTTGGCGCTGGTCGAATTGGTGAAGAAGACGGTCAAGGTGCCGAAAAACTTGATTCCGCTCGTTTCACTCTTGATAGGTTTGCTGATCGGGGCCGCAGCATATCCTTTTACAGACCTTGAACTCGTGCTCCGTTTATGGTCAGGAGGACTGGCCGGATTAACAGCGACGGGTTTATTTGAAATCGGTAAAAATCGCAATGCAAGAAAAAAGAAAAATCCCTGAGAGCATGTCTCAGGGATTTAAGCACCAGGCGCAACACCCGCGTCATCAAACCGGCGTTCCAGGTTGACGAACTTATTATATTCTTTTACAAAAGCGAGTGAGACGGTCCCAACCGGGCCGTTCCTTTGTTTTGCAATAATGATTTCAATGATGTTTTTATTCTCAGATTCTTTGTCATAGTAATCATCGCGGTACAGGAACGCAACGATATCGGCGTCCTGCTCGATACTTCCCGATTCCCGGATGTCCGACATCATCGGACGCTTGTCCTGGCGCTGCTCGACGCCCCGGGAAAGCTGTGAAAGGGCGATGACCGGAACTTCAAGCTCCCTCGCCAGCGCTTTCAGCGCACGGGATATTTCCGACACTTCCTGCTGACGGTTGTCACTTGATCTGCCGCTTCCTTGGATAAGCTGCAGGTAGTCGATCAAAATCATGCCGAGGCCGTTCTCCTGCTTTAACCGTCTGCACTTGGAACGGATTTCGCTGACGCGGATCCCCGGTGTATCATCGATGAAAATTCCGCTGTTTGATAAGCTTCCCATCGCCATTGTCAGCTTGCCCCAATCCTCTTCCGTCAGGTTTCCGGTCCGGAGATTCTGGGCGTTGATGTTGCCTTCCGCACAGAGCATCCGCATGACCAGCTGTTCGGCGCCCATCTCAAGGCTGAAGATCGCGACGCTTTCATCGGTTTTAGTCGCCACGTTTTGGGCGATGTTTAAGGCAAAAGCGGTTTTACCGACTGACGGACGGGCGGCTACGATGATCAAATCGTTTCTTTGAAAGCCCGCCGTCATTCGGTCAAGCTCGGTAAAACCTGTCGGGATCCCGGTGATGTCTCCTTTTCTGTTGTGGAGCTGTTCAATATTATCGTAAGTTTGAACGAGCACATCTTTAATGTTTTGAAAGGCCCCGGAGTTTTTGCGCTGGGCGACTTCCATAATCGTTTTTTCTGCTTCGCTTAAGAGGTCTTCGACTTCATCCTCCCTTGTATATCCGTCTTGGGCAATCGTCGTTGCCGTACGGATCAAGCGGCGGAGAATCGATTTTTCTTCCACGATTTTTGCATAATACTCTATATTAGCCGCAGTCGGCACAGAATTTGCAATATCCGTCAAATAAGAAATACCGCCAACCTCTTCCAAAAGGTCCGTGTTCGCAAGCTCTGATGTCACCGTCACCAGGTCTACAGGCTCGCCGCGGTCTCCAAGAACAAGCATGGCGTTATATATTTTTTGGTGCGACATTCTGTAAAAATCATCTGGAATCAAGACTTCTGACGCCAATGTTAAAGCTGATGGTTCTAAAAAAACAGCACCTAACACGGCCTGTTCGGCTTCGATATTTTGCGGCGGCAGCCTGTCATTCAGAAGATCTGTCATGTTAAGCACCGTCCTCCCATTTAAAAATAATCCAACGTCTATTTTACCATTTTTACAGAAAAAAAGTAGACTCGCTTTTTGTAGAAATATTTTCATAGAAAGGGAGAACGGCAGTAGGATGTTTGCTCTCCTGATCTATCAGGGAAAATAAATCAGTAAACATGTTTGGGGAGGTTGTTTTTCATGAAGGTCTATACGGTGACACCGAATGCCGAGACAGACGGATGGTTTTTGAAACTGGAAGATACGGCGCCTGTTGAGCTTTATGACACAAGGACAGAGGCCGTGGAAAAAGGAGAAGAGATGGCGAAAGAGAATCGTCCTGCGAAGCTTGTCATCTATGACCGGCAGGACAACAAAGAAGACGAACGGTCTTATTAAACACCTCGGCCGAGGTGTTTTTTTTGATTCCACTATTAATCCAGCCGGCTGTTCCAATTGTTTTTCAAAAGCATGCTGACCATCAAATCGGTCGCATGTTGGTACAAATCCCATTCTTCATAGGCGGCAAATTTCATCCGCAGCGTTTGCAGCACATTGCGCATATCTTTGTATTCTTCAAATGTGTAAAGCCCTTTCGCTCTGATCTGCTGTTCATACAATTTCTTTTTCAGCGCAGATAATGTCGAATTCAAGACGATCACCTCCTCTTTATTTATATCGCTTTTTTCTTTTTCTTCCAACTCACTTGTCATATGATGTTACAATATAAATCGGAGTCAATATTCACTGTTGCGTACTCTGTACGCTGGGGTACAATATAAAATGGAGGACTTTATGAAACCTTTACAAATATCTGCCGAAACGGCGCAAAAACTTTCGGAAAGCTTAAATCTTCCTCTTGAACAAATCATGCATATGCCGCAGCATATCCTGCTTGCGAAAATTGCCGAAATTCAGAAGCAAGATCAAAAAAGTAACCTTGGATGATGTTCCGGGTTTCTTTTTCATGTCACTTTTCCACCTGAAAGCAAAGGAGAATACAGCATGCATTACATTGACGCTCGACGCGCCCGTTTGAACAATATCTTATTGATTGCAGGAATCATATTTATCGCTTTTAATTTAAGACCGGCTATTACATCTGTCGGGCCATTGATCAGTTCGATCCGCTCGGATATGGGTTTGACGAACGGCATGGCCGGCTTCTTGACGACGCTGCCGCTGTTATCTTTCGCCGTCCTGTCCCCAATCGCCCCTAAGCTCGGACAGAAGCTGGGCAATGAGAGAACCCTCTGGGTCGGTTTGGTCATCTTATTGATCGGGATTTTGCTGCGCTCTTACGGAGAAGCTTTCACACTATTTGCGGGGACCGCATTGATCGGAGTCGGCATCGCCATCTCCAATGTGCTCTTGCCCAGCCTGATCAAACATAAATTTCCTGACAAAGCGGGAATTATGACTAGTTTCTATACGACAGCCATGTCGATTTTTGCGGCGCTCGCTTCAGGGATCAGCATTCCGCTGTCGCACGGTTTAGCGTGGGGATGGAGCGCATCGCTTATGGTCTGGGCCGGTCTCGCGTTTGTTGCGATTTTGATATGGGTTCCCCAGCTCCGCTATCATGATACGGGAAACCGCACGGTCAGCTTAAAGACGGGCGGCCAAACGGTCTGGCGCTCGAAAATCGCCTGGCAGGTCACATTCTTTATGGGCATACAGTCGTTCTTGTTTTACTGCACGATCGCCTGGCTGCCCGAAATTCTCCGCTCGCATGGGATGAGCATGTCGCTTGCCGGCTGGATGCTGTCGCTGATGCAGTTTGCCAGCCTCCCGTCGACATTTTTGACTCCGGTTCTCGCCGGGCGCTTCCGAAACCAAAAAAGCATCGTGCTGGCCCTCGGCATCCTATACTTGGCGGGGATGTCAGGGCTATTGTACGGAGGTAATACAGCGATGCTGACGCTGTGGGTCATTTTAATCGGAATCGGACAAGGGTCCAGCATCAGTTTAGCCTTGACTTTAATCGGGCTGAGAAGCGAAAATGCCGATCAAGCAGCGGCATTATCAGGAATGTCGCAATCAGCCGGATATTTGCTGGCAGCAATTGGTCCAAGCTTTGTCGGTTTTCTTTACGATCACATGCACTCATGGAACGGACCGATTTTACTGTTCATCGGCGCGCTGGTCGCTTTGATCGGTGCAGGACTCGGTGCGGGAAGAAATCAATATATTTATGCTAAAGCAGCATAACGAAGCCGGCAGATAAGCCGGCTTTTTTTTTGGAATATAACCTGACAACACAGCGGCCAAATGAAGCGTGATGCTGTATGATCAAACTTGACAAAAATAATTCACTTAATGGTCTAGACAACTAGAGTTGTAATGTTCTATACTGATGATAACGTTTTCAAGAAAGGACTTTTGACTGTGAAAACCAACCCATCTCAACGCTATATGTTTAAACATCTTCATATTTACAGTGAAAATGGAATGATAGAAGACGGATTTCTTCTAACGAACGGGGGAAAAATCGAGGCTTACGGACCAATGACTGATATTCCCGTTTCCGCCGCAACGGCAGAACAGCTGACATTTCCGGAGAACTTCAAAGTGCTGCCGGGCATGATTGATGTTCATATTCACGGAGCGAACGGCGCAGATGTCATGGACGGAACAGCCGAGGCTTTGCAAACAATGGCCGAAGCCCTGCCGAAAGAAGGAACGACAAGCTTCCTGGCGACGACGATGACCCAGGATAAAGCCACGATCGAGCATGCGCTGGCAAACGTTCACCGCTATAAGGAAGCCGGCGGCCAGCCCGGAACCGCCGAAGTATTAGGCGTTCACTTAGAAGGCCCTTTTATTTCAGAAAAGCGGTGCGGCGCCCAGCCGCCGGATGATATTATCCCGCCGGATCTTTCGTTATTTAAAGAATGGCAGCGCATCTCGGGGAATAACATTAAATTAGTCACACTTGCGCCAGAGCTGGAAGGGTCTTTGGAACTAATTTCCTTTTTAAAAGAAACAGGTGTCACGGCATCCGCCGGCCACTCCGACGCCGGACTCAAAGAAATGGCAGACGGGATTAAGGCCGGCATCTCCCATGTCACCCATTTGTTCAACGGCATGCGGGGGCTGCACCATCGCGAGCCGGGGACGGCCGGAAGCGCCCTTCTGCATGATGAACTGAAGGCCGAAGTGATTGCCGACGGCATTCATGTTCACCCTGCCGTCGTCAAGCTGGCATTTCAGCAAAAACAGAAAGAAGGCATCATTTTAATTACGGATGCCATGCGCGCAAAATGCTTAAAAAATGGAACCTATACATTGGGCGGACAGGAGGTGTTCGTGAAAGGCGAAAAAGCCGTCTTACAGGATGGTACGCTTGCCGGCAGCATCTTGAAGATGAACCAGGCTGCTCTGAACATGATGGATTTTACAGGATGTTCACTCGAAGATATCGTCTACATGACAGCGGTCAATCCCGCCAAGCAGCTTCATGTGTTTGACCGAAAAGGCAGCATACGGAGCGGGAAAGATGCCGATTTGATCATTTTAAATGAAAAGAATGAAGTTGTGATGACGCTTTGCAAAGGCGTGATTGCTTTCAGCAAAAGGGAGGTTTCACCATGAAAATCATTGAAGCTAAAAATTATCAGGACATGAGCCAAACGGCCGCCCGACTCATCATCGAGAAAGTAAACCGCTTATCTGTGCCTGTTCTCGGCCTTGCAACCGGAGGAACGCCTCTCGGCACATATCAGGTTTTAAGGGAAGATCATACGCATAACAAAACGACTTACAAGCACGTCTATACCGTTAACTTAGACGAGTATGTCGGCGTTTCCCCGGATCATGAAAACAGCTATACATTCTATATGAAAAAACAGCTTTTCGATCACATTGACATTCCGCTCAGCCATACCCATCTTCCGGACGGGATGGCTTGTGACCTCGATGCCGAATGCAGCCGCTATGAAGCGCTGATCGAACGGCTTGGAGGCATTGATCTCCAAGTGCTCGGCCTCGGCTTGAACGGCCACATCGGGTTTAACGAACCGGGCACCCCATTTTCATCGAAAACGCATACAGTCGAACTGACACAATCAACGAAAGAAGCCAATGCCCGTTATTTTGATTCCTATGACGCCGTCCCATCGCAAGCCATAACGATGGGCATTTCCACGATCATGAAAAGCAAGCAGATCCTGCTGCTCGTTTCAGGAGAGAAAAAAGCGGGCATCCTGGCGAAGCTTCTCAGTGAAGAACCAAATGAAGACACGCCCGCTTCTGTCTTAAAAACACACCAGAACGTCGTCATCATAGCGGACAGCGATGCTTTATCAATCGTGAAAGAAAGGGGTATGGCCTTTTGATCAAAAAAGATTCCCACATTCCGATTTACTATCAGATTGAAACCGAGATTAAAAAGCTTGCCGAAACAAAAGATTTGAAGCCCGGCGACCTCATTCCTTCTGAAAGAGAGTTCGCAGAAAAATATGAGGTAAGCAGGATGACCGTCCGGCAGGCGGTCAACAACCTCGTCAATGAAGGCATTCTCGTCCGGCAGCGGGGAAAAGGAACATTTATTGCCGAGCCTAAAATTGAGCAGCCTCTCAAAGGATTGACAAGCTTTTCCGAGGACATGAAATCAAGAGGCATGAGACCCGGCACAAAAATGCTCGGCTTCGGCGTCATTCCGTGTGACCAGAGCACAGCGCGCAAACTGGAGATTCGTGAAGGGGCTTCCGTCTATGAAGTCAAACGGATCCGTCTCGCAGACGACATCCCGATGGCTTATGAAATCTCCTATTTGCCCGCCGACCTCATCAACGGCCTGACAGAGGACATTATGAGCGCATCTTTGTACGACTATGTCGAAAATACGCTCTCCCTTACGATTGACCGCGCCGCACAAACACTCGAGCCGGCGATTGCCTCTCCGGCAGAGAGCGAGCCTCTCGACATCGAGGAAGGCGCACCTGTCCTGCTCATCGAACGTTTAAGCTATTTGGACGACGGCAGACCGTTTGAAGTGGTCAAATCCGTTTACAGAGGCGACCGCTATAAATTCGTCATCGATATGAAGAGGAAAGAACAATGAGGAAGACAGAAGATACGAACGACAAAAGCAAAGCACTTGATGAAATGAATGCTTTAGATATCGTCACCTTGATGAATGAGGAAGACCATACAGTTCCTCGCGCCATTACGCCCTGCCTTCCCCTGATCGCCGAGGCGGCGGATACGATTGTCAGCCGTTTTAAGCAAGGCGGAAGAGTGTTTACAGCTGGCGCCGGCACAAGCGGCAGAATCGCAGTCCTTGATGCCGCAGAACTGCCGCCGACCTTCTCTATTGACGAAAGCCGTTGGACCGGTCTTATCGCCGGCGGATATGACGCGATGTGGACGCCTCTTGAAGAAAATGAAGATGACCGTGAAAAAATCGTCGCGGATCTGAAAGCGCAATCATTCTCGAAAGATGACGTCTTAATCGGCGTCACAGCGAGCGGCTCGACACCTTATGTCCTCGGCGCATTATCCTATGCCAGACAGCTCGGAGCCGCGTCTGTTTCGATCAGCTGCAACGAGGATACAGAAGCAGGCAAGTTAAGCGATATCGCGATTGAGGTGCAAACAGGACCGGAAATTATTCGCGGTTCAACGCGGCTGAAAGCAGGGACCGCTCAAAAAATGATCTTGAACATGTTGTCAACAGCTGCAATGGCGAGGCTTGGCCGCGTCTATCAAAACGAGATGGTGAATATGAGACTGCTCAATCAAAAATTGGCCGGGCGAGCTGTCACCATTCTGATGAATACCACCGGGTTATCACAGAATGAGGCCCTGCAAGCTTTAAAAGAAAGCGGCAATGACATCAAGGCAGCGATCTTTATGGTGTTGACAAGCGGAACGCTTGAAGATGCCCGCCGCTGTTTATCCCATGAAAATGGACATTTGAAAAAAGCGATTCAATATCATCGAAAGGGGTTTTAACTATGTTGGGATTTCTTCAAAATATCGGCCGCGCGCTCATGCTTCCGATTGCCGTTCTTCCTGCTGCGGGCCTCCTGCTCGCGCTGGGAAGAGAAGACCTGTTAAACATTCCGTTTATCGCCGCTTCAGGACAATCGATTCTTGACCAACTGCCGATCATCTTTGCGATAGGCGTTGCAATCGGATTGTCAAAGGATGGCCACGGGGCCGCCGCATTGTCCGGAGCCATCGGTTATTTTGTTCTGACAGGCGGCTTAGCAGCCATCAATAAGGACCTGAACATGGGCGTTCTCGGCGGGATTATTTCAGGTGTAGTCGCAGCCGTCATGTATAACCGCTTTAAAGATGCAAAACTGCCTGACTGGCTCGGGTTCTTCGGCGGAAAACGCAGCGTTCCGATTATGACAGCCTTCTGTTCCATCATTCTTGCAGGGGTTTTCGGCTTCGTCTGGATTTACGCACAGCAGGCCATTGACGCCATTGGCGGCTGGATCATTCATGCAGGGGCATTGGGAGTCGGCATATTCGGTCTTTTGAACAGGCTGCTCCTGCCGCTCGGCCTTCATCACATTTTAAACAATATGGTTTGGATGGTCTTTGGAGAATTTGCGGGCAAAACGGGTGACATGAACCGGTTCTTTGCCGGAGATCCAAGCGCCGGCGCCTTTATGACAGGGTTCTTCCCGATCATGATGTTCGGTCTCCCTGCGGCATGTCTGGCAATGATCGCCGCCGCGAAAAAGCATCGCCGCAAAGCAACGGCCGGATTGCTGATCGGATTGGCGTTCACATCATTTTTAACCGGTATCACGGAGCCGATTGAGTTCACATTCATGTTTTTATCGCCGCTTCTCTTCGGTATTCACGCCTTGTTAACCGCAAGCGCCATGACCGTGACCAATATGCTCGGCATCCACCACGGCTTTACCTTTTCAGCCGGGACGATCGACTACCTTTTAAACTTTGGAATCGCCACAAAGCCGCTGCTTTTGCTGCCGCTCGGTCTTGTATACGGCATTATTTATTTCGTCATCTTTTATTTCCTGATTACGAAGCTCAATTTGAAAACGCCTGGCCGAGAGGAGGACGATGACCAGGAAAACACACCTGTCAGCCCTGACACAGGACCGTCCAAATACGATACCCTTGCGGACAAATACATCGAAGCGCTTGGCGGAAAAGAAAACATCGAGACGCTGAACAATTGTGTAACCCGCCTTCGCCTCAAGGTCCGCGATGCTTCCAAACTGGATGAAAGCGCGATGAAAGCCATGGGAGCAAAAGGATTCGTGAAGCTCAATCAGCACGATGTACAGGTGATCATCGGTACAGACGTTGAATTCTTGGCCAATGAAATGAGAAAACGCACAGAATAAAAGATAAGCCCCTTCTGCACTGCATGAAGGGGCTTTGTTATTTTATGATTGCTCTTTCACGTGAACTTTCAGTGTTGCTTGTACTTCTGGATGGAGTTTCACGGGAACATTTGTATATCCCAATGAGCGAATCGCATCGTTTAACTCGATTTTACGTTTGTCGATTTTTAACTGATGGCTTTTTTGCAGCGCATCCGCGATTTGTTTGCTTGTCACGGAGCCGAATAGACGGCCGCCTTCTCCGAACTTGGCTGAAAGTTCCACCGTGATGTCCTCAAGTTGTTTTTTCAGCTCTTTCGCATGTTTCAGTTCTTCAGCGGCTTCTTTCTTCTCTTTTTTCTTCTGGCCTTCAAGCGCGCTGATATTGGATGATGTCGCTTCAACAGCCAGCCCTTTTTTGATCAAAAAGTTGTGCGCGTATCCATCCGCTACATTTTTCACTTCGCCTTTTTTCCCTTTGCCTTTAACATCCTGTAAGAAAATTACCTTCATTTCTGAATGCCTCCTTCGAAATACTCGTCAATCGCTTCTTTTAGTCGGCGGAGCGTTTCTTCAACCGTGATATCGGTCAGCTGTGTCGCGGCATTGGTTAAATGACCGCCGCCCTCGAGCGCTTCCATGATGATTTGAACATTCACTTCGCCGAGCGACCTCGCACTGATGCATACCGTATTCTCGTCTCTTCTCGCCACAGCAAATGACGCTTCGACATCGCTCATGGACAGAAGAGAATCCGCGGCTTGTGCAATGATAACCTGGTCAAAATATTCGTCCGCCTCATCGTCCGGCAGCGATGCGATGGCGATGCCGTTTTGATAGAAAACGGTATGCTGAATGAGCTTCGCCCTTTTAATATAATGATCGGCTGTTTCTTTTAAAAACTTTTGCACCAATACGGTGTCAGCGCCTTTTGCGCGCAAATATGACGCCGCATCGAACGTACGGGAGCCGGTGCGCAGCGAGAAGCTCTTCGTATCGACAATAATCCCGGCCAAAAGGGCTGTTGCTTCGATCATGTTAATTTTTAAGCGCTTCGGCTGGTACTCAAGCAGCTCTGTCACAAGCTCCGCTGTAGATGAAGCGTACGGCTCCATATAGACGAGCAGCGGGTCTTTAATAAACTCTTCCCCTCTTCTATGATGATCGATAACGACGATATTTTCAATTTTATTGACCAGCCTTTCTTCAATGACAAAGGAAGGCTTATGTGTATCAACGATCACGAGCAGCGTGTCGTCTTTCGCGATCTCAAGCGCCTCTTCCGGCGTAATAAACCTGGACCACAGTTCTTCGTATTTTTTAATTTCCCCGATCAGTCTTTGAACGCTTGAACCGATCTGATTGGAGTCGATCACGACAAAACCGTCTTTGCCATTTGCTTGTGCGACCTTCAAAATCCCGATGGCTGATCCGATCGAATCCATATCGGGAAACTTATGACCCATGATAATCACATTGCTGCTTTCAGAGACAATCTCCTTGAGCGCGTGTGAAATGACCCGGGCTCTGACGCGCGTCCGTTTTTCCATCGGATTCGTCTTACCGCCGTAAAACTTCACTTTCCCGTTCGGCTGCTTGATTGCCACCTGATCTCCTCCGCGTCCCAGCGCCAAGTCAAGGCTGGATTGCGCCAAATCGCCGAGCTCTTTCAACGAGGCAACAGATGCACCGATTCCGATGCTTAACGTCAAGGAAATGGTATGAACGGATGTCTTCTCCCGAACTTCATCAAGAATCGAAAACTTTGATGCTTCTAGCTCGCTTAAAATATGTTCGTTTAATACGCCGATGAACCGCTCAGAGGAAACCCGTTTTAAGAAAATGCCGTACTCTTGGGCCCACTGGTTCAAAAGCGATGTTACTTCACTGTTTATCGAGCTTCTGGTCTGGTCATCAAGCCCTTGCGTCACATCGTCGTAATTATCGAGAAAGATGTAGGCAAGAACCGTTCTTTCATTTTCGTATTGTTTTTCAATCTGCGTCTGCTCTGTGACATCAAAGAAATAAAGCAGCTTTTCTTCCCGTTTGATGACCACATTAAATTTCCGCTCATTCAGCGTAATCGTTTCTGTGTCCACTTCCTGCTTAATCAAAGGGACGACAGATTCACAAGTATCATAAAGCGACCGGCCGACGAGCGTATTTTCATTAAAGCATGACGCCATAAAAGGATTGGCCCACTCGATATAGTACTGATCGTTAAACAGCATGATCCCGATCGGCATTTCAAGCAGCGCCTCTTCTCCGACTTTTTTCAGACGATAAGACAGCGTCGATATATAATCGTCCAGCTCTTTTCTGATTTGGGAGTCGGCCCGCTTCAAAAAGTACAAAATGACACCCAGAATCAGAACGCCGGCCGCCCCTGCCACCCAATTAAAATAAATGTTGATGAGGACAGAAATGATTGTGACGACGATTAAAGAATATATGGGATATCGAAATAACGGTTTTTCATAAAAACTTGGCACTCAAATCAACTCCTCACCATTGGAGAACATCGCGGCTACGATTTTTTCACTCTTTCTCTCAAGTTAAAGCCTATATCAATTATACCTAAGATGCGAACAAGGTACAGCAGGGGCGAAAACAACCCGATAATTAAAAAAAGAACCGGCAGGACAGTTGGCAGTTTCTTGGCATGGCAAAAGTAAAACACAAATGAAAACCCTTGGATGACCAAGACAAAGCCCATGATGAGACTCGCATTTAACAGAACAGAGTAATATACACTGCCCTCTTCAACGGGAGCCAGCGACAGAAGAATCGTCAACAAATAGATCCAAATAATGCTTTGCGGAAGTCTCATATCCCTGAACGGTTTCAGAGACGGTATTTGTATGATGCGCCGAAGCACCGGCTTTGCGAGCAGATGATTCAAAAACGCAGTGATTCCGGAAAATATCACAATGGCCGTTGGATATAAATATTGCGCCTGTTTGAATTGCTCATTTAACAATTCAATCTGCTTAGCCACTTCTTTATCATTTCCAAACTGTTTGATACTCGATTCAAAGGTTTTGAATGTTTCATTATATGCTTGATTGGCCGTCTCTATTAAGTTTAATCCAAGAAACTGAACGCTGATGATAAGCAGCAGGACGAACGAAACCATATATGTAACGGCTGCTGCAGCAATCGCTTGGGCCGGCTCTTTTCTTCTGTAGTAAAAGCCCATGATCACGCCCGCGGCACTTACTGGAATAGCAAACATCAGTCCGCCTAAGGAACCGGCAATCAATGAAACGGGTAAACTGACCAACCCCACCGAAATCCCAGGCTTTAGACCGTGCCTGATTGTTTGAACCATGGCAGGCAGCGGCAGTGTCAATAAAAGAATGGTTCCGATGAAAGGAATATAGAGGCTGATCATCAGCAAAACGGCAAAAATACTGACCATGATAGCGCCTTCTACTAAAGCTCTTGTTTGTTTCACTTGTTCACCTCGTATGTTTAAATGTCATGAATCAAAAAGAGCAGCATAGACGACTGCTCTTTTCTAACGCCGAAAATTTCATTTTCAAATAAAGACGATGAGATGAGCAGGTCTCGGCCTTCTCTCATTGTTTCTTTATTCTAACATAAGGTCAAATCGCAAGTAAAACGATCATAAGGCTTGAGAAAGCGAGTGAATGTTCCATGTGAAACACTGTCAGTCGAGAAACCCCGACTTCTCTTTATTTTTCTTTCTCGCTTTTCTGATCAACAACAATATAATCAAAATTGCGATCAGAAGCGTCACGCGAAGCCCGCCGCTCAAGAATAGAAAAAAGTCCTTCAACACATCCAACACATTGATCACCTCTCATTGTTGTCACTTAGATGCAAAAATCCCGTATTATTTGATTTCCCCTTTCCAAAACGGTCTAAAACGTCCCTCTGATTCTTCTATTAACCTTTAGACGGCAATGGGCATATGCTGACTAAGAAAAAGCAATAAAGGAGAATATGCATGACAACAAAAACATTGGCTTGGCATGAAACGATGGAGTTGCATGAACTGATCGCGGCCCAGTCTGTCGGATTGGTCAAGATCAAGAAAAGCATGAAAAAAATCAGCGATCCTCAGTTAAGACAGCTTTACAGTGTTTCAGCGAAGGCATTGGAGCAAAATTTACGGGAGCTTCTTCCCTTTTTGCCAAAAGCTCCGGCATTTCAGCGGGATGAAGAACGGGCCGACCTGTATTTTGATGCGGGTGATCTGTTGGTATTGGCGAAAACAACCGTTCGAAACTATGCGATTGCGATCACGGAAACGGCGACGCCCGAGCTCAGGAGAGTGTTTGTTAAACAAATCAATGCGGCTATTAAATTGCATGAACAAATTTTTTATTTTATGTACCAGAAAGGCTTATATCCCGCCTATAATCTCGTTGACCTGCTAAAAGGCGACGCCATGCACGCGCAAAAAGCGATATCGATGAGATAAAAAAGCCAGCAAGGATAGGATCCTTACTGGCTCTGTTTTAGGCTATTTTACAATTAAAACTGGACACTTCACTCTTTTCGCCACTTTATGGCTGACACTTCCCAGCACCATTTCCTGCAAAGTGTTCAGCCCCCTGCTTCCGATAATCACGATATCAACATCATGATGGTTGGCGTACGATACGATCGTCGGGCCCGGATCCCCGTGCTGCATCGTCATTTGATAGGGAACGGCCGATTGTTTTAATTTATTTTCTATCGACAGCAGCCTGCTGCGCCGTTCACGTTCGAGTTCTGCACGGTTTTCGCTATGCAGAACTTCGTGTTTTGCTTTCGCATAATCCAATACATAAATAACGTCGACGACCGCCTGCTTTGACATGGAAGCCAAATGAATCGCATGATCGGCCGCTCTTTCAGAATGCTTTGAGCCATCTGCAGCCAGCAGTATATTTCTATACACCCTACAACACCCGTTTTCTTAGTGATTTGACACTGAACGATGAGGCTGATCATAAGTTGCCAGTTTTTCGACCAGCTTCCAGCTGGACTCATTTAAACCAATCAAGTCAACGTCTATTCCCTGATCTTTCATTTTCAAAACGACTTTATCGATAGCCGCCACAGCGGAATCATCCCATATATGGGCCTCTGAAAAATCAAGAATGACCTTTTTCGTTTGCTCATCCGTTTTAAAAGACTTTACGAAATCTTGAACAGATGCAAAGAAAACTTGTCCTTTGATGATGTACTTGACCGCATGTTCTTCTGACTTTTCTTCAATTTTCAATTTGGAAATTTTCGCCACAAAGAAGACCGCGCTCAAAATAACGCCGGCGAAAACCCCTTTTGATAAATCGTGGGTCGCCACAACGGTGATAACGGTCACAAGCATGACAATGGAATCCGTCAGCGGCACCTTTCTTAACATGCTGAACGAAGACCAGTCAAACGTACCGATCGATACCATAATCATCACACCGGCCAAGGCCGCCATCGGAATCTGTACGACCCAGTCGCCCAGCACCATGATCAAAAATATTAAGAAAACGCCGGCAACAAAAGTGGACAAGCGGCCTCTTCCTCCTGATTTCACATTGATCACAGACTGGCCGATCATCGCGCATCCCGCCATGCCTCCGAAAAATCCGGCGACAATGTTGGCGATGCCCTGTCCGCGGCTTTCCCTGTTTTTATCGCTTTCCGTATCCGTCATATCATCAACAATAGAAGAGGTTAATAATGACTCAAGCAAGCCGACGATGGAAAGCGCAAAGGCTGTTGGAAAAATAATGGCCAACGTCTCAAAATTGAAAGGAATATCGGGAATCATAAAAGCAGGCAATGATTGCTTTATCTCTCCCAAATCACCGACAGTGCGAAGATCAAAATGGCCAAAAATAGCAAATACAGTCATCGCAATAATGGCAACAAGTGCAGATGGAACGGCTTTTGTAAAGCGGGGAAGAACATAGATAATCAACAACGTAATCCCGACCACAACATACGTCATATTCGAAACTCCAACAAAATGAGGAACCTGCGCCATAAAGATTAAAATGGCGAGCGCATTTACGAAACCTACCATAACCGACCGCGGAATAAATTTCATAAAGCGCGCAATCTTCAGCACCCCAAATATCAATTGGATGATTCCCGTTAAAATCGTAGCAGCAAATAAATAATCAAGCCCGTGATCCCTGACCAAAGATCCCATCAAAAGAGCCATCGCCCCGGTCGCAGCTGATATCATCGCCGGACGGCCGCCCGTAAAGGAAATGACGACGGCAATACAAAAAGATGCGTACAAACCGACCATCGGGTCTACACCCGCAATGATGGAAAACGCTATGGCTTCAGGAATGAGAGCAAGCGCTACGACGATACCCGAAAGGATATCCCCCCGTACATTAGAAAACCATTCGCTATTTAATTGTTTAACATTCAAAGATTCAACACCTCGTTCGTAATCATTTGCTTCTAACTCTCATAGAAGCCATCTGTTTTTAACATGTTTCACTTTAGCAAACCTGTATCAAAATGTCTATATGGTTTTTTTCCGCGGCCGTTTACTGCCCGCAATCCCGTGGAAATGAACACGAAGAAATTAAGAATGTAATTTTGAAAAGAGTCCAATCTAATCATTAGAGGAGGTTTCAATATGGCGCAAGAGCTGGAAAAACGGCCGGGGCATACAAGATGGTATATTTCTTCTTTATTAAGCAGCATGATCATTTTAAATTACTTTGACCGTGTTGCCATTTCAGTCGCGGCTCCTGCGATACAGGATTCCTTTCAATTGACGGCAACCCAATTAGGCATCGTCTTTTCCATCTATACCTACTCATACACGCTGATGCAGATTCCGGTCGGGAGTCTTTTGGACAAGTACGGCGTTGCCTGGGTAACAAGGGTCGGAATGACCGTATGGAGTTTTCTAACCATTATATTGGCTTTTTTACAGGGGAAATTGCTTCTTTATATTGTCAGATTTTTAATCGGGCTGACGAGTGCTTCAGCATTTCCTGCCGCTTCCAAAGCCACGGCCTTATGGTTTCCGCAAAATGAGCGCGGTCTTGCCAATTCCCTGTTTGACTCGGCAGCCAAGTTCGCAAATGTCATCGGCGCGCCTCTCGTTGCCTTTTTAGTCACGACATTTGACTGGCGAGCCGCTTTTTTAACGATCGGAATCATCAATGTACTGTTCACTGTATTTTTCTGGATGTATTATGAACAACCCGATCGGCACAAACGAATCTCAAAAGAAGAGCTCCATTACATTCAAAAACATAATGCCGTATCAGAGGAAGACATCTCGGAACGGACGCTCATTGCTTTAAAAGCAATGCTGGCAAACCGCAAAGCATGGGGGCTGATGATCGGATTCACGGGTTATGGCTATACATTCAACCTGCTCTTAACCTGGCTCCCGACTTTCTTTAAAGAAACATACGGAATGGATATTATGTCCTCAGGGCTGTTTACAGCGGTTCCCTGGTTGATATCGACGGTTTCCGGAATCGTAGTGGGCGGATGGCTCGTCGATTTTTTAATTCAAAAGGGGCATTCGAATACAAAAGTGTACCAGACCATTATCGCAATCGGCATGAGCCTTGGATTTGCCTTTTTGGGAGCTGTCTTCACGCACAACATCACGATCGCGATCATCTGCATTTCCGTCGGCTTAGCTGGAATATCTGCGACTGCGCCTGTCGGCTGGTCGATATCAGCTGATATTGCACCGGCTGGTTCCATCTCTCTGCTCAGCTCAATGGTCAATTTGGCAAATAACTTATTCGGAGGGATTATCGCGGTTTCTTTAACGGGTTATCTGGTTGATGTGACCGGTTCATTTACGCTCAGCTTTTTAGTAGCCGGGTTTGTATTACTGCTTGGGCTCGTGTTCTACCTTGCCGTCCTCGGAGACATTAAACGGATACAGATTGGCAAGCAGGAAACCTGAATGCTGCAGGAAGCGACCCGGCTTTTGATGAATAAAAAAAGAACAAGACCGTATTGGGTCTTGTTCCTTTTATCGGCTTACTCGCCTGCTACGTATGGAAGTAAAGCCATTTGACGAGCGCGTTTGATTGCAACAGTCAATTTACGTTGGTATTTCGCGCTTGTTCCTGTTACACGGCGTGGTAAGATTTTACCGCGCTCAGAGATAAATTTTCTAAGAAGATCTACATCTTTGTAGTCGATGTGCGTAATGCCGTTAGAAGTGAAATAACACACTTTACGGCGTTTCGCACGACCGCCTCTGCGTCCTCCTGCCATCGTTATTTCCCTCCTTTCTATTCTGGTTTTGTTTTATTCGTCCGTCATCCATTAAAATGGCAAGTCGTCATCAGAGATGTCAATCGGCTTTCCATCGTTTGCGAATGGATCGTCATTGAAGCTGTTGCCTTGATTGCGATTCTGATTGTTTTGACTGCCGCCGAATGGAGCCGGTTCATTCTGTCCGCCGCCAAAGTGTTGGCCTCCCTGGCCTCCGCTGTAACCGCCTGAACCAGAACCGCCGCCTTTAGGCTCCAGAAATTGAACACTTTCAGCTTGAACTTCCGTGACGTATACACGCTGTCCTTGCTGATTTTCATAGCTGCGCGTTTGCAAACGTCCATCTACACCCGCAAGACTTCCCTTTTTAAGGAAATTCGCAACATTTTCGGCTTGTCTTCTCCAGACAACACAGTTGATGAAATCAGCTTCACGTTCACCCTGCTGATTCGTAAACGTACGATTGACAGCAAGCGTAAAGGTGGCAACAGCTGCACCGCTGGGAGTATAACGAAGCTCTGGGTCCTTTGTCAGTCTGCCGACTAAAACAACTCGGTTAAGCATATTGAGAGACCATCCTTTTGCTTTAGAGTATATAATTCAATTCTGTTTATTCTTCTTCTTTAACCACGATGTGGCGAATGATGTCATCACTGATTTTAGCTAAACGGTCAAATTCTTGAACTGCTTCAGCTCCAGCTTGAACGTTTAAGATTTGGTAGAATCCGTCACGGAAATCGTTGATTTCATACGCAAGACGGCGTTTTCCCCAATCTTTTGTTTCAGTGATCTCCGCACCGTTAGTTGTTAAAATGTTGTTAAAACGCTCAACAACAGCCTTTTTAGACTCTTCATCAACGTCTGGGCGGATGATGTACATGATTTCGTACTTTCTCATTTGTATTTGCACCTCCTTTTGGACTAAGCGGCCCATTATATTGGGCAAGGAGCAATAATCCTATTACTCACAATTTTATATTATATCAAAGCTCTTGTCCTATTTCAACTGCGTTATACATTGAAACGGAAATGAATGACATCGCCGTCTTTCACAATGTATTCTTTCCCTTCAAGGCGGACTTTTCCGGCCTCTTTTGCTGCGGCCATGCTTCCCGCCTCCAGCAGATCGTCGTAAGCAACCGTTTCCGCACGGATAAATCCGCGTTCAAAGTCCGTATGGATGATGCCCGCACATTCAGGGGCTTTCATACCTTTTTTAAATGTCCAGGCTCTGACTTCCTGTTCTCCCGCTGTAAAATAAGTGGCTAGTCCAAGGAGGGAATAGGACGCTTTAATCAGCTGATCCAGACCGGATTCTTCGATGCCGAGTTCTTCAAGGAACATCGCCTTCTCTTCGCCTTCAAGCTCTGCGATTTCGGACTCAATTTTGGCGCAGACGACGATGACTTCCGCGTTTTCAGCAGCAGCAAATTCCCGGACCTTCTGAACGTACTCGTTTCCTGAAGGATCAGCCACTTCATCCTCGCTGACATTCGCTACATATAAGACAGGTTTTGTCGTCAGCAGATGAAGCTGCTTCAACACCTTTTGCTGCTCTTCCGAGAACTCGACAGAACGGGCCGGCTTTTCCTGTTCAAAGGCCTCTTTTAACTTTGTCAAAATCTCAAATTCAAACACGGCTTCTTTGTCTTTTTGCTTGGCCATCTTTCCGACCCGGCCGATCCGCTTCTCAACGGTTTCAAGGTCAGCCAGTATCAGCTCAAGGTTGATCGTCTCGATATCCGAAATCGGATCTACTTTCCCGGACACGTGCGTGATATTGTCGTCGGCAAAACAGCGGACAACATGGCAGATCGCGTCTACTTGGCGGATGTGGGACAGGAACTTGTTTCCGAGCCCTTCTCCTTTTGATGCTCCTTTTACAATGCCGGCGATATCGGTGAATTCAAATGCGGTAGGGACCGTCTTCTTCGGATTGACGAGTTCTGTCAGCTTTTGCAGACGCTCATCAGGAACCTCTACGATTCCGACGTTTGGATCAATCGTACAAAACGGGTAGTTGGCCGATTCTGCCCCGGCCTGAGTAATTGCATTAAATAAGGTTGATTTCCCAACGTTAGGCAAACCAACAATCCCAGCTGTTAAAGCCATTGTTTCATCTCCTCTATAATGAACATCCATGTGTAGTCGTAAATGTTAAACCTGCAACAATTATAAGGATGATTACAGTAAAAGACAAGCTGACAAAACTTGCTTTTCAATCATACAAACTAGGTGAAAATTCATTTTTCGTTGAGATCGAAAAAAAGCATGAGGGGGTCCGCAAAGATTAAGATTCGGACTCCTCATGCTTAACTAATATCTTTTTCAGCTTTCTTTGAAACTCTTTACGCGGGATCATGACACTGTGTGAACAGCCCTCGCACTTGATCCGGATATCCATTCCCATCCGAATGATCTTCCAGCGGTTCGTCCCGCAGGGATGCGGCTTTTTCATTTCGACCACGTCATTCAGGCCAAATTCTTTATCGGCCAACATCGTTCACCTCTTTGCTTCCTTGTTGTGATCTTATTGTACAAAAAACCACAGCGAAAGAGCAATTCTTCATAACCATAAATATATTTATTTCCATTTACTCAAAATCGGGTAAAGTAAAATATTTACCAACAAATACAAATTTAATAACCCGTAAATTGGATATAAAAAAGCGATTAAATTTGAAAAGCCGATTGATGTAAAAGGCACCATGATCAACAGGAGCAGGAAGACGATTACCCATCTCGGCCAGTTCACAAGTGACAGAAAACGGCTGGACAGCCCGAGAATGCTCGAGATCGTCGTTGTGTAGATCGCGACGCAAAGAACAGCCGTCATAAAAATAAAAATCGGAAAAGGCGCGCCCTCCAAAACCGCGAATAAAGGAATTTCATAATGGGCCAGTTCACCGGCAAGCTCTACAAGGGTCTCATTGTACATGTATGAAATAGCGCCAAACACCAGGCCGCTTAATATGCTGGCAATCTTCGCTTCTCCGACTCCCTTCATCTCTTTGCCGACCGCAGACAATACAGCGACAACAGATAATATGTTCAGCGAAGTGAATGCGATGCCGGCAGGCCAGTTGTATTGATGAGTCAAATTGAGCAGCCACGGCTGATGATGAGCGGTTTGAAAAGAAATCAGCGCATACAGCAGCCCAGCCACCAAAATCGGGATTAAGTAGCTGTTAACGGACAATATGCCATTAAGCCCCCAGAAAAACAACAACCCTGTGCATAAACAAAATAAGATGACGCCCGTCCAAAACGGGATATGGAAGATTTGCAGCGTTACCCCGCCTCCTGCAATCATCACAATCGTCGTCGTAAACAAATACAGGATGATCAGCACATCGTATACTTTAGCCAGCAGCGGACCGATTAATGTTTCGAGCACAGGCAGAAAATGCTCTGATTTTTGTTCGTAGCTGATCTTCATCACAATATAGGTTGACAGGCTGAACATGATCGTAAACAACAGGATAGCCAGTCCGCTTTCATCACCAAAAAACTGCCATATTTCCTGGCCGGACGCATATCCCGCACCTATTAAGCTTCCTAAAATAAGAAGCATCCACTTCATCCCGGCTCTCCACACGATTTGCTCACCCCAGCAATATAGTTTTTAAGCTTGTTTCTCCGCTCATGACACTATATTGCCGGTCCTCTATAAAAATTCATGAAACCCCTTTCGACTTTTTTCATTCAAACGAATAAATTATATCAATATAATAAAGTGAATTATCATATCTTCTTTTAGTAAAGTATTTTTTCGGCTGACCAAATCGTTTCATCCAAAGCATAAAAAAAGAGACAGCTGGATATACTGTAAACAACCATTCATACTCGAAAAACACACCAAGGCACTGCTGTTACCATGATGACAAGGATGTGAAGCCTATGAATCGAAAAGGCGGAATTTTTTCTCAAGAACCAATAAATGAATATATTTCTCATTCGGATCCGCTAGCTGTGAAACAAATAGAGAAAGTTCTTTCCGTCTATTTAAAGGAAGCCGAAGACCGGCCCATCGTGATCGTTTGCATCGGTACAGACCGCTCCACCGGAGATTCGCTCGGTCCCCTCGTAGGAATGAAACTCTCCGCAAAACAGCTGACACGTTTTCATGTCTATGGAACGCTTGCCGACCCGGTTCACGCCGTAAACTTAAATGAAAAGATTGATCATATTCATCATCAGCATCAAAATCCATTTATGATCGCGATCGATGCCTGTCTTGGACGAACCAAAAGCGTGGGATCTTTTCAAATCGGCAAAGGACCTTTGAAGCCGGGAGCAGGCGTTCAGAAAAGCTTGCCTGAAGTCGGCCACGTGCATATTAACGGAATTGTCAATGTCAGCGGCTTTATGGAGTATTTTGTCCTGCAAAATACAAGGCTCAACCTTGTCATGAGCATGGCAGATGTGCTTGCTGACGGGTTGTCGCATCTGGAGAAAGCCGGGTGGCAGCGGCGCCATGTGTCACCAATTCAAAGAATGACCGGAAGGATGTCATAAAAAAACCATCTGCACATGATCAGATGGTTTTTAAGCTTATGCGTCTTCTTGAGCCAGCAATTCGAGAATACGCTCCAAGTCTTCATTTGAGTAAAATTCGATTTCAATTCTGCCTTTTTTCTTTTGCTTTTTAATGGTCACCGGTGTTCCAAAATAGTTTCGCAAATACGACTCTCGTTCTTTGATCACTGCATCTTTTACTTGTTTCGGCTTCTTTGTTTCACGTGGAACATCAGCATTCAACTGTTGAATTAACTTTTCAAGCTGGCGGACGTTCAGCTGTTCGGACACGACCTTTTGAATAAGCGGCTCAAGCTTTTTCTTGTTTTTCAATCCAAGCAATGTTCGGCCATGGCCCATCGATAACGTGCCGTTGTCGATTAACTTTTGAACGTCTTCAGGTAGTGTCAGCAGCCGCAAGTGGTTGGCGATGTGAGGCCTGCTTTTTCCAAGCCTTTTTGCCAGCTGTTCCTGGGTCATATCGAGATGTTTGAGCAAAGATTCATAGGCTTTTGCTTCTTCAAGCGGAGACAGGTCTTCTCGTTGAAGATTTTCCAATAGGGCAATCTCCATCATCAGGGATTCCGACAGCTCGCGCACAATCGCAGGAATGGTATCCAATCCGGCTTTTTCAGCAGCCCGGTAGCGGCGTTCTCCGGCTACAATGTCATAGCCTTTAATTGACTTTCTGACGATGATGGGCTGCAAAACACCGTGTTGCAAAATGGACTCCTTCAAATCTTTTAACGATTGGTCATCAAACGTTTTTCTTGGCTGATAAGGGTTGGGCCGCAAGTCTTGCAGCTTGATTTCCTCAACCGTTTCTTCGGATAAATCAACATTTGAAAACAATGCATTAATCCCTTTTCCGAGACCTTTAGGCATTCGCAGCCACTTCCTTTGCTAATTCTAAATAGACTTCCGCTCCTCTGGAACGAGGATCATATAAAATGATCGGCTTTCCATGGCTCGGCGCTTCACTGAGCCGGACATTCCGTGGGATAACGGTTTGGTATACTTTATCGCGGAAGTACTTTTTCACTTCTTCGATGACCTGTATGCCTAAATTCGTTCTTGCATCAAGCATTGTCAGCAATACACCGTCGATCATCAGATCCGTATTTAAATGTTTTTGCACGAGCCGGACCGAGTTGAGCAGCTGGCTCAGCCCTTCCAGCGCATAATATTCGCACTGGACCGGAATCACGACGGAATCGGAAGCCGTAAGCGCATTGATTGTAAGCAGCCCTAATGACGGTGGACAGTCAATAATCATAAAATCATAGTTTTGTTTGACTGATTCCAAAGCTCTTTTCAGCCGGACTTCGCGGGAAATGGTCGGAACGAGTTCAATTTCCGCCCCCGCAAGCTGAATCGTTGCAGGAATGACATCCAAATTTTCTACGGATGTTGTTTTGATGACATCTTTCACATCTGCATCATCTACTAATATATCGTACACACATTGATCAACATCAGCCTTTTCAACGCCGATACCGCTTGTTGCGTTTCCTTGCGGGTCTATGTCGACTAACAAAACCCTTTTCCCGATGTAAGCTAAACAAGCTCCCAGGTTAACAGAGGTTGTCGTTTTACCAACGCCACCTTTTTGGTTTGTGATCGCAATAATTTTCCCCACAATGTCACCTACTTTCACATTGAACAAGTTTCTCTCATTTCTCTATTTTAACAAAAAAAGAATCGGCCGTTTGCTTTTTTTGAATTTTTGTTTTTTCAAAGAGATCCGTTTTTTCTATTTTTCGACATAAAGAAACCATTTTTTTATCTCAGAAAAAAGAGAAGAGATGTTCAAGTGAAATGAAAGATAGTTTCATTATTATATTAATATAAAAAAATCCCCCTGTCTTAGGGGGATTTCAATCAATCTGCTGCGGGCATTTTCCGGGTGGCGATGGCAATTCTGTTCCAGGCATTTATTGTGACGGCTGACATGATCAGTTCGGCTGTTTCAGCTTCTGTAAAATGGGTCCTGACTTCGTTGTATACTTCATCCGGCAGCCCGTGCTCGCCGATTCGCGTAACGGCTTCAGTCAGCGCCAATACTGCCCGCTCTTTTTCCGTGAAAAAAGGCGCTTCCCGCCACGCATTAAGCGCATATATCCGCTGTTCCGTCTCACCGTTCTGCCTTGCATCCTTTGTATGCATATTTAAGCAGAAAGCACATCCGTTCAGCTGTGAAGCCCGGATTTTGATCAGTTCCTTTAAAATGGGGTCAATGCCTGAAGAAGCCTGCGCTTTTTCAAGCTCCAGCATTCCTCTGTAGCCCTCAGGGTTTACTTTTTCCATTAGAAATCTCGTTTCCATGTCTATTCCTCCTTTAAGTGTTTCACTTATATAACAAGTGAGGAACGGCGTTTGTGACAGAAAACGTTATATTTTAATATGCTTCAGTTTATCGGGATTTGATACGATAAACACATTTTTGACGGAATCGCCTTCCGGGTTCCAAGCAAAGCAAACGGCGTAAGCCGGGCGGTTGTTTTTCATGATCAAAACGCCCTTTTGGCCGTTGATATCGACAGGCATAAAGCGGCCGGAAAAGCTTCCCTTTGAAACAACTCCCGTAAAAAAAGCATAAATGCGGCTCTTTCCATAGATCGGTCTCAAAGCGCTGCGTACTTTTCCGCCGCCATCTGTATACAAGACGGCATCTTCAATCAATTTCTTGGAAAACTCCTCAAAATCACCGGTTCTCGCTGATTCGATAAACAGCCGGGCCAGTTGCTGTTCTTCGACCGGCTGTGATAATACCGAAATATCCCCATTTAGCTTCTGTCTCAGCCGGCTGTGGATTTTACGGCAGTTCGCTTCCGACTTCCCGATTATGGACGATATTTCCTTATAGTGATATCCAAATACTTCCCTAAACATCAAAACGGCTCTTTCCACAGGATTTAACCGGCTCATAACTACCAGAAATGCATAGGAAACCTTTTCTTTTTCTTCAACGTATTCCGCCGGACTTTGAGCTGAAAGCGCTACCTGTGGTTCCGGAAGCCATTCCCCGATATACACCTCCCGTTTCTTGCGGGCAGACTGGAGTTCATTTATGCAGCGGTTGGTGATAGATTTCTTCAAATATGCTTGAATATGGTCAATTTGACTGATATCTTTTTCCTGGAGGTCTGCGAACAATTCCTGGACGATGTCCTCTGCATCTTGCAAAGACCCGAGCATACGGTAAGCAATTGAAAAAAGCAAAGAATGATATTGTCGATAATATTCCATAGATGCTCCCCTATTAATATTTTGCCTAAAAAAATAAAAGCTCTAGAGGGAGCTTTTATTTCGGTATCCGGATCGTAAACTGAATATATTCTTCAAATTCCTCTTCTTCCGTATTCAGTTTGACGCCGCTGTCTTCCACCATTGATAAGGACTGGCGAATCGTATTCATCGCAATTCTCGCGTCCCTGCTGTACGCTTTTCTCTTCGGTTTCGGCTTGCGTTTATCCTGCTCAAGCATTTTGACGACACGGTCTTCGGTTTGCTTTACATTTAAATTCTTTTCAATGACTTCATGTAACAGCTTGACCTGAAGGTCGGGCTGTTTCAACGGTATGAGCGCTCTTGCGTGGCGCTCTGAAATTTCTTTTTTCAAGATCGCTTCCTGCACCTCTTCCGGAAGCTTCAACAGTCTGAGCTTATTGGCGATTGTTGACTGGCCCTTTCCAAGCCTTTGTGCAAGGGCTTCCTGCGTCAAATCGTGAAGCTCTAAAAGCCTTGCATAAGCATGCGCCTCTTCAATCGAAGATAATTCTTCCCTCTGAAGGTTTTCGATAAGAGCGACGGAAGCGGCCTCCGTATCTGAAAAATCCTTAATAATAGCGGGAACCTTCTCCCAATCGAGCGTTTGAACCGCCCGCCAGCGCCGCTCTCCGGCTATGAGTTCATATTGGCCTTCCCGCTCTGTTTTTCTGACGACAATCGGCTGGATAATGCCGTGTGTATGAATGGTTGCAGCTAATTCTTTAATTTTTTCTTCTGAGAAAATGGTGCGCGGCTGAAAACGGTTAGGAATTATATCGCCTACTGGAATTTCTTGAATTTCTTCTTTATTCGTATCATGTTCAGCAATCTCTGCTTCTTCTTCCTTGTCGCCAAGTCCGAAGAGACGAGAGAATGAATGCTTCATGTACCTACACCACCTTTAAACACTGCCATTTTTATAATTCTATTTTCTCATGAATTTTCCTTCTGTGACATCACGAAATTTGAAGAAAACGAATAATTTAACCTTCAATAGGAGATTTATTAGGTGTTCCAGGCTTTCTTGGAAATTTCTTCGGTGTCTGCAATTGTTTTTTGATGACAATGATGTTTCTGTCGCTTTCTTCAATTGGCAGCTGAAAAGAATGTACGGTTTCAATTTTGCCTCCAAGCATTTTGATGGCTTTTTTGCCCGTTTCAATTTCTTCATCAGCCGAAGCTGCTTTTAATGCTACGAATAAACCGTCTTTTTTCACAAGCGGAAGGCAGAGCTCGCTGAGAACCGAAAGGCGGGCGACAGCGCGTGCCGTCACGACGTCATAGCTTTCTCTGTGGTCTTTCGATCTTCCGAATGTTTCCGCGCGGTCATGGTAAAAAGCTGTGTTTTCCAGCTCCAAAGCATCTGACAGCTGATTCAAAAAGTGAATCCGTTTGTTCAGCGAGTCAACGATTGTGACGTGAAGGTGAGGAAAACAGATTTTTATCGGAAGGCTTGGAAATCCGGCGCCCGCTCCAACATCACAGAGACTGTTCATCTTTTTGAAATCAACATAAAAAGAAGCGGCGATGGAATCGTAAAAATGCTTTAAATACACTTCTTTTTTCTCGGTAATCGAGGTTAAATTCATTTTTTCGTTCCATTCAACAAGCCATTCGTAATAGGTCTCAAATTGCTCCAGCTGGAAGGAAGAAAGGGAGATGCCTTTCTCCTCCAAACCGGCTGTAAATTGCTCAATGTTCATGCCGTCACCCTTTCTATTCCGCAACCTTGGCAATCCGTCCCTGCTCTAAGTAGACGAGCAGAATGGAAATATCAGCAGGATTGACGCCGGAAATCCGTGAGGCCTGTGCGACCGACAGCGGTCTGACCTCTTTCAATTTTTGGCGCGCTTCCGTTGCAATGCCTTTGATCGCATCATAGTCGATTCTGTCAGGAATCTTTTTGTTTTCCATTTTCTTTAGTTTTTCGACCTGCTGCAAGGACTTTTCAATATATCCTTCATATTTAATTTGAATTTCAACCTGTTCAGCAACGTCGCCGGCGACTTTTTGTTCAGGCGGCGCAAGAGCAGTAACAGTTTCATAATTCATTTCCGGCCGCTTCATCAGGTCGGTCGCGCGAATGCCGTCTTTGAGCTCGCTGCCGCCCAGTGAACGGATATATTCCTGATTTTCCTTTGTCGGTTTGATAATAACAGAATGAAGGCGTTTTTTCTCTGCTTCAATGGCCGCTTTTTTCTCTTGAAACTTTTGATATCGTTCTTCAGAAATCAAGCCGATCTGATAGCCGATCTCGGTCAAGCGCAAGTCTGCATTGTCGTGACGCAGAAGCAGCCTGTACTCTGCACGCGAAGTCAGCAGGCGGTACGGTTCGTTTGTTCCTTTTGTCACAAGGTCGTCGATCAATACGCCGATATAAGCGTCTGAGCGGCTGAGAATGACCTCTTCTTTGCCAAGCGCTTTCCGGCCCGCATTGATGCCGGCCATAATTCCCTGTCCGGCCGCTTCTTCATAGCCTGATGTTCCGTTAATCTGTCCGGCTGTGAAGAGTCCCGGAATTTTTTTCGTTTCCAGTGTCGGCCACAGCTGTGTCGGTACGATCGCATCATATTCAATCGCATACCCCGCTCGCATCATTTGCACATTCTCAAGGCCGGGAATAGTTGAAAGCATTTTTCGCTGCACATCTTCAGGAAGGCTTGTCGACAATCCCTGGACATAGACTTCCTGGGTGTTGCGGCCTTCAGGCTCAAGAAAGATTTGGTGTCTCGGCTTGTCGTTAAAGCGGACGACCTTGTCTTCAATAGAAGGACAATATCTTGGCCCCGTTCCTTTAATCATACCGGAATACATCGGTGAGCGATGCAGATTGTTGTCAATGATTTCATGCGTTTCCGGGCTTGTATATGTGAGCCAGCACGGAAGCTGGTCTGTAATATATTCCACTGTCTCATACGAAAAGGCCCGCGGCACTTCATCGCCGGGCTGAATTTCCGTTTTGCTGTAGTCAATTGAGTGGCTGTTGACCCGCGGCGGGGTCCCTGTTTTAAAACGGACGAGATCAAAGCCGAGCTCTTCAAGATGCTCAGACAGCTTGATGGACGGCTGCTGATTGTTCGGCCCGCTGGAGTATGACAGATCGCCAAGAATAATTTTTCCTCTCAAAAATGTCCCCGTCGTCAGAACAACGGTCTTAGAACGGTACTCCGCCCCTGTTTGGGTTACAACGCCCCGGCATTCCCCGTCTTCAATAAGAAGGCGTTCGACCATTCCTTGCAACATGGTCAAATTCGGTTCATTCTCAAGCGTCTTTTTCATTTCATGCTGATATTGGAATTTGTCAGCCTGAGCCCGCAGAGCCCGGACGGCAGGGCCTTTTCCAGTATTTAAAAGCCTCATTTGGATATGAGTCTTATCGATATTTTTAGCCATTTCCCCGCCGAGCGCATCGATTTCGCGGACGACGATTCCTTTTGCAGGTCCGCCGACAGACGGGTTACATGGCATGAAAGCAACCATATCAAGGTTAATCGTTAAGACAAGCGTTTTTGCGCCTTGTCTGGCTGACGCCAGCGCCGCTTCAACACCGGCGTGTCCGGCGCCGACGACAACGACGTCATATTGGCCTGCTTCATAGCCCATATGCTTTGTTCCTCCTTTATTTTCCTAAGCAAAATTGAGAGAAGAGCTGGTCGATCAGGCTTTCGTGTACAGCATCGCCAATGATCTCCCCGAGAACTTCCCAGCATCTTGTTAAATCAATTTGAACCATATCGATCGGGACATCGTTTTCGATGCCCTCCAATGCGTCAGTAATGGCGCGCTTCGCCTCATGCAGCAGTGAGATGTGCCTTGTATTGCTGACATATGTCAAGTCGCCGCTCTCGATCGTTCCTGTGAAAAACAGCGATTGAATGGCTTCCTCCAGCTCATCAATCCCTTCCTCTTTCAATAAGGATGTCGTGACGACAGGCTGATTTCCCGCCAATTCCCGAACGCGATCAAGATCAAGTCTTTGCTCAAGATCGGTCTTATTGACGATGACGATGATGTCCATGCCCTTCGTTGCTTCAAAGAGCTTGATGTCTTCTTCCGAAAGGGTCTCGCTGTAATTGAGGACAAGCAAAATCAAATCGGCTTCTTTTAATACCTGTCTTGAACGTTCAACGCCGATTCGCTCGACGATGTCTTCGGTCTCGCGGATCCCGGCTGTATCGACAAGGCGCAGCGGCACGCCTCTGACATTCACATATTCTTCAATGACATCCCGTGTCGTACCCGGAATGTCCGTTACAATCGCTTTTGTCTCATGGACGAGACTGTTTAAAAGCGAGGACTTGCCGACATTTGGCCGCCCGATGATAACCGTTGAGATGCCTTCTCTTAATATTTTACCCTGCTCTGAAGTCGTCAGCAGCGCCTCGATTTCCTTTTTGACCTTTGTCGCCTTTTCAATCAGCATCTTATGGGTCATTTCTTCGACATCATCGTATTCCGGATAGTCTATATTCACTTCAACATGGGCCAATGTTTCAAGAATCTCGGCTCTCAACCGTTTGATCAGTGAAGACAGCCTTCCTTCCATCTGATTCATGGCCACATTCATAGCGCGGTCTGTTTTGGCCCTGATGAGATCCATGACAGCTTCAGCTTGGGAAAGATCGATTCTTCCGTTCAAAAAGGCTCTTTTCGTAAATTCCCCCGGTTCCGCAAGGCGCGCTCCCTCTCTCAAAACGAGCTGAAGCACCTGGTTGACGGTTACAATTCCGCCGTGGCAGTTGATTTCTACAATATCTTCCCGCGTAAAAGTTTTCGGCGCTTTCAGTACCGAAACCATGACTTCTTCCACGACTTTTTCCGTTTCCGGATCAACGATATGACCGTAGTTAATCGTATGTGAATCGACGGAAGTCAGCCTTTTCCCGCGAGGTCCTTTATATACTTTATCGGCGATCGCAAGAGCCTCAGGGCCGCTCATCCGGACGATCGCAATCGCTCCTTCTCCCATCGGCGTTGAAATCGCGGCGATGGTATCCATGGCTTTCACCTCTCTTTTTCATTCCTCTATCTATTATCCCCATTTGTCCGGGTCATCTTCCAAACATCGTATATGGATGAAAAACTTTTATTGTAATCAAAATTTAAAGATATCATAGTTTCAATTGAAGTGGAAGTGACTTGAATCGTTATCCACAACCGTTCTAAGCCATCATTACTTACTTTAACTTATCCACATGTGAATAACAATTAAATTTCATTTTCATCAACAGCTTACACCGAAAAAACTAAAGCTTAAACCGATTTGGTCTGCATTCATCGATTTTGCAACGGCAAAAAACCGAAGCCCCAATTTTGGGAACTTCGGTTTTCATGTTATTTTTTATATGAGATGACAAGGTGCCGATTATGGTCTTCTCCAGTAGAATAAGTTTCGATATGCTGCGAGTAGCCCGCAAGCGTATCATGGATGACTTTGCGCTCACTGGAAGGCATCGGCTCCAGGTGAATGTCTTTTTTCTGCCTGGCCGCCTGGTCAGCAAGCTTCAATGCAAGCTGAGCGAGTGTTTCCTTCCGCTTTGCGCGGTATCCCTCGGCGTCAACCACCGCTTGGATATATCTGTCGGAATGACGATTGAGCACGAGCTGCGTCAGCGTTTCAAGGGCATTTAAAGTTTGTCCCCTTTTTCCAATTAAAAGGGCTGTTTTATCACCTTTTAACTGAAAGACCACTCGTTTTGACTCCTCTTCTGCCGTCACCTGGGCTTGTATTCCCATATTCGAAATCACATTTTCCAAATACTGTTTTGCTTCTTTAACCGGGTCTATTTTTTCCCGAATGTTCACGACTGCAGACCGATGACCGAAAATGCCGAATAATCCCTTTTTTCCTTCATCAACTACGTCGACTTCGACATCATCTGCATGAAGGCCCAGCTGTTCAAGCCCGGATTGCACTGCTTCATCGACGGTACGTCCAGTAGCAGTCAGTTTCTTCACTTTTTCTTACCTCCGGATTTTTTTCCTCCGGCTGCCGCTTCCTGCCTCTCTGCCTTTAAATCAGGCCCTTTGATAAAGAAGGTTTGAGCAATCATGAATAAGTTACCGACTACCCAGTACAGGGAAAGAGCCGCCGGGAAACTGACCGCAAATACAACGATCATGATCGGCATCAGCCAAAGCATCATCGCCATCTGCGGATTTTGCTGCGCTGTTCCCGCCATCATCAGCTTTTGCTGAATGAATGTGAACACACCGGCGAGAATCGGCAAAATGAAATACGGATCACGCTCCCCAAGGTCAAACCATAAAAAGCTGTGTTCTGCGATTTCCCGCGTTCTCATAATGGCATGATAGAATCCGATTAAAATCGGCATTTGAATTAAGATCGGGAAACATCCGGCAAGCGGGTTAACCCCGTGCTTCTGCATGAGAGCCATCGTTTCCTGTTGAAGCTTCTGCTGCGTTTTTTGATCTTTAGAACTGTATTTTTCGCGAAGTTTTTGCATTTCAGGCTGGAGAGCCTGCATCGCTTTCGAACTCTTCGTCTGCTTGATCATCAGCGGCAAAATTAAAAGTCTGACTAAGATCGTGACGATGATAATCGCGAGTCCGAAGTTTTTATTCGTTAAATTTGCTACATACGTGATCAGCTGTGACAGCGGGTATACGATATACGTGTTCCAAAACCCTTCGCTTTCTGCAGTGATCGGCTGGTTGATTTCCGTACATCCAGCTAACAGCACGATAACGCCGATCATACTGAACAATAATAAAATTCGCCTCTTCAACAATATTTCCTCCTAAATCTTCATTCTTCAACCGGTATTATTCGGTTATGACCATTAAAAAGACATACTTTCTCGTATTTTATCATCTTTCTCCCCGAATGGGCGACGACATTTTTCAGGAGCTAAAGGAAGCGCTTAAAAATGAGGGCCATAACATCTTTTTAACCGGACTATGATGGCTGATTCGGTTTTTTCCGGTAGACAAACGACTTTCTGAAAAGGTGCTGCAAACTTTTTTTCGCCTCTTCATATGACAATTCAGCTGCAGGTTTTCTTGCGATGATAATGTAGTCATTTTCTTGTTTTAATAGATCCCGCTCTTCCTGGATGACCTGGCGAATCAGCCGCTTTACCCGGTTGCGCACGACTGCGTTTCCGATTTTCTTGCTGACCGACAGTCCCACCCGAAACTCTTTCGCCTCAGGCTGGTGAAGCACATATAAAACATATTGCCGGTTTGCCATCGATTTGCCTTTTTTAAATACTTTTTGAAAATCTTCATTTTTCTTTAATCGATTTCGCTTTTTCATATCTTCTTTCACTCCGATAACAAGCTGGCAAATGGGCCTGGTCATTCCTCTATGTAAAAAAGACCACTGACATTATTCAGTGGCCTAAGCTGATAATACTTTTCTTCCTTTGCGGCGACGACGTGCTAATACAAGACGTCCATTTTTAGAACTCATACGGCTGCGAAAGCCATGAACTTTGCTGCGCTTACGGTTATTTGGTTGAAATGTTCTTTTCATGTATGACACCTCCCTCGAGGAATAGCTGTTAAAGACAGTCTAATTTATTATATTGGGATGAGCAGTTCATTGTCAACTTCGCTCACACATTTCTTTTTTGCACCATAATAGGATAACACATATCAATTTTCTTCGAAAGCCTAATTTCATTTTTCCTCAATTTTAGCTTAAAAGATTTTTTTGGAAGCGGGAAAATGGGAAGAGCGGAGCGAAAAAAAGCCAATGTGGATATCTTTCGCCTCGTTTTTTCTATCCACAATCATTATCGACAACATTTTCACAAAACTAACCGTTGTGGACAATATTTCTTCAACAGTTTGTATAGTGTGTGGATAAGTTCCTCGCAACCATTGCAACCACTCGCTTATTCTGATATTATATTTGTGTTTTAACTCTTGATAACAAATTGGCTGCCAATCCATTATCCACAAACTGTGGATAAGTTGTGGAAAGTTTTTTCACAGGGTGTGCAGAAATTTGTCCACATCTTGTGAAGAATGTCGAAAAGACGTTTTTCTACTATATTATATGTTTTCAACATTTCATTAACGAATGGACTCATCCATTTGCTCTTTTTTTGTGTTCTATAACAGGTTGGACAAGCAAATATTGCTGGTAAAGGAGGGACGAACCGCCATT